>CAZKZB010000066.1:0-17476 GCA_964557135.1 uncultured Petrimonas sp. | reverse complement strand
CGTAAGATTCGCTCTGGCTCTCTTGTTGTAACTCTACAAGTTTTTTATCCTCGAGAACCGCCAGCGTAATCTCTTTGGGTTTCACATCCACTACAAGTTCGCTTGCCACAATTTTTATTTTTAATGTTTAATTAATTAGGCTTCTGCTCCTCCGAGCAGAAAATAGTGTTCTCACGAACACGTTTAAAATGCTTATATACAAAGAACAAACTTTTCAGATATTAACCTTTTAAGTTTGTTCCTGTATATAATTGTGTTTAAAAAACTTCCGAAAAAATTATTTCTTCTTTTTATGTCTATTTTTTCTCAGTCTTTTTTTCCGTTTGTGAACAGCCATTTTATGCCTTTTTCTTTTTTTTCCGCTTGGCATCTTTTTTAATTTTTAAAATTTACAGTAACTTAATTATTTATTATTATCCTTAACTTGAGCAACAAACGTTTTTGCAGGTTTGAAAGCGGGTATATTGTGTTCCGGGATAATGATTGTTGTATTTTTAGAGATGTTGCGAGCTGTTTTTTGTGCTCTTTTTTTTACGATGAAACTACCGAAACCTCTTAAATAAACGTTCTCATTTTGTGCTAACGAATCTTTTACAACTTCCATAAAAGATTCCACTGTTGCCAAAACAGATGCTTTGTCGACACCCGTATTCTTTGCAATTTCGTTTACAATGTCTGCCTTAGTCATTTTATTATTTTTTTAATGTTAATGATTATATAGTTAATTCTTAAAATTTTGGACTGCAAATATATAGCTTTTTTTTCAACTCAAAAAATAATTGCGATTTTATTTTATTTTTTTCTTGTATTTTCTTGGTTAAATGTATTTTTAACGTAGTTTTGTACCTGATTATGCAAAGATAATGAATAAAACAGAGAGTGACAAGCTGATAAGCAGTCTTTTACAAAACTGGTACGCGCAACATAAACGAAGTTTACCTTGGAGAAATACTCATGACCCTTACCTTATTTGGATTTCCGAGATTATTTTGCAACAAACCCGCGTAAATCAGGGACATGATTACTTTTTACGGTTCGTAGAAAAATTTCCCGATATACAATCGCTGGCCGAAGCACCCGAAGATGAAGTGTTGAAAGTTTGGCAAGGATTAGGTTATTATTCCCGAGCAAGGAACCTGCACACGGCAGCCGAACAGATCATAGAGAATTTCGATGGAGTTTTCCCGACATCGTACAACGATATTCTTTCGCTGAAAGGCGTTGGTAAATACACGGCGGCAGCCATTGCATCGATAGCTTACAATTTGCCTTATGCCGTTGTCGACGGAAATGTTTTTCGGGTATTGTCGCGGCTGTTTGCTATTGAAACACCTATAGATTCCACGTCCGGAAAGAAGTTTTTCTCCGAAACCGCGCAATCTATCCTCGATGAACAGCATCCCGGCAACCATAATCAAGCGATTATGGAGTTGGGCGCACTTGTTTGCACACCTAAACAGCCAAAATGTACGGAATGCCCATTGCAAAATGTTTGTTTGGCTTTCGAAAAGAAGAACGTTTCCGACTTTCCTGTGAAGAAAGGGAAAACAATTCAAAAAGAGCGTTTCTTTAATTACTTTCACATTGAACAGAACGGATACACATATATTAAAAAGCGTGACAATGCAGACGTCTGGAAAAATCTTTATGAGTTTCCGTTAATCGAAACCGCAGTGCAGAACGATTTGATAATGTTGCAGGATAATCCCCTTTTTTCAGCTCTTTTTCAATCTGCCGAGGAGATTCATTTTCAACATAAACACAGGCTCAAACACGTTTTATCGCATCGCATCATTCACGCCGATTTTTATCGGGTGCAACTCAGCGAACGGATTCCTTTCGATGTTGAAAGGATATATATTAAAATCGAGGCTGCATCTCTTTTCGAATATCCGGTATCGAGGCTCATCCATAAATATCTCGAAACAATTTGACCCCAAACACTTGCAGAATCCAAAATTATGACTAATTTTGTTTTGAATTGATTTATTTGTTAAACCAAATTTTTTTTAGTTATGTCGGTAAATAAAGTTATTTTAGTAGGAAATGTAGGGAGAGACCCGGAAATCAAGTATTTTGACAACGACAACGTAAAAGCAAATTTCCCTTTAGCAACCAGCGAAAGAGGATATACTGCAGCAAACGGAACTCAAGTTCCCGAACGTACAGAGTGGCACAATATTGTTTGCTGGAGAGGATTGGCACAGATTGTAGAGAAATTCGTAAAAAAAGGTACGCAATTGTATATCGAAGGAAAAATCCGTTCGCGCTCGTATGACGATCAGAACGGTGTAAAAAGATATATCACCGAAATCTATGCCGATAATGTAGAAATGCTCAGCCGCAGAGCCGGTTCAGGAGATAGTTCAGGTAATCAGAGCGATAAATCTGACTCTTCATACAGCGAGCCGGCAGATTTGAGCAATAATTCTGAAGCAGATGATTTGCCGTTTTAAAAAAACATCGTAATTTTGCAGAGAATGTTTTAATCCCGTTAGTGTGGGATGGAAACATTCTCTTTTGTTTCACTAAATTTTCCACCCTTGGATCCCGATCCTCTTTCGTTTATATACTCCGATGTACAGGCCGTCACATTGTCGGCTATCGACTATATATTAATTATACTCACCCTTGTACTCACCTTTGTAAATGCTATTATTTCCGGCTCGGAAATTGCGTTCTTTTCCCTCACTCAGGAAGAATCTGAAGAAATTCACACCGATATGCGTCCCAAGTCGGTACGTGTTTCTCGTTTGCTCCAAAAACCGGAGAAATTGTTAAGTGCCATTGTTGTTTCGTACAACTTTCTGAATATAACTATTGTTACACTGCTTTTTTATTTGTTGAATCTCATCCCTTTCTTCTCAGACAACCACAATAAAATTGTACTGGAACTGCTAATCATTATTGCTTTTATACTTTTCTTCGTGGAAATTATTCCCAAAACGTACGCCTCGCATCAATCGCTTTCTTTTGTTCGCAATAATTCGCGGTTCATTGAGATTCTGAACAAGTTGATGACTCCTTTTTCGTCGCTGCTGGTAAAGACCAGTAATATTTTCAGTAAAAGTGTTATTCAAAAACGTTACGAAATATCGATGGACGATTTGTCGAAAGCGCTCGAAATCACATCAAGTGAAATAACGCAAGAACAAGAAAAAGATATGCTCGAAGGCATTATCCGTTTCAGGGATAAAATAGTGGACGATATTTTGGTTGCACGCACCGATATGGTGGCCATTGATATTGCAACATCGTTTAAAGAAGTTATCAGTTTTATCGTGAAAGCCGGTTTTTCGCGTATTCCCGTTTTCGAAGAAAATCCCGACAACATCCAGGGAATTTTGTATGTAAAAGACTTGTTGCCACACCTTATTAAAACGGATAGTTTCCGCTGGCAATCGCTTATCCGACCGGCTTATTTTGTACCCGGAACAAAACGAATTGACGACCTGCTGGAAGAGTTCCGAGCCAATAAAAACCACATGGCAATTGTGGTGGACGAGTACGGCGGCACTACCGGAATTGTTACGATGGAGGATATTCTGGAAGAGATTGTGGGCGACATCAGCGATGAGTACGACGAAGAAGAAAAGCCTTTTTACACCCTCGCTCAAGACGGGTCGTATATTTTCGAAGGAAAAACATCGCTCGAAGATTTCATCGAAGTAACGGGTGTTCCAGAAAGGGATTTCGAAAAAATACAGGAAGATGCCGATACCATTGCCGGATTGATGTTGGAGTTGAAAGGCGATTTTCCAAAACGGAAAGAATTGGTGGAATATAAAAAATATGGATTTCAGGCGGAAGAAATGAGCAAACGTCGAATTGTGAAAGTCCGGTTTATTCCCGCAAGAAACGAATCTTCTGAATCTTAACTATTCAAAAATTTTGTCCAACTAAAATGCTTCTTCGTAAGGAACATATTGACGGAGGCGGGCTTATCGGTATTAGAAAAATTACCGGTAAACCTGAAGCATTGCTCAATCTATTACCCGACAAACAACAAATTGAGGCAGAAAACTACATTTCCAACATGCGTTCCCAAAGAAGAATAATCGAGTGGCTTACAACACGCGTTTTACTTTTTGAACTTTTGGGTGATGAGAGGGTTATCGGTAATCAACCCGATGGTAGGCCGTTCTTAATCGATGATTCTTACAAAATAAGTATTTCGCATACAAAAAATTACGGGGCAATATTGTTGCACAAACACTATTCCGTAGGAATAGATGTGGAGACCATTTCGGGGCGAGTAAGCAAAGTCGCGGGGAAGTTTATTTCGGAAAAAGAATTTATCGATTCTGCGCAAAAGGTTATTCATCAGTTGCTGCATTGGTCTGCCAAAGAAACGATGTTTAAAATAATGGAAGAGGGCGAAATAGATTTCAAGAAGCATCTTCACATTCTTCCCTTCACACCGCAGAAAAAAGGTATTTTTCAAGCGTATGAGACGAAAACCGAACATCGGAAAACGTTTCAAATTCACTATGAAATGTTACCCGGCGCGGTACTGACCTGGGCGGTAGATAACTAAAACTTCACTTGATTTCTCTTTATATTTGACTGTTTATATCATTAATCAACTGGGAGATTGGTCTTACATAATTTTTCATTCCAACGTGCTTGCTGGCATATTCTAATCTTCTACTGTCATCAGGCAAATAAAAGACATGCCTTAAGCCTCCAAGCAAGGTTAATTTATCATCAGATAAATCCTCATCATAAGTAACGACGTGATAGATATGTTTTATTTTAAATTTACTCAAAATAGTTGCATCGGCAGAAGAAACTTGTTTCCATCTTTCACGTAGAGTTCTTTTACAAGAAATTCCTATTAACCAACCATCCTTTGTTTTCACCCAGTTGTCCACCTCAATATCAGCCTGAAAGTGAGCAGGAGACTCAGCTCTTTTTATCTTGTAGTAATCTAAAATAAAATCTGTCACATCCTCGAGACTACCACCTGCTCGTTGTTTTCTTTTTTGACCGGCTCTTCTCTCAAACTCTTGAACGAAAGCAGACAGGATAATATCTTTGTCCTCTTCATCAGTTTTGTGACTTTTTGATAAAAGAATTCTTAGCGTTGTAAAGGCTCTTACTATTTCCGTTCGCTCAGCAGTTAAACATCCGCGTACGCCTAAATCGTCCCACAAAGATATTATTGTAGCTAAACCATTTGCGCCTTGTACATCAAGATAAGACTTTGCAATATTCAAAGTGTACTCTCTATCATTACTCGGAATATTTTGAATAGCTTGATTCAAAGGGATCATTATGTTCTCACAAGTCACAACAAACACTTCCATATCTTCCAAAGTATTTATTTCTTCATTTAACTCATTAATGAAGCGTTCAATCCTTTTTTGCCGTGATTTTGCATTCTTAAATCTGTCTTTAAGAATATTACGGAGAGTGTTTTTCTGCAAAGCTAATGTATCTACTCCGAGACTTTCCTTAGCTATAATACGTAGACTACTGGCTATTTTAGATAATAATTCAGTTTCTTTACCGATTCCTCCATACTTGTCATTACCAATTAACATTCTCGAAAACCAATATACGTTTTGCCATCGGTTTTGAAAAACTTTTAAAATATCACTTTCACTCATCCTACAGACTGTTGTTTTACATTAGCAAATATATCATTGTGTAGAAAATCCTTTATTCTCTTATTTGCCATTTCAGTATATTCTTTTGACAACTCAATTCCAAGATATTGTCTGTCATGCATTAAAGCAGAGATTGCCGTTGTTCCTGAGCCCATAAATGGATCCAAAATTGTTTTTGCCGTTGTTGAAGTGATAATTCTGTTGACTAATGCAACTGGAAAAGGAGCAGGATGCGGATTTTTACTTTCTTGTTTTATATCCCAAACATCTCCAAAAGCATTCGCTTTAGGTGCTAATTTAAAATCGGGCTTAGCAATTAAATAAATGACTTCGTAAGTGGGTAGAAAATAACCAGCATTAAAATTAATTCCACCTTTACGTTTCCATATAATAATTTGTCGTACAGGAAACCCCTCTAAGATATCGTGTCTATCTTGCAACAACCCATCTTGTACGCGCCATTTATGATTGTAAAAAATCGCTCCATGTTTAGGAATAATTCTCAACATTTCAGTTAAACAAGCTCTTTGCCATTGCACGTATTCACTATGGGGCATACAGTCATCATGATCAGCATAACCTTTTACTAACTCTGCATTTTTCCATTTTCCACCACGTCCATCTTTCATACCATTCCCAGTAGAGTTTTTTAAATTATATGGTGGTGAAGTAATAACTAAATCAATACAACCGTCTGGAAGTTTCTTCATAACCTCCAAGCAATCTCCAACAATAATTCGATTTAACTCTATTCTTTTCATTAATGCAAAGATAAATAAATAAACGGTTATTCCTAATTATATCACTTCTTAGTTATCAACATAAAAAATGCAGCAAATAATAAAACGTTTTCATAATATATCACTTAAATTTACTTGGATAACAAAGCTAGCTATGTAACTACAACGAAATTTCATCGTCTTTCAACCTCAACTTTCCCCTATCTACCAAAAAACGAATTACTTTTATCACTTTTTCGGCATTGAAACCGGAAACGGTACTTACCAAATCGTTCAGTCGCATAGGCGAAACTGCGTTTAAAGCTTCGGTAAGCAACACTACTATCTCGTTGAATTCATAATTCGTCAGTCCACTTTCGGTTTTTCGCAAACAAACATCGCAATTACCGCAATCTTTCGGATTTTTCTCGTCGAAATAAATCAGCAACATCCGACTGCGGCAAAAACGGTCGCTCTCAGCATAATCGGTCATGGATACAATTCGCTTTTCGAACCGTTTTTTTCGCTCCTCGTAAACCAACTTAGGAATGGATACAAACTGTGTATCTTCACGCGATTCGGTGTAAATAATAAACGGAGTTTTCTTTTGCGGCACGTAGTAGATGTAGCGAAGTTTAGAGAGATAAACGAGCATTTGATACACCTCTTCGCGTGTTTTCCCCAACCTCACTGCCAGCATGGCTTCATCGATGTAAACATCGTTGGAAAAAACTCCGGTGTAGTTTCTAAGAATGGTATGAATGAGTTCGTCGTTGTCTTTCGACAGGTGCAGCGAATAGAGTTCATCGCGAAAAACCAAAAATCTTAATCGTGAGCGAGCATCCACCTCTTCGGTGTACACGATATAACCCGCCAGTTCAAGAATTTTCAGCGCATGATGTGCTTGCAGGTGTGATAACTTAAAAGCATGACAAAACTCATGCAAGCTGAAATCGTAAACGTTATTCATCCCCGAGCCCACCGCGATTTGAAAGAAATTCCCCAACGCTTCATAAACCCGCACTACAAATTCCTTTTTAGGAAAAGTATCTGAGATTCGTTTTTTCAGTTTGGTGCTATCGGCTTTGGTGTATAGGATTATGGCGTATGAGCGTTCGCCGTCGCGACCGGCACGGCCTGCCTCCTGATAATACTCTTCGAGTGAATTGGGCAAGTCCATGTGAACAACCAAGCGCACGTCAGGTTTGTCGATTCCCATCCCGAAAGCGTTGGTAGATACAATCACCCGACATTCATCCATTTTCCAAGCGTTCTGTTTATAGATTTTTTCCTCGTGCGACAATCCGGCGTGATAAAAATCGGCTTGAATATTTGCTTTTTGCAAGGCAACGGCAATATCTTTGGTTTCCTGCCGACTGCGCACGTAAACAATCGTCGTTCCCTTTACCGATTTTAGAATATGGATAAGTTCAGTAATCTTATTTTCGGCCGTGCGCACTACGTACGAGAGATTTTCGCGCGCGAAACTTGTTCTGAAAACATTTTTCTCCTTGAAATGTAATTTTTCCTGAATATCGTTTGCTACTTCGCGCGTGGCCGTTGCTGTGAGCGCCAGTACCGGGACATCGGGAAGTTTGTCGCGAATCTCGGCAATTTTCAGGTACGACGGACGAAAATCGTAGCCCCATTGCGATATGCAGTGCGACTCGTCCACCACGAGCAAACAGATGTTCATAGCCCGAAGTTTTGCCAGAAAAATATCGGAAGATAACCTTTCGGGAGAAACGTAGAGAAATTTAAAATCGCCGAAAATGCAGTTCTCGAGAGTAGTAATTATCTCTTCGCGAGACATTCCCGAATAAACCGCCGCCGCTTTTATGCCTTTTTCACGCAGGTTGTCCACTTGATCTTTCATGAGCGCGATTAGCGGCGTTATAACTAAGCAAAGACCGCCCATAGCCATGGTAGGAACCTGAAAGGTGAGCGATTTTCCGCCGCCCGTAGGCATCAGTCCGAGTGTATCTCTTCGTTTCCAGACCGATTGAATAATCTCTTCCTGAAGCGGACGAAACGAATCGTAACCCCAGTATTCTTTGAGAATATCGTGAAACAACGCCGATTCTGCCATATTTATCAGAGAGACGCTGCGTGAAGCATCTCTACATTCGTTAAATTGTTAAGTAACTGATAAAAATTACAGTGGTATTTTTAATAGATGCCATGAAACTGTTTTACCTTTTTATGTCCTTTACCAACAGCTGCGTATAGGTACTCCCGCCGTGACGATTTTCTTCGATGGTGTAGCAAATATCAACAGGTAGCCGCTCTTTTATTTTCATAAAATGCTCATCAGAACTAAAAGCGATGGCCTGTATGGGTTCTGAAACAGTTTTATCTACAAGTTCAAGTTTAATGTGACGAAAGCCCCTGCCTACCAACTTACTGCCACCGGCGTCCAATACTCCGCGCGTAACAAAAATCGGATTTTCGTTTTCAGGGCCATAGGGATTGAACAACGACAAATCGCGCACAAAATCCGGTGTAATGGTGCTAAGCGGAATTTCAGCATCAACCGTAATTTGCGGCCGCATCATCTTGCTTTCAATCTCTTCAAAAGAAATCACATCGAATCGCCGCTTAAACTCCTCCAGATTCTCCTCTTTCAGCGTTAAACCGGCAGCATAAGTGTGTCCGCCGAAGTTTTCGAGAATATCTTTGCAAGATTCAATGGCTTTATAAACATCGAAATTATTTACCGAACGTGCCGACCCCGAAATCATATCGCCCGATTTGGTAAGCACCACCGCCGGACGATAATATTTCTCTGTCAGTCTTGATGCAACAATTCCGATAATGCCTTTGTGCCACGTTTCGTCGTACAAGACAATGCTTTTATGCTCAGAAATATCAAACTGATTATCAACAAAATCAATCGCCTCATCGGTAATTCTTTTGTCCAATTCCCGTCGGTCTTCGTTGTATTTGTCAATGTTGATGGCTTTTTTTCTGGCCTGCGCCATATCTCCGGCAAGCATCAGGTCAACAGCTTCTTTACCGTTCATCATTCGTCCCGAAGCGTTAATTCTCGGACCGATTTTGAAAGCAATATCGTTTACGGTGATCGATCTTTTACTCAATCCGCAAATCTCGACAATACCGCGCAATCCAAAGCTGGGATTAGAGTTTAATCGCTTCAAACCAAAGTGCATCATCACCCTGTTTTCTCCCGTAATGGGCACAATATCGGCTGCTATGCTCACCGCTACCAAATCGAGCAAAGGCTCAATTTCTGAGAAAGGCAAGTCATTGCGAATGGAGAAAGCGTGAACCAGTTTAAAACCGACACCGCAACCCGAGAGTTCATTGTAAGGATAGATGGAGTCTGCCCGTTTGGCATCGACAACCGCCACGGCATCTGGCAGTTTTTCATCGGGCATGTGGTGATCACAAATAATAAAATCAATGCCTTTTTCTTTGGCATAAGCAACTTTTGCAACCGCTTTTATGCCACAATCGAGGGAGATAATAAGTTTAACATCTGTTTCAACGGCATAATCAACTCCCTGAATTGAGATGCCATACCCTTCATCGTACCTGTCCGGAATATAATAATCAATATTGTTGGTTATTTTCCGTAAAAACTTATAAACTAACGAAACGGCTGTTGTACCGTCCACATCATAATCTCCGTAAATTAGGATACGCTCTTTGTTGCCGATTGCTTGTTCGATGCGTTTTATGGCTTTCTCCATATCGGGGAGCAAAAAAGGATCGTGAAGATCCGAGAGGCTTGGATATAGGAACTTTTTCGCTTCTTCTGCGCTCGAAATTCCGCGTTTTAGCAGTAGCTCTGTTAGCACGGGATTAATTTGTATCTCTTTCGTCAGTTCATTTTTTTTATTTTTTTGGTCGTTTGTTAGGGTTAGATAATTCCATTTGTAGGTCATTTATATAGTTTTTTTCTTTCTCTCGAGAAATCCCGAAAAAACGGGATGAAGGCAACAATTCATTCGCTCTTGAAACTTTGTTGCGATACGAAATTGTATATATTCACAATTATCGCAAATTATTAATCTGTAAAGTTAGAAAAAAACTTTAAAACATCGATACAAATTACCCACAGATTTAAAAAAACTTCAAAATATTAAAGGTTCGGTAAACAACATATTGTTAAATGACGTCTAAACCTCTCGATGAAATGGGCGATTTTGGCGAAATCGGACGAACTTCTATTTAATTCCGTGCATCAGTTTTTGCAACGTTTTTGACAAAACAAACAGAACTACCGATGCAAAGGCCGACATAAAAACGAATATCATAAAAAAGTCGAACAACGTAGAAATCTCGAAACCTACAAACATTTTTGTTTTCCCGGCTTCGGGATAAAGAGAACTCAACGTACCGGCAAGTTTGTTGGCCGTAGCCATCGATAAATACCAGACGCCCATCAATAATGAAGCGAAACGCACAGGCGACAACTTATTTACCATTGACAATCCGATGGGTGAAAGCGTTAATTCGCCCATGGTGTGAATAAAATACAAACCGGTAAGCCAAAGCATGCTCACTTTTACTCCCGGCTCCACATTTTTCACTCCGATAGCAATCAGCAAATAACCGAGCGAAAGCAGAAATAATCCGATGGCTTGTTTGGAAGGCGAAGCAGGTTCCATATTTTTCTGTCCCAGTTTAATCCAAAGTGTAGAGAAAACAGGTGCCAATAAAACCACAAAAACGGCATTGAACGATTGAAACCAACTGGCCGGCATTGTCCATCCCATAATATTCCGATTGGTCTGTTCTTCCGCAAAATAAGTTAACGAAATGCCTGCTTGTTCAAAGGCAGCCCAAAAGAAAATAACAAAAAACGCTATAATGTAAATAACCAATATGCGTTGCCGTTCTATTTTGGTAAGTGACGAGTCGGAAATAACAAATCCGGGTACGACGATACACGCCGAATAAATAATTGCACCGATAACATCCCCGTCAAACCAGTTCAGGAAGAGGAAAAACAAAACTGTCCCGCCGGCAATCCACAATACTAACTGCCCGACATTGAGCTTTTGTTTAGGCTTAGCAGCCATTCCTGCTCTGTTTCTCTCATCTTTCAATGCCGGAATAACTCCGATGGCTTCTCCCGTAGGCGCAACGAGATATTGATTGTTTTTGAGTACATAGAACACTAAACTCAACACCATGGTTATTGCAGCAGCCAGAAAACCCCATTTAAAATCCGCGGGATTTCCGGTATCTCCCAAATAACCACAGAGCAAGGGAGCCATAAATGCACCGAAATTGACACCCATGTAAAAGATAGTGTATGCCGAATCAAGTCTTTTGTCACCGGGCTCATAAAGCCTTCCGACGATCGACGACAAGTTGGGTTTGAAAAACCCGTTTCCGAAAATCAAACTGCCTAATCCGCCGTACATCAGCCATTTTGCCAATTCTATATTTTGAAAATTCAATGCGCTGAAAAACATCAGAAACTGCCCCAAAACCATTAACAGTGCGCCCCAGAAAATAGAACGCCTCATCCCCAAATACCTGTCGGCAATATATCCGCCAATCAGCGGAGTAAGGTAAACCAAACCGGTGTAGTTTCCGTAAATGGCAGAGGCAAACTCTTTATCGAGCATAAGCGCGTTGATGAGATACAGCGTGAAAATGGCGCGCATTCCGTAGTAACTGAATCGCTCCGACATTCCGGTAACAAAAATAAAATAAAGTCCTTTTGGATGGGTTTGTCGCGTTGTTGACATAATTTGAGTTTTAACGATTTTGGGATTGAGATTGATAAGCAAATTTTTGTAAAACTGCAAAATTAGGACTTTTTATGCGAAACACAACAAAAGCCGCGCCACTTTTTGATTCTTATTTCGTAACTTTGCGGCTGAAAATTAAGGAATAATGAAAATTGCAGCGTTGGTATCGGGAGGAGTGGACAGCTCGGTGGTGGTGCATCAGTTGAAAGAGATGGGCTACGACCCGACCATTTTTTACATAAAAATCGGGATGGAGGACAAAGACGGTTATATCGATTGTCCTTCGGAAGAAGATATCGAAATTGTAACGTATATCGCCAAGAAATACGGATGCCGTTTCGAGGTAGTTTCGTTGCACGAAGAGTATTGGGACAGCGTGGTGAAATATACGATTGACTCCGTGAAGCGCGGATTGACGCCCAATCCCGATATGATGTGCAATAAACTCATCAAATTCGGCACGTTTGAGCAAAAATGGGGGCACGAATTCGATAAAATTGCCACCGGACACTACGCCACAACAACCGAAAAAGACGGGCCGACATGGCTTTCCACCGCCAAAGACCGCATGAAAGACCAGACCTATTTTCTGGCGCAAGTGGACTATATGCAGGTTTCGAAACTGATGTTCCCTATTGGGAATCTCTTGAAATCGGAAGTACGCCAAATTGCCGCCGACAACAAATTGCCTTCGGCACAACGAAAAGACAGTCAGGGAATTTGCTTCTTGGGAAAAATAAATTACAACGATTTTATCGAGCGTTATCTCGGAAAAAAAGAAGGGCTGATTGTTGAACTGGAAACCGGAAACATTATCGGCAAACACCAGGGATTTTGGTTCCACACCATCGGTCAACGCAAAGGCTTGGGACTGAGTGGCGGACCGTGGTTCGTGATAAAAAAGGATGTAAACCGAAATATCGTTTACGTTTCAAAAGGCTACGACACCAAGCACCAGTACGGAAAAACGGTTAATCTTCAAGGATTTTCGTTTATCACGCAGGATATTTGGGGCGATTTTGAGGGCGAAAAAGAAATCACGTTCAAAATTCGCCACACGCCCGAATTTACGCAAGGCCGCATATCAAAAATCGGCGACATGTACAAAATCTCGTCCGACTCCCCTATTCAAGGCATTGCCGCAGGACAATTCGGCGTGGTTTACGATACCGACAGCAAGCTCTGTTTAGGCAGCGGAATGATTATTTAATGGCTTTGGGCGAAGAGCAGAGAGCGAAGTGCCGCTCAAAAACTATGCCCTTTACCCTTAGCTCTAAGCTTAATTACAATGGAATTTATAGAAAATATCCGCTTTGTAGATATCATCGAATTTATCGGTACATTTGCCTTTGCCATCAGTGGAATACGGTTAGCATCGGCCAAAAAGTTCGATTTGTTCGGCGCGTACGTTATCGGTTTTGTTACGGCAATTGGCGGTGGAACGCTGCGCGACTTATTTTTGGACGTTACTCCATTCTGGATGAACAGTTCGGTTTACGCGTGGATTACGTTGGTAGCACTGGGGTTCGTTATCATTTTTCACAACAAACTGGTGCACCTCAACAACACGCTATTCTTTTTCGACAGTATCGGACTGGGGCTTTTTGTGGTGGTGGGCGTGGAAAAAACGCTAACGCTCGGGTTTCATCCGTGGGTGGCGATAACCATGGGCGTTATCACGGGTTCATTTGGCGGAATGTTGCGCGATGTGCTTATCAATGAAATTCCGCTTATTTTCAGGCGAGACATCTATGCCCTGGCATGCGTAATTGGTGGAATTGTATTTACCATTTTGTTTGCATTTAATATTAACACCGTTCTGGTAGAAGTAGTTACGGCACTCACGGTGATATTTACCCGCGTATTGGCCGTAAAATACCATTGGCAACTCCCTATTTTAAAAGGCGAAAACAAAAAAAAACCTGACAATGAATAAGTTTATATATTTCTCAATCCTTTTTTTCCTGCTGATTTCAGCAAAATCCTTCGCTCAATACGAGGGAACTTTCGGTATGGGTGCGCACGCGGGGTATGGGTCATCCGTAAAAAGCGTTGGCGCGGGAGTGAATTTGCATTATTACTACACCAATAACGTGCGGTTTTCGCCCTCCTTCACCTACTACCTGCCGAGAAAAGGCATGAACATGTGGGAAGTGAATGCCGACGTGCATTACGTTGTTCCCGTGTCGTGGCTCTTTTCCATTTATCCCATTGGCGGTTTGCACTATTCCAAATGGAAGTTTGACGCCGGAAAGTTTACAGAAATTGGTGCGCAGGATGAGACTCTAAATCGCGTCGGGGCGAATCTGGGATTGGGACTCCAATACGATTTTCGGTACAAAATGCGCCTAAGTGCCGAATATAAATATCAATTTATCAAAGATTTTTCCCAATCATCGTTTATGGTGGGAATTGGGTTTTGGATATAGTTCCGTTTGATCGACAACAATTGGTCTGGCGGATAGCAAAAAAATGTTATCTTTACAGAATGAAAGACTTTGTAACAAGCGAAATAAAAAACGAAAACGCCGTCTTAGTGGGACTAATCACCCAAGAAGAAAGCGAAGAGAAAGTTAATGAATATTTGGACGAACTGGCTTTTTTGGCCGAAACGGCGGGGCTTGCGCCCAACGAACGTTTCGTTCAGCGATTGGATATGCCCAACACCGCCACCTTTGTGGGAACGGGAAAATTGCAGGAGATTGCCGAATACGTATTGGATGAAGAGAACGAAATCGGCGTGGTAATTTTCGACGATGAGCTTTCGGCAAGGCAAATACGGAACATCGAGAAAGAGCTAAAAATGAGGATTTTAGACCGAACGAGTCTAATTCTCGACATCTTCGCTATGCGCGCACAGACATCGCACGCCAAAGTGCAGGTGGAATTGGCGCAATATCAATACCTGCTTCCCCGATTAACTCGTCTGTGGACTCACTTGGAGCGTCAGCGAGGCGGTGGCGGCGTAATTATGCGCGGGCCGGGAGAAACGCAGTTGGAAACCGACCGACGGATTATTCTCGACAAAATTTCGCGCCTGAAAAACGAACTCGTCCGCATCGACAAACAGAAAACCGTGCAGCGAAAAAATCGCGGCAAACTCGTGCGCGTAGCGCTTGTTGGATATACCAACGTGGGAAAATCAACGCTGATGAACTTGTTGAGCAAATCGGATATTTTTGCCGAAGACAAACTGTTTGCCACACTCGACACCACAGTACGGAAAGTTACCATAGAGAACCTGCCGTTTTTGCTCAGCGACACGGTAGGTTTTATCCGCAAACTGCCCACAAACCTCATCGAATCGTTTAAGTCCACGCTCGACGAAGTGCGCGAAGCCGATATCCTTCTCCACGTAGTGGATATTTCGCATCCGGGCTTTGAAGAACAGATTGAGGTGGTGGAAAAAACGCTTTTCGAGATTGACAAAGAAGAAAAGCCTACGATTGTTGTTTTCAATAAAATAGACGCCTTTTCACACATCGAAAAAGATGACGATGACCTTACGCCGAAAAAGCGCGAAAACTATTCACTCGAAGAATTACAACACAGCTGGATGAGTAAACTCAAAGAAAATGCCATTTTTATTTCGGCAAAAGAAAAAACAAACATCGATGAGCTAAAGTCGCAGCTGTACGAGAAAGCCAAGGAAATTCACGTGCAGCGCTTTCCGTATAATGACTTTTTGTACCAGCAGTACGATGAAGACATTTAAAAAATAAGTATATTTGCAAAATCATTAACTCGAAACGCGTAACCCGTTTTATGCCCCGAAAACTACAATACCTACACATCAAACGCCGCGACGGCTACCACTACTAATCAATGCATAATGAATAATTCATAATGCATAATCGCCTGTTTTTGCTTCACTCGAAGCCATTTTTTTAAATCATTCTTTAATACTGATTACACGCAAACGCTTTGCAAACAACCGCAAATCGTGTAATCGCAAATCTTAAATTATTCAATATTTATTTCATCATGGAATTACCTTTTTCAGAATCCTACCGCATTAAAATGGTAGAAAACATCAAAAAAAGCACGCGCGAAGAACGCGAACAGTGGATAAAAGAAGCTAAATACAACCTTTTCGGACTGAAAAGCGATTACGTTTTCATCGACCTGCTAACCGACTCAGGAACAGGCGCGATGAGCGACAAACAGTGGTCGGCAATGATGCTGGGCGACGAAAGTTACGCCGGCGCACGTTCGTACTACAATATGAAAAACGCGATTAAAGAAATTCTCGGATTCGATTATTTCTTGCCCACGCATCAAGGACGCGCCGCCGAAAACGTGCTCTACTCAACCATCATAAAAGAAGGCGATGTGCTGCCCGGAAACTCGCATTTCGACACCACGAAAGGGCACATCGAGTTTCGTCGCGCTACCGCGTTGGATTGTACCATCGACGAAGCTGCCGACACACAGCTCGAACTTCCGTTTAAAGGAAATATCGACGTTGCCAAGCTGGAAGCCGCGCTCAAAAAATATCCGAAAGAAAAAATTCCCGCCGTGGTGCTTACCGTTACCAACAACACCGCCGGCGGACAGCCCGTATCGATGAAAAATATCCGCGAAACGGCGGAAGTGTGCCGCAAATACGGTGTTGCGTTGCAGTTGGACTCTGCCCGATTTGCCGAAAATGCCTATTTCATTAAAACGCGCGAAGAGGGTTACTCCCACAAAACCGTGAAAGAAATTGTGAGAGAGATGTTCTCTTATGCCGATATTATGACCATGTCGTCAAAAAAAGACGCCGTTGTAAATATGGGCGGATTTGTGGCGTTTAAATCGGAAGAGCTTTGGAAACAGTGCAAAAAATTCTGTATCATGAACGAAGGTTTTGTTACCTACGGAGGTATGAGCGGAAGAGACATGAACGCTCTTGCCGTTGGTTTGGACGAAGGAACCGAGTTCGATTATCTGGAAACGCGCATCAAACAGGTAGAATATTTGGGCAGCCGTTTAGACGAATTCGGCATTCCATATCAACGCCCTGCCGGCGGACACGCCATTTTTGTGGATGCCAAACAAATTCTTCCCAATGTACCGAAAGAAGAGTTCATTGCGCAAACGCTCGGCATAGAACTGTATCTCGAAGCCGGAATCCGCGGCGTAGAAGTGGGCGCCTTGCTTGCCGACCGCGACCCGATTACGCACGAAAACCGTTATCCGAAACTGGAGTTGCTGCGTCTGGCCATTCCGCGCCGCACCTATACCAACAACCACATGGATGTTATTGCCGTGGCGTTGAAAAACGTGTACGATCGTCGCGAAAAAATCACCAGCGGTTACGCCATCACGCACGAAGAGCCGATTATGCGACACTTTACCATTGAGTTGAAACCGGTAAAGTAAATTGGTAAAATAATAATGTAAACGAGGCTGTTTAGAATCTTCTGAAACAGCC
>CAZKZB010000065.1:0-17553 GCA_964557135.1 uncultured Petrimonas sp. | reverse complement strand
AGAACTATTTTTACTTTTCCCTATTAAATGTCAGATGGCACAAATATAGGGGGAATTAAAGGGGGCTTTTATGGAACAATTCCTCTATTATCTGCTTCGTGCTTCTGTTCTGATGGCACTGTTTTACGGTTTTTACAAACTGTTTTTCGGAAAAAACACCTTTCACCATTTCAACCGTTTTACGTTGATATTCATCGTGATGCTGGTTGTTTTGCTTCCGGTTTTTCGCTTCAACCTTATACCGGAAAAGAAAACGGAGCCGGTTGTTATCGAAAATCTAGCAACGGATTTTTCCGATATTCCCCTTGTGGAAATCTCCGAACTACCCGCTCCGTCAATAGAAATTCCGTGGATAGAACTGCTCTCTGTGGTTTTTGCTGTCGGCTTGCTGGTAGCGTTTGCGCGCTACGCTGTCGGGCTTAATCAGTTGATAACCATCATCCGAAAATCGGAAAAGCAAACCCTCGCCGACGAAACGGTTTTGTGCGTAACCGATAAAGATGTTTCGCCGTTCAGTTGGATGAAATATATTGTTCTTTCGCGCAAAGATGCCACGGCAGACAATCGGGCCATCATCAACCACGAACGACCTTAGACCAAGCATTAAAAGATTCGCCCAATTTGCAGACAATCGGGCCATCATCAACCACGAACGGGCGCATATTCATTTACAGCATTCGTTCGATATGATTTTTTTCGACCTGTTTACCTGCCTTTTCTGGTTTAATCCGTTCTCGTGGTTGCTGCGTCGCGAAATACAGTCGGTACACGAATATCAGGCCGATGAACAGGTACTCAACAACGGCATCGATGCCAAACAATATCAACTTTTATTAATTCGCAAAAGCGTAGGCGAACATAAGTTTGCACTGGCAAACAATTTCCGTCAGCGCGATTTGCACAAACGAATTACTATGATGATGAAAACAAAATCGAACAAACGAACGAAATGGAACTACACGGCGGCGCTTCCCGTGTTGTTCCTGGCTATGGTAGCACTTTCAGTACCTAAATTGAACGCCAAAGTGGTGGAGAAGAAGGCTGAAAAGACGATGGAAGTAAACGAAAGTTTTACCGTTATGGGACAAGTGATAGATGAAACCGGAAAACCGATGATGGGCGTGAAACTGATTAAAGAGGGTGAAAACGAAGCCATTATTTCGGATATGGACGGGAATTTTATCCTGAACACGGCGAGAGGCGCTTCTGTATCTTTTGCTATGATTGGCTACAAAACGCAGAAAGTTACCTTCAACAAACCCGAAAGCAACTTTAAGGTATCGCTCGAAAAAGGTGAAGGCGAAAACAAGAAGCTGATAACCGTACGCATTGCCGGCCGCGATGATGTAAATGAAGTTGAGGTTGACCAATCTAAACTCACCGTTTCCGGTTTTGTGAAAGGCAAAGACGGTTTTATTCCGGGAGTGGCAGTGGTTATTAAAGGTTCCAAAACCGGGACCGTTACCGATCCGGAAGGCGAGTTTGTTATCAAGGCCGAAAAAGGCGATGTGTTGCGGTTTACGATGGTGGGCTACAACGTGTTTGAATACAAGGTAGAGAAAGCGGAACGCAATTTGGTAATTGTATTACAGCCGGATGATATGGCGGTAACTTCAGGAAAAATAGAGAGGGTTGAATTCAATAAAGAAAGCAGCCAACAACCCAAATTGGTCGTGCGCGGCACCGATGTGTTGAAAGGAAAACCCTTGTTTATTTTAGACGGAAAACCCATTGAAAATATGGATAATGTTGATCCGGATAATATTGAATCCATCAGTGTTTTAAAAAATGCTTCTGCAACGGCTATATACGGAGAAAAAGGAAAAGACGGCGTAATAATTATTGTCACAAAGAAAATGAAAAATAACGGCGAGCCGTATAAATGGACAGCTGATGAGATAATTGTAAACAATTCAAGCAAAGACCAAGAAATTATATTTGCTGCTGACCCACATCCAAGTGCTACCATAAAACCCTCAAAAAATAATAATATATCTGTGCAAAATGAAAATGGTACGAAACCGTTGATTATTATTGACGGAGAAAGAATGGGAAAAGATTTTGATATTAACACCATTAATCCCAAAGATATCGAATCCATATCGGTTCTCAAAGATAAATCGGCTACCGATATGTATGGCAAAGATGGTGAGAATGGGGTAATACTAATTACGAAGAAATCTAAAAAGATAGTGTATGAGGCTGACGAAATAGAATTGAAAAATAATACTGATTTTACGTTGAAAGGCAAGAAGATAGATTTAAGCGCAGCAGAAAATCGCATTACAACTATCTCGGCAAAGCCTGTGGAGGGAACCGTTGAAAAATCAGATAAATCTTTGCTGCTCATTCAAAATAAAGATGGTTCGCAACCGTTGGTTGTTGTTGACGGGAAAAAGCGAGGAGCATTAAAAGAATTTAATCCTGAAGTAGTTTCTACCGTTCGCGCGTATGACGGGAATGATGCCGTTAAAAAATATGGAAGTGAAGCGAAAAATGGCGTGGTTGAGATAACTACGAAAAAGAAATAAATCAATGCGTCGGGCGGTGTTGAAGCCGCCGAACGCAAATCTCAAAACAAATACGCCGCTTACTTCTCCTAATTTCACAATACTATGATTCTCAGCTATAAAACTAATGCATTGTTGCTTGTTTTTATATTTTTCGCCTCATTAGTTAACGCGCAACAAGTCAACTTACAGTCTATCGATAAAAAAGATTTGCGCAATTACGTACGTACGCTTTCATCGCCGGAATTTGAAGGACGTCAATCGGGTACTGAAGGCGGCGAAAAAACAGCGCAATATATTGCCGATACATTCAAGGAGCTGCAACTTCTTCCGTTGCAAAATAATACTTATTTTCAGTCGTTTACGCTGACTCGATATTACATTTCGCCGTCGTTTATCAAAACCAAAAGCGAAGAACTTGTCAGTTTTGTTGATTATGTGGCGCCCCGCAACACCAATATTCCTGTAGAAACAGAGAAAACGGTGGTTTTTGGCGGAAACGGAACGCCCGAGGAACTCGACAAAGTTGATATTGAAGGCAATATTGTGTTGGTTTTTCATTCATCGTTGCGCAATACTCAGAAATTAGATAAGGAGTTGCAAAAACGAAATGCTTTCGGTTTTATGGTCGCAATGCCGGACGATAATTCCAAATTCGATTATCATAAACGAACTTCCTCTCATCTACTGCGCGCCAAGATAAGCTCTGAAAGCAAAAGCCGGGCAATGCGTTTGCCCAATTATATTCCGAAAGTTACGTTGTTACCCGAATTTGCTCTTTCAAACCAAGCGGTTTCCACAATTCTGAACACAAGTATTTCCCGCCTGAAAACGTTTGTAAAGAATGGAAACATCGAAGATGTGCCGCCACAATCCGTGCAAATTCAACATCGGAAAACACAGGCCAACTTTACCGAGAAAAACGTGGTGGCACGTATCGAAGGCAAATCGCCTCACGCTATCGTAATATCGGCACATTACGATCATTTAGGGCAACGAGAAAACGGTTATTTCCCCGGCGCCGACGATAATGCATCGGGTGTTGCCGCTTTATTGGAGTTGGCGCAAACATTTTCGGAGCGGAAAGATTTGCGCTACTCGATGATATTTTTGGCAGCCGCGGCCGAAGAACACGGATTGTTAGGTTCAGAATATTTTGTGGAAAACCCCATTCCGGGAGTAACCGATAGCATTTTACTGAACATCAATATAGATATGATATCCCGCGATGACTGGCGCACAGCAAAGGAAAAGAATAACAGTTTCTATTTTATCGCGAAAGACATTGACACCGCTTTTGTGAATCTGTTTCAAAAAGCCGACCATCTTTTTGATAATTGCGATTTACTGTATCAACCCAAGGATATAGAAACATATTTTTATCAGAGCGACCAGATGAATTTTTATGCAAAGGATATTCCCGCTGTTTTTCTTTTTAGCGGAACACACGATGATTACCATCGGGCAACGGATACGTACGATAAAATCGATTATTCCAAATTAACCGAGCGCGTGCAGTTGATAGCTACGGCTATTGATTTGATACAGATGGAATACCCCGATTCTGATTAAAAAGATTCATCAATTAATTTGTGGGGAACCCTAATGGCTTTTGGGCGGTAGTGGTTCGGATCCATTCTGCCATCGATGCACATATCAAAACATTCGCCGTAACCGTTGATGGAATAGGTAATCAACAATTCGTTTTTGCCGTTATCGTATTCGGGATGCGCTATCGCCATATAAAAGAACGGATAGTGCCCGTTCACGGTATCGTCAACCGTCCAAACCGTTGTTTTGTTGGAAAATGGGCCATGCGGATTGTTTGATGTGTATGTGTAAATTTCTTTGCCTTGGTCGCATCCAACGCTGAACTCGGTGGTGATGAGCACGTATTTGTTTTTCAGCTTGAAAATGTAAAAAGAGGAAGTAAACTCAGCGAAAATTTTTTGTGCGTTTGTTATATCATCCGACCAGCCGGAACCGTCGTAATACTCCCACTTTGTTCTCGGATTGGCGTCACGAAAACGAGCTACTATTAAATCGTTTCCAAAGCCGTTGTTTTTTATGCCGTAAATGTAATGAAACTCACCGTCGTTTACGACTCCGTTATTAAAGCTGATGTCGTTTCGAGCTCCCAAGTATTCGTATCCGGTTACTTCCATTGTTGGGATGAGTATTTTGGCAACGTACAACGAATCTACCGCTTCAAATCCCCACATACCGCCTTTTCCCGTGTTTCGTAAACGCGACTGAAAAACAAAAGCCGTATCGTTATTCACAAATCCCATTCCGGGCCAAAACCAGTAGTTTTTGTCGTTTCCAACCTCAAAAACCGAATAAGAATCGGTTCCCATAAGTGTTTTTTGCTCTTCCGGATTGGTTATTTCCATTTCTATGGCGGAATTTCGTGCCACAAACAGGCAGGGAACGGTTTTTGTTTCGGGGTTGTATTGATCTACGTAGCTGTCGCCAAAGAGCCACAAGCTTTTGCCGTTATTCAAATCGATGGAGAGCGCTCCGTCACCGGCTATCCATCCTGATTCGCGGTGGAAGTAAGCGGTGAAAACGGTGTCTTTGTACGTTTCAGACGCGCTTTGAGCTGCTGGAGCGGAAGAGCAGCCAACAACCTTTGCAAATGCGCAAGATAGAAAAAGAGAGATGAGTTTTTTATTAATGTGTAACATTGGTTTTTACTTTTGTGATGGAGCCATCTCGATAAATTTTAATAACGCAGATTTGTAAACTGCATCGGAAATAGTTGTTGAACTTTCGAGTTCCTCCAAGGTTTTCCCGTTGTAATGCCATACCCATCCGCTGACATGTTCATTGTTTTTTAGTATGAATTGCTGCAACTCGTTGGCGGAACAATTCATGGGGAAGATTTCTGAAATAACCAAAGGTTTTTCGCTGACAAATTTTTTAAGAATAGCGGTATCTTTATCTTTTTCGTTGCTTTTGGGATAGAGATGCACGGTCATTAAACTTAAATCAGCCGAGTATTGAGAAAATGTAGTAAAAGGGAGAAAGCCAACGGTTATGAGGTGTTTGTTGTCTTTTTTACGAATTGCCCGGCTCATTTTCGTTATCCAATGTCTCATTGTTTCTTCATGGGATGACGTGGGACGGAGAGCTATATTTTGAACGAAGAAAAAACCGCCAAATCCATCTCCCGGGAGCCATCCTTTATCCGGATTTACCGCGACAACCGGCTCGTTCATCAGGTCGTAAGACAAAACGGAAGGACTCTCGGTAATGACCGAGGCAACGGCTTCCCAGAATATTGCCTGTGTGTTCCATCTTTGTGGGTCGGTTAAATTGTTGTACCAATCGGGCTGATCTTCTTTCACAAAAGCATTCAGCCCGCAGACTATGAGGTACAATGTGTTGTCTTCGGCTACTTTTACCAACCGTTTTAGCTTTTCCAGCGCATGTTTATCGGGCGTGTTGGGGCCTTTCATAAAAGCTTGATACTGTAAAGGCAAGCGTACCGTATTTGCACCGTAGTTTTTCATTTCCTCGAAATCTTCTGCTACAGAATTCCAATCGGTATCCCATAACGTTTCGAGCATAACATCTTGTCTGCCCCAATTAAAGCCCCAAACCTTAAATTCTTCGTCCGTGCCGGTATAAAGTTTATTTCCCTTCGCAAAGACAAAAGGCAGTGTTGTTAAATCCCTGATATTTCCGGTTTTATCTTTTTGACAACCACCGGCGGCAACAAAAGTAAGGACTAACGACAGATATATTGTGAAAATATTACTCATAGCGGTGACTGTTTTTATACATAATAAAAACAAGCCCGCCGTTCAATTGTTCGTTAAATAACCGCTATGAGGAACATTGAATTTCTATTGTCAGTTGAACCCATATGCCGCTCTACGCATTTCGGCTGCCGATTTAAACGGTGTCGGCGGATTTAGGTAGCGTTCTAAAAACTTGTGTATCGAAAATCGGATATCGGTAGCCTCTTTGCTGTCGATACGGTCGAAACCGTGGCCGCCCGAAGCATCTTGAAACACCTTGTACTCGAACTGCTTATCGTGCTTTTTCAGCGTTTCAATCATCAATTCTACCTCTTCCACATACACGTCGTTATCGTTGGTATTGGTGTAGATAAGCAGCGGTTTATTCAGATTTTTAGCGTAATGAGTAGGAGAGCGGCGTGCATACTCGTCGGGATTTTCTTCAATGGTTTCGCCAATGTGATGTTCTGCGGTAAAATGTGCCGTGTAACTTTCGTCGTGCGAAGCCAGCCGATTTGCCAAATCGCTTACCGGAACGCCTGCAAACGCGCACTGATAACTGTCGCCGTGTTGCAAAATCTGCATCAAAGCAATCATTCCGCCGTGACTCCAGCCGATAACTCCCACGCGTTTGGAGTCCACAAAACTGTAATTTTCAACCATGTAGTTGCGACTTTCCAGTACATCGTCGTTTTCTCTGCCGCCGTAATCGATATTTTCGTACGTGGCTTTTCCGTAACCCGTACTGCCGCGATATTCTGCCGAAACCACCACATAACCCTGCGCAATAAGTTCGCGCACGATGTGGGCGTAATAAGTGGAGAAGTTGGCGTGTATTCCACTATGAGGCAGCACAATAAGCGGATATTTTTTGTCGATATCCATATTTTTGGGAATAAAAACGTAGGTATAGAATTGCAGCTTGTTACCGGAAAATCGGTCGTCTGCGTCTTTGGGTTTCCAGCGCGGGGTGGAGGTTAACCGCACTTTATCGATATGCGCGATATCTTCCAAACGGCGAAACCACATCAGGTCGTCTATCTGTTTCTCCAGCACGTCAAATCGATGCCGATAATCGTTGACGGTATGTTTTAATGAGTCGATTTTTTTCAATAAGGTCGAATCGGATTGCGCACTGATGTTGATTGTACTAACAGCCGTAAATAAGCTGATAAAGATAAATTTAAATGAGGTTTTCATAATGTTTTAGATTGAAAATAGATTGATGAAAGATTGAATGAGATTGATTTGTTGTGTGTTAAGTTGTGATTTTCATTCCTGCCCAAGCAGCAAGAATTCCAAGGACAATACTTAACGATGTGTAACCGAAAAATAACCACCATTGATGAAGTTCTATCAATCGAAGATTTTCGAACGCGAAGGTGGAAAACGTGGTGTATCCGCCACAAAACCCGATGATAAACAGCAGCCTGAATGTTTGATTTTCCCATTGATTGGCAAGCACCCAACCCGAAAAAATGCCGATAAGAAAACAGCCGAGAATATTTGCCGCAAACGTTCCCAGAAACAAATACGCGTCGTTTTGCACCAGCCGTGCCACCATTTTCGATGTTAAAAACCGCAGTATGCTGCCAATTCCGCCGCCGAGACCAACAAAAAGGAGTTCTTTAAACATATTTTTTAGAATTAAGAGCCAAGAGTGAAGAGCCAAGAATCAAGATAATAGACAGTTAGGATGCTCTAGCATCAAACATCAAACCTTAAACCTTAAACTTTAAACCTCCCTAACTTTTCCGCTTTTCACATAAAACACAAATCCTTTCACGTTTTCGTATCCCATTTCCTGAATGTTTTTCACGTAATACTGCACCTGTTTTTTGTGTTTCGCGTCTTCCACTTCCCCGAATTTATAATCTACCACAATCACTTCGTCGTCACCAATCATCACGCGGTCGGGACGGCTGAAACCGAAATTGGGATGCAAAACCTGCGTTTCGTTAATCACTTGATATTTATCCGAATACCAATCGGAAACCTCTTCCCCGGAAAGGATTTCGGATAATTCTGCGCCGAATTCCGATTTTTGTTGCGCGGTAATTTCACCCGCAATATATCGGTTTTCCAGCGCGTTTTCCAAGTCGGAAATTGTGCGAACTTCGCTGATAATTTCGTGCATAAGCGTGCCGTAATCGCGGCTGCCGTCATCGGAGAAAAATCCGAGCGAATTGAGCCTCAATTTCAACCGATTGGCAAACGGAACGGATTGCCATTTGCGCGTGGGTTCCGGTTTTGCCGCCTGTTTTTCGGTTTCCGAAACAAATTGCGCAGGTTGTCCCAACTCAAAAACGGCGCTTTCGTTGTTGTCGGCAAGATGTTCTTGCATAGACGTTTGTATGGCTTTCCACATCAGTTCGGGAATGTCCTTTACCGAATCTTTCGTGGTTTTTTTTGGCGCAAATGCCGTGATGTTGTGCTTGGCGCGCGTGAACGCCACGTAGAGCAGGTTCAGGTTGTCGATGTAGGTGTAAAGTTTTTCTTCCAGATAATCGGCTCTGAAAATGGTATCGGCAAGCGATTTTTTGTACTCCAACGGTAAGATGCCGAGAGCGTTAAACGGTTCTTGCGACGGATTGCACCACAAAACCGGTCCCATATTGGGGCGGTGGTCAATTTCCCAATTCAGGAACGGAAGAATGACGGCGCCAAATCCCAATCCTTTCGATTTATGGATGGAAATCAGGCGTATAGCGTTTTGGCTGTCGGGCGAAAAAAGTGTTTTCGAAGAGCCTTTTTCGTCCCACCAATCGAGAAAATCGTTGATGTTCGACGACGATTCCGCACTGAATTTTAACGCTATGTCTAAAAATGCCTGCACGTAGGCGTTCTCTTTTTCGTCGATGGCATTTTCCGAAAGCGCGAAAAACGCTTCAATCATTTCGTAAAAGGGCAGGGTGGCTATGCGGTTGAGTTCGGGCTGAATTTCGGCGGGAAAATCTTGCGTTTGCTGCCCGAAGTAGCTGTCGATCGCCGTTACGGGCGAGAGTTTGCGGTGAAAACGATAAAACTCGTACACGGCAAGCATGCGCAGCGTTTCGTCTTTTCGGTTGCGGAAGTGCCTGAGCAGCGCCACGGCGGCTTTCACGCTTTGCGCGTTGGAGATAACGAGCGCTTCGTTGGAAATTATGTCGAATCGGTATTTTGTGTCGGGGTGCTCTTCCTTGTATTTGAGCAGCGTTTCGGCAACTTCCACCGCTTCGCTGTTTTTGCGCACTAAAATAGCGATGTCTTTCAGTGCGAAACCTTGTTCCTGCAAGCTTTCTATTTCGAGCGGCAGTTGTTCCAACGCTTGCGATTTCCAATCGTTTTCTTTATCCGAATTGTCTAAAAACGTGATTTTTACGTGTCCGTTGTTTTCCTCTTTTTTCGAGGGAACGTGTTGGAAAACGTGTTGATAGGCATCTAAAATCCGTCGGCTGAAATCTTCGGTTTCGTTGGTAGATTGGTTGAAATCGGTTTGCAGAATCTCCGCGGCCGCAGCGAAAAACGCGTTGTTAAAACGCACCACTTGCGCGTCGCTTCGCCAGTTGGTTTCCAACGCTTCGTCGCGAATGGAGTTGTTGGCAAAGTCTATGGGGATTTGGTTTTCGAGCAATCCCCAATCGGAGTTTCGCCAGCGATAAATGCTCTGTTTCACGTCGCCCACAATGAGGTTGAAATTGCCGCCGTCTAAGCTCTCTTTTACCAACGGACGGAAGTTTCGCCACTGCATTTGCGAGGTGTCCTGAAACTCGTCGATCATGTAGTTGGCAATGCGCGAGCCGGTTTTTTCGTAAATGAACGGCGATTCGCTGTCGTCGATAATTTTGTTCAGCAGTTCGGTGGTGTCCGACAAAAAAAGCGTGTTGTTCTCCTGCTGATAGGCGCGCAACCTGTTGCGCACGTCGTTGAGGATGCCCAGCGTGTAGAAGTTTTGCAAAATGGCGGCGGCGGTGTTGTAAAAGGTGTTGTTTTCGAAAAACTCAACCACTTCTTTCACGCAGTTGTTGAGACCTTCAAAATAAGCCGCTTCTATTTCCGTTTTCTTGTCGCTTTTGGTTGTAAACCAATCTTCTAAATTATCTGCTCTGTTGAAAAATCGGTCGGAAGGCATTGAAAAATCGCCGTTGGCAAGTTTGGTGAAAGTAAGAAAACCTGAGTTTTTGCCGTGTTTAAAATCGGTATAGCTCAAGTTGAAACGCCGCATCAGATTCAACGCCCGTTCGGCGGTGGTTTTTTGCTCGTTCTCCCACGCGCGCATGATTTTTATCAGCGTTTTTCGATACTCGGAGAGGCGGTTTTTGTCCTCAATTCCGGTTTTTGCGCTATCGGGCTGTAGTTTGTATTTTTCGTTGAAAAGCTGCTTGGCCAGTTTACCGATATTTTCTCGGATGTTCCAGCTTTTTCCCTCTTCAATTTGGTTTTTCATGTAGGCGAGAATCCAGCCGGCAACCTCTTTGTTTTCGGGCTTGTCCAGCTCGAAAATCATTAATTCTACAATCTGCGACAAGATGAACGTTTCGTCCAACTCCAGCCGATAACCACCCGACAAGCCCATTTCGCGGGTAAAAGCGCGCATGGTTTGCTGAAAAAATCGGTCGATGGTGCTGATGGAAAACGCGGAATAATCGTGCAGAATGGTTTCGAGAATATTCCGGGCTTTTGTTCTCACAACGGTTTCGGAAAGAGAAAATTTCTCCATCAAATCCGGAAGATAAGACGATTTTTCGCCCGCCGAAAGGCGGTGCAGTTCTTGCAGGATGCGCGACTTCATTTCGTCCGTGGCTTTGTTGGTGAAAGTTACGGCAAGAATGTGTCGGTAGCTGTTTTCGCCCGAAAAAAGCAGGTGCAGGTATTCGCCCGTCAGCCGATGCGTTTTTCCGGAACCGGCAGAGGCTTTTATTACGCACAAGTGCCGGCGATCAGATAATTCTTGCTTTTGCATAGCCTTCGTTTTGCAGAATTTGCAACACTTTTTGTCGGTGGTCGCCTTGCACAATTATTTCGCTGTCTTTTGCCGAACCGCCCACGCCGCATTTGGTTTTCAGCAGTTTGCCCAATGTTTCCAAATCGCTGTCGGTGCCAACAAATCCGGTAATTAGGGTAACGGCTTTTCCGCGTCGGTTACGTTTGTCGAGACTCACGCGCAGCAACTGTTTCTCTTTCGGGAGGGTGGTTTCCTGTTCCGTTTCATCAGATTGGTAGTGATAATCGGGGTTGGTGGAGTAAACTATGTCGAGTCTTTTTTTCCAGTCGTTCATAATATTCAATGTCTTAATTTGACGATATGCTAATACGGAGACTATTATTTTATATCCAATCCGGCTTCTTTTATTAAAGCTCTTATTTCGTGAGGTGTGATGCTTTCGCGTTCTGCCTTATCGTAAATAAAAAGGAGGTTTATCTCGGTTTCTTCAACGGATATCAGAATGGTGGCGGTAATTATTCTGGCTCCGTGGCTTTTTCCTCGTCCTTTGCTTGCGATTGCTATGCGCACTTTTCGGATTCCGTTGCCGAGATTGGCTCCGATGGTAGGATTGCTCGTAAGCTCCTTCTGCAATACCTGTAAGTCTTTTTTAAGGGAAGGATACTTTTTATTTAACCGTTTGATTTCCCTTTTAAAAGAAGAGCCGAGAATAATGCTATAATTCATCTATCAATTCTTGTAAATGGATTCCTTTTTTTCCTGTACGTCGACGTTCTTTAATCTCCAGTAGTCCCTCACGAATGCCTGCCAAAATTTCTTCTTTACTTATTGTTTCTTCTTCTTGAGGTTTTGCTTTTGCATGTTTCAGCAGTCCCTTTACCGCTTTTTCCAGTATGTCGGGATTATTGATGCTCATTAGCGCATCTATCCCCGCCAACTTAAGCGCGTTGGGATCCATGTTGTATATTGCTTGCGGCTCTGACACGCTTTGCATCTTTTTCTCGTTTTTTTTGTATTTATTTGTCGTCATGGTGCATTGTTTTATTGAAATACGAAGATAAGGAAAAAAACAGAAAAACCCTTCGACCCGAGAAACAAAAAAAGCATCGGCTGAATTATTTACAACCGATGCCTAAAAAGCCGAGAACAAATGCTCTTCTTTTTGAATATTGAGTTCTAATTGGGTTTCACTTTTATCGATTCGATTACGTTGATAATATAATCGCCCATGCGCTCGCATTCGGAGATGATATCCATATAGAACACACCGTTTTGGTAAGAATAGACGTGGTTGTTGAGGTCTTCTACATTTTTGCGTTTCAACAAGTTGCGCTGAGTGTTGATTCCGCTTTCCATATTTTTGCTTTCGGCCAAATCTTTTTCCGAAATTTTTGGCGCTTGCAACAAAAGTTGCATGTTGTCCAATGCTTTTTCGACCATAGCGTACATACCGTTAATGTTCTCTATTAACTGGTCTTCGAAAACGGCGTTGGCTTCCATTTTTCGTTTCAAATGACGACCGATATTGCAGCACGAATCGGCAATACTTTCAATTTCCGTAACCGAACGCAAGATAGCGCGAATGTGCTCTTTACTTTGAGTACTCAATCTGCCTTCGGCAACTTTACTCAGGTATGAGCCGATTTCTACTTCCATGCGGTCACAAATATCTTCGTATTTCTCGAGTCGATTATACAATTTCAAGAACTTCTTGTCATTGTGATCCATGTTGGTCATTTTCTTGACAAATCCAAACATTTTTCTTGCACGTTTGGCATACACTTCCACTTCTTTTTCGGCTTGTAAGATTGAAAGTTCGGCCGTAGATAGCATGCCGGTAGAAATGTGTTGAAGGATAAACTCCTCGTCTTCTTCTTCTCCTGCTTTAGGACGGATAACTTTGAGGCATATTTTTTCATACAGCTTCACAAACCATATCATTAAGAGCACGTTGCAAATGTTGAACAGCGTATGAAATAGCGATAATCCGTAGGAAGTAGCCCCCTGATAACTGAGATACATTTGTTGTTTTGCAACTAAATGCGCGGGCAGCTCTGATTTTGAAAGCGTTGTTATTTGTGTGAACTCTTCCGGCGAAAGCGACGAAATAAATGCCGACATATCAGCCGGATTGGCCGGTCCGAAAGAGGCAACCGAATTTTCAACCATAGTCACAAAATACTTGAACACGAACAACATCCAGATAACCCCGAAAACGTTGAACATGAAGTGGGCGAACGCCGCTCTCTTTGCCGATATATTTGCCGGAATGGCGGCTATGTTTGCGGTAATGGTGGTTCCGATGTTCTCGCCCATAATCATTGCCGCCGCCGCGGGAAAATCTATCCATCCTTTTGTGGCCATAATCAACGTGATGGCAACCGTTGCACTGGACGATTGAACGATAATGGTCAGTATGGAGCCTATCAAAAGAAAAAACAGGACAGACCAAATACCCATATCGGAGAAGTTCTGCACAAACGATAACACTTCAGGATTGTTCTGAAGATCGGGCATGGCTCCTTTTAAGAAATCGAGTCCCATAAAGAGGAACGCGAAACCGAAAATAAATTCGCCGGTAGATTTATTCCTGCTTTTCGATGAGAAAATAAGCGGCAACGCGATACCCATTAACGGAATCGACAGGGCGCTGATGGAGAATTTCCCGAATCCGAACAGCGATATCATCCACGCGGTAACCGTTGTTCCTACGTTGGCGCCCATTATCACGCCAATGGATTGAACTAAGCTTAACAATCCCGCGTTTACAAAACTTACCACCATAACGGTTGTGGCAGATGAAGATTGGATGAGAGCCGTGATTAAAACTCCCGTTAGAACACCCATTAGGCGTTTTTTTGTCATCGCCGACAGAATGCCTCTGAGTTTATTTCCGGCCAGCTTTTGCAGCCCCTCGCTCATAATTTTCATTCCGTACAGGAAAAGCGCCAAAGAGCCTATGAGCTTTAAAAAATCGAAGAAACTGTAGTCCATTTTCTAAAAATAGCGTATATTAGCGTGCAAATATAGTTAAATATAGATTTAATAGAAAATAATTGTGAAATTTAATTGAAAGAAATATGACGGATACTGTTCGAGTTCATTGCCTTAATACCGATGAATACAAGGATGTTAGAGTAGGTTCTTCGTTGGAGGAATTGATTGAAGTTTTCGGAGTGAAAAAACCATACCTCATTGCCAACGCAAGAGTAAACAATAAGACGGAGTCGCTGGCTTATCAGGTTTTTAGACCGCGCAGGGTTGAGTTTGTAGATATCAGCGACTCGTCGGCCATGCGCACGTATGTACGATCGTTATGTTTTGTGCTGGCGAAAGCTGTTCACGATTCATTTCCAAACGCAGAGGTGTATATCGAGCATGCCGTGTCGCGAGGATATTATTTTAATATTGAAAGCGATGTAAAGATTGGAGATAAGGAATTGCTTACGGTTAAAAACCGGATGCAGGAAATTATTGATGCCGACATTCCGTTTGTTCAGGTGGAAGAAGAAATCGAAGATGTTGTGAAACTGTTTCGTGAAAACAATATGGAGGACAAGGCGTTGCTATTAGAAACTTCAGACGATTTGTTGTATGCACGGTATTCTAATTTAGACGGTTATATTGATTATTATTACGGCTGTCTGTTGCCTTCGTCCGGTTACCTGAGTTTATTTGATATTGTGCCCTATAACGGCGGTTTCTTGCTTGTGGTGCCCAATCGGCAGCATCCGGTTGAACTGGAGCCGATTATTCCGCAGCAAAAAATGCTTCAGGTGTATAGAGAGCACCTCGAATTCCTGAAAATAAGCAAGTTGGACAACGTGGGCGATTTAAATAAAGCCATTCGCACGAACAAGATTTCAGAGATTATTCAAGTTTCGGAAGCCTATCAAGCCAATGAGATTTCGGATATCGCCAAAGAAATTACCAATCGATACGGCGATGGATTGCGCGTGGTGCTGATTTCGGGACCGTCGTCTTCCGGAAAAACTACGTTCCGTAAGCGATTGGAAGTACAATTAGTTGTGAATCGATTGAAACCGGTGGGAATTTCGCTTGATGATTATTTTATAGACCGCGACCAGACTCCGCTCGACGAGTATGGCGATAAAGATTACGAATCGCTTTACGCCATTGATTTAGAACTTTTTGAAAATCAGATTATTCAATTGCTCAACGGAGAAGAAATTCAGTTGCCGTCGTACAATTTTGTAACCGGCAAGCGCGAGTATAGGAATCGCCGACTTGCCATGGATAAAAAAAGTGTGTTAATCGTGGAAGGAATTCACGCGCTTAACCCGAAACTTACGGAACATATCGCTCGCGATGCTAAGTTCATGATTTATGTTTCGGCGCTCACTTCCATTTCGTTGGACAACCACAACTGGATTCCGCCGGCAGACAATCGTCTATTGCGCAGAATTGTTCGCGACAATCGTTATCGGGGGTACTCGGCACAAGATACTATTTCGCGTTGGGATAGTGTACGTCGAGGCGAAAACAAGTGGATTTTCCCGTATCAGGAAAATGCCGATGTGATGTTTAACTCGGCCATGATTTACGAGTTAGCAGCCATTCGCCGCCATGCCGAACCGGTACTTCAACAAGTTCCCCGTCGGGCAAAAGAATATTCCGAAGCGCATCGGCTGTTGAAGTTTTTGCGCTATTTCAACTATATTGGCGACCGCGAACTGCCGCCCACATCGCTCTTACGAGAGTTTTTGGGAGGAAGTAGTTTCCGATATTAAGAGACTTACGGGTTATGGGTTATCCCGTTGGCGGGATTTCCGCTTCGCTTCAACGTGTTACGCGTTATTTGGCAGCTGTAACCCGCACCTTGTAACGTGAAATAAAACGATAAAAATGACAAACATTATTTGCGCCATATCCACTCCTGCCGGAATGGGCGCTATTGCCGTTGTCCGATTGTCGGGCGAGGGTTGTATCGAATTGGTTGATCGGGTTTTTAAATCTCCTTCGGAGAAGAAACTGACTGCCCAACCGGCAAATACTATACATTTCGGACAACTTGTTTCCGGCTCGGAAGTGATTGACGAAGTGTTGGTTACTATTTTTCGAGCGCCGCATTCTTTCACCGGAGAAGAGAGCGTGGAGATTTCCTGCCACGGTTCCGTGTATATTCAGCAGAAGATTGTGGAAACGCTGCTCAACGAGGGTGCCGAATTGGCGCAGGCAGGCGAGTTTACCCGACGGGCGTTTAAAAACGGCAAATTCGATTTGAGTCAAGCCGAAGCCGTTGCCGACCTTATCGCGTCTTCTTCGCGCGCAGCGCACAAAGTGGCGATGAACCAAATGCGTGGCGGTTTTGCCGAAAAATTGGCGGATTTGCGCGACAAGCTACTGCAATTTGTCTCGCTGATTGAGTTGGAACTCGATTTTTCGGAAGAGGATGTGGAATTTGCCAATCGCGAAACGCTTTATACGTTAACCAAACAGATTGAGCAGAAAATCGATCAGCTTGTGGGTTCGTTCCAACTCGGAAATGCCATAAAAAACGGCATTCCCGTGGCAATTATCGGTGAAACCAATGCCGGAAAATCTACCCTATTGAACCTGTTGCTGAACGAAGAAAAAGCCATTGTTTCCGATATTCACGGCACCACGCGCGACGTTATTGAAGACACCGTAAACATTGGCGGCGTTACGTTCCGCTTTATCGATACCGCAGGTATTCGCCACACGTCGGATGTGATTGAAACCCTGGGAATTGAACGTACTTTTCAGAAAATTGAGCAGGCAAGTATCGTGTTGTGGATGATAGATTTAACCACGCCGATGGCTGAAATTGAATCGCTCTCCGAGTCAATTATTCCCAAACTCGAAGAGAAACATGTGTTGCTGCTTTTCAATAAATCCGACTTGCTTTCCGACTCCGAACGTGCCGAAAAACAGCGCGTTTTGCCCAACCTTAAAGCGGAACGCTTATTTATTTCGGCAAAAAAACGGGAAAATACAGACATGCTGTATCGGCTGTTGGTGGAGGCTGCACATATTCCGCAAATTGGCGAGGGCGATGTAATTGTGACCAACCTAAGGCATTACGGGGCACTGTCGAAAGCGTTGATTGCCATTCGTCGGGTGAAAGACGGGTTAGATAGTGGTATTTCAGGTGATTTTCTCTCGCAAGATATTCGCGAATGTATGTTCTATTTAGGTGAAATTACCGGCCAGATATCTACCGACGAAATATTGGGTAATATTTTTTCACGCTTTTGTATCGGCAAGTAAACAGCTGATAATCAACACTATATAAAATTACAAATAATTACAACCCGCTATAATTTAGCGGGTTTGTTGTTTTAAATATTATCGTTACTGCTTGTTAATATGATATGTTATACATACTTTT
>CAZKZB010000064.1:8894-17590 GCA_964557135.1 uncultured Petrimonas sp. | reverse complement strand
TTATTCATTTATTTATGTTTTACCGCTTTCGGCTTATTATTTCACAGATTCCAAGGGGGTTGTATCAAAAGTGTTCTTTCAGTTTCATTTTGTCATTTTGATCCGCCAGTTGGCGGAGAAAAATCTATTTTATCGCAATTTATAGATACTTCATTTCTCCGCCAATCGGCGGATCCATTCAGTATGACAATTTGATAGTGATTTTTACTTTTGAGACAGCCCATTTAGGGATTTAATATTTTCTCTATTTCATCCACAATCCGTTTTGCTGAGTCAAGCTGTGCGAGTTTTAGAATGTTTTCGCTCAGCGATTTTAGTTTTTCGTCGTCCGCCACCAAATTCAACGCCGTATCGAAAAGCAAATCTTTTGCATTGGCATCCGATACCATAATGGCGGCATCTTTTTTTACCAACGCCAGCGCGTTTTGGGTTTGGTGGTCTTCGGCAACGTTGGGCGACGGAACCAAAACAACCGGTTTGCCCAACAGGCAAAACTCGGAAATGGAACCGGCTCCGGCACGCGAAATCACCAAATCGGCAACGGAATAGGCGTAATCCATGCGCGAAACAAAATCGAGCAGATGCACATTGGCGGGTATTTTGCCTTGCGACTGCAAGTCCGTCATTTCTTTGAAATAATACTTCCCGCATTGCCAAATCACTTGCACATCATCGCGCTTTGCAAGCACGGGCAACGCGGCCACAATGCTGTCGTTGAGCGTGCGCGCGCCGAGACTTCCGCCCACCATAAGGATGGTTTTTCGGGTCGGGTCGAGATTAAAAAACTCATATCCCAACTTTCTGTTTTCTTTCGAAACTACCAAATCCTGACGGGTGGGATTTCCCGTCAACACGATTTTTTCTTTCGGGAAAAACCGCTCCATGCTTTCGTACGCCACGCAAATTCGCGACGCTTTTTGCGCCAGCATCTTGTTGGTTACGCCCGCGTAAGAGTTTTGCTCCTGCAACACGGTGGGAATACCCTTCGCCGAAGCCGCCCGAAGCGTTGGACCGCTGGCGTAACCACCAACTCCCACGGCGATGTCGGGTTTGAAAGAGTTGATAATGTTCTTGGCCTTTCGTAAACTTTTCAATAATTTCACGGCTACCGGAACGTTCTTCAGTAAGTTTTTCCGATCGAATCCCGCCACAGGAAGCCCGATAATTTTATATCCGGCAGCCGGCACACGCTCCATTTCCATGCGATCTTCGGCTCCTACGAAAAGGATTTCGGCATCCGCCCATCGTTCTTTTATGGCGTTGGCTATACTGATGGCGGGGAAAATGTGTCCGCCGGTTCCGCCGCCGCTGATGATAAATCGAAAAGAAGACTTAGCGACTTGGCTACTATGCGAAAGCGCATGACGGCTATTGATAGGCTGCATATTATTTTGTTTTTTATTAGCGTTCATTTTATCATACATTAATCGTGAAATATCCTATCAGTTCACATTTCATCAAAAACAAGCTATTGGAAAACCTTTTTTTCATACTTTTGGATTTACCCGTCAGGCCGCTTGCAGCGTCCGGACGGGCATCTGCATCACTTCCGAATCTCTTCAAACTCGCTTCAAACAAAAGAGAACTGCTACTCGGCAATTAGTTTCTTTAAGTTGTTTAGTTTTTTACCCTTGATTTCGGAGTTTATAAACTGCGGACCAACTGTGTAGCGAAGAGTTACTTCGTTGGCATTGAAAATGCGGTTCATAAGTTCTTCAGAAACGGGATGGGTCATTTGATAAACACTTTTCTGCACCACATCGTATCCGGTGACTACCGATATTTTTGTAGAATCGGACTGCATAATCTCATTTTTCTTTTCGTTTACGTTTTGTTCTCCCAGTTGTTTTTCGTAACTGTTTTCCAGCGCCAACACTTCGTCGTCCACAATTAGATAGATGTTTTTTGTATCAATTTCGAAACTTTCAACGGGCATTGTTATTACATCGTACCAGTTGTAAACAGGTTTCTGATTACGCTTGGTTTCTTTTACCACTATCAGTTTTTGAGAATAGCTTGGTTCACGAAAATCGTTATTGGTGAGGTATATTTCACATTTCACGTAACGCGTTCCGCTAACTTTATCGGTTTCCACATACACAGAAGGGGAACATGCCAAAAGCAAACCAAGTGCAAGTGCGAAAAATATTGTTTTCTTCATAATGCTGTTTTTTTTACTCGTTTAGCCGCTTGCAGCAGACGGACGAAATCTTACGTACTTATTTTATTGAATACCATGCTTTATTCAGCCACAATCGGACTCGTGTAATTGAACTCGAAAAAAGGAGAATCCATTACATCGTACCGAAAGTGTTTTATGTTTTCTCGTGTAGTATCGTTCAACAATACTACAATTTTACGTGTCTTAACGTCGAACGAATGGGCAAAATAACGCAAATGGGGTAGTTTATAAATATCCACAACCAACGAATCTAATGTTGCTCGTGCCATTTCCACAAGTGGGCGGCTGTATTGCGCTTGTTTGATGAAAAAACCTGTTCCCTTGCATCTTTTTTCCAGATCGCGGCGTGTTGCTCTATCATTGTCAGTTACAAGAATGTATAAAATGTCATCTTTTTTATATGCACCACCGTAGTATGACGGATAATCGGGTTTACCTTGATTGTCATAAAACGAAGTGATGAGATTCCGGAATAGTGTATCAGAATCTTTATGTTTTTTGTTAATCCCTGTGCAAGACAATAATAGGATAGATAACGATGCAGTGATTATTCTTTTCATCTTTGTTTATTATACACGACATGCCACGTTTTTATCACATCTGAATCACCTCAAACTCTATTTTCTCTTCCAATCTATCAATAGACTCTACCACTTTTTTGGATTTTTCTTTGTCGGATTTGTCTGTAACGTCCATCGATTCCTCTTTTTTCTTTCCGATACCAAATCGATCGGCGCTGAGAATCAATCCGAAATAGGCGCAGGTAATAAGCGTTGATGTCCCTCCGCGACTGATTAGCGGCAAGGGCTGTCCGGTTACGGGAATCAGGTTAACCGCCACCGCCATGTTGATAAACGCCTGTATCGACAACATAAGCGCCGAACCCAGCACTAAATACTTGGGAAAGAGTCTTTCGGTTTTTCGGGCAATCATTCCCGCCCGAATAAGAATTATTACATACAAGAGAAGCACAAACAAACCACCCACAAAGCCCAATTCTTCGATTATGATGGCATAAATAAAATCGGAATAGGCTTGCGGCAGGAAATCGCGTTCGGTGCTGTTTCCGGGAAATTTGCCGACAATGCCTCCGTTGGCGATGGCTATTTTGGCATGCGCCACCTGATAGTTTTCATCGGTAATGGTGTAGTACGAATCTTGTTCGCCCTCTTTGTGCTCACCAAAATTAGATATGCGGTTTTGCCAGGTTCCTACACGATTCAACGCGCCTGAGTTTGTCCAATCGGTTGGAATAACTTTCAGCAAGACTACGAAAAGCACGACGAGAGCTATTCCCGCTCCGGCAACTTTTATGAGCCTCATCAACTTCACGTTTCCGATAAACATCAGCAAGAAGCAAACCGCAAACAACAAAGCCGCAGTAGAAAGATTGTCCATAGCGATAATGCCGCAAATAATGACCATCAGCCCAATCATCCATTTAAAAAGTAAGCTGTCGTTCATGCCGTTTTGCTTGCTCAATAAAAACGCGATGGTGCCCATAAGCGATATTTTGGCGATTTCCGACGGCTGAATGGTGAATCCGAAGATAGAAATCCACCGCTCAGCGCCGTTTACCGTGGTTCCGATAACGGGAGTGAGCAACAACAAAATAATGGAAGCAATGAGCACAAAAATCAACGAAGAGAAATATCGATACGGAACATTGTGAATAAGTACTATAACCCCTACTCCACCCAGTAAAAACATGGTGTGACGAAGAATGGGACCCCACTGATTTTGCTGCCTGTAAACAATGGTGCTGGTGGCGCTGAAAATTTCAACCAACGAAATAACGCATAAGATGACGAAAACGAGCCAAATAACTTTGTCGCCTTTGAAAATTTTGGCAAAAGCGCTCAAGCCCTCGGATCCGGCTTCCGGATTATCCTGTGCTTCGGCACCGTTCCGGATATTATATTTTTCGAATTTTTCCCACATAGTTTTATGTAATTGTTTGTTTTAACAACATTGTAAAATACTAAGGCCAAGCCACCTCGTCACAAATCTCACAACCTTCTCACACACTCTTTAAACTGATCGCCGCGGTCTTCGTAGTTTTTAAACAAATCGAAGCTGGCGCAGCATGGCGAAAGCAAAACGGTATCGCCTTTTTCGGCTAGGTGGTAAGCCGCGTCAACGGCTCCCTGCATCGAAGATACGTCTGCTATGTCCGAGACCATACCATCGAAGAACCTGTGCAGTTTACTGTTGTCTTTTCCCATAAAAATCAACGCGCGCGCCTTCTGCTTCACCAAATCTTCTATTTCGGTGTAATCGTTTCCCTTATCGGTTCCGCCAAGGATAAGCACCACTTTCGTACGCATGCTTTGCAGGGCGTACCAACACGAATTTACGTTAGTGGCTTTGCTGTCGTTGATATATTGCACACCGCGCACCGAGGCCACACGCTCCAATCGGTGCGGCACGCCTTTAAAATCGGAAAGCGCCAAACGCAAATTATCATCGGAAATATCGAGTAGCTTTGCCACAATCCCCGATGCCATGGAGTTATACAGGTTGTGCATTCCTTGCAGGGCAAGTAACTCTAGCTCCATATCGAAAACAGTTTCTTTGGTTTGTATAAACATCTTATTATCCTCCGAATACGCCGCTGCCCCGTGATTGTTCTTTTCGGTAAACACGAACAAATCGGACGCGGGTTTTAACTTTTCTATTTCTTTGGTCACCACGGGATCATCCATCCAGTAAATGAGTGAATCGCCCATTTTCTGGTTGCGAATAATTCGCATTTTGGCATCCACGTAGTTCTGCATATTGTGATTGTACCTATCGAGATGGTCGGGCGTTATGTTCAACAGTACCGCGATATCGGCTTTGAAATCGTAAACACCTTCCAACTGAAAACTGCTCAATTCCAGTACGTAATAGTCGAAATTTTCCTCGGCCACTTGTCGGGCAAAACTCTTTCCGATATTTCCGCCCAAACCCACGTTCAGTCCCGCCGATTTCAAGATATGATAAATCAGACTCGCGGTGGTGGTTTTGCCGTTGCTTCCGGTAATGCAAATCATTTTGGCAGCGGAATATCTTCCGGCAAATTCAATTTCGGAAATCACCCGAATGCCTTTCGCGATGATTTTTTGCATCAACGGTGCAGTGTCCGGAATCCCGGGACTTTTCACCACCTCACCGGCCGATAGAATTTTCTCTTCGGTATGTCCGCCTTCCTCAAAATCGATTGCGTAATCGATAAGCGTTTGGCGGTGTTCGTCTTTCAACGTTCCGCTGTCGGACAAAAACACGCGGAATCCTTTCGCTTTAGCGAGAATGGCCGAACCCACACCGGATTCGCCGCCGCCCAGTACAACAACCCCTAAATCCCCTAAAGGGGACTTTGCCGGCTGTGAGTTGTTTATATTTAAAGCGCCATCTTTCATATTTTATTACCGATATTTAAATAAGTTGCAGTTCGCAGTCCCCTTTAGGGGATTTAGGGGTTTTTATCTCATCTTCAACGTTGCCACCGCTACCACCGCCAAAATCATCCCGATTAACCAGAAACGCGAAACAATTTTAGGCTCGGTAATGGGGACAAGCGGTTTTTGAATGAGGGCGTCGATACCGGCATTTCCGGCTTTTTGAAAATGATGATGCAGGGGCGACATTTTAAACACCCGTTTCCCGACACCCGTTTTTCGTTTTGTGTATTTAAAGTAAGTAACTTGCAGAATTACAGACAGAGCTTCCACAAAAAACACGCCGCACAAAATGGGCAGCAGCATTTCTTTGTGAATAAGTACGGCGAAAACTCCGATTAGCCCGCCGAGCGTCAGGCTGCCCGTGTCGCCCATAAAAATCTGAGCCGGATAAGCGTTGTACCACAGAAAACCAACGGTTGCGCCCACAAATGCGGCGGCAAAAACCATCAGCTCGTCGCTTCCGGGAATGTACATGATGTTGAGGTAGGAGGCGAAGTCCACACGACCGGAAACGTATGCCAAAACACCCAAAGCGACACCGATAACCGCCGACGAGCCGGACGCCAGACCATCTAATCCGTCCGTCAGGTTGGCGCTATTTGAAACGGCCGTGACAATAAGGATTACCGACAGGACAAAAACCACCCAAACGGCTTCGTCGGCGAAATCGCCCATCCACGACACCAGCCACCGATAATCGAAATTGTTGTTTTTCACAAACGGAATGGTGGTTTTCGTACTCTTAATATCCTCTTCCTGATACTGAACTTGCTCAATAACGTTGTTCACCCGAACTTCGGTATTTTCGCGCGAAACGATATCGGGACTCAAAAACATGACCACACCCACAATCAGACCCAAACCAATCTGAGCCACCACTTTGAATTTGCCTTTCAGGCCTTCTTTATCTTTTTTGAAAACCTTGATATAGTCGTCGGCAAAGCCGAGCGCGCCCAACCAAATGGTGCTGACTATCATCAAAATGATGTAAATATTTTCTAATTTCCCCATCAGCAGAATACCCACCAGAATGGACAAAATTATGATTACGCCACCCATTGTGGGCGTGCCGCGTTTGCTGTACTGACCTTCTAAATCGAGATTGCGAATGGTTTCTCCGATTTGTTTTTTCTGTAGGGCGTCAATAATTTTTCGTCCCACAAATATGCCGAAAAGTAGCGCGATTAATGCCGCCATCGCTGCTCGAAACGTCACGAACTGAAACATTCCGGCTCCGGGGAGGTCGAGTTTGTCTAAATATTGAAAGAGATAGTAGAGCATGATTATTTGGGATTTGGGATTTGGGATTTGGGATTTACGAGTTACGGGTTACGGGTTACGGGTTACGGGCTTGTCCGCCGTGGCGGATTACGGGTTTAAGTCCCCTTTAGGGGATTTAGGGGTTATTAAAAATTTTCTCCAACTCTTCTTTATCATCAAAATGATGTTTCACGCCTTTCACTTCCTGATAATCTTCGTGTCCTTTTCCGGCCACCAGCACCACATCGCCCGGGTTAGCCAGCGCGCAAGCGGTTTTTATCGCTTCGCGACGATTTACAATCGAAAGTGTGGCGCGGCGCTGTTCGTCGTCTAATCCGGCGAGCATATCGTCGATGATGTCCTGAGGTTCTTCGAAACGGGGATTATCGGACGTAAATATCGCTTTGTCGCTCAATTCAACGGCTTCGCGAGCCATAAGCGGACGCTTGGTTCTGTCGCGATTGCCGCCGCAACCCACCACGGTAATGATTTCGCCTTTTTGCTCCAACACTTCGTGAATGGCGTTCAGCACGTTGTTGAGCGCATCGGGGGTGTGCGCGTAATCGACAATGGCAGTGAAGTTTTTGGGTGAACGCAACGTTTGAAAACGACCTGCGACCGGTTTTAATACGGACAAAATTCGTAAAACCTCTTCCGGCTCTTGTCCCAACAGAACAGATGTTCCGTAAACGGCCAGTAAATTATAAACGTTGAAAACGCCCACAAACTGCACGATAAGCTGCCGTCCGTTTATTTCGATTTCCGTTCCATCGAAATGTTTTTCGAAAATACGCGCCTTAAAATCGGCCAACCCTTTTACGGAGTAAGTCGTTTTTTTGGCTTTTGTGTTTTGCAACATCACCGCGCCGTTTTTATCATCGGCGTTGGTGAGCGCGAAAGCAGTATCGGGTAACGAGTCGAAGAACGCTTTTTTTACGTTACGGTACTCGAGCATATTTTTATGATAATCCAAATGGTCTTGCGTGAGATTGGTGTAAACGCCTCCTTCGAACTTCAAACCGAAAACACGTTTTTGATGAATAGCGTGCGAACTGACTTCCATAAACGCGTATTCGCATCCGGCATCCACCATTTTCCGAAGGAAAGCGTTGAGGGCAATGGGGTCGAGCGTAGTGTGCGTGGTAGGATATTGGCTGTCGTTCACGAAATTGGCAACGGTAGAAAGCAGACCTACGCCGTAACCCAATTTTCGAAACACATTATATAATAATGTAGCGATGGTGGTTTTGCCGTTTGTTCCGGTTACACCCACCAGCTTTAACTGCGCCGAAGGATTCCCAAACCAGGTTGACGCGATTTGTGCCAACGCAACAGCCGAATTCTCAACCTGAACGTAAGTAACCCGCGAAAAATACTCTTCGAACATCGGCTTATCGTACACCACAACCGCCACGTCTTGCTCAATGGCTTTGCCGATGTAATCGTGTCCGTCCGTGTTAATTCCTTCCACGGCAATAAATAGCGAACCTTTCTGCACCTGACGCGAATCGGACGTGATGTTTTCTACGTCCACGTCTTTCTCACCGTGAATAGCTACGATATTGCATTTTTCTAAAAGCTTACTTAGTTGCATATTTTGTTTTTTTAGTTGTATCATTAAATGAGTTTACTGATTCATAAGGACCTCAAGGTATGGACGGACGATGAACTTTGCAACAAACAGTTTTACAACCACGCTCACAATCACCAAGCCGCCCCGTCACATCACCGCAGCGTTATACTGATGGTGGAGCCCTTCACCAATTTGCTTTCCGGAGAAAACGATTGCGAAACCACTTTGCCCGAACCAA
>CAZKZB010000064.1:0-8794 GCA_964557135.1 uncultured Petrimonas sp. | reverse complement strand
TTCACCAATTTGCTTTCCGGAGAAAACGATTGCGAAACCACTTTGCCCGAACCAACGATATTTACCCTTAATCCCGATTTTTCGAGCAGGTAGACCGCGTCTCTCGCACCCATTCCCAAAACACGAGGCACCGTGTTGTTATTCACGGCCAACGCCTGCGGACGATAGACAACGCTGTCGTATTGTACTTTCACCCAATCGGACGCGGAATCAGACGCTATGGATTTGAATTTCAACGCCGACAAAACCGTTTGGCTGTTCTCCCAACTTCCGGTTTTGATTTCAGGCATTTTTTGCAACGTAGAATCCACTCCGGCTTCCTCCGGAGCAAGCACGGTGCGTTTTACATAAGTTTGTTCGGCAATATTTTTAAAAACCATACCTGCCTGCATCCCACCCGATGGTGGCGCTTGCGGTCTTCTGATTCCCACGAAACAGGTGTATTTGGGATTATCGACCGGGAAATAGCCGCAGAACGAAACGTAATAACCGCCGCCATAACCGCCGCCGCTGGCAATTTGCGCCGTTCCGGTTTTTCCGGCAATATCAAAAAAATCGGATTTCACCACTTTCGCCGTTCCATTTACAACAACACCTGCCAACATTTCCTGAATTTGAACCAGTGTGCTGTCCTTACACATTTTTTCGTTAATAACTTCAGCTTGATATCGTTGTACTACTTTTCCGTCTTTCAGTAATGTTTTGGCAATGAAAGGCTTAATCATTTTCCCGCCGTTGGCAATGCCGTTGTAAAACATCAGCATATAAATGGGCGGCACTTTGGATTCGTAGCCGTATGACATCCACGGAAGCGTGGTTTTAGACCAGTAATTTACCTTGTCATCGGGGAAGCGGATGGAAGAAGTTCCTTCAATTCCGTTCAGCGGAACATCCCAAGAGAGTTTCTGACGCAACCCGATTCTATCGATGCCTTTCACAAATTTTTCGGGATTTTTCTCATAGCCTTTCAACACAATCTTCGCCATCACCACGTTCGATGAGATTTCAATTCCTTCGGTTACCGTCAAGTAGCCCCGGTCTTGTCCGCGACGCCAATAGTGGTCGCGCACCCATCGTTTGTTATATTGATACAAGCCGTTGCCTACGTGAAACGAATCGGTAGGTGTAACAATTCCGTCATCGAGCGCCACCATCACCGTTACGGTTTTGAAGGTAGAGCCCGGCTCGTTCATGTACGAAAAAGCGTTTGGATTGCCTTCAGCGTAGTTTCCGTTGCTCATCCGGTCGAGGTTGGCAATGCCTTTTATCTCGCCCGTTTTGGTTTCCATGATAATCGCGGTACCCGATTCGGCCGAAGTTTCCTCAAGTTTGGCCCGCAGCGCGCGCTCGGTAATTTCCTGAATATCGGCATCGAGCGTAGTGATGATATCGTAACCATCTTTGGCGGCAATTTCTTCGATATCGGTCCAACGGCCCTGGATTTTCCGGCGACTTTTCACGCCCTGAATACCTCTCAACAACGAATCATATTTCATCTCCAAGCCACTGGCGCCGCCTTTGGCCAAATCTTTATAAACATTTCCTACGGTTCGATTAGCCAGGTTTCCGAAAGGACGTTTGCGGGCGTTCTTCTCTTCGGCAATCAGCCCGCTTCGATTAGAACGCTGATTCAAAAACGGATAGGTGCGAATTTCTTTTAAATCAACGTAGGAGATATCGGGACGAATGATGCGAACATAACGCGACTTTAACGGAACTTTCTTATCATTTCCGTTCGCGAGGTTTTTTTGTATTTGCAGTTCTTCGTTTTCACGCATTTTCCATCCATTCAAAATCACGTTTCGGTATTGCGAGGCAGTTCGGTCGGGGAATTTTTTGGAAAGGGCAATAGAAAGGTCGCCTACATATTTTTTCAATGTATCTTCTTTCATCCCTTCGGCCCAAAAATCCATATAAATGCTGTACAACGGTTCGCTGGTTGCCAGCAATTTACCGTCGTGTGTGTAAATATTTCCGCGTTTGGGAAGAATAACCCGGTCTTTTATAACGGTTTCTTTCTCTCCAACTTCACGCCACCTTTTCCCTTCGGACGTGAAAACAATTTTTCCGGCCGAAAGAATTATCAGAAAGCAAAACAGCAGCAGAGCGGTAACGATAATGCCGTAACGTCCTAAAATATTTCTTTTGTCTTCGTCGGTTTTTTTCGCCATTTTATTTCCCTTTTTTTATGCGATAAACGGGGTCGTTATTGACTTTTAATCCTAACCCCGATTCTTCAACTCTTTTCTCGATTTGTCCGCGCCGGCTGGCCTCGGTTAAACCGGATGCAATATCGAGCGACTCGTATTTAGCGTCTTTCAACTCCACTTTTAAGCGCTCCATTTCCGCGATTCGTTGTATTACCGTATATCGATGACTGATAAACAGTATCATCACAACCACCAAAATCACAATAAACGGCAGGTTTCTGACGAAAAAGTTCTCCGTGAGCACATTTCCGCCAAAAACGTGTACGAATGATTTTCTTATGTTGCCTATCTTTATTTTCATTTCTATTATTTTCGTAGAGATGGTGCGCGCAACGTCGTTACAGCTTTTCAGCGATACGCAGTTTGGCGCTTCGCGACCGAGAATTTGCAGTCTGCTCCTCTTGTGTTGGCACAATCACTTTCCGATTAACCAACTCGAAAGGTGTTTCCACGTTTCCAAAAAAATCTTTCACCAATTCACCCTCAAAATTTCCGGTTCTGAAAAAGTTTTTCACCAACCTATCTTCGAGCGAGTGATACGAAATCACGCTGAATCGCCCGCCGGGCCTTAACATTTGCAAGCCTTGCGCAAGCATTTCCTCCAGCGCTTTTAACTCGTCGTTCACCTCAATACGCAGTGCCTGAAAAGCCTGCGCGAGCGTTTTGTTTTCTCTTTCGCGAAAGGCAAAAGGCTTCATTATCTCCACAAAATCCGAAACGGATTCGATATTTTGAGCTTCCCTGAACTTCACGATTGACGAAGCAATTTTTCTCGCGGTTTTCAATTCGCCGTAAAAGAAAAAAATATCCGACAGTTTCTCTAACGGATATTCATTCAGCACATCGGCAGCGGTATTTTTGGTAAGTCGATTCATGCGCATGTCCAAATCGCCCGGCAAGCGGAAAGAGAATCCGCGTTCGGAATCATCGAAATGATGCGACGAAACGCCCAGATCGGCCAAAATCCCATCTATTTCATCCACCTGATGATAACGCAGGAAGTTTTTCAGAAACCTAAAATTGCTTTTCACAAATATGAAACGAGGATCGTCGATGAGGTTTTGGTAAGCGTCATCATCCTGATCAAAAGCTAGAAGTTTGCCTTTATCGCCCAATCGATTTAAAATCTCTCGCGAATGTCCGCCTCCGCCGAAAGTCACATCAACATAAACCCCGTCGGGATGAATATTCAACCCGTCAACGCTTTCGTGAAGCAACGCCGGTATGTGATAAATCTCATTCATTTCGAATCTACTCTCAGCTCAATGCTCAATGCCCTATCTCATCAAATTTTGCAACTTTTCGGAAAACTCTTCGGGGCTTACCAATGGTTTTTCCAATTTTTCCTTCGCCCAGATTTCTATCGTATCGTCCACACCCAGAAAACGAACATCCGATTCAATTCCGACCAACTGCATATATCGTTTCGAAATCAGAATCCTCCCGCTGGCATCCATTTCAATGCGCTCGGCATCGAGCACAAACTGACGGAAAATCTGCTGTTGCTCTCTGTTCCACTTATTGAGCCGACTTCTGAGCGTTTCAATTTCATTCTCCCAAACCGTTCCGGGATAAAGCACCAAACAATCCTGAAAAATATCTTTGCGGAGCACCAAAAACTCTTCGTTGGCGCCCTGCAGACGTTTACGAAAAGCCGCGGGCACAAAAATCCGCCCCTTCGCATCGGCTTTTGCTTCAATATTTCCCAAGAATTGCAACACTATTCTCTTAATTACTTGATTTATGCGGTAAAATTACAAAATAAATCCACTTTTCCCCACTTTTCCACACATTATTTTTCAAAAAGTTATCAACAGGTAGCTATATTGCTGTTTTACTTAACATTACATCCAATTTCATTAAAAATATTTTGTGGAATATTTCCATCCCGGTAAATAATTGCGGGCGGCTTGTCCGGAATTCTTAATTATTTTGTATTTTTGTACATTATTGGAAAGTCATTATGTCGGAAAAAACTGATTTTAAATTAGATATCGATGGAGTTTTGAAATCGAAAGCGAAGAAACATTACTCCAAAATCCCGAAATTCGCAATAAACTACTTGAAGCGCACCATCTGCCAAGACGAATTAAACGCGATTATAGAACGCAACAAAGATAAAGACGGCGTTGACTTTATGCGTGCGTTGGTGGACAAGGAGTTTAAAGTGAAACTTGAAATTCACGGGGAAGAAAACATTCCCGAAAACGGAAAGTTTGTTTTTGTCTCTAACCATCCGTTAGGCGGACTCGATGGGATTTGCCTTTCGGCACATTTGGGCGAAAAATTTGACGGTAAAATCAGGTATTTGGTGAACGATGTTTTGCTGAACATCAAAAACTTAGAATCTATTTTTGTGCCGATAAACAAGTACGGTTCGCAGGCAAAAAAATCGGCGGCTGCAATAAACGAAGCATATGCCTCGGATAATCAAATTATTACATTCCCCGCCGGACTTTGCTCCCGAAAACAGGGCGGTACGATTAAAGATTTGGAGTGGTATAAAAACTTTGTTGTGAAAGCCATTGAATACAAAAGAGATATCATTCCTGTTCACTTCGATGCAAAAAATTCAAATTTCTTTTATAATTTTGCCAATATCCGTAAATCGCTGGGAATAAAGTTCAATATAGAGCTCATTTATTTGCCAGGAGAAATGTTTAAGAATGAGAATCAAACATTTCACATCACTTTCGGGAAACCCATTCCGTGGCAATCGTTAGATAAATCGAGAACGCCCGCTCAATGGGCAGATAAAATAAAAAGCATTGTTTACGGCTTACCTAAAATCAAAAACAATCAATAAGAATGGAAAAGATTATAGATCCTGTTGATAAAGCGTTGTTGAAAAATGAACTTACCGCCGGAAAGCGGCTGAGGAGAACCAACAAAGCCGACAACGAAATTTATATTTTCACGGCTCACGACTCGCCCAACCTCATGCGCGAGGTGGGTCGATTGCGCGAAATTGCTTTCCGTCATTATGGTGGCGGCACGGGTTTAGAGGCCGATATCGATAAATACGACCTGATGGAAAATCCCTACCTGCAGCTTATTGTTTGGGATACCGAAAAAGAAGAAATTTTAGGCGGTTACCGTTTCATAATGGGCAAAAATGTGGATTTAGACGAAAACGGAAAACCGATGCTCGCCACAGCGCATTTGTTAAATTTCTCCGACGATTTTATCGAAAACTATTTGCCATACACCGTAGAGCTGGGTCGTTCGTTCGTTTCGCTCGAGTATCAATCCACGCTACACAGCCGAAAAGGTATATTCGCACTTGACAACCTATGGGACGGTTTGGGCGCACTCACGGTCATCGACCCATCGATGAGGTATTTTTTCGGCAAAGTCACCATGTACGGCACCTACAACAAAGAGGCGCGCAACATGATTCTGTATTTTATGCACCTCCACTTCCCCGATCCGGATAAATTAGTAACCCCAATTCATCCGTTGATTACCGACACCGATATAGAAAAAATGCAACAACTGTTTAAAGGGAAAAGTTTTAAGGAAGATTACAAAGTGCTCAACAAAGAAGTTCGCAGTTTTGGACTGAATATTCCACCGCTCATAAACGCCTACATGGGCTTATCGCCCTATATGCGTTTTTTCGGGACTTCGATAAACGATGAATTCGGCGATGTGGAAGAATCGGGTATTCTTATCGAAATCAATCAAATACTCGAAGAGAAAAAGCAACGGCATATCGAATCTTATATCAAATCGAACCCCAGCAAACGATTTCTTATCAGCCTGAGAAGAACAATTTCCGGAAGAAGCAAAAATCTAATCCAGAAAACCAAGAAGAAAAAATAATCTGAGTACAATGAGGCTGTCTCATAAGTAAAAATCACCATCAAATTGTCATACTGAATGGATCCGCCGATTGGCGGAGAAATGAAGTATCTATAATTGTGACGAATAGATTCTTCACAGCGTTCAGAAATCGAAAATTCGCCCTTAGGCAATGACAAAATGAAACTGCAGGAATACTTTCGATACAACCGCATTGCTCGTATATAAACAATCGATAAGAATTAAAGTTATATTTTGACGATTGGATACTTCCTATTGTCAGTATGACAAACGTGATGAAAATTTTCCTTTCCGGTCGTCATCTCGAACGTAGTGAGAAATCTAAAATGTAACCATAATTCTTTTGTACTACTTACAACTCCGTATCACTTAAAGATGTTAAGAAAAACAACAGCTTTAACGTATGGACGCTCCATTATATCACCATCACACCTTCACAATCCGCAAATTCCAAATCCCGCAACTCTCTGACGGTTTATTTTTTACACTTAAAAATGCAATCGTTTGCATAAGTAAAAACAGTTAAAGCATCGTTTTTTCTGCGCATTTTTTCACATTAACTCTATATTTGTGTCGAAAGAGAGAATTAATATGAATAAATGAGAACACATTTGCCTTCATTTACTTATATTAAATGTAATTCTGTGAAAATAAATAGAGAGTAAATTATTATTAATCAGTTAATCTTATAACGTTAACGAAATGTATTTAAAATTCAAAAAAAGTACGAAAGCGTTCTTGGTAACGGTGTTATCGAGTATGCTAATGATTTTATCGGTAAGCGCCCAAACCGGCGCAACGATAAATGTGCGGGGAACAGTAAAAGATGTTGCCGGCGAACCTATTATCGGCGCCAGTATTCTTTTACAAGGAACAACCTCGGGTGTGGTAACAGATTTCGATGGGAATTTTTCCTTACAGGCTTCCGGAAACGGAACGCTCGTAATCTCTTACGTAGGTTACGTAACTCAAACCATTGCCATTCAAAACAGAACCAACATTGATGTTATCTTGCAAGAAGATACGGAACTGCTGGATGAGTTGGTGGTGATTGGGTATGCAACAGGTAGTACACGCACTATATCGGGTGCCGTTGAAAAAGTTGGCAGAGAAGATATGAACGCCGGGGTTGTAGTAAATCCGTTGGATGCACTTAAAGGAAAAGTTGCCGGTGTAAATATTCAGAAAACCGGTGGTGACCCAACTGCTGGAAGCGCAATCAGAATTCGTGGTACAACTTCATTATCAGGAGGTAATGATCCTTTAGTTGTAATTGACGGAGTGTTTGGAGACCTTGGTTTACTGAACGCCCTTTCACCATCAGACATTGAAAGTTTTACTATTTTGAAAGACGCCTCTGAAACAGCTCAGTATGGTTCAAGAGGAGCAAGCGGTGTTATTGTTGTTACAACTACAAAAGCAAAAGCCGGAACAAGGTCAATCAATTATGACGGAACGTTCGGTGTTGAACAAGTTTACAAAACCATTGATATGCTTGGTGCGGAAGGTTACAGATCTGCTGTACAATCGATGGGATATATAAATGCTCTCGACAGAGGTGCAAACAGCAACTTCATGCAAGAAATGCTGCAAACTGGCTATACTCAGAACCATCGTATTTCTTTTGGTGGTGGTACGGCTGAAACTAACTTCCGTGCTTCATTAGGAGTTATTGACCAAAAAGGTATCATCCTAAATAACGGCATGAAAAACTATACTGCAAAAATTGATGGCAGCCAGTTGTTTTTCGATAACAAACTTAAACTTGATTTAGGAATGTTCGGATCAAAGAGAGAAAGCAGATACGTAAATGATTATCAGAAAACATTCTATTCTGCTGCTTCATTTAATCCTACAATGCCTATTACCCAAAACGAAGATGGAACCTGGCCCGAAGATCCTAACGCAAACGAAGTGGATAACCCGCTTGGACGTTTATCGATAAATGACAGAGAAGACAACGCTTATCTATCCACTAACGGACGTTTAACGTGGACTATTAATGACGCTCTGAATTTCAGTGCATTTGGGTCATATACTTATAACGCGAAAGAAAATATGAACTACATTCCAACGAATATAAAACAAGGTATCAGAGAAGGCAGAGGCAAAGCTTATCAGGGACTGAACAAAAGTAATGTTCTGATGGGTAACTTAAGCCTGAACTACAAAAAAATGTTCCAAAACAGCCGTTTAGATGCATTAGCATTGGTTGAAGGACAAAGCTATAATTATACAGGATTCGGTGCAAACACACGTGGATTCGATACCAACTTTTTCGGTTATGATAACTTAGCTGCCGGAGCTGTTGTAAAATATGGCGATGTTAGTTCGTATAAAAACGGTTATAATTTGAACTCATTTTTGGGACGTGTAAACTATATGTATGCCAACCGTTATATTGCTACAGTAAACATGCGTTTTGACGGATCTTCAAAACTGGGAGAAAATAATAAATGGGGGTTCTTCCCGTCAGCATCTCTTGCCTGGGTAATGAGTGAAGAATCTTTCTTAAAAGATATTGAAGACATAAACGAAATTAAATGGAGGGTTGGATACGGACGTACAGGTAATCAGGATGCTATCAGTGCATACAATTCGTTATTGTTAATGGGCCCTTCAGGTTTGACCAGTGTGAATGGTGTTCCTACGGTTACTTACGGATACAACAGAAATGCCAATCCTGATTTGAGATGGGAAACCAAAGATATGTTCGACGTGGGTCTTGATGCATCGTTCTTTGATCGTAAACTAACAGC
>CAZKZB010000063.1:0-18049 GCA_964557135.1 uncultured Petrimonas sp. | reverse complement strand
AAACGCACGATGGTTATCGTGATTCTCGCGCTTATTCCGGCATTGCTGATGGGAATGTACAACGTGGGTTATCAGCACTACTTGGCCATAAACGAACAAGTGGGTATTTTCGCAACTTTCCTCTACGGCTTCTTGGCCACACTGCCGCATATAGTTGTTTCGTACGCGGTGGGATTGGGTATTGAGTTTGCCATGGCTCAGGTGAAAAAGGAAGAGGTTGCCGAAGGATTCTTGGTTTCCGGACTGCTTATTCCCATGATTTTGCCGGTGGACACCCCGCTTTGGATGATTGCCGTGGCAACCGCTTTCGCTGTAATTTTCGCGAAAGAAGTTTTCGGCGGAACCGGCTACAATATCTTCAACGTGGCCTTGATGGCGCGCGCCTTTTTATTCTTCGCTTACCCGTCGAAAATGTCGGGCGATAAAGTATGGGTTCGCACGGCCGAAACATTTGGCGTTGGTGGCGGAAACGTTGTAGATAGTTTTTCGGGCGCAACTCCGCTTGGACAACTTGCCGTAACGGATGTTTCGGGTTTCAGCGATTTCGCTTTCCACGACATCACGGGCAAGGCTCTATCGGTTTGGGACATGTTTGTAGGATTAATTCCCGGCTCTATCGGCGAAGTTTCCACGTTGGCAATTCTGCTGGGCGCTATCTTGTTGATAGTAACAAATGTGGGCAGCTGGAAAACCATGCTCTCCGTATTTTTAGGCGGATTAGCTACCGTTGCTCTTCTTAACCTGTTCGCTCAGAATGCCGTTATGGGAATGCCGGCATACTACCATTTCTTGCTCGGAGGTTTTGCTTTCGGAGCCGTGTTTATGGCCACCGACCCGGTGACATCGGCACGTACGGAAAAAGGGAAGTGGATTTTCGGATTCCTCATCGGTGTTGTAGCCGTATTGATTCGTGTGTTCAACCCGGGATATCCCGAAGGTATGATGCTTGCCATCTTGTTTATGAACGCATTTGCACCGCTTATCGATTTCTACGTGGTGGATGCTAACATCAAACAGCGTTTAAAACGGGCGAAAAACGCTTCGCAGTAATTTGCGTTTCGCGTGTCGTTCGTTCGTGGCGGTGAAACATCCGGCCGTATAACGAATGACAATTGAATTAAAACTGAATTACTATTGAATAACTATTGAATATATGAACAGAGAAAACAACACTTATACAATATTATATGCATCGGTAATGGTGATTATTGTTGCCATCGGGTTGGCTTTCACGCATCAGGTTCTGAACGAGAGACAAACGGCCAACGCGAATAAGGATACCATGCAACAAATCCTTCGTTCGTTGCGCGTTGACGCCAGCGCCGCCGAAGCCGAAACGATGTACAGAGATCTTATTAAATCGGCCTACTTGATTACTCCCGAAGGAACGATGGTTGACGGCAGCGAAGGCATTGAGCCCACCGACCCTGCTTTTTCGGGAGAAGGAGACGGACTTTCCGTGTTTGAAGCCGAAGTGGACGGTTCCAAAAAGTATATCATTCCCATACACGGCGCCGGACTTTGGGGCCCTATCTGGGGATACCTCTCCGTTGAAAATGACGGAAGCACGGTTTACGGGGCGGAATTCGGACACCAGGGAGAAACTCCCGGACTGGGCGCTGAGATTGTTCATCCCGCTTTCAGAAATCAATTCAACGGAAAAGAGTTGATAAAAGAAGGCGAATTCAAATCCATTGCAGTGGTTAAACCCGGTCAATCTGTTGCTCAACGCGATTACGTTGACGGAATATCGGGCGGAACCATTACCAGTAAAGGGGTGGATGCCATGTTGATTAACAGCGTGGGCAAATATAAGAATTTTTTACTGAACTTAAATGCCGGACAATAACCGGGCATACACTATAAAAACGATAAAAACATGGTATTATCAGCAAAAGCAAAGCAGGCGCTTTTAGGGCCGCTTAATAAAAATAATCCTATCCTTGTTCAGGTGCTCGGCATTTGTTCCGCGTTGGCGGTAACATCTAAGTTAGAGCCGTCAATAGTTATGGCCATTGCTGTTGTTATTGTAACGGCATTTGCTAACGTAATCATTTCGTTGCTGCGAAAAACTATTCCCAACCGCATACGTATTATCGTGCAATTAGTGGTTATTGCTTCGTTAGTAACCATTGTGAGCGAAGTGCTGAAAGCATTTGCTTACGATGTAAACAAGCAGTTATCGGTTTTCGTGGGACTGATTGTTACCAACTGTATTTTGATGGGACGCCTCGAGGCTTTCGCTCTTGGTAATGGTCCTTGGCCTTCGTTCCTGGATGGAGTTGGCAACGGATTGGGTTACGGATGGATATTGGTAGTAGTTGGATTTTTCCGCGAATTATTGGGATCCGGAGAATTGCTCGGATACAAAGTGATACCGCAAGCGGCTTACGATGCCGGATACGAAAACAACGGACTGATGATGCTTGCACCCATGGCGCTCATCCTTGTAGGAGTAATTATCTGGCTGCACAGGTGGAAGAATAAGGAATTGCAGGAGGAAACGAATTAAAAAGCCCCTACCGCCTCCCCCAAAGGGGAGAGAGTAGAGCGTTGAACAATTTTATAAACAAATCAAATATTGCTCCTCCGCATTCTCCCCCTTCGGGGGAGTTTAGAGGGGGCTAAACAAAATAATAAAACATATGGATGCTATTAGTCTTATAGTAAGATCAATATTTGTAGATAACATGATTTTCGCGTACTTCTTAGGTATGTGTTCTTATCTTGCCGTCTCAAAAAACGTAAAAACAGCTTTGGGGCTGGGTATAGCCGTAACATTCGTACTGGTGCTTACCGTGCCCATCAACTATATGCTCGAAAACTACGTGCTGAAAGCGGGAGCGCTCTCGTGGCTCGGGCCGCAGTTCGCCACTGTTGACCTCAGTGTTTTCAGCTTGCTTATTTTTATTGCTGTTATCGCATCTTTCGTCCAACTGGTAGAGATGGTGGTTGAAAAGTTTAGCCCGTCACTCTATGCTTCCCTCGGTATCTTCTTGCCGCTTATCGCCGTAAACTGCGCAATCCTCGGAGGTTCTCTTTTCATGCAGCAACGCGAATTTGCTAACGTGGGAATGGCAACCGCTTATGGTTTCGGCTCGGGTATCGGTTGGTTGCTGGCTATCTTGGGATTAGCCGCCATTCGCGAGAAGTTAGAATATTCTCATGTTCCGAAACCGTTGAAAGGATTGGGTATTACTTTTATCGTTACCGCCTTGATGGCTATCGGGTTTATGAGTTTTTCGGGAATTAATATATAGTGGCGTAGAGCAAGGAGCAAATTGAAGCGAAGCGGAAATCCCGCAACGGCGGGAGAGTGAGGAGTTAGGAGTTTTTTGGTGAAAGAATCCAACACTCAACCCTCAAAGCTCAACGCCCAAAGCCCAGAGCGCTAAAAAATAAACTAAGTTTACAATAATAAACAGAATATACAATGAATGTGTTGTTAATGAGTTCAGGAGGAATAACCATCTTAACAAGCGTGGTGGTTTTCTTATTGATAATCTTAATTTTGGTTGTAATCATTTTGGTTGCCAAAGCCAAATTGATGCCGTCGGGAAACGTAAAGATCACGGTTAACGAAGAAAAGAGTTTAGATGTCCCCATGGGGTCAACTTTGCTCAACACGCTGCAGGCTCAGGAGATATTTCTTTCTTCGGCATGCGGTGGCGGTGGAACATGCGGCCAGTGTCGTTGTCAGATAACGGAAGGCGGCGGCGAAATCTTACCAACCGAAAAGGGACATTTCACCCGCAAAGAACAATTGGCAAACTGGCGCCTGAGCTGTCAGGTGAAAGTGAAGGAAGATATGTCGATTGTTGTTCCCGAAGAGATCTTCGGCATCAAAGAATGGGAATGCGAAGTGGTTTCGAACCATAACGTGGCCTCGTTTATCAAAGAATTTGTGGTACGTTTGCCCGACGGAGAACATTTGGATTTTATCCCCGGTTCATACAGTCAGATCAAAGTACCTAAATACGAGCTAAAATATTCAGACTTCACCATCGAAGACCAATACAAACCCGAATGGAATAAGTTTAAACTTTGGGATTTATCGGTGAAAAACGACGAAGAAACCGTTCGCGCCTACTCCATGGCTAACTATCCCGCCGAAGGCGACAACATTATCAAACTGAACGTGCGTATTGCCACTCCTCCGTTTGACCGGGCTAAAAACACGTGGATGAACGTGAAGCCGGGTATCGTTTCGTCGTATATCTTCGGCTTGAATCCGGGCGATAAAGTAATCATGTCCGGTCCTTACGGCGATTTCCACCCCATTTACGACAGCAAACGTGAAATGCTTTGGGTGGGCGGTGGCGCCGGTATGGCTCCGTTGCGCGCGCAAATTATGCACATGACCAAAACGTTGAAAACTACCGACCGCAAAATGTCGTACTTCTACGGCGCACGCGCATTGATGGAAGCGTTTTATCTGGAAGACTTCTACGAGTTGGAGCGTGAGTTCCCGAATTTCTCCTTCCACTTGGCGCTCGACCGTCCCGACCCTGCAGCCGATGCCGCAGGCGTGAAATATACTCCGGGATTTGTGCATCAGGTAATTTACGATACTTATCTGAAAGATCACGAAGCTCCCGAAGATATCGAATACTACATGTGCGGGCCCGGCCCCATGGCTGCTGCCGTACAACGCATGCTCGACAGTCTTGGCGTTCCGCCCGAAATGATTCTGTTCGACGATTTCGGGTAAACAAAGCGAGATTCACACAATCCGCAAATAATATCAAAAGAAACTGCACGCTACAAAAATTTGGGCGTGCAGTTTTGTTATACCTTTATTCTATTGCTCACAACGATAGAAATTTAAACACAATTCCTCACTATCGATTTTGAACGTGTGTAAAAGACAAGGCAACCGATTCTTAACAAATCAGTTGCCTTCTCCATATTTCTTAAAAGCAAACCTTATTTTTTCACACCAACTGCTTTTATTTCAAAAGTTATATCGGATAAAACGACCTCATTCACCTCGGCAAGTTGCAATTCAATGATAAGGTCATTTTCGGAATACTTAGCCGATTTTACGCTAAAGCGAGGGCGATCTAAATAAACATCCTTTATGGCGTTATCATCTCGGGACAAAAACCGAAATGAATCGCCCCAAAAAAGTTCGTACATTTTTCCGTCTCTCTCCAAATAGAATTTCAAATAATGAGTCCAAGCGGTAACCGATTTCAAGTATTCCAAAGTCTTTTCTTCCGTTTTGTCCTTCAAATTTCTCTCCAAAAACTTCTCCAAATCATAACTCGATGCAATCTGAAGATCGTTTTTGAGGTCAGACAAAGGTTTAAATCCTGTAATTTCTTTAAATATCGGCACTTCGAGCTTATCACTCTTTTGATGCTCGAAATTAAAGCTTAAACTCAACGAGTTTTCGTTTCCGGATTGGCTTTTGTTGGTTAGAGTTGTAGCGTATGATTGTTTGTCAAAATCCAGGGCAAAATTGATGTAATAGTCGAGATGTTCATATACGCCACGCATATACTTATTTTTGGTAAAATCTTTTGTAATTCCAATTTTCAGGCTATAATATTCTGAAATATTAAATTCCAAAACAGTTTCTACGTCACTTTCAACCTCTTTGTAAACGGTTCGAAAATATATTTTATTGTTTGAATATCTCAGGTTATTAATTTTCAAGGCGCTTATCTCGCTATCAAGAAGTTCACGAGTTTCTCCGTCCGGGTTTGAGGCATAAAAAGCGACATATTGTTTCAAATAATCAGCCGTAAATTCATCTACTTTATCAAAAAGATATAAATCTTCAAACTTAAACTCTTTCAGATACACCTGTTTTTCTACCTTCCACTTTCCGTATCCGCGACGCCCAATGTTGTAATCATCTATTACCGCAACATCATGCTGCTTTTTAAAACCATCAAATGCGTATTCTCCGGAAAAAGCCTTGCCATTAACAGTCGCTTGTATTTTCAGAGAGAAAGAGCCATTTTCGACCGAAAGATTCGATACTACGGCTTCTGTAATGTCAACTTTCTTTTTGTTGATGTTTTTACTCCCTTTTACCGTGTTGACAGCCTTTATGGCTTCGCTTACATCCTTAGTCTTGTCAAAGCCATAATAAGCGAAAATATCGGCTTGTTCAAGCTTAACTTCTTTTTCTTCCACGTTTGTATTTGGGTTTTCAACTTTCTCTTTTTCAAGTATCTCCTGATCTCTTTTATCACAAGATGACACGAAAAAAGCTATAGCCAATAAAAAATATACTATCTGTTTCATAAATAACTTCAATTAAAATTGGATTGAATGATAACTCTAAAACCTACATGATGCGTACATGTTTTTAACGGGACGGCAAAAATAAAAAAAAATATTTTATCGACAAGAACACGATTTGATTATTTAACTAAAATCAAACCTATATCTCTGCATCTCACATCGTTCTTGCAATTATTTAACAGACAATTGTTTCAAATACGCCCACATAGACACTCAACAGCGCGCATTGACAGAACCCAAATCCACAAATACAAAAGACGAGATGACAGCGAGGTAGATCACGCCGAAGCAAAAACCGGCAAAAAGTCAAACCATATTGTCAATCTGACGGTTACCCCGACTCACAATCCAAAACGACGCCCAAAGAAACACGCTGAAAAATGCCAACCCAATACCCAATTACGACAACGACGCGCCCGAGACAGCCTCCGTACCCAGAGAGATAAGCGCAACGCCTGCAAACGAAAATCAGCTCGAAATGGGTGTAGTGGCGCAAAGCTATTTTAAACGCCGATGCCGCCGTATACCGGCCGGCTATGGCGATTGCGGTGAAAAGGAGGGCTTTGTTGTTATCTTTCATTCGACAATATGATGTATGACGGTTGGCAAAAATAGTGATTATTTCATTCAATAATCTTCTTTTTGTATTTTAAGGAATGCGTAAAATAAGTTGGTGTTTTTATGATAAATAATGAAAATATGATCTGCGCAACTGTCCCACCCCCTTCTAACTTCCCCTACAAGGGGAAGGACTGCGGGCTAAGGGTAATTGGCCGCTGCCCGCAAGGAGGCTGTCTCAAAAGCAAAGCCTACTATCAAATTGTCATACTGAATGGATCCGCCGATTGGCGGAGAAATGAAGTATCTATAATTGTGACGAATAGATTCTTCTCTGCGTTCAGAAATCGAAGATTCGCCCTTAGGCAATGACAAAATGAAACTGCAGGAATACTTTTGATACAACCAATTTAGGGAGAGGTCAGGAAACGAGTCCCGAGTATCGGGACGGAGGGGTTATGATTTTAAATTCAAAGCATACACTCATAACCCTTTCCCCCCGTCAAGCGGGATACTCCCGCTCCTCTCTAAATCTCTCTCCGCCAGTCGGCGGAAGAGATTTTGGTGCGACCTTGATAAGTTGCTGCTCATACTCCCATCTCTTTTAGGAGAGGGGTTGAACTTTTAATGTGCCGCCTTTGGCTCCGCCGATTTTCAATTCAGGCGGATGATTCAGAGGTTATTTCCTCCGCAAGCTACTCCGCCTGCCGGCGGGCAAGTGTCACCCTTCGGGTAAAACTCTAAATATTAATTTAACATCATTTTATTCAGAATAAACTCTGTTGCACAAAAAAAATTCCGAACCACGTTCGAATCACCGCGGTTCGGAATATCTATTTACAATTTACTTCAATTCCATCTACGTTTTACATCATACGCAAATTCAGTGTGTACATAACCCAAATGGTTCCGCCGACGAATATGAATATCAGCAAGGCTGTAAATGCCAAAGCAATGACATTCCACCGTTGCTCAGACGATTTGTTCAAATGCAGAAAATAATACAAATGAACAAACATCTGTAGCAAGGCGGCTACAGAAAGCGAAATAACAACAACGTTTCTCGGGATTGAATCTTTAAAACATACTAATCCGAAAGCCACAACGGTTAATATAGTGGCAAGAACAAAGCCGATGATGTAATTCTTCTTTGTTACGTGGCCTGCTCCCATACCTTCATTTTCATGATGCGGTTGATTCATTATTTTGTCTCCTATTTTATTATTTCTATTATTTTTTATCGCGGATGATAATTACACCATACCCATAAGGTAAATAAACGTAAAGACGCCTACCCAAACGATGTCTAAAAAGTGCCAGAACAAACTCAGCCGCATCAAGCGGGAGCGTACTCCGTTGGAAAGTCCTTCTTTCACTAATTGGATGACCATTACTATCAGCCAAAGCAGTCCGAAAGAGACGTGTAGTCCGTGAGTGGCCACTAATGTGAAAAAGGCAGAAAGAAATCCGCTCTTATCCGGTCCGTGTCCGGCAACAATCATTTCGTAGAATTCGAACAATTCCATTCCGATAAAGCCGAGTCCCAGCAAACCGGTTATAATGAGCCCGATAATAACGCCTTTTCTGTTATGGCTGTTCATCGCTATCATGCTGAATCCGAATGTAACACTGCTAAGCAGCAGAAACATTGTCTCTACGAATAAAAACGGAAGACTGAACAATTCAGCAGGGCCAGGGCCGCCGGCATAGTTTTTCCCCAGAACGACGAATGTGGCAAACAAGACCGAAAATATCACCAAGTCGCTCATCAGATAAATCCAGAAACCAAACGTATTCAGTTCGGCATGATGCGCGTGTTCTGCTGCTAATAATTCAGCCTCCTCTGTCTTTTTTATATCAGTTGTATTCATTTATTTTCCTCCTTTTGGTTATTAGTACGTTGAGCCATAGCAGCAGCAATGACTGCAAAACGCTCATCTTCTATGCGTTTTACTTCTTCGGCAGGGATTATATACTCATTATCGTTATCGAAACTGAAATATATTACCGTTGCAATTATACCTATCATGCTCACGATGGCAAGCCACCAAATATGCCATACCATAGCAAATCCAAAGGCGATGGATAATGCGCCAAGGACAGGCCCGTAGGGTTTATTTTTAGGCATTACGATGGGGTAATATTTTTCGGGACGTTTGTAAGCGGTGCCGTCCTCTTTCATTCGGGCAAAATCATCAATTTCTTTCACTTCGGGAATAATCGCGAAATTATAATCGGCCGGAGGCGAGGAAGTAAACCACTCCAAGGTTCTGCCTTCTCCCCAGGCATCGCCGGTTATGTCTATGTTTTTCTTGCGGTTTTTGATGCTTAAAAACATTTGCACCAGCATGGCAAATATGCCAAACCCAATAATGAGAGTTCCCAACATTGCCACATACATGAGCGGCTGCCAATCGGGATTACTTAGGTGTGCAAGCCTTCTCGGCATACCCATAAAGCCGGCTATATAAAGCGGCATGAAAGTAAGAACGAAACCGACAGACCAACCCCAGAACGAGAGTTTTCCCCATTTTTCGTTCAGCCTGAAGCCCATTGCTTTCGGAAACCAGAAAGCGAATCCGGCAAGATATCCGAATAAAGCTCCCGGAATCAGCGTATTATGGAAGTGTGCAATGAGGAACAAACTGTTGTGAACCATAAAATCGGCAGGCGGAATGGCCAACAGAACACCTGTCATACCACCCAGCACGAACAAACAAAGGAAACCAATCGCCCAATACATGGGTGAGGTGAATGAGATACGTCCGCGGTACATCGTAAAAAGCCAGTTGTAAACCTTTACACCGGTAGGAATAGCAATCATCATGGTTGTAATTGCGAAGAATATATTCACATTCGGATGATTTGCCATGGTATAGAAGTGGTGAAGCCAAACGATGAAAGAGAGCAACATGATAACCGCTGAGGCGTAAACCATCGATTTGTATCCAAACAGCCGCTTTCTGGAGAAAGTTGCCACAACCTCCGAAAATACACCGAAAGAGGGAAGAACCACGATATACACTTCGGGGTGCCCCCACATCCAAAACAGGTTGTTCCACAACATCATGTTTCCGCCAAGTTCATTGGTAAAAATGTGCATTCCTAAATATCGATCCATGGTCAGCAACATTAAAGCCGCGGTAATTACGGGAAAAGAAATTATAATCAATACGTTAGACGTGAGCGAAGTCCAGGTAAATATCGGCATTTTCATCAATTTCATGCCCGGCGCCCGCATTTTAATAATGGTAACAAAGAAGTTGATACCGCCCAGCGTGCTTCCTATCCCCGCTATCTGAAATGCCCACATCCAGTAATCGACTCCGACTCCGGGATTAAATTCTAATCCGAACAGCGGCGCCAAGCCTGTCCATCCGGAATTGGAAAACTCTCCGACAGCCAACGATAACATCATGATAGCGCCGCCGGCAGCCGTAAACCAGAAACTGATGTTGTTCAACACCGGGAATGCCACATCGCGCGCTCCAATCTGTTGCGGGATAATCAGGTTCATCAATCCAAACAAGAAAGGCATAGCCACGAAAATAATCATAATGGTTCCGTGGGCGCTGAAAATCTGGTCGAAGTGATGAGCATCCATAAAACCTTGGCCTTCGCCTATCGCCATTGCCTGTTGGGCACGCATCATAATACCATCGGCAAACCCGCGAAGCAACATTATCAAGGCGAAAATAATGTACATGATACCTATTTTCTTATGGTCAACCGAAGTCAGCCATTCTCTCCATAGGTATCCCCATTTTTTGAAATAGGTTAATGCCGCTACAACGGCAATAGCACCCAACACCATTCCTATAACAACACTCAGGATAAGCGGATCGGTGGGTATATCTGTAAATTTTAATTTTCCAAACATTGCGTATTCTCCAAATTTTAATGATTCATTTTCATAGTATCTGCCTGCATTTCGTGCTCGTGCATATCTTGTTCCGATTGGCCGTGTTGATGCTCATCTTGTTCTGAATGACCGTGATGGTGCATATCGTGTTTCGCCGAGGGTATGCTTACATGACCCATCCATTCCATATAGGGAGCCATGACATCGTGAAACAGATTGGGTACGACGGATGAGAAAGTGGTAACCGGATAATCTTCAATTTGTTTGCCGCTAATCTCGTCGTATCTTTCCTGACTGAGTTTTTCGGGGCTTTGTTTTGCCTGTTCAACCCAGGCCTCAAACTCTTCCACTGTTTTGGCGTGTACGTTAAAATACATGGTGTGGTATCCCGTACCACTGTATTCAATGTTTTGTCCGCGAAATACGCCGGGTTCATTCGCCAATAAATTCAACTGCGTTTGCATTCCCGCCATCGCGTAAATCTGGCCTCCGAGTTGAGGGATAAAGAACGAAGTCATAACGGTTGCCGAAGTCAGCTTAAATCGTACCGGCCTTCCCGCCTCGATCACCAATTCGTTTATCATTGCCACATTTTCCTTGGGGTAGATAAACAGCCAGTTCCAATCGGTTGAGATAACTTCAACCTGCAGCGCCTCCTTTTCAGATTGAATGGGCTTGTAGGGGTCTAACGCATGTGTGTACTTCCAGGTGAGCGTGCCAAGTACAATAATTATCGCCACCGGGATAGACCAAATAACCCATTCAACTTTGTTGGAGTCATGCCAATCGGGTCGATAGTTTCCTTTTTTGTTGGACGCGCGATAACGCCTCGAAAACAAAACAACCATGATAAAAACCGGAATTACCACAATGAGCATCAGGATAAAAGCCGTAATAATAAGCTGCGATTGTTGTTGTCCTATCGGCCCTTTAGAGTTAAACACGATTACTTTCTCGCAACCGCTCAACAAAAAAGAAAGTCCTATAAATCCGACTCCCGTAAATAAGTTTTTTACATCTTTTTTTGTCATTATACTTCAGGTATCATTTTAATTACTTTTCTTTAAACCACAAAAATAAAAAAAATATATGAATATGCTATCTTTTTTAAAAAAATATTTACTAATGTTACAATTGTTAAATTACATCGGAATTTTTTAGTTGAAATGTTTCGATAGGAATTGTACTGTTTTCCCTTTTATATTTATATTTTTGCAAAACGGATTCAAAGAATGCTCGTTCGAGTATTTAACAAAATTTGATGTGAGAAACGGTTAAAAAATCAGCTATGAGCAAAAAAAATAATATTTTCCGCCAATTGGCAGATCTGCATAAACTCAGGATTACGCTATCGGTAACGCTAACCACGCTGGCAGGATACGCCCTTGCCGCAGGCACAATTGACAGGAATATTGTGCTGCCTCTTATCGGAGTTTTTATTCTCTCGAGCGGATCGGCCGCTTTGAATCAGTTTCAGGAGCGTAACCTTGACACACTAATGAAACGAACCCGAAACAGACCGTTACCGTCGGGAAGCATTAAACCGAGCGTCGTTTTCATTTTAATCTTGCTCGAAGTTCTGATTGGCAGTTTCTTATTGTATATCAGCGGTGGTTTTGTGGTTGTATTTCTCGGTATCTTGGCATTGATATGGTACAACTTTATCTATACTCCGATTAAGAAAATCACTCCTTTCGCGGTTATTCCCGGAAGTGTAACCGGAGCCATTCCCCCGATGATAGGATGGGTTGTCGGCGGCAGCAGTTTAATTGACCCGAAATTGTTTGTATTGGCGTTTTTCTTTTTTATATCGCAAGTTCCTCATTTCTGGTTGCTGATGCTAAAATACGGCAAAGAGTATGAAACGGCCGGACTTCCGACGGTAAACAGCGTACTGAGCGATAAGCAGATAAAGCGAGTAACGTTTGTATGGATTGTGGCGACTTCGTTAAACGTTGTTTTACTGGTGTTTGTGGGACTGTTTAAAACGCTTTTTTTCAAAATCGTAGTATTGGTCGCGGCAGTGTGGCTCATCGTTATTTTTTCGAAATTATTGAGAAAATCGGAAAACGATTTCAGCCCTTTCCGGTATTTTTTGCGGTTAAACTACATTGTTCTTGTAATCATACTTTCCATGATAATTGACCCGCTGCTCTGACTCCAAATTCATGTGAGGCTTTGCGTATAAGAATATCCGTTTTTATTGTCAATACGCAAACTGCCATCCTTTTCGGCAAATTGAGACAATAAAAACGGATATTCTTATATTCTGCAACTACGCTTTAATAATCCAGCGTAATGATTCTTCCTTTCGTGAAATTAAAAAATTTGTCTTTTTGGGCAATCTGTACGCCGTCCATCAAATCCTCCGGTTTATATCCGGCCTGATTCAGGCAAGTGGGGCACACATAAACTCCTACATTCTTTTCAATCAGCTGCTTAACATACGTTTGCAACGACTCGAAATCTGAATATTGTAAATCTTTAGCGTCTTTTACATACATCTCTACTGATTTTATATCGTTATAAATCAGCACATCCTTGTCATTTGCCATCATCACTGCCATTTTAAGCGGCATCAGCACTCGGTGAGGATCATTGTAACTTTCCGTGATGTGTATAAAAACACCATCTCTTGCCGGGTCATCCTGAGAAGTCATCTCTGCATGACTCATCGATTCGGATTGGTTTTGTTTTGGATTTTGGTTGCACGACAGCACAACGAATCCGATCATCAATAATAAAGCAATTTTTTTCATTTTGTTGTAATTAGTTTATTTAAGTGTTTAAAATATCTTCAGTACATCTTTTAATCATCAGCACACATTTGACACGAGGCGGTTAAGCAAAATAGCCACGGGATTCACAATCGGTTATTTATAATTTAGTTCCTTCAGGATATTTTTATATAACAACAGTGAACAAAGTTATAAACAGATTTTAAATTAACAAGTAAAAAATGTAAAAATCGACTTATTTAGGACAAAACAATCTTTTTTCGTTTGCTCAAATACTCGTTCAACAATATTCCGAAAACAATTAAAAACAGTCCGACATAAGTGGTAAAGTAAATAGTTTCACCGAGTACGGCATGAATAATGAAAAGCGAAATAAATGGCGAAAGATAACACAATTGGTTCGTCAACGCCGGATTGGAGGTCTTCTGTAAAGCAAGCCCGAAAAAGATAAACGGCACCGCCATTTCGAACATTCCCACATAAACGCTCGACAAAAGACCGGACAAGGAGCCTAAGTTTACCCCAACAAAAAGGGAACCTGCGAGTAGATACAGAGAGCCGAACATAAAACTCAGAAACAGTCCTATTACGCCGTCCACATTCTTGTTCCTTCGATTCACAATCCAGAACGCAGCCCATAAAAAAGCACTGAAAAATGCTAGTAAAATTCCCGATTTCGACAATTGAACGCCGGCAATGCTTTCAGGTCCAACCGAAATGACTACCACACCGCCAAAGGAAATCACCATCCCGATAAATTTGAGCGCCGGAATACGTTTCTTTTCGATAACAGCCAGCAAGATAGCCAACAAAATAGGCCAGAAATAGTTGATGGGCTGTGCAATCTGCGCCGGTAACAAATCGTACGATTTAAAAAGAATCAGGTAATAAAACGCGGGATTCAACAAGCCGGTAAAGGCGTAACTACCAACCTCTTTTGTAGTCAGTTTCATCAGTAAATGCCATTTTTTCTGAAAGGTTATCACCGCGGCAAAAATGAGCATTGCCGTTGTGGCCGAAACTAAAATCAACTCGAAGTAGTTGTAATGCCTCAACCCGATTTTGAACGCCGATGCCACCGTTGACCAACTGGCAACGGCAATGGCGGTAAATAAAAGTGCCTTATTGTTATCTTTCATTCGAAAAAACGATGTATGACAGACGGCAAAAATAATGATTATTTCATTCAAAAATCTTCTTTTTGCATTTTAAGGAGCCAAACCAATAAAAAATATCCAATTTTTTAGTTTTTATTGAATTGTCACGCAAATATCAATTAATTATTTGAATTTCTGACATTTCACTCTTTAATTTATGTTCGATTTCTCAACAAGAACTCAAGCTTTTATTTCAAATTGCAACTTTTTTCGAACAAAAGTTGATAAATATTTTTTTATTCCAATTTTTTACTTTTTCTTTGCAAGCAATAAATGAAAATCTCTATTTAAAATGAGTCCAAACAATATCGCTATTCTAGTCATTTCTATTCTACTTCTGGAAAAATTCGGAGGGTGAGACTGGTATATCGATATAATTAAAAAACGAATAAATATAAAAAACCTTTCTCACCGTGTGAGGAAGGTTTTTTCTTATATAGCAACAAAGAAAATTTAGGTTATAATGGAAAAAATTTATGTTTTCGACACCACATTACGCGACGGCGAACAGGTTCCCGGATGCCAGTTAAACACCATCGAGAAAATTCAGGTGGCAAAAGAACTGGAATTGTTAGGGGTGGATGTTATCGAAGCCGGATTTCCGATATCGAGTCCCGGCGATTTCAATTCGATAGTGGAAATTTCGAAAGCCGTTACCTGGCCTGTTATCTGCGCCCTTACCCGCGCCGTGGAAAAAGACATCGAAGTGGCGGCCGAATCGCTCAAATACGCGAAGCGTAAACGCATTCACACCGGAATTGGCACATCGGATTCACACATCAAACACAAGTTTAATTCCAACCGTGAAGAAATTATCGAGCGTGCCGTGAAAGCGGTAAAATATGCCCGCCGATTTGTGGACGATGTGGAATTTTACGCCGAAGATGCCGGTCGCACCGACAACGAATACCTCGCCCGTGTGGTGCAAGCGGTTGTGAATGCCGGCGCCACGGTAGTAAATATCCCCGACACCACCGGTTACTGCTTTCCGCATCAGTATGGCGCCAAAATAAAATATCTGGTCGACAACGTGGATATGAAAAACGCCATTCTTTCCACGCACTGTCATCAGGACTTGGGAATGGCTACAGCCAACACGCTTTCGGGCGTACTCAACGGCGCGCGTCAGGTGGAAGTTACCATCAACGGAATTGGCGAACGCGCCGGAAACACATCGCTCGAAGAGGTAGTGATGGCGCTCAAAAGCCACAAAGACCTCGGATTCGATACCAATATCAACACAACAAAAATCTACTCCACCAGCCGTCTCGTGTCGGCATTGATGAATATGCCGGTGCAACCCAACAAGGCGATTGTGGGACGTAACGCTTTCGCTCACTCGTCCGGAATTCATCAAGACGGCGTATTGAAAAACGTGGAAACGTACGAAATCATCAATCCCAAAGATGTCGGAATCGATGAAAACTCCATTGTGCTCACCGCCCGAAGCGGGCGCGCCGCGTTGAAAAGCCGCTTGAATTTGTTGGGCGTCAATCTCGATAACGGAGAATTGGACGAAGTGTACCAAAAGTTCCTCGTGCTGGCCGACAAGAAAAAAGATATCAAAGACGACGATATTCTGATTTTGGTTGGAAAAGAATCCAAACGCAGCCGCATTAAAATCGATTACCTGCAAGTTACGTGCGGAATCGGACTGCGCCACGTTGCCAGCATCGGGCTGAATATCGCGGGAGAGCATTTCGAAGCCACCGCCACCGGAAACGGGCCTGTTGACGCCGCCATAAAAGCGGTAAAGAAAATCATCAGTCGAGAAACGGTTATCCAGGAATTTCTGATTCAGGCTATCAATCGCGGAAGCGACGATGTGGGCAAAGTTCATATGCAAGTAGAACACAACGGAATGCTCTATTACGGCTTCTCGGCAAATACCGATATCGTTTCGGCATCGGTGGAGGCGTTTTTAGACGCGGTGAATAAATTCGTGGACAGCCCTTCGGGTGATGCTAATTCCAATTAGCATTCATTATAATTAAAATACAAACGACAATTAAATAAGAATGAACACATTAAAAGGAAATAACACACAGCCCTCAAAGTTCCCTTCAGCAGATTTAGGGGTTGGGGCCACCCTCTTCGACAAAATCTGGGATGCTCACGTAGTCGCCACCGTAAAAGACGGTCCCACGCAACTATACATCGATCGGCATTTGTGCCACGAAGTTACCAGTCCACAAGCTTTTTCGGGATTGCGTGCGCGGGGATTAACGGTTTTTCGCCCCGAGCAAACGCTCCTGACTGCCGACCACAACATCCCGACCATCAATCAAGATAAACCCATACAAGATGAAATCTCTCGATTTCAGGTGGACACGTTGGCCAAAAACGCGAGAGAATTCGGGCTGACCTATTACGGTCTGAAAAACTCTAAAAACGGAATCGTGCACGTTATCGGTCCCGAAAACGGTTACACACAGCCGGGTATGACCATCGTTTGCGGCGACAGCCACACCTCCACACACGGAGCTTTCGGCGCCATCGCTTTCGGTATCGGCACCAGCGAAGTGGAAATGGTTCTCTCGTCGCAATGTATTTTGCAAACCCGTCCGAAAACGATGCGCGTTAATTTTGAGGGAAAACTCAATCCGGGCGTGAGCGCCAAAGATATGGCGTTGTATATGATTTGGCAGCTTACTACCGGTGGCGCCACCGGTTATTTCGTGGAATATGCGGGCGAGGCGGTGAAAAACCTCTCTATGGAAGAGCGGATGACGCTTTGTAACCTGAGTATAGAAATGGGTGCCCGCGGAGGATTGATTGCGCCCGACGAAACAACATTTAATTACGTGAAAGATCGCGAATTCGCGCCCAAAGGAAAAAAATGGAACGAAGCTCTCGCTTACTGGAAAACGTTGAAATCGGATGAAAATGCCGTTTTCGATAAAGAAGTTACGTTTGATGTATCGCAAATTAAGCCGATGATTACCTATGGAACCAATCCCGGAATGGGAATGCCTATCGACGGTGCAATTCCGGAGCTTTCAGCCATCGACGATGCCGGAAAGATTTCATTCGAAAAATCGTTGAATTATATGGGTTTCAAGCCCGGAGAAAAATTGGAAGGAAAGTTCATCGATTACGTTTTTCTGGGTAGTTGCACCAACGGTCGCATCGAGGACTTCCGCGTTTTTACCCATTACGTGAAAGGTAAGAAAAAAGCCGATAACGTAACGGCGTGGCTGGTTCCCGGAAGCTGGCAGGTTCGCAAGCAAATCGAAGCCGAAGGATTGGATAAAATTCTGGAAGAAGCCGGTTTTGAACTTCGACAACCCGGTTGTTCCGCCTGTTTGGCAATGAACGACGACAAAGTTCCTGCCGGAAAATATGCCGTATCTACATCGAATCGCAATTTCGAAGGGCGCCAAGGTCCCGGCGCGCGCACCATATTGGCAAGTCCGTTGGTGGCCGCCGCGGCGGCGGTAACGGGTAAAATCAGCCCCCCTTAATCCCCCCGATAG
>CAZKZB010000062.1:0-18552 GCA_964557135.1 uncultured Petrimonas sp. | reverse complement strand
GGGGGAAGTTAGAAGGGGGCTTTCAATTATCCATTCTTTTCGCTTTCCTCGCCAATTGCCTGAAAACTTCGTCCATATTTTTCGCGTTGTGGATTTTTTTCAGGTTTTCGGGTGTGTCCAGCGCGTCTATTCTGCCGTCAACCATAATGGAAACGCGGTTGCAGTACTCGGCTTCGTCCATATAGTGCGTGGTAACGAAAATAGTAATTCCGGCATCGGCGGCTTCGTAAATCATTTCCCAAAACTGCCGGCGCATGGCGGGATCAACACCGCCCGTGGGTTCGTCCAAAAAAACGATTTGCGGCGTATGGAAAATAGCGACCGAAAAAGCCAGCTTCTGCTTCCAACCCAGCGGCAGCGATTTTACCATTGTATTGCGCTCGCTTTCGAAATTAAGCCTGTGAAGAAGTTCTTCGGTTTTGTTGCTTATCTCTTTGTCTGTCAATCCGTAAATTCCGCCAAAAAGGCGGATGTTTTCCCACACTTTCAGGTCTTCGTAGAGCGAAAATTTTTGGCTCATGTAACCGATATTTCGTTTAATTTTTTCGTTTTCCTTCAAAATATCGTATCCCGCCACCGTTCCTTTTCCCGATGTGGGTTTGCTGATGCCGCAAAGCATTTGCATGGCGGTGGTTTTGCCCGCGCCGTTGGCTCCCAGAAATCCGAAAATTTCGCCTCGGCACACATCGAACGAAATGTGATCTACGGCGGTGAAATTGCCGAACTTCTTCGTGAGATTTGATATTTTAATTACTTTGTTCATAGTGAATTACTTGAAAATACTGTTCTGTTTTGCCACATTGAAAAAGACTTATAACCACATAGACACATAGTTTTTAGGATAGTTTTTTATTGCTATGATCATTTACGCTACACCATAATTACACATAGCGACAAAAGCTGCGCTTCTGTGTTGGAAAATTTATTTTCCTAAAAAAAATAACTTTTAAATTAAACTCATCCATATCATTGTATATAATTGCTATTTCTATGTATCTATGTGGTTTATATTGTTTGCCAGCGCCATAAAACAGTCTTCCACGGTTGGCGAAACGGGCTGAATAACTATTTGTGTGAATCCTTTATTGTGCAGATAATCAGAAAGTTCATGCGGCGATAAATCGGGTTGAACCGTTACGTGATGTTCGTTTCCGAAAGCGAAACAGGTTTTTACCTGCGGATGTTTTCGCAATTCGCGCAACGATGCCGACAGATTTTCCGTTTGCACCGACCACAAAATTTCTCGATAACCGGCAATGATGTTTTCGGGCGTATCTAAGGCGAAAAACAGCCCGTCGCGCATCAACGCTATGCGGTCGCAAAGGCTCGCCTCGTCCATGTAAGCGGTGGAAACGAGAATCGTAATTCCGTCGGATTTCAGTTTTTTGAGCATGTCCCAAAACTCTTTTCGCGAAACCGGATCCACGCCCGTTGTGGGTTCGTCTAAAATCAGCACTTCTGGTTTGTGAATAAGCGCGCAAGAGAGCGCCAATTTCTGTTTCATTCCGCCCGAAAGCGCGCCTGCACGACGGGTTTTGAACGGTTCAATCTGTTGGTAAATGTCTTTTATGAGGTGATAATTTTCTTGGATGGTAGTGCCGAAAACGGTGGCGAAGAATTTCAAATTCTCTTCCACGCTCAAATCCTGATAGAGCGAAAATCGCCCCGGCATATAACCGATTATGTTTCTGATGGTTTTGAACTCTTCAACGATGTTGTGTCCGTTCATCACCGCGGAACCTGAGTCGGGTAGGAGCAACGACGCGAGAATGCGGAACAGCGTTGTTTTGCCCGCGCCATCTGGACCGATTACGCCGAATATTTCGCCATCGTTTACCGAAAAAGAGAGGTCGCGAAGCACCGTTACCTTTCCGTAGGTTTTATGTAAGTTGTTGATTGTAATCATTTTGTTCTATTTTGAGACGATGCGCGCATCGTCTCTACACGCGTATCTCGTAACACGAAACGCGTAACCCGAAATTAAAACTTCACCTCGCCATACATCCCGATTTTCAAAAATCCGTCGTTTTTCACCGAAATTTTCACGGCGTACACCAAATTTGCCCGTTCGTTTTTGGTTTGGATGTTTTTGGGCGTAAATTCCGATTTGTCCGAAATCCACGAAACTTTTCCGGTGTACGACTTCTGTTCGTCGTTTCCGCCATCTACCCGAACCGTAACTTGTTGGTTTAATTTTACTTTTGCCAATTGATCGTTGGTGATGTATGCGCGCAGGTGCATATTTTCCACATCGGCAATTTTGAAAAGTGGCGTGCCGATTCCCGCCAATTCGCCCGCCTCGGCATATTTGTTCAAAACCGTTCCCGAAACGGGACTTTTAATTGTGCATTTTGCCAGCAAATCGTCCACCTGCGCAATCTGGATTTCCGCCGCCGAGCTTTGCGCCGTAATGGTCGCGCTGCTTTTCTGCAACGTGGACGTTTGCGCCGACAGTTGTTTTTGCAGCACATCAATCTGCGCGTTTATGTCGTCCAACTGCTTTTTGTTGGCGGCGTTGGCGGCAATCAGGTTTTGCGTTCGGGCGCGTTCGCGCTGCAACGTTTGAATCTGTTCCTCGATGGCTGCGGTTTGCGTGCCGATGTTCGGACGCTGGGCGCGAATGCCTCGGGCGTTGCTTATCAGGTTCATTTTCTGCAAGTAAAGTTGTGTGCTGTCGATGTGTCCCACGGTTTCCTGCGCGTCAATTTTTTGTCCTTCCACAATGTTGAGTTCCAGCACTTTCCCGTTCGCTTGCGACGATACAATAATTTCGGTAGCTTCAAATGAACCTGTGGCGTCGTAATCGTTGCTGTTTCCCGCGCACGAAGCCAAGAGCAGGGTAGTGGTGATGATGAGAAAAAGGTTGGTAAGTTTCATATCTTTGTAGTTTTTGTTACCCCCGCCCCCTAAAGGGGAGTTTTAGGGCTAAGAATGATAATTCGTGGTCTGCAAAGTCCCCTTCAGGGGATTTAGGGGCCTTTTCAATTCCTCGTATTCTTCAAATTATAAATTGCCATCAGATACTGAATTTCGTGCAGCGATTTCGCCTGTTTTGCCAGTTCTAAGGCGTTGATTTCCTGCAATAAATCCGAAATTGTAAGGGTTCCGTTTTCCACTTTGGCTTCGGCGGCATCTTTTATCACTTGCCGAAGGCGGATTATTTCGTTGTCGTCGCGCATAGTTTTGCGGTATTTTTCCACTTCGCCCTGTTGTTGCGGAATCTGCATATTCAGGTTGTAAAGAAACGTTTCGCGTTGAGAATCGAGGGCGATTTTTTGCTGCTCGATGCTTTTTCGTTCGTTTTGGAACGTGTAAAGATTGCCGAAGTTCCACGAAAGAATCACGCCGCCAATAAGATAGGGCTTGAATTTGTTTTCGAACATATTCAGCGCCGGTTTTCCGTATCCGCCCTGTGCAAACGCGCCGATAACGGGCATGTTTTTGGCGGTCAACGCCGATTTTTGCGCATCGAAAAGTTTTTGCTGCGCGTCGAAAAGGCGAAGTTCGGGGCGGTTTATCGCCAACTCTTCGGGCAATAATTCAGCCGAAGGCTTTGTGAAAACGGTTTGGTGGTCAACTGGTTGTCCGATAAGAACCGAAAGAACCTGCAAATACGCATCCATAGCCGATTCTAACTGAATACGCTGCTGTCCGGCTTTCAGTTGTTCCACTTTCACCGCACTCAAATCGGCATCGTTGGCAACTCCGTTTGCGATGTAATTTTGCACGTTGTCGTGGTTGCGTTGCAACTCCTTTTCGAGCGTGGTTTGTTGCCCCAATTGCTCTTTCAGCAACAAAATCCCGAAGAAAACTTGGTTTACCCGCTCTTTTAAAGCATAAATTTCGGTTTCCAACTTTTGCTTTTCCACCTCGGCGTTGGCGGCAATGTTTTCTTTGTGCGCCGCAACCTGCCCGCCGTCCCAAATAACTTGATTCAGTTGGACGAAAACCTGATATTGGTCTTTATCGGGAACAGGAATTTCGATGTGGGGCAGTTCGATAGGAACTTTCGTAACATCCGACTGATAAGTGGCTTTTGCCGAAAGCGATAGCTGCGGAAAATACGCCGTATTGGCATTCGCCAAACTGAATTTCTTCACGTTCTCAATAACGTTGTATCGGGCAATGGCGGGATAGTTCTTGCGCGCCATCGTTTGGCAGTCGTCGATGCTCAACGTTTGCGTATGGACATTGAATGTACTCATTAAAAACAACGATATAAGCAGCGTAATTTTTTTTTGTCTCATTTTTGCGATTGTTTTAAGATGGCGAATGTCCACTCCGGAATCAGCTTCTCCCTATTTTGGATAAACTGAAAAAAATCTTCTTCTTCCAACATTCCTGAAGAGATAAACAAAGGTTTCGCAATGAACGGAAAGATTGTGAGGCTGATAATGTTCATGATGAAATCGGGTGTAGAAATGGTATATCCATGACTTTTTAACTGCTCATCTAAAATGGGTTGAGACATTGTTCGCGCTTTTTGTAAGCTTTGATTGAATATATCACCGTTGTTTTTAAGTTCGTTTAGCACGAAAATGGGGAGGTCTTCATTTTCCTTCAACAATTTCGTGTAACTGCTGATGAGTGTCTTAACTTTCTCCTCGAGAGTTATATGTCTGTTGGAAAGAATGTGACTTATAACTCCGAATAGAGTTTCAAATTTCTCATTCACGACTTGTTTGAATAAATTCTCCTTGCTGCCGAAATAATAATTGAGTAATGCTAAGTTTATTCCTGCCTCTTCGGCAATGTCCCTTGTTTTTGCTGCTGCATATCCTTTTTGTGTAAATATTTTTCTTGCAGCTTCAATAATTTTTTGTTCCGTTGTTAATTGTTCCATAGTAAAATGTATTTTGATACAAAAATAAGGAACATTTCAGTGTTAAACAAATGTTTAAAACAAATGTTTAAAATTTTTTTAAATTATTTGTTGTTTGTTCTTTGTGTTATTATTTATCTTTGTCGGAAATAAAACGAATATGAAAACAACATTCAACATATTATTATCCTTTTTTATTGTATTCTGCATAGCCGGATGCTCTAAAAACGACCCAAGCTTGAATGCCACCCGTTTGCGTGTGCAACTTGCAAATGCTTCATTCTCAGGAATGCAGGAGTTAAACATCGATATACAAAAAATTGAGATTTCAACCGTAGATAGCACCGATAGCAATGAAAACTGGACTACGCTTGATATTAATGCCGGGGTGCACAATATTGCTCAGTTATTGTCGGGCAACTTCAAACAGATTGCAGATCAATATTTTCCTATGGGAGTGTTGCGTAGAATAAAAATAACATTTGGCGACAACTCAACTTTTAAAACGTACCCCACTGAAAATTCAGCCGCAGAAACGAAAAAGTTGATTCTCGATCCCTTGATTAAAGAGGGTATTGTTTTGGATGTGAACGCTAATCTTTACGCTAATTACATTAGCAGCATAGTGATTGATATTAATAGCTTTTTGTCGGTTTACGAATCGAATGGCAATTTTTTCTTTCGTCCTGTTCTTCGTGTTTTCCCGGAAACTTACGGAGGTTCGTTGAGAGGATACGCGCTGCCGGCTGAGGCATTGCCGATTGTTGTTATTGCAAAAGATGAGGATACATTGTACACTTTGCCTGATATTATCGACGGAAAATTTTTGTTTAAAGGTTTACGTGAAGGAGATTGGGAGATACATGTCTTTGCAAATCCTACTTCGGGCTACAAAGACACCACTTTTGTTGATACAGTTTTTACCGGTAAAACACAAGAGTTGAAGAACAAAATTGTTCTTAAGAAATAAACGTTTTGTTATACTATTTATTTTTTTTAAACTACCACGCTGATATACAGAGAGTTTTTTTGTATTTCTTAAGCACGAAAGCAAAACAAACCTGAGGCACAGTATGTTTTACAAATAACACACGAAAAATGTGTTTCTAAAAGAATACAAAATGTTTAACTTAAACATCAGTTTTTATGAAAATAAAAATTTCAAAAGCCTTATTATCAGCATTATCAATTCTAATATTGTTGATTCTGGTAACTGGTTGTACAAATGAGAATGAAGGCTTCTCGGACGGAAAAGCTAAAATTCAATTTAAACTAACCGATGCTCCATCGTTGGAGTATGATGCGGTATTCATCGATATTCAAGGTGTGAAAGTAGGGGTGGGAAAAGAATATTATACCGATGACAACGATCCTTTTTATAATGAAAACGATAAAGTTGACAAAGTTGAATGGGTTACACTTAATGTTACTAACCCCGGGTTGTACAATTTATTGGATTACAGAAACGGGAAAACCGTTTTATTAGCCGGTGGCGATATTCCGGCCGGAAAAATAAGCCAAGTAAGGTTATTGTTAGGCCCCGACAGTTATGTTGTAAAAGAAGGTGTTGAGTACGACCTAAAAACTCCTTCGGCCCAAACAAGTGGTTTGAAATTCAACCTGCACGAGACTCTACTTGCCGATATGGCTTACACTTTTATTATCGATTTCGATGCTTCGCGTTCAGTTGTTGTAACCGGCAATAAAAAACATATTTTAAAGCCGGTAATCCGTGCGTTTGCTGATACTTGGGGCGGTTCTGTAAAAGGAATAGTACTTCCGCCTGAAGCTAATGCTTTTGTGCAGTTTACGAATGAGGCTAAAGATACACTAATATCTTTGCCCGAAGATAACGGCGCTTTTCTATTCTATGGAGTAGAACCCGGCACTTGGAAACTTGAAGTTATCGCCGGCGTTGAGACTGATTACAAAGACATTACACGAGAAGATGTCTCTGTTGTTAAAGGAGAAATAAGTAATGTTGGTACAATTACATTGGAGAAATAATACAACGACGTATTTTACAAACAATCGACTGAAAACAAGAAAGTCCTCTCGAGGGCTTTCTTGTCTTATAATATGACTTTGTAAATAATTTAAAATAAAATGATATAGTGCTAAGTTAAGAATGACATGCCGTTTCGTGAGACTTTGCGTCTTGGTGGCAAAAATTAATAGCCACAAAGGTTCAAAGACAGAAAGCGGTACAAAGTAAAATTCATTATCCGCTTTTTACAATTAACTTGACAAGAGGTGTAATGTTATTGTAAATTAAGCATATAATAAACTAATCAAGATAACTCCTAAGTATGAAACAACTTTTTCTTGTCGTTATTCTCTCTGCTTTCGGTTTACATGTATTTTCGCAAGAAGTGAATTACGAAGTAAACCTAAGTGGAAATGCATATGTTACTTCTTCTCAGGATGGTGCATCTATAACCCCGTCCGGACTTGAGAAATGGATTAACGAAAAGTCTGTCGTCGAGTCATTTGTTTATTTTCATCAACCGGAAACGGTGAGTATTTCTATCAAAGGGAAAGCAGATTCTGAATCGGTAATCGAAGTGGTATTTCAGAACAAAAGATCGATAATTTCAATTCCGTCAGGAGATTTTGAAATTCCGATGGGATCTTTTCGGGTTCGTGATGTCGGTTATCATTCGATAAAATTGCGTGGCGTAAGCAAAACAGGAAGTGAATTTGCACAAATACAGTCATTTATCATTCGTTCGAATGAAAAGCCAACCTATGTAAACGATTTTTCCGATTATTGGGGAAGAAGAGGGCCTTCGGTGCATTTTCGCTACACGATGCCCGATGAGCCGGTGGAATGGTTTTACAATGAAATTACCGTTCCGAAAGGTAACGACGTAATAGGCAGTTATTATATGGCAAACGGTTTTGGTGAAGGTTATTTTGGTATTCAATGCAACTCCGAAACCGAACGCCGCGTGTTGTTCTCTGTTTGGAGTCCGTTTGATACGCAAGATCCAAAACTCATCCCCGATAGTTTAAAAATTAAACTTTTGCGCAGGGGAGAAGGAGTGCATATCGGTGAATTCGGCAACGAAGGTTCCGGAGGTCAAAGTTTCTTGCGGTATAACTGGAAAGCCGGAAAAACCTATAAGTTTCTTACTCAAGTAAAACCCGATGGCAAAGGAAACACCGTTTATACCTCCTATTTTTTTGCTGCCGATGAAAATAGGTGGAGGCTTATTGCCGGTTTCCTTCGTCCGCAAACGGATGTTACATACACACGTGCGCATTCTTTCCTCGAAAACTTTATTCCCGGGCAAGGCTATCTAACCCGAAGGGTTTTGTTTGGGAATCAGTGGTTTAGAACAAGTGCCGGAAAATGGATAGAAGCCGATGAATCGGTTTTTACATACGATGAAACAGCCCGAAAACAAGTCCGATTGGATTACCGGGGAGGGTACAACAAACAAAAGAATGCGTTTTATCTTCAAAATTGCGGTTTCTTCAGTGAATCGACCCCGTATGAATCAACATTTACACGAAAAAAAGAAAACAAGATGCCTGAAATAAACTTTCCGGAACTTGAAAAGCTATAGCTTTAAGTTATCGGTTTCCTTTGGTTTCTGCCTTTCTGCAGCATGTTTTTAACAATTTAATTTATTTTCACACAACTGCGGGTTATTATTATTATCTTATTTCTATCTTTGCTTTTAGTTTTGATATTCAAACATTAAAATAACGACACAAATGAAAAGATCAATCTATCTGATGATGGCGTTTTCAGCCATGTTGGTTTTAGCGATTTCCTGTAAACCAAAACAAAGCGCTTATAAACAAGTATATGAAGCTGCTAAAGAACGAGAAATGCAGCAAACCGCTTCGCAGCCTACTGTTGTGAAAGATGCCGCTCCGCTGCCTCCGGTTGAAGTTTCGGTGAGAAAAGAAAAAGTGGAACCGGTTCTCGCTTCCGATGCTGCCAACTTAAAGAGTTATAGCGTAGTAATCGCGTCTTTAAGCGTAAAACTAAATGCTGAATCGCTGAAAACCAGAATGCAAAACGAAGGTTACCAAGTAATTTTAGCAGAAAACGAACAGGGCATGTACAGAGTTATCGTGGCAAGTTATGACGATAAAGCATCAGCTGCTGAAAAACGTGACGAGATTTATCAAAAATACTCAGCGCTGGGAAATACCGAATACTTGAGAAAGACCTACGGTGTTCCTTTCAACGATCTTTGGATTTTGGAAAGACAGTATTGATGGCGGATGTTTGATGTCGGACGTTTGATGTCCGATGTCTGAAAATGAACTAATAAGAAGCTGCCTCGTTATACCGAGGTAGCTTTTTTTGCATAACTAATGATGAAAGTTAGGTTTTTAGGTACCGGAACATCTACGGGAGTTCCCGAGATTGGTTGCCGATGCGACGTTTGCACTTCTACCGATGTAAAAGACAATCGGTTGAGGTGTTCTGTGCTGGTGGAAGAAAATGATACACGCGTCGTCATCGACTGCACACCCGATTTCCGACAGCAGATGATGCAATTGCCGTTTAAGAAAATTGACGGTTTGCTTATCACACACGAACATTACGACCACGTGGGCGGAATTGATGATTTGAGGCCTTTTTGCAGGTTTGGGACCGTTGATATTTACGCCGAATCGAAGGTGGAAAAGGCGTTTATACAAAGGATTCCGTATTGTTTTGGAGAAAATAGATATGCGGGTGTGCCGGATATTCGGATAAATACCATCCATGAACTTCAACCTTTCTTCGTGAAAAACATAGAGATTATACCCATTCGCGTGATGCACTTCAAACTCCCCATTTTGGGTTTCCGCATAAAGAATTTTGCGTACCTTACCGATGTGAAATCTTTACCCGATGAAGAACTTAGTAAACTTCTCGGGATAGACATATTAGTGATGAGTGCGTTACGAAAAGAAAGACACATTTCGCATCAAACAGTCGATGAAGCTGTTTCTTTGTCAAAAAAGATTGGAGCCAAACAAACTTACTTCACGCATATGAGTCACCAAATCGGGCTGCATCATACTGTAAACAAAGAATTGCCTTCATCCTTTTCTCTTGCTTACGACGGATTGGAGGTTTTTCTGTAAAAAACGGTGTGTTTTGTAATATTTAACTATATTTCACGCAGCGTTTTTCTACATTTGGCATCTATATAGTATAACGAATAGTGTGTTGACGTTGAATTTTTTGTATATTTGTGCAGGTAATAATAATAGAGAGTTAAACCAAACGCACTAATCATTGTCAAAGTAAGCGAAATGAATTATTTAAAAACAACCAACTAAAATAAAGGGAAAAACTATGAAAACTAAAAGCTTAATCATTACAGGTTTGCTGGTCTTGGCACCCATTATAGGTTTTGCCCAAGAGTGGGATGACATTTATGCCGATCCTTCTCAAAACACTGCAACCGTAAAGGTTCAGAAAAAACAAGAACCGCAAAAGAAAAAAATTGTGGTGGTAGAAGGAAAAGCATCTAACATGGAAGTTCGAGCAAACGGACGTAGCATTGACGAGTATAACCGTCGTGGACAATATAATTTAGCCGAAAACGATACTGTATTTGTAGAGGATTCCACATACCAACAATACGAATATACGGACAGGATTATTAAATACCACGATCCGGAATCGAGCATTAAAATTACCGGTGCCGATGAAGTTACCGTTTATGTAGGTGATGATATTTATTCCGATTATTACGATAATCGCGGATGGAACTCAAACATCTACTACGGTTACGGAATGGGCTGGGGCTGGAACAGCTATTATCCTTGGTACGACTCTTGGTACGATCCTTGGTATTACGGTTACGGATACTACAACCGTTGGTATAGCCCGTGGTATTATAGCCGTTGGCACTCTCCTTGGTATTACGGAGGCTGGTATAGCCCCTGGTACTACAGTAGCTGGTACTCACCCTGGTATTATGGAGGCTACTACTCTCCTTACTATTACGGCTACGGCGGATGGTACGGTGGCGGATACTACAGCGGTTTCTACGATGGATACTACAGTGGTTTGAGCAACAACCGCTCCGGCAGAAGCACAGGCGTTTACAGAACAAGCTCAGCTAATACTGCAAGATCCTCCGTGGCGAGCGTGGGCAGATCTTCAAGCCTATCTTCAAGAAACGCATCTTCAAGAAGCGTATCTTCAAGAAGCTCGGCAGTGGGTAGCTCTACGAGGACAGCCTCCGGCAGAAGTTCTTCGGCATACAGCAGAAGTTCATCTACTTCACCCAGAACAAGAATTATCGATAGCAGTGGTCGTGTTTACGATTCAAGATCGGGACAGGTTATTAACAGAACTTCGTCTTCTTCCCGCTCATCGGCAGGAACTATCGATTCCAACTCGAGAGTTTATAACAGCAGAAGCTCAAGTACTTCGCCTTCAAGAAGCAGCGCTAACACCTACGAAAGAAGCTCTTCGAGCAGAAGCAATACGTACTCAACACCTTCGAGAAGCAGCTCATCATCTTCCAGAAGCAGTACCTATTCAACTCCTTCCAGAAGTTCATCGAGCAATACCTATTCTACTCCAAGCAGAAGTTCAAGCTCAAGCAGTCGTTCTTCGTCAATAGGTTCTTCTTCCATGGGTTCGAGCAGAAGTTCATCTTCAGGATCATTCGGCGGGGGAAGCAGCAGTAGCAGCCGTAGCAGCAGTGGCGGACGTCGTTAATCGATAAAATTATAATGGATGACTGCTTCAAGAAATCTCAGAAGAGTTTGTATGAGGCAGTCATTTTTTATCCGTAAACAAAACAAAAATACATTAAAATGAAAAAAATCGCATATTTTCTTTTCTCTTTACTGTTTATTGCAAATTACTCGTATTCGCAGGGAGAAGTGGAAGCGTTGAAGTATTCCCGAAACGAGCTTTATGGAACAGCGCGCTCTATGGCTATGGGCAATGCTTTTGGTGCGCTGGGAGGTGACATTACGGGTGTTTCCATCAATCCTGCCGGTATAGGTGTTTACAGGAGTTCGGAAGTAGTAGGTACGTTGGGCTTGCAGCAAAATACGGCCAATGCGAGTGGTATCGATAAAAAAGTGAACGACTTTAACCTCCATAACTTGGGTTTTGTGGGTTATTTTCCTTTACGCAGCGATGTAATGCCTATGATTAACTTCGGTTTTTCCTACAACAAACAAAAGACTTTCAACAACGATATCAATGCCGTGGGTAATGCAGCAAGTACTATGTTGGATTATATAGCAGACAGGAGCTATGGAGTTGATTCCAGAAAGTTGGAAATGGGTGAAGGGAAGCCCGACCCTTTCATTGATCAACCTTGGCTTACCGTGCTGGGATTCAACTCGTATTTAATTGATGATCACGTGGACGCAAATGGTAAATTTCATTACACACCTATAGACACAAAAGGTGAGCAGGCTAAACAGGAGATAAGATTGTCGGAAAGAGGGTATATCGATAATTATGACTTTACCATCGGAACTACGATTAACAATGCATTGAACATTGGTTTAGCATTGAATATTTCGAATATCAGTCACTCCATCTCTACCGACTTTCTGGAAGATTTCACCAGTGGCGGTTATACGTTGAACAACGAGTTGCTAACAAACGGAGCCGGAGTTGGTGCGAAGTTTGGCTTGATTTATCGTCCGGTAAATTCATTCAGGATAGGGATTGCATATCACACCCCTACTTGGTATTCCATGTCAGAAATTTATCAGGCAAGGGTGGATGACGATATGGGAGCATACGTCAATGACCCTAAATATAAAAAAGGCTCGGTTAATTCTGCCAAATTTACGAACTATTACGATTTGAAGTCTCCTGATAAATGGGTGTTGAGCGGCGCTGCCGTCTTGGGAAACAGGTTTATCTTGAGTGCCGATTATGAGTTGATGAATTACAAGAATATGAAACTGAGCGTTCCTCCAAGACCTAATTTGACTGAGGAACAAAAAGAAATAGATGCTCATTGGTATGACATAGACAACGGATACATCAAAAAAGATTTTAAAGCCGCTTCCACGGTAAAAATAGGTGCAGAATACAGGTTCACTCAACAGTTCTCCGGAAGATTAGGTTACGCTTGGATGCAAAATCCGTATGAAACCGATTTTTCGAAAGCTGGCAATGCTGCCGTTTCCGGTTCGAATACCATTTACAGAATGGAAGGCGATACCAACTATTTCACCGGAGGGCTCGGTTATCGATTCAACAGAAATTTTTATGCCGATTTGGCCGTGGTTTACCAAACTCAGGAAGACCAACTTTACCCGTTCCCAAATCTATATACTGATAATAATGGTGAAAGAGGACAATTGGTTATCGATGCATCTCCCTTCACCCTGAAAAATACATCCGTAAGAGGATTATTAACGTTGGGGTATCGGTTTTAAATAATTCATTTCATGTAACGAAAAATCGGGTAGTTCTTATAAAACTGCCCGATTTTTTTTAGTCCCAAATCCGAAATCCCAAATCCGAAATCCCAAATTGAAAATCATTTCTCCTTTTTGGTCTCTACTTCCGACAGCGTCATGTTTTCACCGGCGGATAATTCGTTTTTTTCTTCGCTGTCGGGTAAAACGTAATAATCATCAATTTTTTCTGCTCCCTCTAATTGCCAGTTGTTTATATTTACCATTTCGGTCAACAAGGTTTTCATCTGTATCGATGCAATTTTCATCAATCCGCTTTGTAACGCGGCTTTTCTTACTTGTTTTTTTGCCAAATCTTGTATAAGTTGCAGGTCTTTTCGGCTGATGAAGTTAAACAAATCGTCTTCGAAATAGTAGTAGTCGAAATCGGGATCGAGCGAAAGAATTTCGGGTTTTGGAAACGCTGTCAGTTTTATTCTTTTGTTTTCGTTGTCCACCTCCCATCTGCACTTTTCAATATCGTAACCAATCATCACCTTTGCTTTCACAATAACCAGCGCTTTTTTGGTGGAAGGAATGAATTTAAGCAGTTTTTTCGTATTTTCGTAGTTGTAGATTTCGTTCAACTGTCCTTCGGCAACCACAATTTTAAACACGCGGCGCATACTTTCCACAACGGTGTGGGAGGTGATGGTTGTTGAACTGCCGGAATCGCCCGATTTGTGGATAAGTTTGAAAACCAAAAAAGCAATAATGGCTCCGATAATTGAACCGAAGACTAAAAATCCCAACATATTGCTTCCCGATCCTACAACTTGGGGACGAAAAAAGGTGGAATAAATAAATCCGATAAGTATCAATATAAGCAGCGCAACCGCTATCCAAATGGCAATTTTAAATTTTCTCATACAGGTTTTGTTTAGTAAAATGGTGAAATTTATGTAACATTTTAAACAGATAGTCCTTCGGCGACAGTCCCAATCAGGCGGGAGATACAGCTGCGCTGACAGAACCCTTCCCCGCTTTGTGGTACTTCCCCCTTGCCAAAGGAGAGACTTAAGCCGGTTGATACGTTCAACACCACGACTTTATCCGAACGAAGTGAGATTATCGTTTCGTTAAAAACGAAACATTATCACAAAGCGTTATCTGTTTAAAACATCTCAATAAACTATACATCCACTGTATCTGTGAACAAAGTTAACAAAAACTTTCCCTTAGAAACCAACCTGTTGCTTAAATATTATACCAAAAATAAATTTTTACCGAAAACATCACGAAAAATCGGCAATTTATTGTACTTTTGTAAACTAAAACGACGAATGTACAAATACTCCTTTCCTTTTACTTCTTCAATTCGGTCGTTGATTCTTTCCAAGTCAACCCAGCACTTAAATTTTTATCGACATGAAGAGTTCTGACAGAAGAAGCTTTTTAAAGCAAACGGCTGCTTTGGGTGCAGTTGTCATGGCTCCGGTATTGGCAAGTTGCTGTTCAAGTGAAAAAAGTACCGATATGAGCGGTAAGTTCATGCATCACGTTTTTTTCTGGTTAAAACAGGCTGACGATGAAAAAGTGAGAAGTAATTTTCGTGACGCGCTGGTAAAATTGGCGTCTATAGAAACCGTACGGTTTATGCATATCGGTGTTCCGGCATCAACAGACCGTGAAATTATAGATACTACATACACATTCTCGTTGCTGGTTATTTTCGATGACAAAAAAGGGCATGATATTTATCAGGAACATCCCATCCACGACGAATTTCGCGAAAAATATGCCGATTGGTGGACACGGGTTCGGATTTACGATACGATTTAACATACGAAGGAAAACAGATGTCAGACAATTAGACAATCTTATTTCTGACAGCTTAAGTCAGAAATTAGAAACAAACGACTATACGTTTCAAAGAACATAAAAGAAAACAGATTATAAGTTAAATGGACAAATCAATTAAAAAAGTTATTTTATTGGGTTCGGGAGCCCTGAAGATAGGGCAGGCGGGCGAATTTGACTATTCCGGGTCGCAGGCGTTGAAAGCGTTACGGGAAGAGGGTATCCGGACGGTGCTTATAAACCCCAACATTGCAACTATTCAAACCTCTGAAGGCGTAGCGGATACAGTATATTTTCTTCCGATTACGCCTTTTTTTGTTGAGAAAGTAATTAGTAAAGAGAAACCCGACGGTATTTTACTGGCGTTCGGTGGACAAACCGCGCTGAATTGTGGAACAGAACTTTATCAGAGCGGCGTATTGGACAAATACAACGTGAAAGTGCTGGGCACATCGGTTGAAGCCATCATGATTACCGAAGACCGCGACCTTTTTGTGAAAAAACTAAACGAAATAGATGCCAAAACACCTGTTTCGCAAGCGGTGGAAAGCATGGAGGCTGCGTTAGCGGCAGCACGTGAAATAGGTTTTCCTGTGATGGTACGATCGGCTTACGCGCTGGGCGGCTTGGGTTCGGGAATTTGTCAAAACGAAAAAGAATTCAAAGATTTGTGCGAAAGCGCTCTCTCTTTCTCTAAGCAGATTCTGGTGGAAGAGAGCCTGAAAGGATGGAAAGAGATTGAATTTGAAGTAATTCGCGATAAAAAAGACCATTGCTTTACGGTGGTTCCCATGGAAAATTTCGATCCGCTGGGTATTCATACGGGCGAGAGTATTGTGGTAGCACCTATTATCACGCTCAGTAAAGAGCAAATCGCAATGCTCGAAGATATTGCTCGCCGTGTGGTTCGCCATATCGGAATTGTAGGCGAATGCAACATTCAATATGCGTTTAATGCCGAAACCAATGATTATCGCATTATCGAAATAAATGCCCGACTGAGTCGCTCATCGGCATTGGCATCCAAAGCCTCGGGTTACCCGTTGGCGTTTGTCGCTACCAAACTTGCGCTGGGATATTCGCTCGACCAAATTGGAGAGATGGGAACGCCCAATTCGGCTTACACGGCGCCATTGGTGGATTATATGATTGTGAAAATTCCGCGCTGGGATTTGTCGAAATTCGCCGGAGTGAGTCGCGAGATTGGCTCATCTATGAAATCGGTGGGCGAGATAATGTCAATCGGGCAATCGTTTGAAGAAGTTATACAGAAAGGCTTGCGCATGATAGGGCAGGGAATGCATGGTTTTGTAGGCAACCGTGATCTGACGTTCGACAACGTGGAAGAGGCGCTGTCCAATCCTACCGATTTACGTATTTTCGCCGTAGCCGATGCTTTTGAAAAAGGATATTCGGTTGCGCAAATCGAAACGCTTACCAAGATTGACAAATGGTTTCTCGAAAAACTGGAAAATATTTACAACTACACGCGCGTTCTTTCTCAATACAAAAAGATTGAAAATCTACCGAGTGAGGTGTTGGCGGAAGCAAAAAGATTGGGCTTTTCGGATTTCCAGATAGCCCGATATGTGGAAAGTCCCCAGGGAAACATGGAGGTCGAACAGATTCGAGTACGTGAATATAGGAAAAAACTACAAGTGCTACCTGTTGTACGACGTATTAATACGGTAGCGTCGGAAAATCCGGATAAAACCAATTATCTCTACTTTACTTATGGCTCGGATAAGGCTTACACGCCGGAAAAATCCGATAAAGAATCGATTGTCGTTCTGGGTTCGGGGGCATACCGTATCGGCTCGTCGGTTGAGTTCGATTGGTGTTCGGTAAATGCTGTAGAAACAGCTCGCAAACTGGGCTACGAGTCGGTAATGATTAATTATAATCCCGAAACGGTTTCTACCGATTACGATATGTGTGACCGTCTCTACTTCGATGAACTCTCTTATGAGCGAACGTTAGATGTGATTGATATCGAGATGCCTAAGGGCGTTATTGTATCCATGGGCGGGCAAATACCCAACAACTTGGCCATGAAGCTGCACCGACAAAATGTACCCATTTTGGGAACGTCGCCACAGTCGATTGACCGTGCCGAAAATCGTCACAAATTTTCGGCCATGCTCGACCAATTGGGTATCGACCAACCGCGATGGAAAGAGCTTTCGAGTTACGATGAAGTGGATAAGTTTGTGGAAGAAGTGGGTTTCCCGGTGCTGATTCGTCCGTCGTATGTGCTTTCCGGTGCGGCGATGAATGTTTGCTACGACAAAGAGCAGATGCACCATTTTCTGAAGATGGCGTCGAAAGTATCGAAAGAACATCCCGTAGTGGTCTCTGTTTTTATGCAGAATGCCAAGGAGTTGGAGTTTGATGCCGTGGCAAAAAACGGAGAAGTGGTTGAATACGCCATTTCGGAACACGTTGAGTTTGCCGGTGTACACTCGGGCGATGCCACATTGGTTTTTCCCGCGCAGAAAATTTACTTCGAAACCATGCGTCGCGTGAAAAAAATATCGAGACAAATTGCTAAAGAGTTGAATATCAGTGGGCCGTTCAATATTCAATTTTTGGCCAAAAACAACGAAATCAAGGTTATTGAATGTAACTTGCGGGCGTCGCGCTCCTTTCCGTTCGTATCGAAAGTTATCAAACACAACTTTATTGATACGGCAACCCGCGTGATGCTGGACGCGCCTTACGATAAACCCGACGGTACGGTTTTCGACCTCGATCATATTGGGGTGAAATCGTCGCAGTTTTCTTATTCGCGCTTACAGAAATTCGACCCGATTTTGGGTGTGGATATGGCTTCTACAGGCGAAGTAGGCTGTATAGGAGACGATTTTAACGAAGCCATTCTGAAATCGATGATTTCCGTGGGCTACAAAATTCCGAAGAAGGGAATTCTTATTTCCTCGGGAGAGGCAAAATCGAAAGTAGATTTGCTGGAAGCCTGCAAATTGCTCCATGCCAAAGGTTACGACCTGTACGCGAGCCACGGAACGCAAAAGTTTCTTGCCGAAAACGGTGTGAAAGCTACCGATGTGGCGTGGCCCGATGAAGAAGGTGAGCATAATATTCAGGAAATGATTATACAGCAAAAGTTCGATCTTATTATTAACATTCCCAAAGATATCACCAAGCGTGAGCTTACCAACGGTTATATCATTCGCCGCGGCGCGGTTGATTTTAACATTCCGTTGATAACGAATGCACGATTGGCATCGGCATTTATAACGGCTTTCTGCACATTAGATAAGGAAAACCTGAAGATTAAAAGCTGGCAGGAGTATTAGAGATAAACTTGAAGACGAAGGAACATAGGATATAGATTAAAGAAACTGTATCAAAAGTACTCCTACAGTTTCATTTTGTCATTGCCTAAGGGCGAATCCTGTTTCGTTTTTTATTATTCATTAGAGTTTATTCTGAATAAAATAATATTGAATTAATCCCAAACCCTAAAAAAATAGGTAATCTATAATTCAAAAAAACCGTATAAA
>CAZKZB010000061.1:0-18647 GCA_964557135.1 uncultured Petrimonas sp. | reverse complement strand
AATTTTTTTATAAACTTAAAACTGAATTAAAAATGAAAAAGTTTTTTTTAAGTATGATGACTTGTGCTGCCTTACTGACAGCGGTAACTCTTACTTCATGTGGTGATAGTAACAGTGATAAACCGGAACCACCGGTAACTGATGATGTATTGGTAGGATCTATATCAGGAACTAAAACATTGGACGCAAATATAACTTACACCATCACAGGACCGGTTATTGTTGAAGATGGAGGCGTGTTGAATATTCCCGCGGGAACTCAAATTAAAGCAAAAAAAGGATTCAGCAACTATGTTTTGGTGCTGCAAGGCGGTAAAATTTTCGCAAAAGGAACAGCTGATAAGCCTGTTGTTATGACAGCCGATATTGACAATGCTGCTCAAGGACACTGGGGCGGACTCATCATTAACGGAAAAGCGCCTCTTTCGGGTCCGGCCGGAACTACCGGTTCTACCGAAATCAACAGCGCTTACCTTTACGGAGGTTCAAATCCTGCCGATAATTCGGGCGAACTTACTTACGTAGTGCTTGCATATACCGGAGCACGCTCGAGCGCAGACGTGGAACACAACGGTTTGACTCTTAACGGTGTGGGCAGCGGAACCAAAATCGAAAACATTTATATTCCCAACGGTGCAGACGACGGAATCGAGTTCTTCGGCGGAAGCGTAAATGTGAAAAACCTGTTGGTAGTAAATTCCGACGACGATATGTTCGACTTCACACAAGGATACGTAGGCACATTGGAAAACTGTTACGGAATTTGGGAACCCGGATTCAAAAGCAGCGAATCTGACCCGCGCGGAATTGAAGCCGACGGAAACCACGACGGAAACTTTCCCGATCATCCGGGTCAATCTAACTTTACGGTTAAAAACATGACTATTGATTTGAGACTGGCACACAATACCGCCAAAGAAACTCAAATGCAGGACGCCATTAAAATTCGTCGCGGCGCGAAAGCTACCGTTATCAACGCGCTTATTAAAGGAACAGGTTCGGTTGGCGACTTGGTTGACCTGAAAGACGGAAAAGGAAATGCCGCCGCCGGAACAACCATTAGCATAACCAATTCGTTGACAACCGCTCCGGCTATATTGAAAAATCCGGAAGACGCCACCGGTATCGAAATTAAAGCCGGTAACACCGGATGCCCCACCGATATTTTCGCTTGGACAGGATACAAATTCTAATTGCATAACATTTCGGTTTATAAAAATAAAGGGTATTTCGCGTAAGACCGGAGTACCCCTTATTTATATTTTCCGACATAATTGTATCTTTGCTATGTGTACAATTTTAAAAAATTAACGCGTATGAGAAAAAATATAGTACTACTGTTATGTGTCCTTTTTTTGTCGCCGACTATTCAGGCACAGACTTCGCAAGATAATCCTCAAATCTATCAAAACGAAGGAGTCTATTATCGCGACAAGAGACAAAATGAACTTTACACGGGAGATTATCGCGAATACCACGAGAACGGTACGCTCAAACTTGAAATGCAAATCAAAAACGGCCTGCCCGAAGGTGCTTATCTGATTTATTTCGATAACCGGAAGCCCAAAGAGGTTCGTTCTTACAAAGAAGGTAAATTGCACGGTCTGTGGCGTTCGTACGATATTTCGGGACAGCTCATTTCCGAAGCCGAATACAAGAGCGGGGCAAAGCATGGCACTTGGCGTATTTGGGATGAATTGGGAAATCAACGTTACGAAATGAATTATTACGAGGGCAATAAAGTCGGACTTTGGCGTATGTGGGACGATAAAGGTAATTTGGTGGATGAAAAAAATTATTGAGAGAAGAGTATAAGACAAAGACAATTAGATTGTTGTATTTTTTGTAAATAATTCAACCCACCATCGGTATATTGAAGTGACGTTAGTTATCGCTCGCTTTAGTTACGCGAATCTTAACAGAATCTTAACCGGAATGTAACCGTTCTGTAACATTTATGTTTCACCTTTGTATCGGTTTAAAACAGGAAAAAATTAAAAATTAGATACACAAGATGAAAACAATTTTTGTATTATTCGCAGCGGTTTTATTGTCCGTTTCAGTTTACGCGAAAGACAATAAAAACGAGAAAAACGTAAAAAGCACTGTCACTGCTGAAGCTATTCAAAAAGTGAATACGGTAGATATTTCCGGCTCGGTTATCGACAACAAAAGCAACGAGGCATTAGCGGGAGCGGCCATTATCATTAACGGTAACAAGTATTACTCGGATTTAGAAGGAAATTTCTCAGTTTCCGACCTTAAGCCGGGTAAACACACCGTGAGAGTAGAGTTGATTTCGTACCAACCTTCAGAAATGGAGCTGAATCTTCAGAAAGATCAAAAAATCAGCATCGGGTTGGTGCAGGAATAAAAAATCGAAATAAAAGAAATTGGAAAGTTTGCTCAAAAGGCAAACTTTTCGCGTTTATAACAGTGAAAATTAACCAAACCTTAACCGAAAAGTAGCCGTTTCGTAACAATAAATGCGGATATTTGTATTGTTAAAACAATATTCATTTGGTTCAAAAATAGCAAAAATCAATTTTTCATTAACTCTCTATGGGTCTTTGTAAAAGGTGTGGATGTGAATCTGTGCCTTTTTTTATTAACTTTGCACAACACAAACGTACAATTATGGCAAAACGTACATTTTCAAAAACACAACTCGGCTTCATCGCCATACTTTGGGTAGTTTTGGTCGGTTATATTCTTATGAACGCTCAAGTGAACGCAATCACTATTATTTCCATCATCATGTCGGGTATTATTGTCTTTGTTCCGATTTACAAAAATCTCCAAAAGTGATATTTTTACTGACAAATAATGAAAAAATCACCATAAATTACTTTCTAATTGGTTTTTTATTGTAATTTTGCATTTCAATGTGATTGTTTATTGAGTTATCACAATTAAACCCTTTTTTATGAAACGAGAAGAAATCAGCAGTCTTGTGAAAAGACGTTTTCCCAATGAACCCGAATATCTTCAAGCCGTTGAAGAAGTAGTTGAGTCCATCGAAGAGGTGTACAACCAACATCCCGAATTTGAAAAAGCAAACCTGATTGAGCGATTAATCATTCCCGATAAAATTCATTCGTTCCGCGTTACGTGGACAGACGATGCCGGCAACGTACATACCAATATGGGTTACCGCGTACAACATAATAATGCTATTGGGCCCTACAAGGGCGGCATTCGGTTTCACGCGTCTGTTTCGCCCTCTATCCTGAAATTTTTGGCTTTCGAGCAAACGTTTAAAAATGCTCTAACCACACTGCCGATGGGTGGCGCCAAAGGCGGCTCGGATTTCTCGCCGCGTGGCAAGTCAGATGCCGAGATAATGCGTTTTTGTCAGGCTTTTGTGGAAGGAATGTGGCGTGTTATCGGTCCTAATACCGATATTCCCGCAGGCGATATTGGCGTGGGCGGCCGCGAAGTAGGCTACATGTTCGGGAAATACAAAAAATTGGCCGAAGAATTTACCGGAACTTTCACGGGTAAGGGGCGCGAATTTGGCGGCTCCATTCTTCGTCCCGAAGCCACCGGCTACGGAAACGTCTATTTTCTTCTGGAGATGCTTAAAACCCGGAATATCGATATAAAAGGCAAGCGATGTTTGGTATCGGGGGCGGGAAACGTGGCGCAATATACGTGCGAAAAGCTGATTGAGTTGGGCGCTGTTCCGGTTTCGCTGTCCGATTCAGACGGATATATTTACGATCCCGACGGAATTACGGCCGAAAAACTACAGTTCGTGATGGAGCTGAAAAATCTGTATCGCGGGCGCATTCGCGAATATGCCGAAGAGTATGGCTGCAAATATGTAGAGGGCGCCCGTCCCTGGGGTGAGAAAGCCGATATCGCGCTTCCGTCGGCCACGCAAAACGAAATTGATGGCGACGATGCCCGTTCCCTAATGGGAAACGGAATAATCGCGGTATCGGAAGGCGCCAATATGCCCAGCACGCCGGAGGCGATAGAGATTTTCCAGAATCATAAAATCTTGTACGCTCCCGGAAAAGCGGCTAACGCGGGTGGAGTATCGGTTTCGGGGTTGGAAATGACGCAAAACTCCGAACGCTACAGTTGGCGTGCCGAACAAGTGGACGAGAAACTAAAATGGATTATGGCAAACATCCACGAAAACTGCGTGAAATTCGGTACCGAACCCGATGGATACGTCAATTACGTGAAAGGCGCCAACATTGCCGGATTTATGAAGGTGGCAAAGGCAATGATGGGGCAGGGGATTCTGTAATAACACAAAAGAAATCGGATGCCTGCACACCTCAGGCGGGTGAGAAATTAGATAAAAAGTCCATGTGTTGGATGTAATATTTTGCACCCTTTCTTTGTCAATGTTTGTGATATTGACAAAGTTATTCCACAGAAATTTTTTTTATTCTCAGAATTGCTGTATTTTTGCACCCTGAATAAAAGAATGGTCGGGTAGCTCAGCTGGATAGAGCAACAGCCTTCTAAGCTGTGGGTCAAGGGTTCGAATCCCTTCCTGATCACATTTAAAGACAAAGAGTTACGGTAAAATGTAGCTCTTTTCTTTTTTTCGTTTACACACAATTGTCATACATCCTGTTTTTGGGGGTGTTATGTTCATCCTTACTTTGGGAAAGGCAGCAAGTCTGTTCCGAATTATAAAAAATCGTGCTATGATCCAAGAATTGAGAAAAAAGAAGAGACTGAAAAAAAGGAAAAATGCTGAGAACTTGAATATAAACAGGGGAGCTTTTAAAGAAGCTATTTGTGAATAAAACAATTTATAGAGTTGTTACTAATTTCACAAAAGAGCGCGAATAGGATTGATCTTGTAAATTTTATTCGTGTTAATTCGTGCTCACCTCTGTGTCCCTTTTGAGAACTCTGAACAACAAAAAAAATCTTTTTACCTTCGTCTACTGATTTTCTCCCTAAAAGTTAGTCCTTTTCTGTAAATAGCGTTAAATTTGCATCATAATTACAGAAAGGTTTATCAATGACTGACATCATCAAGCACGAATGCGGTATCGCGATGATCCGCTTACTAAAACCCCTCGATTATTACTACAAAAAATACGGAACGTGGCAATACGGTTTAGACAAATTGTATCTGCTCATGGAAAAACAACACAACCGTGGGCAGGAAGGAGCCGGATTGGGCGCCGTAAAATTAGATGCTGCACCCGGAAGCGAATACATATTCAGGGAAAGAGCAGTAGGATCGGGCGCTATTTCGGAGATTTTCGGGAAAGTACACGAGTCGTTTAAGGATTTTACCCCACATCAACTTCAGGATATCGAATTCGTGAAACGTTCGGTTCCGTTCGCGTCCGAATTGTTTATCGGACATTTGCGCTACAGCACGACCGGAAAAAGCGGATTAACTTACGTGCATCCGTTGTTGCGTCGAAACAACTGGGCATCGAGAAGTTTAGCACTTGCGGGAAATTTCAACATGACGAACGTGGATGAAATGTTTGAACAGTTGATTTCGGAAGGACAACATCCGCGGGATTATGCCGATACGTTTGTGATGTTGGAATCAATCGGACATTATCTCGATAGAGAGGTTCAATATCAATACGACAAAGTTGAAAAATCGGAACTCAACGGACAGCAAGTAAGCCACTTGATTGAGGAAAAACTCGACATCCCGTTTCTGTTGAAACGTGCAAGCAAACTGTGGGATGGCGGGTATGCACTTTGCGGTTTTATCGGTTGTGGCGACACCTTCACGCTTCGCGATCCGTGGGGAATCCGTTCGGCTTTTTATTACTTCGATGATGAAGTGGCAGTTGTGGCATCGGAGCGCCCGGTAATTCAAACGGCATTCAACCTGAAAAAAGACGTTATTTGCGAATTACAACCCGGTGAGGCATTCATCGTGAAGCGAAACGGAACCATAAGCACTACGCAGATTCTGGAACCCAAAGAAAAAATAACGCCCTGTTCGTTCGAACGAATTTATTTCTCGCGCGGCTCGGATTACGACATATATCGCGAACGCAAAAAATTAGGAGAACTTCTCGTTCCCGGAATTGTTGAAGCTATAGACAACGACTTCGACAATACTGTTTTTTCGTTTATTCCCAACACGGCTGAAGTGGCTTATTTCGGTATGCTGGAAGGGTTGGAAAAACATTTTAATCATAACAAAGCCGTAGAATTACTCGAAAAACGCGAACAATTGACTCCCGACGAAATCGAAGTCATCCTTGCCAAAAGAGTGCGTTCGGAAAAAGTCGCGATAAAAGACATCAAGCTGCGCACTTTTATTGCCCAGGGAAAATCTCGAAACGATTTGGCAGCACACGTTTACGATGTCACATACGGATCATTGAGGCGAGAAAAAGATACGTTGGTTATTATCGACGACAGCATTGTACGGGGAACTACACTCAAGCAAAGCATTATTAAAATATTGGATAGGTTAGACCCGAAAAAAATTGTTATTGTCTCCTCTTCACCACAAATTCGCTATCCCGATTGTTACGGTATCGATATGTCGCGAATGAGCGAATTTATTGCATTCAAAGCCGCCATCGCACTGTTGAAAGAACGTGGAATGCAAAGTGTAATAGATGATGTGTATGAAAAATGCATCGCTCAAAGCCGGAAGAAAAAAGAAAAAATGGTGAATTACGTGAAAGATATCTACGCACCGTTTACCGATGAAGAGATTTCCGACCAAATAGCCAAAATGCTCACAGATAACGATATTAAAGCAAACGTAAAAATTGTATTCCAAACCATTGAAGATCTGCACAAAGCGTGTCCCAACAATTCGGGCGATTGGTATTTCTCGGGGAATTATCCTACTCCCGGCGGGAACAGAATGGTTAACAATGCGTTTATCAATTATATAGAAGGACAAGAAAACAAGGTGTATCAATATTCGTTAAACTTCTCAAACGGCGCTACATGATAGAAAGAATCATTATTCTCGAAAATGTTGATCCCGTAGTATTTTTCGGGATAAACAACAGCAACATACAGTTACTGAAAACGTTGTTCCCGAAACTTCGCATCGTTGCGCGCGGAAACGTGATAAAGGTTATCGGAGACGAAGAAGAACTGGCTGTTTTCGAAGAAAAAGTTCACGCACTCGAAAAATTCAGCATCGAAATGAACGTGCTGAAAGAGGAAGATATTCTGGATATTGTAAAAGGAAAAGCACCGCACATCACGCATCCCGACAACCTGATTATTCACGGAATCAACGGAAAACCGATAATGGCGCGTACCGCCAATCAGAAAAAATTGGTTGCCGAGTTCGATGACAACGACCTGCTTTTCGCCATCGGTCCCGCAGGTTCGGGAAAAACCTACACCGCCATCGCTCTTGCCGTTCGCGCTTTGAAAACCAAGCAGGTGCGAAAAATAATCCTCAGCCGCCCAGCCGTGGAAGCGGGCGAAAAGCTGGGATTTCTGCCCGGCGATATGAAAGAGAAAATCGATCCGTATCTGCAACCGCTTTACGACGCGCTGGAAGATATGATTCCGCCACTCAAACTGAAAGAGTATATCGAAAACAAAATCATACAAATCGCGCCCTTGGCGTTTATGCGCGGGCGCACGCTCAACGACGCGGTTATCATCTTAGACGAAGCTCAAAATACAACCAAACAGCAAATTAAGATGTTCCTCACCCGATTGGGACTGAATGGAAAAATGATTGTTACGGGCGATATCACGCAAATAGATTTACCGCCCTCGCAACAATCAGGGTTAATTCATTCGATGAAAATTCTGCGCAACGTAAAAGGCATCGCCAAGGTGGAATTCAATAAAAAAGACATCGTGCGCCACAAATTGGTACAAATGATTGTGGAGGCGTATGAGAAGGAAACCCCTTCTAACCTCCCAAAAGGGGAGGAAAAATCATATAAAGAACGGGGTTGACTTGAAAAGTCAGATTTTCATAACCGTAGGTCTCCGACCTGCGGAAAACCAATAATAAAAACTGCTGCCTGAAAGGCAGGACAATAGATATGAGTTACACAAACTTATTATACCACATAGTGTTTCGGACAAAACGCGGCAAGGACACAATTCCTGAACAGCACGAAAAAGAGCTTTACGCCTACATTATGGGAATAATCAAGAACAAAAAATCTAAACTTTACCGAATTGGCGGAACAGAAAATCATATTCACTTGTTAGTTGATATACACCCAACCTTTGCCGTTTCCAGCTTTATGAAAGAGCTGAAAGAATATTCAAGCAAATGGATGGCGCAAAATCATAATTTTCGGAATTTTGAAGGTTGGGCAATTAGCTTTGCTGCATTTACGTATAGCTTAAAAGATAAACAAACGATTATAGACTATATAAAAAATCAGAAAGAGCATCATAAAACAATTAGTTTTGAAGAGGAATATCGTCAACTTTTAACGGAAAACGGAATTGAAATTGATGAACGTTATTTTCTAAATGATTAGAAATCATGCCTTTCAGGCAGTAGCTTTCCGTGACTCGCAAACCGCAGGTCGTTGACACTGCGGTTATGGAAATCTGACTTTTCAAGTCAATTTCAAGAATGCTCATCAAAAGGATAACAAGTCATCAAAAAATTATTGTCTTTTAACTGTAAATGAGCCACAGAAATAAAGACAAGCAGCTCAACGCTGTAATAGACAGTGTGAAATTTCAAGAGATGGCTTTTACAACCAAAAATAACAAGCAAATATAGACAAACCTGAAAGGTTTTACTTTCATAACCGCAGCGTCATCGACCTGCGGACTGCGATAAGCAGTAAATATACTGCCTGAAAGGCAGGACAAAGAACAAAAATAATTAAAATATACAATATATGAACACTCTAACAACCACCAACTACACTTTTCCCAACCAAACCTACGTTTATCACGGAAAAGTTCGCGACGTGTACAGCATCGGCAACGACACGTTGGTAATGATTGCCACCGACCGCATCTCGGCTTTCGACGTAATTCTTCCCGAAGGAATTCCCTACAAAGGGCAGGTGCTCAACCAGATTGCCGCCAAGTTTTTGGATGCCACCGCCGATATTGTTCCCAACTGGAAACAGGCGTCGCCCGACCCGATGGTTACCGTCGGCAAACGTTGCGAACCGTTTAAAGTAGAAATGGTTATCCGCGGATACATTACCGGAAGCGCGTGGCGCGAATACAAAAAAGGCGCGCGCACGTTGTGCGGATTATCGCTGCCCGAAGGAATGCGCGAAAACCAGAAATTCAATTCGCCGCTCATTACGCCCACCACCAAAGCCGACGAAGGACACGACGAAAACATCTCGCGCGACGAAATCATCGCCCAAGGATTGGTATCGAAAGAAGATTACGAACAGCTGGAAAAATACACCTACGCCCTTTTTCAACGCGGCACGGAAATGGCTGCCGAAAAGGGATTGATTTTGGTGGATACCAAATACGAATTCGGCAAAAAGGACGGAAAAATCTACCTGATTGACGAAATTCACACGCCCGACTCATCGCGCTATTTTTACAGCGAAGGCTACCAAGAGCGTTTCGAAAAAGGCGAAGAGCAGAAACAACTCTCCAAAGAGTTTGTGCGCAAATGGCTGATGGAAAATGGATTTCAAGGACAAGCCGGGCAACAAGTACCCGAAATGACCGCCGAATATTGCAACAGCGTATCGGAACGCTACATCGAATTGTACGAGAAAATTGTGGGCGAACCGTTCGTAAAAGCCGACGCCAAAGATTTGGAAACGAGGATTGAGAAAAATGTGAAGGAGTATCTGGAAACCGTCTGACCGATTACCGGTCAGATGATTAGGGAACAACTGTTTTCTATATAAAAGTCACAATTTATTGCAACCTTTCTCGCTTTTCAAGAAAAATGGTAACTTTGTAGAAAGTAAAATACACTGAATATGGAAACTATTAATATTAAAGCACACACAAATGACGCCTCACAAATTGAAGCCTTAAAGGCTTTTATGAAGGCATTGAAGATAAAATTTGAGCTTTCCAAAGAACCAAGTCCCTACAATCGCGAATTTGTAGAGAAAATACAACAGGGAGATAAAGATTTAAAAAGCGGGAAAGGTCGCACCGTAACACTCGAAGAACTCGACAGTTTATGGAAGTAATATTTCTGCCACAAGCTGATGAAGACCTTGCTTATTGGATAAAAACAGAAAATAAAGCGATACTGAAAAAAATCTCACAACTTACACGGGCGATTATCGAAAATCCTTTCACCGGAATTGGCAAACCCGAAGCCTTAAAGTATGACCTTGCTCCAAAATGGTCGAGAAGAATTACAAAAGAACATCGCTTTGTTTATCTTGTTCAAGACAACAAGCTCTATGTTTACTCTCTCAAAGGGCATTACGAATAAATCCGTTTCTAATAAATCCTCTCGAAGCATAATAATCTGTGACCTCCTGTCAAACAAAATTGTGGGCGAACCGTTTGTAAAAGCCGAAGCCAAAGATTTGGAAGCGAAATGTGAGGGAGTATCTCAAAACTGCTAACAGCTAAACGTTAATAGCCAAAACTAAAACAAAATGACCTACCAAGTAGAAAAAATTAATCCATACGGAACAGAAAAATCGAAGAAAGAACAGGTAGAAGCCATGTTCGACGAAATTGCACCGAAATATGACCAACTTAACGGACTTCTATCGCTGGGAGTTGACAATTACTGGCGCAGAGAGTCCATAAAAGCGTTAAAACCTTATCAACCCGAATACATTCTCGACATTGCCACCGGAACAGGTGATTTCGCCATCTTGGCACAGAAAATACTCAAACCCAAGAGAATCATAGGTGTCGATATTTCCGAAGGAATGATGACAGTGGGCAGAGAAAAAGTAAAACGCAAAGGATTGGAGCAAGTTATCACCTTCGAGCGGCAGGACTGTTCGGAACTTTCTTTCCCCGATGAGACGTTTGATGCCGTAATCGCCGCCTTCGGAATTAGGAACTTCGAAGATATCGACAAAAGTTTCAGTAAAGTACTGAGTGTACTAAAACCCGGTGGTGTGTTCCTCTTCATTGAGCTTACTACACCGGAAGTTAAACCAATGAAGGAGCTTTACGCACTTTACACAAAGTACGTTATGCCGATTTTATCCGATACAATGGCCACCGAAAAGCGCGCCTACGAATATTTGCCCGAATCCATTGCCGCCTTCCCCGAGGGTAGACAAATGATGTTGATTCTGAAAAAAAATGGCTTTACCAATATCCGCCTGCGGCGATTTACATTAGGGATTTCAACGCTATATATTGCGGAAAAAAACAACCCTCAAATCCCCTAAATGGGACTTAAGAAAAAGCGCCTGATTAATACAAACCCTAGGAGCAAGAAGTGCTGAAAAAGAAAACAGATGAATAGAACGAATAAAGATAATGATTGGCAGCCCCCAAAGTCCCCTTTAGGGGTTTTCGGATTAATCGGGTTTCCTTTAAAACACTCCTTTTCATCGAAGTTTTTTACCGAAAAATTCGCGCGTGAAGGAATTAATGCCGAATACCTGAATTTTGAAATTGAGGATGTTTTGCAACTGCGCGAGGTCGTTATTTTCAACCAGCATCTGCGTGGTCTTAACGTCACCATTCCGTACAAAGAGCAGGTTATTCCGTTTCTGAACGAACTATCACCCGAGGCGCAAAAAATCGGCGCTGTCAATACGATAAAAATAGAACGAGAACCCGGCAATATGTATTTCTATCACCTAACGGGTTACAATACCGACTACGTGGGATTCAAAAAATCCATAGAGCCGCTTATTCGCTCCGAAATTCACAAAAAAGCGTTGATTTTAGGAACCGGAGGAGCTTCAAAAGCGGTGCGACAAGCGTTAGAGGACCTGAATATCGAATGGAAATACGTTTCACGTTCAGACGGAAACAATCGACTTACTTACCAACAACTGAACTCGGAAATTTTAAGCGAATACAAAGTTGTGGTAAACTGCTCGCCCGTTGGTACTTTCCCAAACACAGACGAATGTCCCGATATTCCATATCAGCATCTTACCCACGAGCATCTGCTCTACGATTTGGTGTATAATCCCGCCGAAACGCTATTCCTGAAAAAGGGAAAAGCACAAGGTGCCATCGTAAAAAACGGTGAAGAAATGCTCGAATCACAAGCCTTAGCCGCTTGGGATATTTGGATAAAACCATAAAAAACTCACCACTTTGTTTTTGACAAAAGTGGTGAGTTTTGCTATCTAACTCACTGATAATAGGTAGCTAGAAACTTTGTATATAGTGTAGTGCCATTGTGATGTGCGTTATAGGACTTCTTCGCTGTTGCTTTCCTGCTCTACGCTTTCGACCGGTTCTTCCCAAGTGGTTTCAGCACCTTCGTTATCGAAGTAAATTTTCTTCTCAACCTGATCTTCTTTACTTGTAACTTTTACTTTCGTGACTTGCTTTTCGGCGTTGTAAAAGATAGCGTCAATATCATACATTTCTGCTAAAGCGCTTATGGCTGCCTGAACTTTTTCGTTCAAATCCTCAAGTTTCACTTCTACAAATCCGTCATCACCTTTTACCGCTGAGTAGCTGGAAATTTCGGGTGACGGAATTTCTTCTTGCTCTTGTGTCACAGTTTCTTCTTCTTCTTCTTCCTGTGCCGATTCTAAAACCACTTCATTTCCTTCTGCGTCAAAATAAAAAACTTTTTGAGTCTGGTCTTCTTTCTTAGTAGCTTCCACTTTCGTAAGTTGTTTTTCAGCATTGAGTTTCAGAGCATTAAGATCGTAATTTTGAACAAGGGCACGCACCGCTTCCTGAACTTTTTCGCTCAACTCTTCAAATTTAATATTTACGAAACCGTCATCGTCTGACGTAATTTCTATGATAGGTTTTTCGATTACTTGGGTTGAAGCCTGAACGGCTGTTGTTGTAAAAACTCCCGCTATGAGAGCGATTGATAAAATAATTTTTTTCATTACAATTAATTTTTTAAATTCTTAATAAAATAATTTTCTTGTTTAATTAAACGTACACAAAACAATAATCAAATATCGTACAAAAGAAATTCTCTCCGTAAGCTGATGATTCGCATGTGTCTGATAAACAGGTGAATAAAATGCTTATTGAAACTTATACCAAACCGTGGGGAACTGTAGAATAGATGTAGAAATGTGGAAAAAATCTACGTTTTTTTGATGAATTTCCCCAATTTTTTACGATACACATTACTAAAAAACAGAAAAAATGAGTGCAAGATTCGGATAAAACATAACCAAACCCAAAATATTGTGTATTTTTGGATGAAAAACTATACAACAGGAATGAAATCAGTCAATTCTTTTGAACATCGGATAAGAATAAAAATTGGGTTACTGTTTTTAATTATCATTCTATATGTAGTGGGAATATTTATTTACTCCTACAACCTAAGAAAGTATGTCGATATCCAAAAGGACGAAATTTCCGATTCTTACGAAGTGTTGTCTCAAAGTAATCGGTTAATTATTTCAGTTCACGAAGCGCAGGATGCTTTAAATGCTTATTTGGTAGATCCTCAAGCAACACATCAACTGACATACGACTCCATTTCGTCAACAATATCTCATCAAATAACTGAAATAAAACATTTAGCATCGCAAAAACAGCAAGATATTTACATAGAAAGCGTAGATTCTTTATTACACGAAAAAAATAATATTGTCAACCAGCTCATCGTTCAGTTTCGTCCTCAAAGTCCTCTGAAAGAACTCGGTAAAAAAATCGAAACCTATCCCGAGTTTATTCAGGATTCAGTTGTGGTCACCACTAATAAAGACACGACCATAGTTGTAAAAGAGAAAAAGGGGTTTTGGGCAAGAGTCAAAAATTTAGTAAATCCAAACCAGACTCCCGATACCATCATCAGTGTTGCCCAAGTAGAACAGGAAACGCGGCTGACCTCCAGAATCGATACCGGTATGTATGCCGATTTGAAAAACATAACCGAAGCCGCTTCTATAACATACTCAACCCAACTATCGGGGATCGAAAAACAGGTGCGGGAGCTTATTCTCGCCGATCAAAACATTTCTTTGGAAATATCTCAACTACTGACCAAGTTTTACAACGAAACTACACGAATTACGCATGAAGGCATTCAAAGCAGCGAATTGCTGACCCGAAGAATTTACACGTTTGCGGTTGTGGTGGGCGCACTCTCGTTGGTACTGATTATTATTATTATTTTTCTTATCATTGATGATCTTAGAAAAGGACAGAAAGCACGGCTCGATTTAGCAAAGGAGAAACAACTGACCGAATCGCTGATGGAGAGCCGGCATAAATTGCTTTTATCTGTTTCACACGACATTAAAACACCACTCAGTTCAATGATGGGATATATGGAAATGTGGCAAGAAGAAAAGATTTTTGAAGGTAAAAAGAAGCAAATACAATCGGCACAAAACTCGGGAAAACACATCTTGAGTATGCTCACCAATTTACTTGAATTTTCTAAACTGGAACGTAACTCGGGAGAATTGTACAACAGTCGATTCGATTTGATAAAGCTGATGAAAGAGATTATTCGTATGTTCAAACCGCTCACCGATGGAAAAAAACTTGATATCGAATTCGAAAACCTTGTTGGGTCGCCTCTATATGTGGATACGGATCACACAGTTCTAAAACAAATACTCGTAAACATTATCTCAAACGCGGTAAAATATACGATAACAGGACGAATTGATATTAAATTAGATTACCGGCAAAACCTGATTTTTTCCGTAACCGATACAGGAATCGGCATGCATGAAAGCGAGATTCAAGAAATATTTAAACCTTTTTCTCGAATCAAAAACCCCCTAAAAGTAGAGGGTAGTGGCTTCGGGATGTATGTTACTCAAGGACTTGTTCACTCATTGAAAGGAGAAATAAAAATACAATCGAAAAAAGATGAAGGCACCTGTGTTACCATAATGCTACCGCTTCATCCGATAGAAAAAACAACAGACAATAGCGCAACAGCTATTCCGGCTCAACGCAAAGTTTACAGTAATATATTGATTTTCGAAGATGATATTTCTCTGGCAGAGTTGCTAAAAGAATTTCTCTCGCAAAGCGGATTTAAGGTGAAAATATGTAACGACAGTCGAGACATGAACGGATTTGTCAATCATATATCGCTCTTTGACATTGTGTTTACCGATATGCAAATGTTGAATATTACAGGAAGCGAGATTCTACAAAAAATCCGCGAAACCAATTCTGAAATCCCCGTTTGGTTGATGACTGCTTATGACGATTACAGCACCGAAAGAGTTGTATCGGAAGGGTTTAGTGGGTTTATTAAAAAACCCGTTCAAATGAGTAAGTTTATCGAAATCCTTTCAGGGGAAAATCGTGCTAAATTTAAAAAAACAGCTCGTTTTGATGAGAGATTTCCGCAACTTGTTTCATTATTCGGCAACGACGTGGAGATTATTAAGGAAATACTGTCCACTTTCGTTACAAACGTTTACAACGATACCCAATCACTGACAGAGTTGACCCAAACATCCGACTTTAAAGGGGCGCAGCAATTATGTCATAAAATGCATCCTTTTATAAATCAAATCGGCTTCGCGCATTTGTGCGATGTTTTAATTAAAATGGACTCGCTTCGCGGAGAAGAAGAAACTGCTTACCCCGGCTGGAAAGAAGAGATGTTACAAAGCATTCAGCAAATCAGGGAGTTTGCCTTCGAAATAGAAAAGGAGTATCTATCCTGATACCCCCTTCTCTTGGTTCATCGCTACCACCTTTACAACTCATACTTGCGAATTTTGTTGTACAATGTTTTTCGGTCTATGCGCAGTAAAATGGCAGCTCTTGACTTGTTGCCTTTGGTTTTTTGCAAAGCTCGTATTATTTTTTCTTTTTCTTCTTCGGGTGATACATTCAACGAAATGTCCGACTCTTTAATCGATTCTACATTTTTGTCCGATAAAAACGGTAAGCTTTCTAACGTGATAGTGTCACCGGTAGAAAAAAGAACTGAACGGCGGATAACGTTCCGTAACTCCCTTAAGTTGCCCGGCCATGAATAGGTCTCAAGCCGTGAAAGCACCTTGGCAGAGATAAACTTAATTTTTTTATCGAGTTCGGCATTTGCCTCGGAAACAAAATGCTCGGCGTACAACGGGATATCGTCTTTGCAGTTTCTTAGCGGTGGAACTTCAATTACAAACTCATTGAGACGGTGATAAAGATCTTCTCTGAAGCCACCCTCGGCAATGGCCTTCTCAAGGTTTTCGTTGGTAGCCGTAACAATCCTAACATCCACGTCCAAGTCGGTAGCCGTGCCAACAGGCCTGATTTTTTTCTCCTGTAAGGCCCTGAGCATCTGCATCTGAACACCATAAGGTAAGTTCCCAACTTCGTCGAGAAATAGTGTTCCGCCGTTTGCCTCGACAAAAAAACCGGTTTTATCTTCAACTGCCGAGGTAAACGATTCTTTTTTATGTCCAAAAAGCTCACTCGGCGCCAATTCCATAGACAAACTGCCACAATCAACCGCGACAAAAGGTTTGTCGGCACGCGCACTCCGTTCATGAATCATTCGTGCGGCATGTTCTTTTCCTGTACCGCTTTCACCAATGATCATCACAGCCATTTGCGTGGGGGCAACAGTATTTATGAAAGAATACATACGTGCGGACAACGGGCTGCGTCCCTCTACCATACTACTTTTTCTTTCTTCTTTTTGAAACTCTCGGGTATGTTTCTTTTGAGGCGTTTTTTCTTCTGCTCTCTCTTTGAAAGCAGCGTCAATTTTTTGTGCAAGAATAGAAGGATTGATGGGTTTTTCCAGAAAATCGAAGGCTCCCAGTTTAATGGCCGAAACGGCGGTTTGTATTTCACCATATCCGGTCATTATTATAACGGGAACTGATAATTGCCTCTCGTTCACCCAGTTGAGAATCATAATGCCATCCCCGTCGGGTAAACGTAAATCCGATAAAATAATGTCGTACGCGGACTCGGAAAGAGATTCCTGAGCCGACAACATTCCCTTGCACCATTTCGCGGCAAATCCATTCTTTTCAAACCACTTTTGTAGCATGGTTCCAAAAGAAATATCATCTTCGACTATTAATATTTTTCCGTTCACTCAAGAAATAATTGATATTGTAAAGATAGGATTTTTATTTTTCATTTAGCTTGTTCTTTCGCGTACATTTATTAAACCTAACATTTAAAAGAAAAAGATTAAGTTTTTTTAGGACAGATACCTTTATACACGCGGGAAATGATTATATTTGAAAATCAAAAAAGTTTTATTTTTATGAACGTTCAAATTAAGAAAGAAACAAGACAAAGACTTGCCAAACTTCAACAAATTATCATACAATCGCAAGCTGACGCATGTGTGATTGCTACATCGGTAAATCAGTTTTATTTGCTCAACTTCATTTTCGACGGATACGTTTTTGTCCGTCCCGAAGCTGCCCCGATATTATTTGTAAAACGTCCCAACGGCATAGAGGGAGAAAATGTTGTTTATATCCGAAAACCGGAACAAATTCCCGATTTTCTTCGCGAAAGAAACATAGCATTGCCTAACAAACTGATGTTGGAAAACGATGTATTATCCTTTTCAACCGTGTCGAGATTGCAAGTTGCTTTCGAGATGCCTGAATTGCTGAATGTTTCCGGAGAGCTGCGCCGTATTCGCAGCGTGAAATCGGAGTACGAACTGAATCAGATGCGCGAATGTGCCAAAATTCACGCTCGGGTTTATGAGCAGATTCCACGTCTATATCGCAAAGGTATGACCGATATTGAGTTTCAGCTCGAATTGGAAAGAGAGATGCGTTTAGCCGGCTCGGAAGGTGCTTTTCGAGCTTTCGGAGAAAACATGGATATTTTTATGGGTAGTGTTCTCGCCGGAGATAATGCTCAAGCGGCATCCCCATTCGATTTCGCATTGGGTGGAGCAGGCATTTCCCCGTTGCTGCCCATCGGTGCCAACGGCACAGAACTCATTCCCGGAATTACGCTTATGGTGGATATGGCAGGCAATTATCGCCCTTGGATGAGCGACATGACACGTTCGTTTGCCATTGGAACCGTTGCAGAAATGGCGTACAAAGCGCATCAAGTTTCTATCGATATTCACAACACGATAATGCAAACTACAAAGTCCGGGACTCCTTGTGCCGATCTTTATTTTCTGGCTGAAAAAATAGTCAAAGCCAATGGTCTTGATGCTTATTTTATGGGGACCGGACAGCAAGCCAAATTCGTTGGACACGGCGTTGGATTAGAAGTTAATGAACCACCCGTACTTACACCCCGCTCGAAAGAAATTCTCCAATCGGGAATGACAATTGCCGTTGAACCCAAATTTGTACTGCCCGGAATTGGGGCTGTGGGAATAGAAAATACGTATATCGTAACGGATGACGGTTTGGAGAAAATTACGATTTGTGAAGAAAAGTTGATGGTGTTGACTTAATTTTTACATGAAACATAAATTTTATTCACATCAAATTTTACCGCATACCATATCTCGTTTGCTTTGAACACAAAAAGTCCCGCTTCATCAAGCAATGAAGCGGGACTTTTAAATAAAAATTGGAGGTTATCCGCTTTGGCCCTTTCTGACGGCGGACAGCATCATCGGCGCAATCGTTCCTGACTTGTCCCTCTAAGATTTAGTGCGGTTGTAACTTACTGATAATCAATTA
>CAZKZB010000060.1:0-18951 GCA_964557135.1 uncultured Petrimonas sp. | reverse complement strand
ACATTGAAATCCGTAGTGTGTACATAGAACGTTTTCTTCTTATCCGGCGCCACTTCGATATACATCTCCCCCGATTCAAGGCGTATTTCACGAGTATCTCCGGAAAACTGTGTGGGAAATTCAAGCACGGAGCCGGAATTCAGCCAAACGTTGCTTCCGTCGGCAAGCGTGAGTTGTGTTCGTTTGCCAAAAGGTACTATAAGCTTGTTGAGTTGGCGATGGGAAGTTTCTATGGTTTTATCAACCTCGTTTTCTTGGATAATTTTTGCTTTTCCGTCTTTTTCAATCTGAACGTGAACGTCTTTTTCAAAAGACATGGTCTCTCTTTCCGTAATAAGCTGAATGTCTTTTTCGTTAAGTAGATTTCCTACAATGACCTCTTCTGAATTTAATTGAGTTGATGTTTTGTTTGAATTGAGGTAAAGGTTTACTCCTAAAACAATCAGTGCGACAGCTGCACAAGAAGCAGCAATGTAACGCACAAGTCGTTTGATTTTAAGTTTTTTGCTATTAGCCTCAATGGTCGTTTGAATTTTGTCGAGGAGTTGTTGACGCTCACTATCGGTCAAGGTTTTTTTGTTTAGCCCGGTCGTTTTTATGTAATGAATTGCTTTTTGAAGTTCGCCTTCCAGGTGTGGATGTTCCGATATGAACTGTCTCCAACGGGCATCTGATTCGTTGTCGGGAATCAATTGCCATTGAATGAATTGCTTATCTTTTAGAAAATCGGTGAAGTCAGTGAAATTTGCCATGGCTTATTAAAAATATTTGCATTATTCAGGCATATTGAATAACGGCATACTACTTAATAAACGACAGTAAACGTGAAATCTTCCCTGTTTTTTCTAAAATCTTTTATTTTTAACATTTAAGGTCAGCTCAAAAGCAGCAGAATTGCCAATGCGCCGAATTTATCTCGCAAGCTCTGAAGCGCTTTCGATACCAATTTGTAGCATCCGTTCACACTGATATCTAACAATTCGGCAATTTGGGGATAATCGTATTCCTGAATGTAACGTAAGTAGATAATCTCGCGTTGTCTTTCGGTAAGCGAGTTCATCATTTCTTCTATTTGGTTTTTAACTTGTTGTCTTTCTTCCCGGTTTTGAATGACGTCTTCAATCGTGACTTTTATATCAAAAGGCATTGCGCGGCTTGTATCGATTTCGGAGAGATTGATATGTTTTTTTTGTATTTTGCAGATGTCTATCAGTCTGTTTTTTAGCGATTTGAAAAGAAAGAATTTTATGGTTGGAGTGTCAAACAAAGTTTTATCAGCAGCAAGTTTACAGAAAACATCGTGGATGGCATCCATTACAACCTCTTTCTCGAAACCGAGGTAGAGCCCGTACGTGTGCAAATCGTCCACGTAAAGATTGTATATGGTCGCTATGTTTTCTTTCTTCATTTATTTGAGTAAGTTTATCTATAAACAGATTACAAAAGTAAACGAAAAAAGAGTAAATAAAAAAGTAATGGACATTTAGTTATTTTGAAAACTGTTTCAAGAAGTAAATCCTACAACTCCCTTATCCAAATATTTCGAAAACTGATGGGGATGCTGGGGTCGCCGTAATCCTGCAACTTTATGGGGCCGGCGCCGTGTTCAATTACTTCAGGAAATCCGATATAGGGTGTTGTTCCTAAAATGGTGGTATTGTTCTGTAACAGAACCCCGTTTTGCAGTAGAGTGACGCGTGGCGGAGTGCGATACGTGCCGTCTTTTTTAAACGTCGGGGCAGTGTAAATAATATCGTATGTGTTCCATTCGCCGGGTTTACGCATAGCGTTGACGAGAGGAGGGGTTTGTTTGTAAATACTTCCGGCTTGTCCGTTCACGTACGTCTCGTTCTGATAGTTGTCGAGAATCTGGATTTCGTATATTCCTTGCAGGAACAGGCCGCTGTTACCGCGCGCCTGGCTTTCGCCTTGAATACCTTCCGGAATGCGCCATTCGATATGTAACTGAAAATCGTTGAATTTTTGCTTTGTCTGAATATCACCGGTACCTTTTTTTACCGTGAAAACACCATTGTGAACCGTCCATTCAGCGGGGGCACCTTTGGTGTTTTCCCATTGCGAAAGATCCTTTCCGTCGAACAAAACGATAGCATCAGAGGGTGCGGAGATTGCTTCTTCGCAGGCCTTTCCGGGCGTAACAATCGGTGGTTGGGGCTGCCAATATTCGGTCATAGCCGGTGTCATAGGCGCACGTTCGGGATACTTTTTTTCTTGTGCATGAAGCGAGAAAACAACGGTAAGTCCTACTAAAATCGATAATTTCAAGTGTTTCATGTTCAATATTTTTTTTGATATTTTTAAACTGTTGGGAATTTCCAAGGTTGTCGATAATCGGGTTGAATCAATTTATCGGCTTCATTGTTGTTGAAAGTTTTTCGTTTATCGTCATATACCAACGTCGATTTTACGCGCGCCGAAATATTTCCCAAATGGGCGTATTTGGCGCATAAACTACCGTTATCGATGGTACAGGCGGTGTTATAGTCTCGCTTTTTTACACATTCGATGAACTGCGCCACGTGCTTCTTATGATCCTGATAATCGGGTTCAACTTTCACAACCTCTATTTTATTTTTCTCCGGAATAACTTCCCATCCTTCGCGATTGACTACCAATGTTCCGTTGGTACCTTTAAAGGCGAGACCGTAATTTCTTCCGTATGGTCCGGTTTCTGTTCCGGCGACATTGTTCCACTGAATGGTAAAATCGTCGAATTCGTAAATAACCGAAAGCGTATCGAATGTTTCGGCATAGTTGTCGGGATAAGCGAAATTTCCGCCTGAACTAACTACACGGTTCGGCATACCGGTAACGTTCATTCCCCAAAGCGCCATATCGAGAAGATGTACGCCCCAATCGGTCATCAAGCCACCTCCGTAATTCCAAAACATGCGCCAGGAACCGTGAAAGCGTTTCTCGTTGAATGTTCTCATAGGCGCGGGCCCGAGCCAGGAATCAAAATCTACTCCCGATGGAACAGCACTGTCGGGAACAGGATTTAGAATAGCTGCATAATTAAAGTTTGCCCACACGTCCACTTGTGCGATTTTTCCTAACTTGCCGCTATCGATAAATTGCTTCATTTCATGCCAGTGACTGCCGCTGCGTTGTTGTTGTCCCACCTGCACAATCCGATTGTATTTCTTTGCTGCTGCAACCATCGCGTCACACTCTGCGATGGAGTTGGCGATTGGTTTCTCTACATACACATCTTTTCCGGCCGCACAAGCATCGGTCATTTGCAGGCAATGCCAGTGATCAGGCGTTCCGATAATAACCACGTCAACGTCTTTTCTTTCCAGCATTTTCCGGTAATCGCCGTACAGTGCAGGCTTTTTGCTTCTCAATTTCTCTGCATCCGCTGCTCTTTTGTTCAGCACGTTTTGATCGATGTCACACAACGCAACACACTCAATTTCGGGATGAATCAGGAAATCCGATAAATTAGCCCATCCCATACTGCGGCAACCGATTAATCCGATATTGATTTTGTCGTTGGCACTCACCCGATTGGCGAATAGATTGGCATGATTTAACGTTGAAGGCGCGAAAAAACCAGCTGCGATTGCTGAGGCCGAATTTCGAATGAATCTTCTTCTTTTCATTTATTCAGATTTAAAAGCTTTATCTGCAAAATAAGTAAAAAAGAATGAATAAAAAAAGAAAAATGGAAGAGAGTTGTGCGTTTTTGTGGCGATTTAGATAAGCGTTTTCGAAAAATGTATCAAACTATTGATTGAAGTTATTCAAGACTTTCCGCTATCGATTCCGTGGTGGCGGTTTTTACCTGTGCGGTATCAACAGCCAATACTCTTTCTATAGAATATTTCTCGCCTATCTTTTCCATCAACTCCTCTACCATAACAGGTTCTTTGGTGGTCAGCAATAAATTGACCAATACATCTTCTTGGTTAAGGGTGTATCTGTATTTGAAGCCCAAATTAACGATTGAACTGTCCTCATCCTGTTTCAATAAGGGCGTGTTCCCTATTTTATCGATTAGTTTTCTTAGCGAAATATTCTCGTAATCGATGCGGTGAAACCTGAGTGTATCGATATAATAGGAGCTGTCGTTTTCGGCAGCGAGTATCGTGTAATTTGTCTTTGCTTCAGATTTCTCTTTTCCAAATCGATAAGTCAATTCAGACATCCGTAACTGTTCTATTTTTCCTTCGTTTTGAATGTCTATTTTGACCTGTTCATTGCCTCCAAATAGAGGAAGCACAGTAAGCAATAAATTAAATGTGGCATGCAATAATACTCCCCACCAAAAACCGAGTTTTATGCGAACATATCCATACATTACCCCTCCGAAAATCTGGGAACTGATAATGATGGGAATCAACAAGTAGAAAAGCAGTGAAGTGTTGTTATAGTTTGATGAGTGAATGAGTCCGAATACTGTGGCAAACGCATAGAAAAAGAGGGGGAAATGTTTGTGCCATATTTTTTCCGCCTTCCCGTTAGTTCCTGTATCGATTAGTCGAAAAAGATAATTTCGTTTGTATTTGAGCGGAAACCTGAAAATAAATTCCTCAACGATTGGTACCAAAATGGCGATTATTAATACATTAAACAAAAAATGATCGTTAGAAAGATAATCTTCGCCATAATCCAACGAAACCACAACTTCGTTGATAAGCATCGGCATGGTCATAAAAATCGCGCCGGCGAAAATCCTAAGCAGTAGAGCCGTTGTCCATAATTTGAGTTTGTCTGCTATGGTAGGGTTTTGGAGCGGCGTTTCGTCGGGATGTCGCAGAAAGGATATTAAATTCTTAAATTCTTTTTTGATAAACATTTCTGTCCCTTATTGTTACTCAACTACTTTAAACTCATACCCCTGTTGCAACAGCCACTCAATTGCCTTCGGCAGCGCGTATCGGAGATTTTTTTCGGCTTTCAGCGAGTCGTGAAAAACGATGATAGAACCGTTGCGCGTATATTGTTTTACGTTTTGCAACACTTGCTCGGGCGACATGTATTTGCTGTAATCGCGCGTAACTACGTCCCACATAATCACTTTATATCCGGCTTTCTGTAATTTTTTTGTCTGACTTATCCACATGTGTCCGTGCGGAGGTCGGAAAAGGGGAGAATCGATTAACTCTCTCGCGAGGGTAACGTTCTGAAGAAAATTCTTGGGAAGATGCTGCCACCCTTGCAGGTGGTTGAAGGTGTGGTTCCCGACCCGATGTCCGTTCGCGATTACCTTTTCGAAAACGTCGGGATGTTTACGCACGTTGTCGCCCACACAAAAAAAAGTTGCCTTAACGGCATACCGATTTAGAACCTCCAATACCCAAGGCGTTACTTCGGGTATGGGGCCGTCGTCGAAAGTGAGGTATATTGTTTTCCGGACAGGATTTTCTATTTTCCAAACGGCATCCGGAAACAGCATCCTGTATAAACGGGGTGGTTGTTCAATTAACATAAAATGCTCAGCTATGAATCGCGCGACTCGGCTTTGCCGTTACTGGCTTCACGCTATTCGTTGTGACGGTGAATGCATTCACCGTCACAACGAATATCTATTGAATTACAATTTATTCTTGTGGTCTATTGTACTGCTCCAATAATCGGGGACTGAACTGCTGCATCAGTTTCAATGCCTGTTGCATGGTTCCTTCTTCTGAAGCCTGTAGAACAGTATCGTTTTCCGACCGATAATATCCTCGGATGGAGTTATCCGTTACCTCTTTCAAAATTACATCGCCCACATACGATGCACCTTGCAAATAATAGGCTTGCGCCCGTTGCAGTAAATCAGCCGTATAGGTCTTGTATTTTTCCTTATCGAACTCTTGATAAACAGATGTTATAAGCAGTAACGAATTCACATTATAGTAGATATCGATCATGGTGTTGCCCATTTGTTTGGGAGTCAGTCTGTCGTACCAAGCCAAGTTTGCGTTCAATCTTTCTTCAATTTCACCCATCAGTTTTTGCGCTTTTTCTGTTTCCCCCAATTGATAATAAGCACGGGCGAACATAACGCCGTCGTTACCGTAAGCCACAGCACTTGCCGGCATTACGCCTGTTACCTTATCAAGGGCGGCAACGGCTTTTTCGTTCTTTCCTTCGTCGATTAGCGCTTCGATTAATTGATTGAAATACAGCCTGAAAGTTGATATCATCCGGCGACTGGTTTCATCTAAATAAATGTTTGGATTTTCCTCTAATCCACCCCAGCGGAACTTATTCATCATATTGTCGAAGGCTTTCTCGGTATTCACGGCGTTGCTTTGCGGAATACCGGGAACAATCTGATAAGCCAATCCGGTAAGTGAGAAATTAGAGTTTTGCAAGTCCATATAAAGATTTCTGTCAACCGTTGTTGCATAATATATCGAACGTTTCCAGTTATCATCGTTTATATTGGTTAGCAAATCCATAATCATCATTTCCTGACGGTAAACAGCCGATTTTTCGCCCAAGTTGATAAACATTTTATCTGCAGGCTTTGAGTTGAGCGATGGCCAATCGATGCTTGCCGTATCCACATTTAAGTATAACCTGTTTGAAGGGACAATCTGAGTATTTCCGGTGCTGAACGGATTTGTCGGTTTGTATTGTCCCGTACGCAGATTTTCCATTATTTCTTTCAGTGGAATACTGTCGCGATAAGCGTTAACATCATAATATTGACCATAGGAAATGCTCGGGATGTTATTTTGTTTCAATACCTTTTGAATTTCGTTTTTAGAAACCACGAATGCCGCACTTGCTGCATCTCCCCAATACTTTTCTCTCTCCCATTTAATGGGTAGAGGAGTCGATTCATAAGCCTGACGCAACATTTGATCTACATACCATTCCGTTTGCAGGAAGCTTAGATTGGTAACGCGTACATCGGTGCGGAAGCCTTCCGTTTCCTGAACGTACCAAAGCGGATAAGTATCGTTATCGCCGTTGGTAAAGAGAATGCCGTTCGGCTCAACGCAACTCAGGTAGTTCATTCCGGTATCGCGTGCCAAGGTGCGTCCCGATCGGTCGTGGTCGTCCCAGTTCTGTCCCGCCATTTGAATGGGCACCAATAAGCAGACTGCGCTTACAAGTGAAGCCGTCAACGTGGTGTTTTTTATGTAATTTCGAAGATAGCGACTGATTCCCGCCACTCCCATGCCTACCCAGATTGCGTAAGCATAGAATGAGCCGGCATAGGCATAATCCCGTTCGCGGGGCTCGTATGGGGTTTGATTGAGATAGAGCACAATGGCCAAACCGGTCATGAAAAACAGCAAAAAGACAATAGAGAAGCTTTGTTGCCCTTTACGTTTTAGGTTAAGCTGATAAATGATACCGATGATTCCGAGTAAAAACGGCAGTAGATAATATTTGTTGTGTCCTTTATTATCAACTACTTCGGGAGCGATATTATCTTGTGGCCCTAAGCCGAGAATGCTGCCGTCAATAAATTTTATTCCGGTTATCCAGTTACCTTTGGTCATTCCTCCATCTGCCTGAACATCGTTTTGTCTGCCCGAGAAATTCCACATAAAATAGCGCCAGTACATGAAATTAATCTGATAATTGAAAAGAAATTTCACGTTATCAAACAGCGTAGGTTTTTTGCTCCTGTCGGTAACACCCCCCCAGTTTTCGTATCCCTGAATGTGGTTGCGATAGCCCGGTTGTGACTGGTGTGTGTGCATACGCGGGAAAAGCATGGTGTTGCTGTATTTGTACGTGGGGATTTTAGATTCTATATAGCGGTCTTTCTGATCTTCGGAGGTCTTTAATATCCTGCTATACGATTTTTTCTCTTTCGAAATTTCAGCGCGACCCTGATTGTCTCGTATAATTTGCGAAGCATAGGTAGTTCCGTAAATGATGGGAGTCTGTCCGTATTGTTCGCGGTTGAGGTAGCTGCCGAGGGAGAATACATCTTCGGGAGAGTTAAGATCGAGTGGAGGATTGGCCGACGATCGAATCGGGATGATGGCATACGCCGAAAAACCGATAAGAATTACCAGCAAACTCGACATCGACAGGTTCAAGAACTTTATATTCAGTTTGTTTTTGGAGAAAACGAAATAGAGGGCAGTACCGATTAGAATAAGCCACAGCCAAATGCTGCTGCCGATAAATAGAATTCCCGATAAACCGATGCTTAACAAAAATGCAATTCGTGCCCGTTTCAGGTTGCCTTTATCAGAAAGGCTTTCGAATACTGCCCAAACGATGCTGGCTACCAACAGAATCAGGTAAACGACAACCCCCGAGTTATACGACATCCCTAATGAGTTCACGAAGAAAAGTTCGAACCAGCCGCCCACTTTCGTGAATCCGGGAATAATTCCGTACATTAAAATAAGAATCAGTCCGAAAGAAAATAATAATGCAAATATTCCGCTTTTCCAGGTGGGCTTTTCGGTTTTCTTGTAGTAATAAACCATAACGATGGCCGGAATACAGAGCAAATTCAGCAAGTGAACGCCAATGGAAAGCCCCATGATATACGCGATTAACACAATCCACTTATCCGAATCAGCTTTGTCGGCATTCTCTTCCCATTTCAGGATAAGCCAGAAAACCAAAGCGGTAAGCATCGATGAAAAAGCATAAACCTCACCTTCTACTGCGGAAAACCAGAATGTATCCGAAAATGTATAAACCAAAGCACCAACTAATCCACTGCCGATAATGGCGATGGTTTGTCCTATGTTCAGCTCTTCGTTTTTCTCGCCGATAACCAATTTGCGAGTCAGGTGCGTTATTGTCCAAAACAGGAAAAGTATGGTAAACGCACTCAGCAGAGCCGACATGCTGTTAACCATTTTGGCAACTTGCCCGGGATCATTGGTGAATTGAGTGAACAAGTTCCCGAGAAGCATAAAAATCGGAGCACCGGGCGGATGCCCTACTTCTAATTTATAAGCGGATGAGATAAATTCGCCACAGTCCCAGAAACTGGCTGTTGGTTCTATCGTTAGCAGATAAACAACTGCGGCAACTACAAAAACAGCCCAGCCTGAAATTGTGTTTAAAAGTTTATATTTCTTCATTATTTTGTAATAAAAATTATATACAATCCCAAAATTTGCGCAAAGATAAGAAAAACAATTAGTTTGTTTTTCCGTTAATGTCTCATTTTTACTTAGATGTTATTAAAAAAAGTAAAAGACGATAACGCTTCGAGATGTCATTTCTCAATCTTAATTCTAAAAAAAATATTTTTACGAAGTTGTAATAAACCGCCTAACGCGCTCAAATGAATGTTAATTGATGTTTTAAAAATATAAACGTAGTCATTTATGTTATAAAACATATTTTATTTTAAATGGCAGTGTATGAGTTGATTAGGCTGATTGTTTAACAAAGATTTGGTTTTGTTAGTTCTTGGGCATGTGAATTAGATGAAAGATTATTTGGTCAAAAACAAGGAAACAACTTACTTTGGCGAGGATTAAGGAAAAAATTCGCTATTCAAAGGTCACTTTCTTTTATTTTAGTATCAGATTTAATGGAGAAAACGTTAGTAATTCTTAAGCCTTCAGCAGTTCAACGCAGCCTAATTGGTGAAGTTGTTTCAAGATTCGAGAAAAAAGGGCTTCAAATTGTTGGAATGAAAATGGTATCTCTCTCTGACTCAATATTAGAAGAACATTATTCTCACTTAAAGGAAAAGCCATTCTTCAAACGGATTAAAGACTCAATGCAGGTATGCCCTGTAATCGTTATGGCGTTACAAGGGTTAGAGGCAGTTGAAGTGGTGAGAACAATGACAGGACCGACAAACGGAAGAAAAGCTCAGCCGGGAACCATTAGAGGAGATTACAGTATCAGTGTTCAGGAGAATATCGTACATGCGTCGGATTCGCTTGAAACGGCAAAGGTTGAATTATTGCGCTTCTTTTCGGAAGACGAAATTTTTGAATATCCACAGTTGACTTTCGTTAATCTTTATGCTAACGATGAAGTCTAACAGCAGTAAATTAATTGAATCGTAACTAAAGGCCATTCTCAAATATATTTATGGAGAAAAACAGAAATTTATTTAAAGTAAAAGTACTATTGTCCGCATCTTTGGCGCTTTTAACTTTAACCGCTTTTGCGCAATCAACAGCAGAGTCATCCGCGACCAGATCGGAGGTAAATTACAAACAACTACACAGCTCAAGTTTAGGAAATCAAGAAGGATTATTCGCTGACGGGATAAAGCTAAAAATGGATTTATCGGTTCTCGAAGAGGCCGAAGCTGCACGTGAAATCACGTTTGACATAAATGAAATACCTGCCGATGAACTGTATGGCGGAGTTTGGAGAAATGCTCATGTAGATATTTACGGAGTTTTGAAGAATGCTCCCGATTCATTTATCGTTAATCTTACCAATTTTACCATTCCTCACGTAGGAAGAGTTACTTCGAATTTCGGAAGAAGAGGAAGCCGTCGTTATCATTACGGTATCGATTTGAAACTAAATGTAGGTGACACCATTTACGCCGCATTCGACGGGAAAGTGCGCGTGCAACAATTTGAGAGAAGAGGTTACGGATATTATACGGTAATTCGTCACGTGAACGGATTGGAAACGGTGTATGGTCATTTGTCTAAATTTTTAGTGAAAGAAAACGACTTTGTAAGATCGGGACAACCCATCGCCTTAGGCGGAAACACCGGAAGATCAACCGGACCGCACCTGCATTTTGAAACCCGTTTCTTGGGAAAGCCCATCAATCCGAATTTTATTATAGATTTCAACAACAAAGTTTGTCATCGCGATGAATATTTGGTTACTAACTCAAGTTACAAAAAAACATCTCAAAGCAGTCGCGTTCTTGCCAATTCAAGCAATTACAAACAACCAACTTCCACCGGCAACAATAAATATGTTTCGGGAACAGTAAAATATCACCGCATCAGAAGCGGCGATACGTTGGGGGCTATTGCAAGGAGACACGGTGTGTCTGTATCCAAATTGTGTAGACTCAACAACATTACTGCCAAGACTACGTTGCGTGTAGGAAAATCACTAAGAGTTTCATAAGACTAAATTCATAATTAAGAGAAGAAGGTACAGGGATTAAGCTTGTACCTTTTTCTTTTTTTGTTTAACTTTGTTGCTCCATAAAAGATTTTAAAAACAGCAATCTATATGAGTGAAACCAACAGGCAATTCGATGAAGTGATAGCTATTTGCAGAGATATGTTCGAGAAAAAATCGAGCGACTACGGTCCCACCTGGCGAATTCTGCGCCCCGAATCGGTAACCGATCAATTGCTGATTAAAGCGAATCGCATTCGTTCGCTGGAAATTAAAAGAGAAAGCAAAGTCGGCGAAGGAATTTTTCCTGAATTTATTGGCATTGTCAATTACGGCATTATGGGGCTTATTCAACTCGAATTGGGTTACGCCGATAATATCGATATCTCAAACGACGAAGCGCTACAGCTTTTCGATAAATACATCACTGCCGCTAAGGAACTGATGTACGCCAAAAACCACGATTACGACGAGGCTTGGCGCAGTATGCGTGTGAGCTCATACACCGATTTAATTTTGGCGAAGTTGTTCCGCATCAAGGAAATAGAAAATAAACAGGGAAAAACAATTGCATCGGAAGGCATTGACGCTAATTATACCGACATTATCAATTATGCCCTGTTTGGTTTGATTAAACTTCACTTTGGAGAAGAATAGTTCCGATAGGACTTTCAGTCGCTTTGTCGGATACTTCAGCACCACAACGAATTACAAACTCAAAAATAAACAATAAATACTCTCCCCCAATTTAAGATGGATTCCCGAAACAAATTCTTGAAAACTGCCACGGAATTGTCCCGACTTATCGTTGGGATAACCTTTCTGTTTTCCGGATTTGTGAAAGCGGTTGACCCGTTGGGCTTTACCTATAAAATCCAAGATTATCTTATCTCGTTCAATCTCACCGAACTTTTTCCTTTAGCGCTAACGGCAGCTATTATTTTGGTTGTTTTTGAATTTCTGATAGGTGTTTTCTTATTGCTCGGGATTTTCAGAAAACCAACAGTAATACTTGCCGCGCTGTTTATGGCTTTTTTTCTTCCGCTAACGCTGTGGATTGCCCTGAAAAATCCGGTTAAAGATTGCGGCTGTTTCGGCGATGCACTGATTATCAGTAATTGGGACACGTTTTATAAAAATATCGTCTTATCGGTTTGCGTGGTGTTTTTGCTGCTGTATTACAAGAAAATAACTCCTCTGTTTACATTGAAATCGGCTTGGCTTGCCGGAGTATTTTCAGTGGTTTTTGCATTTTCATTTGCCATTTACAACGTAGTGAAATTGCCTGTTTTCGATTTCCGGCCGTATCATATCGGCGCCAATATTCCAGAAAATATGTACATTGACCCGTCTAAAGCCGATGTGGTGGAAAATGTTTTCATCTACAGCAAAAACGGAGAAGAAAAAGAGTTTACCGAAGAAAATTATCCTTGGAACGACTCCACATGGACGTTTGTGAGTATGGAAACTAAAATCGTGAAGGAGGGCGAAAAACCAAAAATAGAAGACTTTCAGATTTCCGATTTGCTTTCCGGTGAAGACATCACACAACAAATTTTATCGGATGCAAACTATAATTTTCTGATGGTGGCTTATTCGTTGCAGGATATGTGCGAAAAAAATCTTGACGATTTCAAAAAAGCGGCCGGTTTTGCACAAAATAATGACTTGAACTTTTACTGCGTCACATCTTCACCTGCCGATTATATCGGAGAATGGAGTGAAAAGAACAATATCGATTTTCCATTTGCTCACGCCGATGAAAGAGTGCTGAAGACAATGATTCGCTCCAATCCCGGATTAATGTTGCTGCAAAATAGAAATGTTATCAACAAATGGGACGACAGTCAAATCCCCGATTTCGATCGGCGCGGTGTGCAAAACTTATCGAAAGTTGGAGCCCTGAAAACGAACTTTTGGGGCAAATTATCGGTTATATTCCTGATATTCCTTCTGCCGCTGTTCTTGATTAAAAGATGGAAGAGTGGAGATAGGAGATAGGGCGGTTGGGAGACAAGGAGACTGGGTGACTGGGAGATAAGGCGACTGGGTGACTGGGAGATAAGGCGACTGGGCGACTGGGAGACAAGGAGACTGGGCGACTGGGAGATAGGGAGGCTGGGAGATGAGGAGATAGGGAGACAAGGAGAGTGGGGAAGCGAGAGACAAATTTCCCCGTAACTCGCAACCCGTAACCCGTAACCCGTAACCCGTAACCCGTAACCCGTAACCCGTAACCCGTAACACAACTAAACAACATATATAAAAACAAAAAATTATGAGAAAAAAGATTGTAGCAGGTAACTGGAAAATGAACAAAAACCTGCAAGAAGGGTTAGCACTGGCTAAAGAACTGAATGAAGCGCTGAAAGGAAAATCGGTTAATTGCGATGTGGTTATCGGAACTCCGTTTGTTCATTTGGCAAGCGTTGCGAACGCGGTTGATACTTCGAAAATAGGCGTTGCCGCGCAAAATTGCGCCGATAAGGTTTCGGGAGCATACACCGGTGAGGTTTCTGCCGAAATGGTGGCTTCTACCGGAGCAAAATATGTGATTTTGGGACACAGCGAACGTCGTGCTTATTATCACGAAACGCCTGAGATTCTGAAAGAAAAAGTACAGCTGGCGCTGGCAAACAACCTGACGCCCATCTTCTGTATCGGAGAAGTACTGGAAGAACGCGAGTCTGATAAACATTTTGAGGTAGTTAAGTCGCAAATCTCAGCTTCATTGTTCGACTTGTCAAAGGACGATTTTTCGAAAATTGTATTGGCTTACGAACCCGTTTGGGCTATCGGTACCGGTAAAACCGCGACTGCCGAACAAGCGCAGGAGATGCACGCGTTTATCCGTAAAACTCTGGCTGAAAAATACGGACAGGAAGTTGCCGATAACACTTCCATTCTTTACGGTGGAAGCTGCAACGCCTCCAACGCGAAAGAATTGTTCTCCAATCCCGATGTCGACGGTGGATTAATTGGCGGAGCATCGTTGGGCGTTGATAAGTTTATGCCAATTATTGAGGCGTTTTAGCTCATACGAATATTTTTTACCACAGATTTGAACTTAAGTCTGTGGTAATTCTCTATCTTTGCACAAATTTTTTGAATATGAAGATATTATCTAAAATACTGATTTTGTCCGTTTTTTCGATGTTTTGCTTTAGTGCTACTGCGCAAACTCAAAAGCAACGCAAAGAAATCTTAGACGAACTGAATACCATAAATCCCGGTCAGGGTAGGGTGACGGTTTTTGAAGACAAAGCCATTCAAGATGTTCTCGGACGCAGTATGGCTCCGCCCAGAACGGTTTATTCAACGGCAGACGGAGTCCAGTTTGTAAAAATGCGCGGATATAAAATTCAGGCGTTCTCCGGAAACAATCAACGTACTTCAAAAAACGAAGCATATTACAAGCAAGGACTATTAAACACATCGTTCCCTGGACAAGAAACTGTTGTAACTTTCGATTCCCCCTTCTGGCGCTTACGTGTGGGGAATTTCAAAACACGTGAAGAAGCTAACGCTATGTTAAGCGATATGCGAAAAACATTTCCCGCTTTTGGACGAGAAATGTACATTGTGATAGATGAAGTGAAAATACCGATTGATCAACTTCAAGAATAATTTTTTGAGATGTCGATAGAAGAAATTGAGAATAGAAAATTGGTCATTGCGGATCGCATGAGAGATGTGATTACGCTTCTGGGCGAAGATGTTGACCGAGAGGGATTAGTTAAAACGCCCGATCGAGTGGCAAAATCCTTTCAATACCTCACAAAAGGATATTATCAAGACCCCGAAGCCATTTTGCGCTCGGCTTTGTTTAAAGAAGATTACCGGCAAATGGTTATCGTAAAAGATATAGATTTGTTCTCGTTGTGCGAACATCACATGCTGCCGTTTTTCGGTAAAGCTCACGTGGCATATATTCCCGACGGCTATATTACCGGATTGAGCAAGATTGCCCGCGTGGTGGATGTTTTTGCCCGTCGCCTGCAAGTGCAGGAGCGATTGACCACTCAAATTAAGGATTGTATCCAAAAAACGCTTAACCCAATGGGTGTGATGGTGGTTATCGAAGCGCAGCACATGTGTATGCAAATGCGCGGTGTGGAAAAACAAAATTCCATTACTACCACTTCCGATTTTACCGGCGTTTTTAAGGAGCAAAAAACAAGAGAAGAATTTATCGCGCTGATAAAGTAGCGTTGGGCTTGGGCGTTGGGCATTGAGATTCCTAATCGCCAAGTCTCCAAGTTACGCTTTCTTCGCTGTCCGTTTCCGGTCGTTTTCGTCCAACAGAATTTTTCTTAACCGAATAGCTTTTGGCGTAACTTCCACGTATTCATCTTCTTTTATATATTCCAGCGCTTCTTCCAGGCTGAAAATAATGGGAGGAGCCAATTGTGCTTTGTCATCGGTTCCCGAAGCGCGTACGTTGGTCAGTTTTTTCGATTTGGTTACGTTGATTACCAAGTCACCCTCTTTGTTGTGTTCACCCACTACCTGTCCTTCATACACATCGGTTTGCGGTTCGATAAAAAAGTGGCCTCGGTCTTGAAGTTTGTCCAGCGCGTATGCGTAAGCGTTTCCCGATTCTATAGCGATTAACGAGCCGTTCAGACGTTTTTCGATATGCCCCTTCCACGGTTGAAACTCCAGAAAACGATGCGCCATAATGGCTTCTCCGGCGGAAAGAGTCAGAACCACGTTGTTGAGACCGATGATTCCTCGCGAAGGAATGGTAAACTCAATGTGCATGCGGTCGTTTTTGCTCTCCATGCTTCTCATCTCGCCTTTGCGACGCGAAACCACATCGATAATCTTGCTCGCGGATTCTTCCGGCAGGTTTATGGTAAGTTGCTCCACCGGTTCGTGTTGTTCTCCGCCTATTTCCTTTATAATCACTTGCGGTTGACCAACTTGCAGCTCGTATCCTTCACGGCGCATGGTTTCAATCAAAACCGACAAGTGCATCACGCCGCGTCCGTAAACCATCCACGAGTCGGCGCTGCTTGTCTCTTCCACGCGTAACGCTAAGTTTTTATCCAGCTCGCGCATCAATCTTTCGTAGATATGGCGCGAAGTGACGTATTTGCCGTCTTTTCCGAAAAACGGCGAATTGTTGATGGTAAACAACATCGACATGGTGGGTTCGTCAATGGCAATGGGGTCGAGCGGTTCCGGTTTTTCCAAGTCTGTGATTGTATCGCCAATTTCAAAACCTTCTATGCCGATAAGCGCGCAAATATCGCCCGAAGAAACTGAATCGGTCTTCACCCTGCCCAATCCTTCAAAAATATCTAACTCTTTGATTCTCACTTTGTGGATGGAGCCGTCACGCTTGCAAAGCGCGTAATCTTTATTGGGTTCTATGCTGCCGCGATGAACACGCCCCACGGCAATACGTCCCACGTAGTTGGAGTAGTCGAGTGAGGTGATGAGCATTTGCGGTGTTCCTGTCCGTAATTTGGGAGCGGGAATGTGGGTAACGATAGCGTCGAGAAGCGGAATAATGTTCGAAGACGGTTTTTTCCAATCGTCCGACATCCATCCTTGTTTGGCCGAGCCGTAGATGGTGGGGAAATCCAGCTGTTCTTCCGTGGCGTCGAGGCTAAACATCAGGTCGAAAACATTTTCCTGCACTTCTTCGGGACGGCAGTTGGGCTTGTCCACTTTGTTGATTACTAAAATCGGTTTCAAACCGATTTCCAACGCTTTTTGCAGCACAAACCGCGTTTGCGGCATGGGTCCTTCAAAAGCATCGACCACCAGCAGGCAGCCGTCGGCCATGTTGAGTACGCGCTCCACTTCACCGCCAAAATCGGCGTGTCCGGGCGTGTCGATAATATTTATTTTAACGTCTTTATATTGTATGGAAACATTTTTGGACAGAATGGTGATGCCTCGTTCGCGCTCCAGGTCGTTGTTATCGAGAATGAGCTCGTTGGTTTGCTGATTTTCTCTGAACAGGTTTCCGGCCAGCAGCATTTTATCCACCAGCGTAGTTTTACCGTGATCGACGTGGGCGATGATGGCTATATTTCGTATTTTTTGCATAAAACAATCTTTTTGTGGGGTGCAAAGGTACGTTTTTTTGATGGAAAATAAGGGAAAAACGTATAATTATCTTTCATGAAATGAGTTGCGAAGTGCAATTTTTATGTACTTTTATGCTTTCAAAAAAGTAGAATATGGAAAATAAATTGGATTTTGAAATTACTTTTGATCCCAAGCCGTTAGAAGGGAGAAGTGATTATTTTATGAGTGTGGGAGAGGAATTGCTCAATCACGTTACGGTTAGAAATAAACCCAATCTGAAAAAAGTGGAACGCTTTTTCGAAAAGTGGAAGCAGTTTCCCGAAGTTTGGAATTGGTATTACCAAGCATTGAAAAAGAATAATCGGATGGTTGAGGCGGATAATTTGTTGAACGAAACGCTAAAGCGTTTTCCCGACTATCACTTTGCTAAGTGTGAGTATATTTTTTCTTTGCTGAAAAAAGATGAAATAGAGAAGGCGATATCCCAATTGGGAGGAGATGAGCCAGATATAAAACGATGGTATCCCGACCGAGATGTGTTTCATTTTCAGGAGGCAATAGTTTATTATGCCCTTTATATGGAACTTGAAATAAAAAAAGGTAATTTTGAAAAAGCAGATGAGTATCTCGACCTTGTCAGGGAGTGGGATGTGAAAGATAGAGTAGTTAAAGTGTATGCTGAAAAAATTTTGGACGCACGTTCGAAAAAAGAATACGACGACTTCTTTGAGAGAGAAGAGAATTATACCTATGTAAAACCCGAACCTCCTGAAAATTACGAATTTAGTAAAGATTTTGTCCACCCCGAAATTGAGTTTTTATATGAGAATAATGAACCTATTACGGATGAATTTATCGCTTCTGTTTTAAGTTTGCCACGCGACACTGCTATTCTCGATTTGGAAAAAATTCTCTATTTATGCATGTTCGACCCCGAAGAGATGGACTTAGAATTGGGACGATTTACTTCGCTTCAACACGCCGTGTGGTTTTTGTATGAACTCAACGCCGTTGAAAGTTCCGAGCTGATATCCTTTATTTTGCAAATGGACGCCGAATTTATGGATTGGTGGTTTGGTGATTTTAGCAGCGAAAACCTCTGGCAGACTATCTATATTTGTTTAGAAAAAGAGTTGGACAACTTTTTGACTATCGTTAAAAATCCGAACCTATACACCTTTTTCAAAAGTATTGTTTTAGACGCGCTTGAGTTTTATGCAGAACAATCGCTCGAAAATAAATCGAGAGTGACCGAAATATTAGGGAACTTGCTGCAGTTCTTTATTGATAATGCTGATAGCGAAGAAACGTTGGACTATACGTTGATAGGCTTAATAGAGAGTTCGGCAATTGATATACAAGCAAAAGAACTGCTTCCATTGATCAAAAGAGCGCGTGAACTTGGCATTGTTGATGAATTTGTGAACGGCAAAATTGAAGATGTAGAAAAGTTATTTGATAGCCCCCTTTCGGAGTGGCGAACGAAGAAATTGAAATCTATATATGAATTGGCTGAAGGAGAAAGAATAAAGTGGAGACACTCTATGGAAGATGACGAAGAAGATGCTGACGATGACGTGCTTTATTACGGGGACAACTCCTCGCAAACCGACTATCCGCTTCCTTACGAAGAGAGAAGCACGCCCAAAGTGGGGCGTAACGAGCCGTGTCCATGTGGTAGCGGTATGAAATATAAAAAATGTTGTGGAATATAATTATTTGAAAACCTGAGTTTTAATTGTTTTCTGATAAGAGGTGGTTGCATTTTGAATTAAACGTAATGAACAACATGTAGTCTTATTACTATATTTCTATACAAATTGCTTATCGCAACAACTAACTAGGGTCTGCTGAAAAATATATAATTTCTTTATAATCAATAAAATAATTAATATT
>CAZKZB010000059.1:0-19059 GCA_964557135.1 uncultured Petrimonas sp. | reverse complement strand
TAGTGAGAATAGGAAGTTACAGAGTTTTCAGCCTACTTTTTGACCTATAAGTCTAGTTTTAATTGTCGAATAATCGACTTCGGGCAATCATACATGCACCGACTACTCCGGCTTTATTTTTTAATTTCGAAGTGATAATCTGCGTGTCTTTGTTGACTAAGCCTAATGAATGTTTCCTTACGGCACTCCTGATCGGGAGCATGATAAATCCATCTGTTTGGGCTACTTGTCCGCCAATAACCACCAATTCCGGATTGAAAATGTTGATGAGCCCTGCAATATATTTGCCGAGTTTCACGCCCACCTCTTCCACTATTTCTATGCAGAGCGGGTCTTCCATATTGGTAGCTTTTATGATATCGGTGAGGGTGAGTTTGTCTAAGTCTTTAACATGTTGGGTTATAATTGAGCTCTCGCCACTCTTTATCCGCTCAAGCACCATCCGATGAATGGCTAACCCGGAAGCTTCGGTTTCGAGGCAGCCTTTTTTACCGCAATGGCAAATAATTTCGTTGTCGAAAATAGGAAAATGTCCGAACTCTCCCGAAAATCCCGATTTTCCGTAGTATAATTTTTTATCGATAACGATTCCGATACCGAGTCCCCAGCTTACGTTTACATAAATCACGTTACTCTCGCCCTGTACAACACCTTTCATAAATTCACCGTAAGTCATCGAACGCGTATCGTTGTCGATGGTGACCTTATGGTTAAGTTTGTTCGATAAAATATTGCTGATGGGTTCTTCACTGAAGTAAAAACTGCTATAGCTGTAACCCGAATCAGGATTCACGCGCCCCGATATATTCAGGCAGATGTTATAGATTTTCTGTTTTAAATCTCCCGTTTCGTCGATAAATTTCTGAATGTGTCCGCAAAGAATTTCAAACGATTCTGTCGTGTTTTCATATTTAAAGAGAGTTCCCATTTCCGATTTAACTATGTCTCCTTTAAAATCCATCAAAGCCATGTGTAGGTGATTTCTTGTCATATCTACACCCACAAAATAGACCGATGACGGATTTAGCCCGTAAACGTTTGGGTGTCTTCCGCCGGCGGTTTGAATTTTTCCGAAATCGGCAACCAATCCCCTGGCCATCAGCTCCGAAATGAGTTTCGTAACAGTCGGAACACTCAACTCAAGCTCCTTTGCAAGTTCGGCAATTGTGTCATTTCCATTATTGACGAAGTGATTTATAATGTCTTTTTTTATCTGGATGTTCTTGTGACTTTTGTCGCTACTTAAGAAGAAACTTTTTTCCATCTCATTCAGTTTTTTAAATTACAATGGTTTGTATTTTGATTTGAAAGGTTATTAAGAAGCGAATTTTAGTAATTACGCTAATTTTTTAAACCGGATAAATAAGTAAGACAAAGATAATAAAAATGTAAAATTAGAGTCGCTATTCGATACAAAAAAGCAGGAGAAATTAAAAAATAACAATAATTTAACTTTATTAGTGATAATTCAATCAAATTTTATAACTTTATCGCAAATTCTTAAAATCGTAACCCAAACATACAAATTAAGCTTTAATTATCAATGAATTACTTTTATCTTGCCCCAATTGCATCGTTGTCTGCCTTAGGCTTTGCTTATTATTTTTTCCGAAAAATGATGACGGAGAGCGAAGGGACAGACCAGATGAAAACCATCGCGAAATACGTACGCGAAGGTGCCATGTCTTATTTGAAGCAACAGTATAAAGTTGTTGCCATCGTCTTTGTTATTCTGGCATTGATTTTTGCAGTTATGGCTTTTTTCGGACTGCAAAACAACTGGGTGCCGTTTGCCTTTTTAACGGGAGGATTTTTCTCTGCTCTTGCCGGCTTCTTCGGTATGAAAACGGCTACGTATGCGTCTGCGCGAACGGCTCATGCTGCTAAACACTCGCTCAACAAAGGATTGCAGGTGGCCTTCCGATCGGGTGCGGTAATGGGTCTCGTGGTAGTAGGTTTAGCGCTTCTCGATATTTCGGCGTGGTATCTGATACTCGATTATTTTGTAGAAAGCGTCGAACCGGGACATAAATTAATCATGATAACAACCACCATGCTTACCTTCGGTATGGGAGCATCCACGCAAGCATTATTTGCACGCGTCGGAGGGGGCATTTATACCAAAGCTGCCGATGTTGGAGCGGACTTAGTGGGAAAAGTGGAAGCCGGAATTCCGGAAGACGATCCGCGAAATCCCGCTACCATTGCCGATAACGTTGGAGACAATGTTGGCGATGTGGCCGGAATGGGAGCAGACCTTTACGAGTCGTACTGCGGATCGATTCTTGCAACGGCCGCACTGGGAGCTTCCGCTTTTGTTTTGAATCCAACAATGCAGGCAAAGGCTGTTTTTGCGCCAATGATTATTGCAGCAATTGGCGTTTTTCTTTCGATATTCGGAATTTTCTTGGTTCGTACCGGAGAAAACGCCGATATGAAAAAATTAATGGCCGCATTGAACAGAGGGGTCAATGTAAGCGCCATTTTAATTGCTATACTCACTTTTGGTATTTTATATTTGCTGGGTTTTGAAAACTGGATGGGATTGTCGTTTTCCGTAATTTCAGGATTGCTGGCCGGAATTATTATCGGTCAAGGTACGGAGTATTATACATCTCATTCTTTCAAGCCAACACGACGAATTGCAGAGAGTGGAAAAACGGGGCCGGCAACCGTTATTATTGCGGGTATGGGCGCGGGAATGATCTCTACTTTTATTCCCGTGATAACCATTGCTCTGGCAATTTTGTCGTCTTATCTTTGCGCCACCGGATTTGATGTGCAAAACATGATTTCGGGCGAAAATCTGAGTATGGGGCTTTACGGCATTGGTATTGCCGCCGTGGGAATGCTTTCGACGCTGGGAATTACGCTGGCAACCGACGCTTACGGGCCAATTGCCGATAACGCCGGCGGCAACGCGGAGATGTGCGGATTGGGGCCGGACGTTCGCAAACGAACTGATGCTCTTGACGCGTTGGGAAATACAACTGCTGCTACAGGAAAGGGATTTGCCATTGGTTCTGCCGCTTTAACGGCGTTAGCGCTGCTGGCATCGTATATCGAGGAGATTAAAATTGGCATGATTCGCTTGGGTAAAAATGCACTTGAATTTGCCAACGGTGATTCCATAGAAATTGGCAAAGCTAATTTTGCCGATTTTATGAACTATTATCAGGTTACGCTCATGAATCCAAAGGTACTTGTAGGTATCTTTATCGGTTCGATGATGGCGTTTTTGTTTTGCGGACTCACCATGAATGCTGTTGGGCGTGCCGCACAAAAAATGGTAGAAGAAGTTCGCCGGCAGTTCCGCGAAATTAAGGGTATTCTTACGGGCGAAAACACACCCGATTACGCAAGATGCGTGGAAATTTCAACAAAAAGCGCTCAACGGGAAATGCTGTTGCCTTCGCTTCTTGCCATAGCAATTCCCATTTTTACGGGACTTATATTGGGTGTTTCGGGTGTGATGGGATTGTTGGCCGGTGGCTTGGGCTCCGGTTTCGTTCTTGCGATATTTATGGCAAATTCGGGCGGCGCTTGGGACAATGCGAAGAAATACGTGGAAGAAGGTAATTTAGGCGGGAAAGGTAGCGAAGTGCACAAAGCTACGGTGGTGGGCGATACAGTAGGCGATCCGTTTAAGGATACATCGGGCCCATCGCTGAATATTTTAATCAAGCTGATGAGTATGATCTCTATCGTTATGGCGGGGTTGACGGTGGCGTGGAGTTTGTTGTAGCGAGGTGCGGGTTACGAGGTGCGGGGTGCGAGCCCGGGTATTGAACCTGTTGATGCAATATTTACAGTTCGCCCATGCCTTACAATCCTTATATTGCCTTACAGTCCTTAATGATACAAGCCCACCCCGTCCGGCCGATTACGGCCTGACGGATAAGCACAAAAAAACCGCTCAAAAGCTGAGCGGTTTTTTAACTATATGCAACAAGCATCAGCTGGTTTGGAACCAGCAGATGCTTATAAAAATGCTTACAAATTCGGATTTACCGTCGTCCATTGATCAACCGCAGGAATAATTCCCATCGCGATAACTTCGTCGCGAAGTTTTGCCAAGTGGCTGTAGCTTTCTTTCAGAGCAGCCATTTCGCTGTCGGTTCCTTTGGTTTCGTTGATAACTACACCGTTTTTGGTAATATCGGTTTCCATTGCCATCATAATGTGCGGAAATTCGGGCGTGTTCACGTAACATCCCGAAGGCCAGCGGAATGCTTCGCCGCCCATGGCTGCGCGAATCATTTCAACCGATACGTACGACGGGCTTTGGAACGATGAGCGACCGCGTAATTTAATGATGTTGGCTCCGCCTTTTGTAACGCGTTGTTTCAGCGCATCCCAATCTTCGTTGGTGAGTTCCGAAGTCCCGATAAGGTCGGTCAAGCGTTTCCCATCTACTTTTGCCGTCGATGCAAAAACAGCCATTTGTTCGCCGTGTCCCCCATAAGTGCGGGTGTTGGTAACCTGACTTTGCTTTACGCCAAAGTGTTTCGCCAATTCGCTTTGCAAACGAGTGCTGTCCAAACCTGCCAATGTTGTAACGCACGATGGTTTCAATCCCGAATGGATAAGTGCTACTAATCCGGTAATATCGGCCGGGTTGAAGATGACGGTCAGGTGCTTCAAATCGGGACAATAAGTTTTGATGTCTTTACCCAATTGCGCAGCAATCTCGGCATTTCCTTTCAACAAATCTTCGCGGGTCATACCTTCCTTGCGAGGAGCGCCACCCGATGAGATCATGTATTTTGTATCGGTAAATGCTTCTTTTACGTCGGTGGTGTAAGTGAAGTTGGCGCCTTCGAATCCGCAATGGCGCATTTCTTCCCACACGCCTTCCAGTCCCAATGCAAACGGGTCGTACAAGCAAATGTTCGGGGTTAGGCGCATCATAGCTGCAGTTTGCGCCATGTTCGATCCAATCATACCGGCAGCGCCGACGATGGTAAGTTTCTCGTTTGTTAAAAAGCTCATAATTGATGTATTTAATGTGAATGTTTTTTCGGATGCCAAATTTACGAAATAATACCGAGATTAAAGAAAAAAATATTTAAATAAACGTTAAATAATGTGCGTGAAAAAGTTATAACTTTAGATAATCGAAATTATTGTTTCATTTTTCTTATCAGAACATATTTAATGTTTTTTCTGTCGTAAGTATAAGTGATTAAGATATTTCCATTGTTAAGTTGGATAATAGCGGGATAACTGAATTCTCCTTTTTCCTGATCTTCCAGCATAAGCACATTCTGCCACTTCGTACCATCTTTCGTTTGCAATATCGACAGTTTATTTCGGCCATCCCACCAATCTCTTCCTTTTCCGGTTGGGTTGTAAACTAGGAGTTTAGTTCCATCTTTCAAATCAACTGCATCAATACCTGAGTTGGGATTTTGAATTTGAGTCGAGGTGATTTTACTCCAATTTTTTCCGTTATCATGCGACCAACTTTGCAATATTTCGTTACTGTCGCTACGTAAAAGAGCTTGTATCTTGTTTTTCGAATAACGGAGTAGTGCGGGTTGAATTACTTTATAATTAGAAGTTGTGTCAATCGGAATTTTTGTCCATTTTGTGAACTTTTTATCGGATAACTCAATAAAAGATTTCCATTTTGTGTTGCCTGGCGTTTCGGTACTCGATGGATATAAAATCATTCTCCCGGCTTTAATGGGTTTGTTTTTGATTGCGCCCAGTATTCCTTCCGGTAGCTTTGTCGATTTATTCCATGTCTTTCCGCCATCCGTTGATTTTTTGTATTCTCCCCACCACGAAGATGGCGATTTTCCTACTTTGTAAAAAAGATATGTATCGCGATTATGGTTGTAAAGCACCGGATTCCAGCACGCGTATCGGGTTGAGTCGTTTATTATTCCATCCGCCACAAGGATAGGAAATGTCCATTTCGAGCCTTGAAATTCAGATATCCAGATGCTTACATTGTTGTTTCCTTCGTGATCGCCACCAAACCAAGCACATAAGATGTTCCCATTTCTCAACTCAACAATAGTGGAAGAGTGGCACGATTTAAAAGGCGGATTCTCGAATATGAATCCTGAATCGACCACCATATATTGGCTTTGCGCTTTTAATCCGATAAGGAAGAAAAAGCAAATCAACGGAATAAATACAACTTTTCTGTTCATTTTATTCGATAAAAAAACTCCCACTTAAACGAATGTCGTTGGAAGCTGCTCCAATCATTACGGTAAACTCTCCAGGCTCGACCACTTCTTTCATTTGAGCATTGAACAAGGATAATTGATTGGCTTTCAATATGAATTTCACGATTTGAGATTCCCCTTTTTTAATAAATATCCGATCGAAATCTTTCAACTGAATGGGAGGGGTAGAAACAGAACTGATGTTGTCTCTGATATACAGCTGCACAACTTCATCTCCATCAAAACTGCCCGTATTCGTTATTTTACACGAAATAGAGGTATTGTCCGATTCTTGATTAATTATCAAATCGCTGTATTCGAATTTAGTATAACTCAACCCATAACCGAAAGAATATAATGGCGAACTTTCACCTTCCACGTATTTGTTTTGTCGCCCCAACGAATAATAAACCGGTAGTTGGCCTACAGAGCGAGGAACAGAAACGGACAGTCTGCCGGCAGGATTGTAATCTCCGAAAAGAATATCCGCCACGGCATTTCCGCCTTCTTGCCCGGGATACCAAGCGCAAAGTAAAGCATCCGCTTTTTCTGATGCCAGATTCATATTGAGCGGCCTTCCCTGAATGTATATAACGATGAGAGGTTTGCCCGTTTCAATAAGGGCTTCCAGCAACTTTTCCTGATCCCCCAATAAATGAAGCGAACTTCTATCGTATCCTTCGCCCGACTCCATATCGGAAACGACTTCCACTTTGCTTCCGGAAACAACTGCTGCACCGGTTTCGATGTATTCGGTTTTAAAATCGCGCGCACTCGATCCGCCCACTACCAGAATGGCGATATCTGAATTGATGGCAGCAGCCACTGCTTCGGGAATATTGCTTTGCGTGGTATCCCGAATGGCACAACCTTTAACGTATGTTATCGTAGTTTTTGGACTCACTGCTTTTTTTATGCCGTCTAATAGGGTAACGATATTCGTTCTTTCTTGCGGTGCGGTATAATCGCCAAGCTGATTGTAGATATTATCGGCATTAGGGCCGATAACGGCGATGCTTTTTATGTTTTTGGATAACGGCAAAATATTGCCTGCGTTTTTAAGCAGTACAGTGCCCTGTCGTGCCACTTCACGCGAAATGTTTTTGTGCTCCCGGCTGCGAACAAATTTAGGTGCTTGATTGGGAACTACGTAAGGATTTTCAAATAAACCCATATCGAATTTTAACCGCAATACTCTCGCTACGGCGCTGTCTAACTCTGCCGGTGTAATAAGATTTTCTTTTAGCGCTTGTTCCAGATTTTTTCCATAGGCGTTCCCACCTAAATCCGTTTCAACGCCCGCTTTTAATGCGGCTGCCGCTGCATGCTTTATATCAGGAACGGTTCTGTGGGAAGTGGCAATACCTTCCACACTTCCCAAATCGGAAAAAACAAATCCGTTAAATTTCCACCGATTTCTTAAAATGTCGGTTAAAAGATACTGATTTGAGGTACAAGGAATTCCATCGATGGAATTATAGGCTGTCATGATGGTTTTCGCACCGGCATCGACAGCCATTTTGAAAGGAGCTAAGTGATCCGAAAATAATTCCCTCATTCCAATCTGAGACTTTTGTCCGTTGTGTCCTCCCAAGGGAATTCCGTACGCCACAAAATGTTTTAAGGTGGAATAAACGTGTTTGCCGTCTTGGATGTTATTGCCTTGCAATCCTTTTACGAAGTAACTTCCCAGCATACCGGCCAAAACCGGATCTTCGCCAAAAGTTTCTTCCATTCTCGACCATCGGGGTTCGCGCGCGATATCGAGAATAGGGCCGTAACCGATGTGAGCACCTTGCATTCTTGTTTCCAAGCCAATGGCTTCTCCCATCCGGAAGATTAATTCTTTATTGAATGTACTTGCCTGAGCCAGCGAAGTGGGAAAAACCGTTGTTCCGATTGCCATGTGTCCGTGAGCACATTCTTCAGCAAAGAAAAGCGGGATTCCCAATCTTGTATTCTCGATAACATATTTTTGCAGAGCATTTAACGCTTTTGCCGATAGCTCGGGATTGAGGCCCGTTTCCAATGTTTTCCGCGTCCAGGGATCGGCGCGTAAAGTAGCCCAAAATATTCCGGGTTGCAGCTCATCGGTAATTTTTCTAAAAGCCTCGGAAACTTTTACTTCCTTCCCCACTTTTTCATACATCTCCCAGCCAAGAGGAGAGCACAATTGTCCGATTTTCTCTTTTACCGTCATTCGCGATAAAAGATCCGCAACACGATCTTCGGTTTTAAGTTTTGGATTTTTATAAATCGGTTGGGCAGATAGATAAACTGTTGCCAAAATCGATAAAACAAAAGAGACTACTTTTCTCATTTCAATTTACATTAAACGATAAAACCAACGACTCCTGTTTGATGTTTTTCGGTAGAAAAACGGTCGTTCTATTGCCATCGGATGTCCATTTTACCCGCTGGTTGTTTTGCAGAAGCGTCATTCTTGCTCCTTTAACCGGAGTGTTTCCTGTCCACTCGATAACGGTAGGAAGTTTTTCATTTTCGGGTAAGGCGTAAATCGCAAACCGTCTTTTCTGGTCTTTGCTTGCTGTAAACCAGACGTTTTCACTCTTGTAATTGTTAGTTGTCCGAGTATTATAAATCCCTTCGCCATTCACTTTAAGCCATTCTCCCACTTTTTCCAATCGATCAATAACAGGTTGTTCTATTAAGCCCTGAGCTGTCGGGCCAACGCCCAAAAGCAAACATCCGCCTTTTGCCGTGATTTCGATAAGGGTATTGATGACTTTTTGAGCCGATTTGTAAGGTGCATTAGGAACCCAGCCCCAATCGTTGCTCAGCGTGATGCAACTTTCCCACGGAAACGGCAATTGTTCATCGGGGATAGACCTTTCGGGGGTTTGGTAGTTTTCGTGTTTTCCCTTCACTGTTCTATCAACAATCAGAATCCCGGGCTGATTCTTGCGAACCATTTCTGCTATGTTGTCCATATCGATATCTTGTCGTGGGGGGGCAATCCAGCCGCCGTCTAACCATAATATGTCGATATTTCCGTAGTTTGATGATATTTCGTTGAGTTGATTATACGTGAATTTCTTGAAGTTTTCCCAGCGTTGAGGATGCCTTTCTATTTTATAATTTACGCTTCTGTTTGGTGTAGCATAATAATCCCACCAGTAATTTTGGTTGTGCCAATCAGGTTTTGAAAAATACGCTCCGATCATAAAATTCTTTTTCCGAAAAGATTCGAAAACAAACTTGGCCACATCGGCTTTCGGGTTGTTTTTGAATGGTCCGTTGGCAATGGAGAAATCGGTTTCTTTGGTATCGAACATATTAAAACCGTCGTGATGTTTTGTGGTGAAAATAGCATATTTCATTCCTGCCTTTTCCATTACGGATGCCCATTGGTCGGGATCGAAATCGGTAGGATTGAATTTGTCTTTCAATCCCCAGTACCATTTTTTATAATCGGTGTATGCGATGGTGCTGTCACGCGGTATCCAGTCCACATCTTCGGAACAGATCGACCACGATTCCACGATTCCGGGCACGGAATACAATCCCCAGTGAAACAGTACTCCAAATTTGAGGTCTTGCCATTGATCAAGTTTTTTAAGCACTTTTTCATCTGTCGGAACTGTATATTCTTCGGATTGTTGGTGGACGAAACCTTGTTGGGCGAAAGATGAAAAATAGAGCAGGGTAAATAGAAAACCTACAATAAGTTTATAATTTATCATAAAATTGTCTGTGTTAATGAAAAGTTATTTGGCAAATTAATTATTTTACAATAATGACTATCAAAGTTACTAAAAAAATAACATCTTTTGTCATAATAACATCGAATTACTCTTATTATTTATAAAGTAAAAAAACCGCTACCTGTTACAGGCAGCGGTTCTGTCATTAAAATACTAATTTATATTATTTCTACTGTTTTATGGCAGTGGCGCTTTTATTGCTTCAGGTAAAAAGTATTTTTCACTGATTTTATTCTGCGGAACCCAGAATATGGGTTTATCCCATTCATCGTCGGCCATTATTTTCGAATAAAACTCATAGTTGTTTGCTCTTTCCGATGAAGGAAGTTTAAAACGCTCCAACATCATGGTTGCATTAGTAAGATTTCTACTGGTGCCGTTACAAGTTATCGGTTCAAGTTTTGGATGACGTGTGCGGCGAAGTTCAGTAAAACATTCAAACGCTTCCCAAACGTTTAGATGAATGTATTTTTGCTGCATAATTATCTCCATTTTTCCGTCAGTTCCGGCCGCAGCATCAAAGCTGTTTTGAATTGTCTGAGCATAACTTGCAATAAGTCCTGCTGCAGGTTTGGTTGGCGTTAAAATTTTTTTGGTTTCATCCGACATACTTCCTGCATGATTTGGAGCCGCGTTCATCATATACCAAAAATCGGTAGAGTGTACCACGGCATCTCTTACATGCTGCCCGGCAGATTTTCCAGTTGAGACCAGATTTTTCAATGCAACTTCGGCGAGCAATAAATCTATTTCGGCAAGTGAAAATATATAAAGCGGCGCTTCAGACAATACATACGTTACCGGGTTGTAAAAAGTCCATGGGGTAGCTTGCACCATGATATCCATTGAACGGTTGGGCGTAATTACATTGTATTGGGGATTATCCTGTGGATACACATTCCGTCTTCGATCTTCTCCGGCCGCTTCAGATCTCAAATACCTGTTTCGTTCCCAATTACCCGAAACACCATAATATTCCACATTTTTTGCCGTTCCGGTCCTTGTGAATCCCATTGCAATTACCGGCAGACGAGGGTCGTCGAGTTCAGGTTCGTAAATATCTTCTCCGTGATTCATCCGTGTCATAATAACATCGGGAATGGTAAGGGCATAGAATTGTTCATACAAACCACGCTGAAAAATACCCCCAGCTGAATTTCCTATACGATTTTCGTTTACAATTGGCGAAGTAAAAGTGAAATCTTCTTGAGGAAGGTTTTTAATAGCTTCCGTGAGGTAGGGTTTTACAAAATCCGCATTCACACCGGATAGGCGCACACTCGATTTTAATATTTGTGCATTGATATACTGCACCCATTTATTAATATCGCCCTTGAAAAATATATCTTGAGTTGCAAACGTGTTTTTGGACAATGTGGACATTTTTGCATGAATACCGGACAATTCACTTGCTATTGATTGATATTCTTCAATAACGGATTTATAAATCTCCATCGGGTCATCATATTCTGCAAAAAAGATACCTTGAGTGCCTTTGAATGCTTCAAAATAGGGAATACTATTGAACAAGTCCACTGTTTGTAGCGCCACGATGTTTTTGAGAATGGTGGACAGTTTGACGTAAATAATGTTATCGTCCAATTCAGCTCCTTCCAATACGGAAACTTCATCCCTGATTAATGCGTAATTCTTCAAATCTGTATAAAAACGGGAGAACTTCGCACTCGTGTTACCATTGGCGCTATCTACATACTCATTCAAGTTTCCGTAACCCCAGTCGGCCCAGAAACTAATGTAAGCATCTGAATATGGGAGAAATTCGCCCAATTGTGAAATTCCGATGAAGCTTGAATACCAGCCATTTAAAAACCAATACCATTCGCCGTAGTCTTTCAGCCAAAAACGTGTTTTTTGCATGTGTGTAAATAGCCCCGAAACAACCTCTTCGGGTGCGGGTTGATAAACCTGCGGGTCTGACCAATCTTTGTCAAGTTCTTCGTTGCACGAACCTGTCGGCAATAAAAGAGAGATTATAAAAATATATAATAATAACTTTTTCATATTCAGTTTATTTAATAAATTAGAAGCTTAGGTTTAATCTAAATCCATATGAGCGTAGCGACGGGAAGTTGGTGTTTTCAATCCAACTATCGTTTCCTGTACCCAACATTGATTCGGCATCGATATTTTTAATGCTCTTGTAAATATAAAATAGGTTACGGGCTGTGAGACCGATGGATACTTTTTCAGTTTTTAGTTGATCTGAAATTCTTTTGGGTAAAGTGTAAGTTAAAGCCAATTCCCTAAATTTTATATAGTCGTTCTTAGCGATCATGTCAGGTTGCCATCCGGTACCCATATCATGAATATAGGTTGAGTAGTAATCGCGTGCTGAAATCATGATGTCGTTTGGTGTTCCGTCTTGTTTTACGCCTGGGAGTATCATACCGTCGTGGCGTTCACGCGTTGTACCGTCGGCAAGCGTTTCTGTCCATGTTAAACCTCCATGTCCCGGACGGCCTTCCAGCGTTTCTTTTGTCAAACCGTTACCTTTCAGGTAGAAATTTGAATAGGAAAGGATACTTCCTCCAAATTTGTAGTCCAATGCGCCCATCAGGTTCAACATTCCCCACCTGCCATGCAGATAGAAGTTTGTTGACAAGCCGCCGTAAATATTGGTGTTGGTTGTACCTATGTTTATTTCATCTTTAGGATCGTTGGATAGGTAATACAAACCATTGTCATTTACTTTGCGGTTTCCTTTTTCATCTCGTGCATAATCCTGAATCCAGAGGGTATTCATGCTTTCCCCTTCGGCTTTTCTTCTGATGAGGTTTCCGGCATTTTCATTCTTCTGAGTTATACCGGGATACAGTTTATTGATTTTGTCCCATTGCCTGGCAGCCGTAAAAGTCATTTCCCAACGGAAAGGATTTTTGTCAATCAATGCTCCATTCAAGAATAATTCAAGCCCTGAATTATTGATTTCTCCAGCATTAATCCTGATTTGGTTGGCGCCTGAAGATGCGGGAATCGGTAGCGCCATGATTTGGTTGTACCACATACTATTATAATACGAAAGATTCATTTCCAGACGGTTACCCTTGAAGAACCTCATACTGGTACCTACTTCAAATTCTCTTTTGCGCTCGGGTTTTAGCTCGCCCGCAAACAAATCATCCGGACCGCTGATATCATTGATGTTTGTATTTGGCGCCGGCAGCGTATTCATGCTGTATGTTTTTAACGCATAATACCTGTTAGCCGAACGACCTACATCTGCCCAAGAGAAAAACAGTTTTCCATAATTCACTTGTGGAACACTAAATGTTTCCGTGAAGTTCCACGTAAACGATGCGCCGGGATAGAAGTATGAACGGTTTGCTTTGGGCAATGTGGAAGACCAGTCGTTACGCGCCTGAAATTCCAAGATGTATTCCATACCCCAAGAAACGGTACCCTGTCCCAAAACGCTATACAACGATTCATTTTCTAAATCGTAACCGGAAACATAACTATCATAACTGGCAGGCCACAGGTCGTGGTTGGTTAATGACCAAAAATCGGGGAATTTGCTGTTTCCGCGTGTTCCTACATTTACTTTGTTATACTCTATTTTTCGGTAAGCGGGTCCGGCAAATGCAAATATGTTCAGTTTGTCGTTCATCAATGTCTTGTTAAACGTAGCAAAAGCTTCATAGTTCTGAATCACGTTTCGTTGTCTCTCAAAACTGAATCTCCCGCCTTGAAACTTACCTGTTTCCATATTTTTGCGATATGGCTTCACCTTATTTGTAAAATCAGTATCGGTATAGTTCAATCCTCCCTGTAAAATCAGCCCCAGATAAGGGAGAAAGGTGAACGTAGCCTTTGCAGAAGTAATTGAGTTGATACGTTTATCAATATAACGGTTCTCGTTCATTGTCCACATCAAGTTGAAGAATCCATCGTTGATGCTGTTTGGATCAAGGAACGCAGCCGGCCAGCCCCACCCAGCGCCATCCAAACTTCCAAGCGTACTCAGGTCAACCATATAACCGTTTTCATCTTTCCACGAGTTCATGGCAGTTTCTATATCATAATCGCGGTTGAAAGTTCCCCATGCAACAAGGTGCTGTATATTCGACATACGATTTTGAGATGTTGTTTGATATAGGTTTTGTGTAATCTCAAATTTGGCAAAATCGGAAGCATTCATTTGTCCGCTGAAACTGATGGTGTGTTTAGTTTGCTCTTGGTTTGGCGTTATACCTTTATAGTCGAAGTTTGTATAAGCCAACCGCATATTTCCTTTTTCATTACCTCCTTGAATCGCGGCCTGAAAATTTCGGGACGAACCATTGTTAAACATATCCAAATAATTGTTTTTATAAGGCTCGTATTTTCGCATCGAACCGTCAAAGAATTTAATGGGGGAACTATCAAAGGCCGGACCAAAATTCTGACGGCTGCTTACCGTTCGGCGGATGGTTTGGGCATCATCCTCCCAATCATAGGAGTATTCATGTTGGCCCGAACCAAATTCATTTTGAAAGTCTATATAAGAAGTGGGGATATAGGTTTCTTGGCCATAAGTAAGCTGGACTCCCAATCCGCGTGTTCCGCTTCCCGATTTCGTTGTAACTAGCACTACGCCGTTTGCTCCCGCGCTACCGTAAAGAACGGATGCTTTGGCTCCTTTTAGGATTTCCATTGATTCAATGTCTTCCACGTTGATATCGTTTACAGCCGAACCGAAGTCAAATGAATTCAACGGATTGTAACCTCGTGAAGACATACTTGACTCGGAGTCGTAAATCGGTACTCCGTCAACCACAAATAACGGTCGGGTTCCCGATGTGCTTTCCAAACCTTGCGCTCCGCGGATATTGATTTTCATCCCACCCATTGGTCCTGCGGCAGTGGCCTGAATACCCACACCGGATGCTTTTCCGTAAAGTGCAGTTAAGGGATTGCTGGTAACTCCTGCTTTAATCAGATCTTCGCCCACTACCCTGCTGACGGCATAACCTAAAGCGCGGGTGTCGCGTCTAATACCTAATGCTGTAACTACAACTTCATCCAATAACTCAGTATCTGAAGTCATTACCACATTGATTGTAGTTCTTCCGTTTACAGGAACAATTTCTGCTGTTAGGCCAACATAGCTAAACTGCAACGATGCGCCGGAAGGTACATTGGCTAATGTATACTTTCCGTTAATGTCCGTAACGGTGCCTTTTGATGCATCACCCACAACAATTACCGTTGCGCCGATAACTTCCAATCCCGTGTCGTCCGTTACCGTACCGCTAACATTAATTGTTTGAGCAGAAACAGATAAGGTAAACACGCTAAACAGTAGCGTAAGTATACCTTTCGCAAAAAGTTTTTTTCTTCTCATTCTCTCTTGTTTTAATTTAGTGATTTATAGTTAATTATAAAAGCATTCAGCTACAGCTAAAGTCAATGCTGAGCTGTGCTGTGTCTCTTTGGTACAAAGATATGTTATTTTACAATAAGTTAATAATAATTTAACATCGAAAGTCTGCGTTTAACTTTTTTTAGAGGTGGTTTTTAAGGTTGTTGCTATAAATTATTATGATCTGGGAAGGCGTTCATGAATAAAAAGAAAAAGCGAGAAGTTGTGTTGCCACAATTCTCGCTTGATGCGATAAAAAAATAAAAAAATATGATTATCCGCAATTGTTCCTAAACGCCGCGAAGTGGCATAAGCATATAGCGTAGGGCAACGCCCTATGTAAGGTAAGGCTATAAGCTCCAAACGGAAGCTCTGAAAGAGCGAAAGCAGATATTCTTACGCGCTTTCAGCGCTTAGGATTGGCATGCCGCCCAATTCGTAGGGCGTTGCCCTACGCTATAGTATGGTAGGCTTTCAGCCTATGGATTAAGACAAACGTCGTATACACAAAAAATAGCGTTGTTCCCTTTTTAGGAAGGATTGCGGATAATCATATAAAAAAATTACAATCCTTTCTCCGACAAATACCTTTCTGCATCCATTGCGGCACGGCATCCCATTCCGGCGGCAGTAATGGCTTGACGGTAATGTGAATCGGCAACGTCGCCTGCGGCGAAAACACCTTCGATATTGGTTTTCGAGGTGGGGTTGTCTATAAGAATGTATCCCACTTCGTCCAGTTCCAGGAAATCTTTGAAAATTTCGGTGTTTGGCGTGTGCCCGATAGCGAGGAAAAAGCCATCGATGGCGATATCCACTTTTTCTTCATCGGGTTCGCCCATTCGTTTTACCAAATGTGCGCCCTCAACACCGTTTTCACCGAATAGACCTACGGTATTGTGTTCAAAAAGAATTTCGATTTTCGGGTTGTTCATCACACGTTCCTGCATAATTTGCGACGCGCGCAAGTAATCCTTGCGCACAATCATATACACCTTGTCAGCTAATCCCGACAAGTATGTGGCTTCTTCGCAAGCGGTATCGCCGCCGCCCACAACGGCTACGGTTTTCTTGCGGTAGAAAAATCCGTCGCACGTGGCACAGGCCGAAACACCTTGTCCGGCGTATTTGGTTTCGTCGGGCAAGCCCAAGTATTTTGCAGTTGCACCGGTAGAGATAATCACCGTGTCGGCTTCAATTACATGTTCGTTATCGATGGTTACCTTGTGCGGATGCGACGAAAAGTCCACAGCCGTAGCTCTGCCCGAATAAACTTCGGTTCCGTAGCGTATAGCTTGTTTTTTGAGGTCCTCCATCATTTCGGGTCCGGTAATTCCTTCGGGATATCCCGGGAAATTTTCCACATCGGTGGTGGTTGTTAACTGTCCTCCGGGTTGCATTCCTTCGTATAAGACCGGTTCTAGATTGGCGCGCGAAGCATAAATAGCTGCAGTGTAGCCTGCCGGGCCTGATCCGATAATCAGGCATCGTACTTTATTTCTCATAATAATATAATAATGTGTTTGTAATTAATTGCTCCAAAGGTACGATTTTTCCGGCAAACGAAAAACGGAAATAGTAAATTTCTATTTGGGATAGATTGTTGAGTGCTACGAGTTCCAACTCGCAGTTAAAAAAAAGATGCTAATCGGAATTAGCATCATTAGAAATCTAAACAATCTATCTATCTATTTCAAAAACAAGCCTCACTGAGCTCTGCTCCCACGCGGTGGATGTGTTCCAAAATTTCGCGCTCGCGCTCGGGCGACGGTGTTTTAAATCCGTTGATGTAGTTACGTAACAACGTGGAATTTATTCCCGCTTTTCGGGCAAATTCGGCTATATTTATTTCTTTGTGGGTGAGGAAAAAACGCTGTAATCCGGTTGGCTCGGGATACGTGAAACTTTCAAAACTTACATCTTCATCAAGCTCTCTCCAATGGATACCGGCTGTGCTTATCGTGTATTTGCCCCGCTCCTCGTTAGTAGCTGTTTGCAATGCGGGATAAAACAATAAAGACTGACGGTATTCTTTATTTTGTTCGTCTTGTCCGTATAAATAATTATCGTCAAACCATATTTTTTTAATCTTCATTTTTATTCCTCCTTTCCAAAGAAATTGTTCCAATGCCGAATGATGATATCGCTATTCTCATCTATCATCGCCTTTATCTTTTTTAAATCGTTTGCCTTTATATTGTGTTGATAATCAAAAATAAATTCCGTACCATTCCATACATATTTTGCATCGCCGTCTTTACCTATTGCATGAACGTGTATGGGTTCGTGGTCGCGGCTGAAAAATAAGAATGAAAAACCGTAGGCTCTGAATATCTCGGGCATTCTACTGTGTTTTAAAAGTTATGCAAAGATAGGTATTATTTTTAATACCCGTAGGTGATTAAAGATTTTTTTCAATTTTACACTTCTTAACCATCTTAGAACACTCAACACCCCGTACCCACAATCTATCTTAAATCTACAACTTCTACTTTGGGATACTTACTATTGTCGAATGTAAAATCAGTGTCTGGAAAATTGTAGTTGGCGTTGTAGTTGCCGATATCGATTTTATTATTCACACCGTTTTTCATCGTCAAACTTACTTGCAAAACGGTATTTGTTTTCTTATCGATAGCGACGGAAATATTCTTGAATTCGCTTTTGTTTCCCGATGGTGTCATTTCGATTACGGACGCGCTTTTCCCATTCACGGTTTTGGCAACAGGGTTGTTGAGCGAATATCCGGTTTTATACATACTCAACAGAGCCAGCGGGCTGATGGAGGCGATTTCATCGTTCGTCGGATTACTGATATTCACTTCATTCAGGTCGGTCATCAGCACCCATTGGGTTTTTCCGTCGAACCATGTTTTTAAACCGGGCATATCCAATACAAATTTATTGCCTTTGACTTTTGCCACTCCTTTTTGCGGTTCATAAGCGGTGCCGTTGGCTTCGGTCATTATCGCGGTAAAAGACAATTGGATGCCTTTTGAGTTTTCGTAAACGGAGAAGGCTTTATCTAAAATATTCCTGGCGTCGGTAGAAGTTTGTGCGAAACCCGATGTTGCGAGTAATAAAATGATGGATATAGAGAGAAACTTTTTCATACTTTATTCTTTTTGGTTTGTAACAGATAGACGATAAAATAAGGGTAAAGTTTAATGAATGAAGAGTGTTCGATGTCAGATGATGGATGACCGGTGTAGATGGGAAGGATAGTCATTACTCCTACGCCATGTATCATTTGTCACCCATCTTCGGTCACCCGTCATCCGGCTTCCGTCAATTTTTACCTCAACGAATCCAACAGTTTTTCCAGCGAATACTCATCCGCAATATATACGTCGCGCGGTTTGCTGCCTTGCGCGGGGCCTACAATTCCGGCGGCTTCTATTTGGTCCATCAATCTGCCGGCACGGTTATATCCGATAGAGAATTTGCGCTGGATAAGTGAAGTAGAGCCTTGCTGATGAATAACAATGAGCCGTGCAGCCTCATCGAAAAGGACATCGCGCTCGTTCAAATCAACAGCACCGGGTTTGTCGTCCGCTTCTGCAGATAGAACTTCGGGCAAGGCAAACGCGGACTCGTAACCACGCTGCTGACCAATGTATTGAGAAATCTCTTCGATTTCGGGCGTATCCACAAAAGCACATTGGATACGGATTAGATTGCTTCCTTGCGAGAAGAGCATGTCGCCGCGGCCGATAAGCTGGTTGGCGCCGGTTGCATCGAGAATGGTTCTTGAGTCGATTTGCGATGTTACGCGGAAAGCCATTCGGGC
>CAZKZB010000058.1:0-19496 GCA_964557135.1 uncultured Petrimonas sp. | reverse complement strand
TAGACCTCAACGACGTTGACGAAGAAGTAGAAAACGAACTCGAAGATTTTCTGAAAATTTACATTCAGGAAGAGGAAGAGATGATTGAGATTGAGATGTCGTCGCGATATATAGAAACGCAAGATACGCTGGTGGTCAACTCCAACTTCCTCTTGTCGAATTTCGAGAGCGACCCCGTTTCGTTTATTCTCAAAGACAATATATTGGTTACGGTTCGTAGCGAAGAACTTATTTCGTTCCACGAAACCGTGAAGAAAATATCGGCAAACCCAAAAGGATACAACACCGGCGCTGATGTGCTGGTGGCATTGCTGGAAACTCGAGTTGAATTTGACGCGGACATGATTGAGAACATGACGCACAAGATTACCCAACTCAGTAACAGCCTGAGTTTGCAGGAAGCGGATAAAGAGTTGCTCGGAGAAATTAAAAACCTGCAGGAGAAAACCATGATGCTGCGCGAAAATATTATCGACAAGCAACGAACCGTTTCGAGCATGTTGCGCAGCAATTTTATTCCGAGTGAACTACAACCTAAACTCTCCATGATAATCCGAGATATAAACTCGCTGTTGGAACACACCAAGTTTAGCTTCGATAGGCTTGATTACTTGCAAGATACTTTCTTGGGGTATGTTAATATCGAACAAAACAACATTATTAAAATATTTACCATTGTTTCGGTAATCTTTATGCCGCCTACGCTAATCGCCAGTATTTACGGAATGAACTTTACGGTTATGCCTGAGTTGAACAATAAATTCGGATATCCTATTTCTATCGGTTTGATGGTGTTTTCTTCGCTGGCTGTTTTGTGGTTCTTTAGAAAGAAAAAATGGTTGTAAGGTGAAATGTAAATCACTCCTCGCATCCCTACTCAGCTAAAAAAAGCCTTTACCTTTTGTTTTATCACTAAATCTTTACTTTTTTTACTGATTTTATTATTTTATTCAATTATTTCTTTATCTTTGCAAGATATTTAAGTCTTGTAATGAGTTTTTCTTATTCAACATACACAACTCTCTCCACTATGACTATGACCCCCATGGGGGTTATATAATTTTTTCATATCCATACGGCAACGCTGTTTGCCACCTGCAAATCAACCGGTTTGCAATTTACAATCCAACTTTTTTATTTCATTAAAAACTGTTTTTAACGGTAAAAATACATATTCATTAAAATGAAAGTTATGAAATTCGGCGGAACATCCGCCGGGACTCCCGAAAGTATGCTTTTGGTGAAAAAAATTGTAGAGTCTGAGAAAGAGCCTGTAATTGTTGTAGTATCTGCTCTTGGAGGTATTACCGACCGTCTTTTGCTCGCTGCCGATTTTGCCCTGAAATCAAATTCGGGCTATAAATCGGTATTGGAAGAGATAATTTTCCGTCACGAAGAGATGATAGACAAAATGGTGGTTTCCGATACCGACAAAGCTGAACTGAAACAGAAAATCAACCCGATGTTCGAAGATCTTCGCAATATTCTGCGCGGAGTCTATCTCATTGGCGATTTGTCTCAGAAAACATCCGACAAAATTATCAGTTACGGCGAGCGATTTTCTTCGCTAATCATGAGCAAAATAATAAACGATGCAAAAATTTACGACCCCACTCAATTTATCAAAACCACCAAGCAATTTAGCCATCATATTCCCGACATCGCTTATTCCAACCAACTTATAAAGCAGGCATTTTTAAATGAACCGCCGGCAAAAGTTTCCATCGTTCCGGGATTTATCTCTTCGAGTAAGGAAGGCGACGATATTACCAACCTCGGACGCGGCGGTTCGGATTATACGGCAGCCATAATCGCGGCAGCGCTCGACGCAAGAATTTTAGAAATCTGGACCGATGTGGACGGCTTTATGACAGCCGACCCGAAAATCATCAACTCAGCTTATGTGATTGAGGAACTTTCGTTTACGGAAGCCATTGAATTATCCAACTTCGGGGCGAAAGTTATTTATCCGCCCACTATTTTTCCGGTTTACCACAAAAGCATTCCCATCCGCGTAAAAAACACCTTCAAACCCGATTCGGAAGGAACGCTAATTCGCGACATCAAACCCACACCGAACGGAAAAATTATTAAAGGTATTTCATCGATAAACGACACCGCTCTGATTACTATCACCGGACTGGGAATGGTAGGCGTTATCGGTGTTAACAAACGTATTTTCTCGGCATTAGCCGACAGCGGCATCAGTGTGTTTATCGTTTCGCAAGCATCGTCGGAAAACAGTACATCCATCGGTGTTCGCACGCAAGACGCGCCGCTTTCTCAAAAAGTGTTGAGCCAAGAGTTTGCCAAAGAGATAGAGATGGGAAGCATCAACCCGATTATTGTCGAGTACGATTTGGCTACCATTGCCGTTGTGGGGCAAAACATGAAGCACGTTCCGGGCATTGCCGGCAAGTTTTTCGGCGCGTTGGGACGCAACGGCATCAGCATTGTGGCGCTGGCACAGGGAGCGGGCGAGACCAACATCTCGTGCGTAATCACGAAAAGCAACCTCAAAAAAGCGCTCAATGTTATTCACGACTCCTTTTTCTTGTCGCCTTTCCAAGAGCTGAATCTCTTCGTAGTGGGAACGGGAACGGTAGGCAGCAAATTGCTCGCGCAAATAAAACAGCAAAGGTACATTCTCGAAGAGCAAAACAAGCTGAAAATAAACATTGTAGGAATCGCCAACGGACGAAAAGCGATGTTCTCGCGCGAGGGGATTTCGCTCGAAAATTTTTTCGACAACCTGATGACCAACGGTGTGAAAAGCTCTCCCGAACTTATTCGCGAAGAAATTCTGAAAATGAATATTTTTAATTCTGTTTTCGTGGATTGTACGGCAAGCGAAGCGATTTCCAACTTGTACGACGATTTGATTTCCCGAAACATTTCCGTTGTAACGGCAAATAAAATTGCCGCATCATCCGATTATAAAAACTACCATCGTTTAAAAGAAAAGGCTCGAAAATCGGGAACAAAATTCCTTTTCGAAACCAATGTCGGAGCTGGATTGCCGATTATCAATACGATGAATTCGCTCACCAACTCGGGCGATAAAATCGTAAAACTACAGGCCGTTTTATCGGGGACCTTGAATTATATTTTCAATACGCTGAGCGAAGATATTCCTTTCAGCAAAGCCATAAAAATGGCCGTTGACGCTCAATTTGCCGAACCCGACCCCCGAATCGACCTGAGCGGACTCGACGTTACTCGAAAATTGGTGATTCTTTCGCGAGAAGCCGGTGCCAAAGTTGAACAGAAAGACGTTGAGAAGAATTTGTTCATCCCCCGGAAATACTTCGACGGTTCACTCGACGAATTTTGGTCAACCATTCACCAAATGGACGAAACTTTCGAAAACCGGCGTAAGCAATTGGCCAAAGAAGATAAAAAGCTGCGCTTCATAGCCACCTACGACAACGGTACGTGCGAAGTGGGGTTGCACGAAGTAGAAAAAGGTCATCCGTTTTACGATTTGGAAGGAAGCAACAACATCATTATGATTACCACCGAGCGATACAACGAATATCCCATGGTGATTAAAGGTTACGGCGCGGGTGCCAGCGTTACCGCCGCGGGTGTTTTCTCCGATATTATTTCTATCGCGAATATACGGTAAAATCCGTTACGGGTTACGAGTTGCGGGTTCATGCGTGCAACTGATTGTTCTGACATTAAAAGAATGAAACTGTAAAATTTTATGTAAATGTTTAATAAGCTCAACGCCAACACTCGAAAATCGAAACCCGGAACCCGAAACCCGAAATACCTCATCATCCTCGGCGACGGCATGGCCGATGAACCCATTCCCCGCCTCGGAAATAAAACGCCCCTTCAAGCGGCACGTACACCCTATATGGATTTGCTCGCGCAAAAAGGGTGCAGCGGCATGCTCGATACGATCCCCGAGGGCATGCATCCCGGAAGTGAAATTGCCAATCTTTCGGTTCTGGGCTACGATGTCCCCAAGGTTTACGAAGGGCGCGGTGTGCTGGAAGCCGCAAGCATGGGGGTGGATGTTTTGCCCGGAGAAATGGCCATGCGTTGCAATTTGGTTACTATCGAAGGAGATTTGCTCAAAAATCATTCGGCCGGTCACATTTCCTCCTCTGAGGCAACTGAACTGATGGTGTTTTTACAGCAAGAACTGGGAGATGAAGTTTTTAGTTTTCACCCCGGTGTTTCGTATCGTCATGTGCTGAAAATGAAAGGCGGAAACAAAAATATCATCTGTACGCCGCCTCACGATATTCCCGAAAAACCGTTTCGCCCGCATCTTATCCGTCCGCAGGACAACTCCGCGCAAAAAACGGTCGATGCGCTTAACCGATTGATTTTTCGCTCGCAAGAGATTTTGAAAAATCATCCCGTCAATAAAAAACGTATCGCCGAAGGCAAAGACCCCGCCAACAGTATTTGGCCGTGGTCGCCCGGATATCGTCCCGATATGAAACCGCTCAGCGAAATGTTCCCGATAAAAAGCGGCGCGGTAATTTCGGCGGTGGATTTAATCCGCGGAATCGGCGCGTATGCCGGATTGGAAGTCATTTACGTAGAAGGCGCAACCGGATTGTACGACACCAATTACGAAGGAAAAGCCCGTGCCGCCATAGATGCGCTGAAAGAAAACGATTTTGTTTTTCTCCATATCGAAGCCAGCGACGAAGCCGGACACGAAGGCGATGTGGAGTTGAAGATGAAAACCATCGAGTATCTCGATTCGCGTGTGGTGAAAACCATTTACGAAGAAACGCAAGAAATGAGCGAGAACGTTTTTATCGCCGTTCTTCCCGACCACCCCACCCCGTGCGCCATTCGCACGCACACACGCGATCCGATTCCGTTTGTTGTTTACCACAAAGAAATCTCGCCCGACGGCGTACAGGTTTATGACGAATTTGCCGCACGCGAAGGCTCGTTTGGATTGTTAAAAGGGGATGAATTTATGAAGGCTATTTTGATTCCTGAGTAACGTGTGAGAATAAGTTGGTATTTTTATGATAAATAGTGAAAATATGACCTGCGCAACTGTCCCCTTAAGTTAAGGGGACGAGCGAGGAACGAGCGGAGGGGTTATGTTTTAAAATCAAAGCATTCACTCATAACCCCACCCCCCGCCAAGCGGAGTACTCCCCTTATTTTAAGGGGAGAGTCGCGGGCTAATTTACTTTAACATACGTATTATTACCAACTTTTTTTTACGCATTACTAAAGTAAATATATCATAAGTACACAGATGACGCTGATTATACAGATTTACGCAGAGAAATAAAAGAGAAACTTCTCAATTGACTGATTATCAAGAAGAATCGAACATATCTATTTAATCCCTGTTATCCGCGTACAATGTTACTTTTGAGACGACACCCTTGAGAAAAGCCAAATGATTAATTTTTTGCAATAAAAATGAAAGATATCGTTTCTAAAAACAATAATGCGAAGTTTGCTAAGTCCCCTTTAGGGGATTTAGGGGTCTTTTACTCCACCAACCGTTCCGCCTCGCTTGCGACCCTCCAACAAGCCGTTGTGAAAGGTCTCGCTCCAGATAAGGGACTTTATATGCCCAGTGAAATTCTCCGGCTTCCGCAACAATTTTTCGATGACATCGGCCAATTAAGCCTCGCCGAGATTGCCAAGACAGTCGCTCGTGCTTTCTTCGGAAGAGATATTCCGCAGGAAAAACTTGATGAAATTGTGGCGGATACGCTCAATTTCGATATTCCACTCGTGAAAGTGGAAGACGGAATTTACGTGTTGGAGCTTTTTCACGGTCCAACTTTCGCTTTCAAAGACGTAGGCGCACGATTTATGGCGCGCATGCTGTCATATTTTGTACAAGAGCAGAATCAGAAAGACGTAAAGGTATTGGTCGCCACTTCGGGCGATACCGGAAGTGCCGTGGCCAACGGTTTTTTGGGAGTGAAGGGCATTCAGGTTTTTGTGTTGTATCCGTCCGGAAAGGTAAGTGATATCCAGGAGGCGCAATTTACTACACTCGGGCAAAACGTTGTAGCCTTCGAAATCGACGGCACGTTCGACGATTGCCAAGCCTTGGTAAAATCGGCTTTTATGGACGAAGAGTTGAACCTGCAACTCAATCTCACATCGGCCAACTCCATCAACGTGGCGCGGTTTCTTCCGCAATCGTTTTACTATTTCCACGCATACGCGCAATTGGCGAAGCAGGGAATCGCCGATAATGTCGTTATTTCGGTTCCGAGCGGAAACTTGGGAAACCTCACCGCCGGACTTTTCGCCAAGCGAATGGGATTGCCCGTGAAACGATTTATTACTGCCAACAATCGTAACGATGTTTTTTGGGAATACCTGCATTCGGGAAAATACTCCCCGAGAGCATCCGTTCAAACGGTTGCCAACGCCATGGATGTGGGTGCCCCCAGCAATTTCGATCGCATCCTCGATCTTTACGCTCACTCTCACCAAGCCATCTCGAATGACATTTCCGGATACCGTTATTCCGATGAAGAGATAAAATTGGTCATCAAACAAGTTTATGAAAACTCCGACTATCTTCTCGATCCGCACGGCGCTTGCGCGTACCTAGCATTGAAAGAAAGCAAAAAGTCGGATGAAACGGGCGTTTTTCTCGCCACGGCACACCCTGCAAAATTCAAAGAGACAGTAGAAGAATGTATAGGAAGCAACATCGAAATCCCGACGCGATTAAAAGCATTTATGCAGCAAAAAAAACAATTGTTTCCGCTCTCCAACGATTTCATTCAGTTCAAAAAAGCGTTAATAAACTTGTCTTAAGTTTTATTTTGGATATTTTTTAATGCTATTAAGCCTAAATTGATTAGTTTTGCGCTTAAAATCGGTATAGAATCGAGATTTTCGTTGATGAAACAACCATTACATTATATATTTCTCCTGTTTGTTTCGATAGTATTGATTCAATGCTCTTCTGTGAAAAGAGGAGCTGTTGCTACTCAACATGCTGTAATTCCAGAAGTTATCGACAAAACTGATGTGCTTGTTCCCGAAGTCTCACCTCAGGTAGAAGCGCTTGCCGATACAATAAAATCTCTTGTAGAATCAGACACAATTCCGACGGTTGTTGACGCACTATTACCCGATACAACAAGTTTAACCGCTGTTCTTGATTCAACCCTAATTTCCGATATTAAAGCTGATACTGATTCGTTAGAAACAATTCCCGACACCGTGCAAGTTGAAGTGCCGGAAAAACTAACTGCCCCTGTTTACTACACAGCGAAAGATTCAATAGTTTTCACCAAGGGAAATATGGGCTATTTGTACGGTGAAGCCGATGTGAAATACGGAAATTTGGCCATTAAGGGAGAATACATAACCATGGACCTCGACAGCAATATAGTTTCATCTACTTTCGGGGTTGACTCACTTGGGAAAGAGTTTGGTTATCCGGTTTTTACGCAAGGTGAAGAGGAGTACGAAATGAAAAAAGTACGCTACAATTTCGATACCGGAAAGGCGCATATCTCTAACGTTATCACGCAGCAAGGCGAAGGACACATTGTAGCAAATACCGCTAAAAAGAACGCAGATAATTCGTTCTATATGGTCAATGCCAAGTACACCACGTGCGATTTACATGATCATCCGCACTTTTTCCTTAACCTGTCGAAGGCGAAAGTACGTCCGGGAAAAGATGTGGTTACCGGCCCGGCGTGGTTAGTGGTTGCCGATGTGCCGCTGTTTCCGATTGTCTTGCCGTTTGCTTTTTTCCCGTTTACCGATACCTATTCATCCGGAATTATCATGCCTTCGTACGGCGACGAAATGGAACGCGGATTTTACCTGCAAAACGGGGGATACTATTTCGCCATAAACGATTATGTGGATTTGGCTCTAACCGGGGACATATACACCAAAGGTTCCTGGGGCTTGAACGCGCGCTCCAATTACGTAAAACGATACAAGTTCAGAGGAAACGTAAACGGAAGTTACCTCAACACAGTAATCGGCGACAAAGGATTGAAAGATATTCCCGGCCAATACTCGGTCTCCAAAGACTTCAGAATCAACTGGACACATTCCCAAGACCCGAAGGCCAATATGTTTCGGACTTTTTCTGCAAGTGTAAATTTCTCTACCAGCCGCGCTAACCACAACGATTTATCCCGTCTTTACTCCCGCGAAGCGTCAAACAACACGAAGAGTTCCAGTGTAAACATCACGCAACGGTTCCCCGATTCGCCTTGGAGTTTGTCGGCGTCTATGAGTATTAATCAGGTTTCTCGCGATTCTACCATCTCAGCAACATTACCCAACGTTTCCATCACCATGAACCGCATCTATCCCTTGAAACGTAAAAAAATGGTAGGAGCAGAAAGATGGTACGAAAAAATATCAATGAGTTATTCGGGCGAATTTCGCAACTCGGTAAACGCAATTAAAGAGAACAGGTTCTTCAAATCGAACCTCATTAAAGACTGGCAAAACGGTATGCGTCACAACATTCCCGTAAGCGCAACTTTTTCGTTGTTCAATGTTATTCAGATATCTCCATCGTTAACTTACACGGAAAGATGGTACACCGGCGGGATAAAAGAAGCCTGGAATCCGGGGGCAAAAAGGCATGAGGTGGTCGATACCATCAACGGATTTAAGCGGGTATATGATTACAGCGCATCCATCAGCGCCAACACAAAATTATACGGTATGTACAAGCCATGGAAAATATTCGGAGACAAGGTAAACGCCATTCGCCACGTATTTTCTCCCAGTATCAGCTTGACTTATCGTCCCGATTTTGGAGATCCTCGATACGGGTTTTTCGAGAAATATACTTACCGTGATGAATACGGAGAAGAAAAAGAATACACCTATTCTCCTTATTCTAAAATGATGTTTGGAAGTGCCCCGACCGGAAAAAGCGGAAGCATCGGATTCGACTTCAAGAACAACTTGGAAATGAAGGTGAAAAGTGAAAGCGATACTACCGGATTCAAAAAAATCAGCCTAATCGATGATTTGGGCATCAATTTCAGCTACAACATGATGGCCGATTCGATGAAATGGTCCGATATTAACACCAATGTTCGCTTGAAATTAACAAAATCCTACACGTTGAGTTTAAATGCCACATGGGATCCTTATACCTATCAACTGGATGAAAACGGAAATCCTAAACGGATGGATAAATTGCGAATATTCAACGGTAAAGGATTCGGACGATTGATGAGTACGGGAACTTCTTTCTCCTACTCTGTCAATCAGGATACGTTTAAAAAACTCTTCGGTAAAAAAGATGAAAAAGGAGGAAACGAAGGCGAAGATAGTAGCAATACTAACGACAATCTTCCCGATGACGGCACCATGGGGCGAAATCCGCACGAGGAAGGTGGTGCTCGAAGAAGCGTTTTCGATACCGGAAACAATTCGATGGGAGAATTTGATGAAAACGGTTACTTGAAAAACGAAGTTCAGTGGAACCTGTCGTTCAATTATTCGGTGAGGTACGGATACGACCGGCAAAATTTCGACAAAGAACGATTAGAATACAAAGGTATGCTCACGCACAGTTTAGGATTTAGCGGCTCGCTTCAACCCACCAAAAACTGGAATTTTACGTTCAATACTGATTATAATTTCGATTTGAAAAAGTTCACCAGCATTAACTGCTCACTTACCCGAAACCTGCATTGCTGGAGCATGTCGGCAAGTTTTATCCCGATTGGCCCGTACAAATCGTACAATTTTACCATCCGTGCCAACGCATCAATGTTGCAAGACCTGAAGTGGGACGAACGGAGCTCGCCGTACGAACGGGGAATGGATTGGTATTAATCGGATAGGCAGAACAAAGAGCAAAGAGTAAGGAGCAAGGACATTTGGACAATAGAAACAGAAGTCCATTCGGTCACCTTATTGCACTCTCAACTCATCGATTCTCCCGGCTCAGCAATTGCAACTCATCCCCACAACTTTTTCATCAACTCCCTCATTTTTGCTTCCGCCGGATTGTTTTGCGCGTCCCAAAACCGTCTGTTTTTCAATTCCTTGGGTAAATATTCCTGTTTCACGAAGTTGTTCTCGAAATCGTGTGAATATTTGTATTCTTTGCCGTAATCCAATTCTTTCATCAACGAAGTGGGCGCGTTACGCAAATGCAATGGCACGGGCAGGTTTCCGGTTTCGTTTACTTTCGCGATGGCATTATCGATGGCGAGATACGCCGAGTTGCTTTTGGGCGATGTTGCCAGATAAATGGTAGTTTCGGCAAGAACAATCCGCCCTTCGGGCCAACCGATTTTTTGCAGCGCATCGAAACAAGCGTTTGCCAGCAGCAGTGCGTTAGGATTTGCCAACCCGATGTCTTCCGCCGCAGAAATAACCAATCGCCGCGCGATAAACTTGGGATCTTCGCCGCCGGCAACCATACGAGCCAGCCAATAAATAGCGGCGTCGGGGTCGCTCCCTCGAATGGATTTAATGAAAGCCGAGATAATATCGTAATGCATTTCACCACCCTTGTCGTAGGCTGCGGGATTTTCCTGCAAGCGTTCCGTTACACGTTTATCCGAAACAACGATTTTCTCATTGCTTTCTTCCGCCGCTATTACCAACTCCAAGATGTTCAGTAATTTTCGCGCATCGCCGCCCGAAAAACGAAAGAGTGCATCGGTTTCTTCTATCTCAATATCTTTTTCTTTCAGAACAATATCTTCGGTGAGGGCACGATCCATCAAGACTTGCAAGTCTTTCACATCCATAGGTTTAAGCACATACACCTGACAGCGCGACAGCAGCGGACGAATTACCTCAAACGACGGATTTTCAGTAGTAGCCCCGATAAGCGTAATTACTCCCGTTTCCACGGCATGCAACAGTGAATCTTGCTGCGATTTGCTGAACCGGTGAATTTCATCGATAAACAAAATAGGAGCAGCTGTTTCGAAAAAACGGCTGTTTTTCGCTTTATCAATTACCTCGCGCACATCTTTTACACCCGAGTTTATGGCGCTCAGCTTGTAAAAAGGAGCGTGCAGCGTGTTGGCAATAATATTCGCTAACGTGGTTTTTCCCACGCCGGGCGGCCCCCAAAAAATTATCGAAGGGATTCTGCCCGAATCTATCATCCTGCGCAAAACAGCCCCTTTACCGACCAAGTGTGTTTGCCCGATAAATTCGTCCAAATTCTGTGGACGCAGCCGCTCAGCTAAAGGTGCACTCATAATATTTTCCTAATTTGTTTTTACAAACTTACACAAAAAACAGGATAAAACTTCTATTCATCCATAAAAAAAGCGCTACCGGTGTAGCACTCTTTTAGCCGAAACAACGCCTTTATATCAGTATCTGTATCGATGATTTTTTTCAATCTTAATTGAGATTATTCTACGTTGTCACTTTTATTTTCTTTCAAGGCACGCGCTTTCGCTTCCTGCTTTTCCTTCACCAGCCGGGCAATTTCCTCGGGGCTCATTTTTGGTCTCTTTGCGGTTTCGGCGGTGGCTGCCTGTTTTTTCTCGCCACGCATTACCATCGCTCCGGGAAGAATTACATCGATAAGATGCTTTCCTAACATACCCAACTGGACAGCGGTGCCAAGCGATATTAATGAAAGAAGCAGAAAATACCAAGGGTATGTATCTCTGTTGAAGGCTATTACCTGAACTATTGAAAGTGTAATTATAATAACACTGAGAATGATTTTTTTAATCAACAGCGGTGTATTTATGGTTTTAAATCGCACAAGTCCGTCGGCATAGCCGGAAATGGCTGACAAAATGAGTGTGAGCGGGAATACATAAACCGAAAAAGTGACAACGGAATGGATAATCGTTGGCTCGAAATCGGGGAAGAGATAATGGAAAAGAATAAGAAACGGAACAAGCACAACAAACGTCTGCGATAGATGAATGGCTATAGGATGAATATCCAACGCCAAAAACCGCAGTCGTCCGGGAGATACTTTTTCCCGATAAGGTTCAAACACATCTCTGGGTAAACCACATGCGGGACAAACATCACCCAGTTCACTCTCTTTCATTACATAACCGCAAGGGCGGCAACGAACCAATTTTTCTTCTTTCATGTTGATTTGAATTTACTTGCGTAAGCTTGTATAGTTTTTTTGGTTATATAAATATGTTTCTTTGAATCTTTGTGCTTTTATAGTTTTTTCACCTACAAAAATAACAAATTTTTTCATTGAACATTTCCCTTTAACCAAATAAAAACAAGTCCCAAAAATTTGTCTTTGCATTTCTTCGCAAAAAAGTTACCTTTGCGTCTGAAAATCATAAAGGAGTGCTTATGCAACATTTGCCGCTTTTGTCGTTGTTCGGAAACCTGGAGCAATTGAACTCGGTACAACTCAATTTCAACCAAAGCACACTGAATATGATGAATGTAGCTATCGCGTTCATTATGTTCGGCGTTGCGTTGGGAATAAGGCCTAAGCACTTCAAAGACATCGCATTGAATCCTAAACCCGCAGTGGTGGGAGCCGTTTCGCAATACATTCTGTTGCCGGCATTGACTTATTTGTTGGTGCTCATAATTAAACCAAGTGTTCCGGTAGCTATGGGGATGATTTTGGTTGCGTCGTGCCCGGGAGGAAATGTGTCGAATTTGGTTTCGGCGTTGTCCAAGTCGAATGTGGCTCTTTCTGTGAGCCTTACCGCAATTACCACCGTAATGAGCCTGTTTATGACACCGCTCAATTTCGCGTTCTGGGGCGGACTTTATGCCAGTAAATCGCCGCTTTTAGTTCCCATTACGATTGACCCGGTAGAAATGTTTCGCACGGTTTTTATTATTCTGGGAATTCCCGTTATTGTGGGAATGATTGTAGGAATTAGGTTTCCGATATTTGTTAGAAAAGTCGAGAAATACGTTCAAGTAGCTTCAATGTTATTCTTTATCGCTTTTCTGGCGGGAGCGCTTGCGGGGAATTTCGGCCTTTTCCTGAAATACATTCATTTAGTTTTTCTGATTGTTTTTTTGCATAACGGAATCGCTTTTTGGGGCGGATACACATTTTCAAGGGTATTAAAAGTAAACGAACTGAACTCGCGAACCATTTCGATAGAAACCGGAATTCAAAACTCCGGACTGGGATTAGCGTTGATTTTTAATCCGCGCATATTTCCACCCGAACTGGAGTTGGGAGGCATGGCATTTATTGCTGCTTGGTGGGGAATCTGGCACATAGTTGGCGGCTTGATACTGGCTTTTTATTGGCGAAGAAAACAAGCATAATACTTATTTTGTTTACCTGTTTACTAAAGACTTGTTTACTAAAAATGGACTACGAATACAGCAAAGGATACAACGTTGTTCGCTTTTTCGAACGAATTACACTTAACCTGCATTACAGAAAAATAGTTTACGCAGGAATCGAGAATATAAACGAAGATAATCCCATAATTTTTGCATCGAATCATCGAAACGCGGTTATCGATCCGTTTTTGTTGTTGAACGCGTGTAAAAAACAACCCGTTTTTCTGGCTCGTGCCGATGTATTCAAGAACCCGACCGTGGCACGCATTATGACGTGGCTTCACATTATGCCGGTGTATCGGATTCGCGACGGAGTTGAGAATCTGGAGAATAACAACGATTCGTTTCAATTAAGCGGCGAATTGCTGAAAAAAAGAATTCCGATGGCGCTTTACCCCGAAGGACGACACAATCCGAAATTGTCGTTGTTGCCGATTCAAAAAGCTATTTCCCGCATTGTGTTGCCGATAGAGGCAAGTGAAAACTTTTCGTTAGGAACAGAGGTGATTCCCGTCGGGGTGTACTATTCCGATATTTTCGGTTTCCTTTCCGATGCCTATATGGTTTTCGGGAAACCCATAAAAGTGGCCGATTACCAGAAACAATACAATGAAAATCCAAATCTGGCGGCTAATTTTCTACGTCGTGATTTGGAGGCTGCCATGAGAAATTTGATTGTGGATATCCGCAACAATGAGTTTTACGATGAATATGTGCATGCAATTGATTGGAACGCGTCTCGGTTGGCGAAAGAAAAATACGCGGATAAGAAAGAACGTTACCTGCTCGCTTCGCAAGAAGTAGTTCGTATTTTAGACAACAAATTCCATAATAACAGAACTGATTTTGATGCACATATCGAAAATTCTCGCGAAGCGAAGCGGATATTGAAAACACACGGCTTAACTTCTAAAGACAACATAACCAAACCGGCCTCCTTAGTTGCTATTACCCTACAACTGCTACTATTAATTGTTTCATTCCCGGCAACTGTTTTCGGATTTATAAACGGAGTTTTTCCGATTCTGGGCTATTTCATTTTGCTGAAAAAGTTTAAGGACAAACAGTTTATTCCAACCGTGCGGGTTGTTTCGGGAATGTTTCTTGTTCCCGCTTTCGTGATTATCCAATCGCTCATTGTAGGACTTGTATTCGGATGGCGGTGGGGATTGACGTATTTTATCGCCATGCCTACAGCGTTTTATTTTGCCTGTTGGTGGCGAAAATGGGCGAAATCGCTGGTTCGAAAATGGCGCGTAAACCGATTTATAAAGAAATTCCCCGATGTTTGGGCAAAATTGACAAACTATATCAAAGTTTCAAACTTTGATAAAGGTTTCTGACTACTTGAGATAAAACACAATCTTATCAGCTTTTAATAAATCCGTATGTGAAATGTGGAAACCCTTGTGTTGTTTACCGTCGATCATAATCCTGTCAATGAGTTTAGCATTGGCATTGGGTCGCACCACTTCAATATTAAGGCTGTGGGTGTTGTGATGCGCATCGTCTAACGCAAGCGTTGTTTTGTCGAAAACCGGCGTGGTAAAGGTGTACGACGGACTGGTAGCATCGTCGGGATAAAAACCCATCATCGAAAAAACAGCCCACGTACTCATGGTTCCCGTATCGTCGTTTCCGGGCAAGCCGTCGGGCGCGTTTTTGAAATGTTTTGCCAGCAAGTCCTGCGTGAGTTGCTGCGTGCGCCACTCCTCGCCTTTCACGTAACTGAAAAGATAGGGATAACCGATATTCGGCTCGTTGGTGGGGTCGTAATGCCCGTCGGCAAACACTTCTTGCAACTTTTGAACGAATTTTCGTTTGCCGCCGTGCATTTTTATCAATCCTTGCACATCGTGCGGAACCATAAAGGAATAGCTCCAAGAACTGCCTTCGTGAAATCCGGGCACTTCCTCGAAATTTTCGCCCTGTTTAGGATTGAAAGGCGAAAGAAACTTGCCGTCGGGCAAAATGGGGCGAAAAACGCCGTATTCGGTCGAATAATATTTCTTGTAGTTGAGCGATTGTTTGTAAAATCGTTCCGCGTCTTGCTTTTTGCCCAGCGCGGCGGCGAATTTCGAAAGCGCGTTGTCGGCAATGTAATATTCGAGCGCGTGCGAAACCGAATTATCGTATTGTTCGCGTAGCGGAACATAGCCCAGCGAAAGGTAATCGTCGTTATCGGGACGCAGAAAGTTATCCTTCCCGGCTGTGGTAGCCGATTTATACATCGCTTCGTAAACCGCGTCCACATCGAAATCGCGCAAACCTTTCATCCAACTATCCACAATAACCGGAATGGCGGGGTCGCCCTCCATCGTGAGCGTTTCGCGACCGAAAAGTTCCCATTTGGGCAGCCAGCCGCTCTCTTTGTACATATCCACCATCGTACGCACCATATCCAATTGCTTTTCGGGATAAAGCAACGTAAGCAATTGGTGAACATTTCGATAGGTATCCCAAAGCGAAAAAACGGTGTAACGCGAGGAATTAGTTTGCATTGTTTTTCCGGTTTCCATGGCGGGATATTGTCCGTTTACGTCGTTCAGAATATTCGGGTGGATAAGCGCGTGATACAATCCGGTGTAGAAAACGGTTTTTTGGTCATCGGTTCCTCCTTCTATTTTTGCTTTCGAGAGTTCGCTATTCCACGCATCGTGAGCATCGGCACGCACTTTATCAAACTGAAAACCTTGTTGTTCGGCATCCAAATTTAAACGAGCATTCTCGACGCTGACAAACGACACGCCAATTTGCACCTCAATAGTTTCTCCTTCCGTGGCATCATACGTGAAATAAGCGCCGATATCGTCACCGGCAATGTCGCGATTGTAACGTGTGTACAACTTATACGTTCCGCTATGCACATCCCACTCTGCCTCCACGCCTTCCATTTCGCGCTGCATTTTCCAATAACCGGTGGTTTGCGGCTGTTTGTTTATCCGCATTACAAAATAGATGGGGAAAACCGCCTGCGGATTGTAACAAAATGATCCCAGCAGTTTCATTCCCTCCACTTCGGTGTCGCTCACGCGACGCATCCACGCGCCCGACTCATTGGTGAGACCTTCACCTAAATTGAGCAAAATATTGGCTTGCCCTTTGGGAAACGTAAAACGGGCGATGCTTGTACGTGTGGTGGCCGAAACTTCGGCTTTTATTCCGTATTTGGTCAGCAGGTTGGCGTAATATCCGGGCGATGCTTTTTCGTCGGAATATTCGCTGCCGTATTCTCTGTAATCCACATTGAGCGTGCCGGATGTGGGCATCAAAAGTAACGAGCCCAACTCAGGACAACCTACTCCGCTGAGATTAACGTGCGAAAACCCGGTAAAAAATTTATTGTCGAACGAGTATGGCGTTGACCACCATTGCTTGTCTTTATCGAACTTATTTTTATCGGAACCCATTACGTTGAACGGCGCTACCGACATCATTCCGTTGGGTAAAACCGGTCCGGGATTGGTGGTGCCGTAGTTGGTGGTGCCGATAAAGGGATTCACATAATCGGTGAGATTTTGAGCGAAAAGACTCGAAGAAATTAAAAGAAAAGCGATGAACAGCGGTTTAAATTTCATAATTTGTAAATATTTTTAACTTCCCTGCAAAAATAACCATTATCGCTCAACAAATACTACTTTTCTGTGCAAAATAATTTTGAAAATCAAATGCTTCGTGTATTTTTGTAAAATTAAACGCAAAAACAAAGCACAATGAATCAAAATCTTGAAAAATATATCCGGCTGATTCCCAAAGCGGAATTGCACGTACACATTGAAGGAACGTTTGAACCGGAACTTATCTTCGAAATCGCTCAAAGAAACAATGTTCCGCTTAAATACAATTCGGTGGATGAACTTCGCAAAGCTTACGAATTCAACAATCTGCAGGAATTTCTGAACATTTATTTCGAGGCGGCTAAAGTGCTTTTGCACGAGCAGGATTTTTACGACCTCACCATGGCTTACCTGCGTAAAGTGCACGCCGACAATGTGGTTTATGCCGAAATATTTTTCGACCCGCAAACGCACACCGAGCGAGGAGTAAATTTCGATACGGTGATTAACGGAATTACCAAATCTCTGAAAGATGCCGAAGCCGAGTTGGGCATTTCATCGAAACTGATTATGTGTTTTCTGCGTCATTTAAGCGAACAATCGGCCATGGAGACGCTGCAAACTGCGCTGAAACACAAAGACAAAATGATTGCAATCGGACTTTCGTCTTCCGAAAAAGGAAACCCGCCAAGCAAATTTTTCAACGTTTTCAATCGGGTTCGGGAAGAAGGATTTTTTGCCGTTGCACACGCCGGTGAAGAGGGTCCGGCAGAATATGTTTGGGAAGCCATCGATTTATTGGAGGTTGAACGAATTGACCACGGCGTCAGCTCTGTAGATGACCCCGATTTAATGCAGGAACTGCTCGAAAGAGAAATTCCGCTGACCGTATGTCCCTTATCGAACTTAAAACTGAAAGTAGTGGCCGATCTGAAAGACGTTCCGGTGAAAACATTTCTCGAAAAAGGTCTGCTCGTGACTCTCAATTCCGACGACCCGTCATATTTCGGAGGATACATCAACGAAAACTATCTGCAAACCGCAAAAGCGCAAAATTTATCGAGAAAAGACATCTATACGTTGGCGAAAAACTCATTTACGGCGTCATTTATTACAGAAAACGAAAGAAAAACCTATTTGGAAAAACTGAATGAGTTTGATAAATCGTTTGTGTAGTTTTTCGTAAGAACCTGACACAAACAGGAAATTGACACATCTTTTTGGCGTGATCTGAAAAAGTGTAAGTGTCACATCTCTTTTCATATCATTCCGGAACCACACTTAGCTATTTGTCAATTGCTTATAGCCGGAGCATTTTTTCTTTTCTCCCAAAAAAAGTTGTAAATAAAAAATATTTTGCTACTTTTGCATTGCCTTATCAGTCAATATTCGACCATCTGATAACAAAATGTAAGCAAGAAGAGAAAAACAACCTCCGGTTTATAATCTTAACTGCCGAAAAAACATTGCGTACCGTTGCTTTCGAAGCAAAAATAAGAGCAATAAACATCATTTCAATATACTATGCTATGAATAAATTAATTTCTAAAACAGAAGCCGTAAAAAAAATCAAAGACGGAATGACTGTCATGATTGGCGGTTTTTTAGGACACGGCTCTCCCGAGACCATAATCGATGAACTTGTACGTTCAGGCGTGAAAGACCTTACGCTTATCGTCAACGATTCCGGATTCCCCGATAAAGGATGCGGAAAACTCGTTTCAAACAACCAGGTGAAAAAACTCATCGTTACGCACATTGGCACCAATCCCGATTCGGGACGAAAGATGAACAACGGCGAAATGGAAATTGAATTCAGTCCGCAAGGGACTCTTGCCGAGCGCATCCGTTGCGGCGGTTCGGGTTTGGGCGGCGTACTCACGCCCGTGGGCATCGGAACCGTGATTGAAGAAGGAAAACAAATCATCAACGTGGACGGCAAAGATTTTCTGCTCGAAAAACCGTTGCGCGCCGATATCGCTCTTGTTTTTGCTTGCGAGGGCGACGAGTGGGGGAACCTCAAATACAAAGGCACCATGGAAAACTTCAATCCGTTGATGGCTATGGCTGCCGACACGGTAATTGCCGAAATTGAAGAGGTGTGCCCTGCCGGCGCATTCTCGCCCGAAAGCATCCACACGCCCCATATTTTTATAGATTATATCGTAAACCCCTAAATCCCCTGAAAGGGACTTTCATGCAGTGAATTTATAAATCACTCACAAAATTTGACAAACAGGTACTGTAAGGGGTGAATATTTTCATCCCTTACACACCAAAAAAATAAATTAACAATGAAAACATCTTTAATCAGAGTGCGTATGAGCGCGCACGACGCCCACTACGGCGGAAATTTGGTTGACGGAGCAAAAATGCTGCAACTTTTTGGCGACGTAGCCACCGAACTTTTAATCATCAACGATGGCGACGAAGGCCTTTTCGTAGCATACGACAACGTGGAGTTCCTCGCTCCCGTGTATGCCGGCGATTTTATTGAAGCTACCGGACACATCACCAACGTGGGAAGTTCCTCGCGCAAAATGACGTTTGAAGCCCGCAAAGTTATCGTTCCCCGCACCGATATTTCAGCCTCGGCAGCCGATGTGCTGGAAGAACCCATCGTGGTTTGTCGTGCCAGCGGAACGTGCGTGGTGCCGAAGAAATGCCAGAGAAAGCCCCTCTAAATCTCCCCTTAAG
>CAZKZB010000057.1:0-19540 GCA_964557135.1 uncultured Petrimonas sp. | reverse complement strand
TGAATTTACAAATAGCTAATTGACAAAGATTTACTGAAACCTGTCATTGGTAACGAAGTGAAGAATCTATATTGTCAGAATTGTAGATACTTCATTCCGCTTACGCTTCACTCTGCATGATAATTTGATGACGTGTTCTGCTTTTGAGGCAGCTTTTTTTATTCACAAACCTTAAATTTGTCTCGCATTCTGTTAATCAGAATTAAAATCCTCTATTTTTTACCGATTTCATTTGTTCGTTTCAATTAAAATAGTTTACCTTTGTATAGTTGTTTAAACAACCATAAAAATATGACAATAAAACTACAAGAAAACGAAATCTTCGATATCCTCACCGGGAAAATATCGGGAACGATAAATCGGACGCTGTTGCGGGCTTTCGCAAACGCGGGAATCGGTATTACCACGGAGCAATGGTCGGTGCTGTCGTGTTTGTGGAACAAAGATAAAGTTACCCAGCAAACCATTTGCGACTTAACGCACAAAGATAAGCCCAGCATGACGCGCCTTATCGATAATTTGGAGAAAAGGCGTTTGGTTGTGCGCGTTTCCGATGCGTCAGACCGCCGGATAAACCTTATTCATCTTACATCTGAGGGTTCCGCTCTGAGGCAAAAAACCACCGAAGTGGTGCAGAGCGTTGTCGACCGCGCGTTGAAGAATATTTCTGACGAAGAACTGTTCTCCGCTCGCGAAATCCTGGTGAGAATAATACGAAATTTAGAAGACGTTTAATCCCTTTTTTATACAAATAATAAAACTACACGCAACAATAGTTGTTCAACTAACTATATTATTTATGAAGAAAATTATCTCAATCTTACTTTTCACTTGCTCTTTTGCTTTTGTGAATGCGCAGCAAACGTTGTCGTTGCAGCAGTGCCGCGAACTTGCGCTCGAACACAACAAGAGCCTGAAAATTGCCGAAGAAAACGTGCGTGCCGCCCAACAATTATCCAAAGCGGCGTTTACCCAGTTTTTGCCCAACTTCTCGGCTTTCGGAAACTACACGTGGAACCAAAAGAACATCTCGCTTTTGGGCGAAGATGCTCATTTGCCGGTGGGCGTAATCGACAAAAACGGCAAATTCGGTATCGGTACGCCCACATCTATGCCCAAACCCAATGGCGACGGCACTTTCTCGTTCGACGGATTGGCAATCGATAACAAGTTTGCCATCATAGAAAAACAGCCCGTTCCGCTGGACGCCGAGGGAAAACCGTTTAATCCCGAAACAAATCCCGAAAAACTGCAATGGAAAAACCATGCGCTTTTACCTAAAAGCGCTATGGAATTCGATATGCACAATATTTTTGTGGGCGGAATCAGTTTCGTGCAACCCATATTTATGGGCGGAAAAATTGTTCAGCTGAACAACATTGCCAAATACAACGAAAAAATTGCCGAAGCGCGCGTTCAGGATAAAACCGAAGCCCTGATCGTAAACGTAGACGAGGCTTATTGGCGCGTTGTTTCGGTAGAAAACAAGGTGAATCTGGCGAAAGAGTTCCGCAACCTCATCGCCAAACTCGATACCAACATGACCGCCATGCAAGAGGAAGGCGTTGCCACCAAAGCAGACGCGCTGAAAGTGAAAGTGAAATTCAACGAAGCCGAGGTTGCGCTTGCCAAAGCCGAAAACGGACTCAACCTTTCGCGTATGGCACTCAATCAGTTGTGCGGACTTCCGTTGCAAGAAAAAGTGGTTTTAACAGACACAAATCTCGACGGAGCAACCGATATTCAGCCCATGTTGTCCATCGACCAAGTTTGGCAAAATCGTCCCGAAATAAAAATGCTCACACAGGCGGGCAATATCGCCGAAGCCAATAAAAAACTGATGGTTTCGCGCTTTCTGCCCAACATTGCGCTAACGGGCAGTTACATTACCACCAATCCCAACTCGTTCAACGGCTACGAAAAGAAATTCGGCGGAATGTTCACCGTGGGCGTATCGGCAATTGTGCCGCTGTTTCACTTTGGCGAGAGGGTGCACACGCTCAACGCGGCACGCAGCAGCGCGGTAATTGCCAAGTTGGAAATGCAAGAGGCGAAAGAGAAGATTGAATTGCAGGTAAGTCAAAACAGTTTTCGCATTACCGAAAGTTTGAAAAAACAGGAAGCAACCCGAAAAAATATTGAGCAAGCCGAAGAAAACCTATCGTATGCCAACGAAGGATTCGATGCCGGCGTGATAACTTCAACCGATTTATTGATGGCGCAAACCGCTTGGCTGTCGGCAAAATCGGAGTATATAGATGCCACCGTGGACGTAAAACTCAACAATGTATATCTCAAAAAATCGTTAGGAGTATTGAATAAGTAGTTGACAAGTTAACAAGTTGACAAGTGAGCGGTCTTGCCCTATTTCATCTTTTGTAGACTTCGCAACCCGTAACTCGCAACTCGTAACCCGTAACCCGTAACCCGTAACAAAATAAATATAAAATAAATGAAAACAGAAACATCAGAAAACGCTCGCAATTTGCGCGTAGCGCTTGTAGGACTCATTGTGATAGTGATTGTGCTTTTCGTTATCGGCTGGATTGCCTATAAACCTGAACCGGTTGTGATTCAAGGCTCTGCCGAAGTAAACGAAGTGCGCGTATCGGGCAAAGTTCCCGGACGAATTTACAAACTTCTTGCCGAAGAGGGACAAACCGTGCAAGCCGGCGATACGCTCGTGCTGATTGACAGTCCCGAAATTGCGGCGAAACTGGCGCAAGCCACCGCTGCCGAAAACGCGGCGTTGGCGCAAGACCGCAAAGCCAACAAAGGCGCTCGTGCCGAAGTGATTCAAGGCGCAATGGAAATGTGGAAAAAAGCCGAAGTGGGAGAGGATATTGCCAAAAAATCGTTCGACCGCGTGCAGCGATTGTTCGAAAAAGGCGTTGTTACCGCGCAAAAACGCGACGAAGCCGAAGCCCAATATCAAGCCGCCGTTGCGCAAGCTGCCGCCGCCAAATCGCAATACGATATGGCTAAAAACGGCGCCGAAGCCGAAGACAAAGCTGCCGCCTTGGCATTGGTAAACCGTGCGCAGGGGGCCGTTCAGGAAGTAGAAGCCTATATGAAAGAAACCGCCCTTACGGCGCCTATTTCGGGAGAGATTTCCGAAATTTTTCCCAAAACGGGCGAATTGGTAGGCACGGGCGCGCCCATTATGAACATTGTGAACCTAAGCGACATCTGGTTTTCGTTCAACGTGCGCGAAGATTTGCTCGGCGAAATGAAAATGGGTTCCGAAATTACGGTGAAAATTCCCGCGCTCAACAACCGCGAAGCCAAATTGCAGATTACCTACATTAAAGCGTTGGCATCGTACGCCACGTGGAAAGCCACAAAAACAACCGGAGAATTCGACGCCAAAACCTTTGAGGTGCGCGCCAAACCGATTGAAAAAGTGGAAGACTTGCGTCCGGGAATGACGGCGATTATGATTCGATAAGGCTGCGACGATAAACTCTCTTTGTTCGTGATAGATTCACTTCGTGAATGATAGGACCTCTTCGTTCGCGATAATGCGGGCAACAGGTCTTATCGGCGAAGCGCTATCGCGACCAACAGGAGCCTGTCAGCGAGGCTATTATCTAAAAAAATATATTATGTCAATCATTCAATACATAAAAAACGTATCTCGCAGAGAGTGGAAACGGATGGTATCGCGACCCATATACCTGTTTTCGTCGGTATTCGTCATGTTTTTCTGCTACGTTTTTTTTCTGACGTTTTTCTCCGAAGGATTGCCCGAACGGTTGCCCGTGGGCATTGTGGATAGCGACAACTCGTACGTTTCGCGCACATTGGCACGCAATCTCAACGCTATACCGCAGATAGAGATTGTGAATAAATACGCCACATATACGCAAGCGCGCGAAGATATGCAGCGCGGAAATATTTACGCCATCATCGATATCGCCGACGGATTTGAGGAAGACCTCCTTTCGAGCCGTCAGCCGCACATTGCTTATTATGTGAACGATGCGTATCTCATTGCCGGTTCGCTTTCGTATAAAGACCTCACCTATATCAGCGAAATGGGGGCGGCGTACGTGCAGCAGCAGATGTTGAAAATGCGCGGCGTGGTGGGCGACGAAAACCTGATGCCCATTCTTCAACCCATTGCCATCGATACGCATCTTATCGCCAATCCGTCAGCCAATTATGGTATTTATTTACTGAATGTGTTGCTGCCCGGCGTGTTGCAACTCCTGATAATTATGCTCACCGTTTTCAGTATCGGCACCGAAATGAAAGAGCAAACAACGGGCGAGTGGCTTGCCGCGGGAAATGGTTCTGTACTGGCCTCGCTCACCGGAAAAGTGTTGCCTTACACCGTGCTTTTTGCGGCGTTGGGAATTGGCGGAAACCTCATTTTGTATCGATATATGCACTATCCCATGAACGGAAGTTTGGCGTGGATGTGTTTGGCTACGTTTCTCTATGTGCTGGCTTATCAGTCAATTGGGATATTTATCGTCGGCGTTTTTCCGCGGATGCGCGACGCCATCAGCCTCTCCGCGTTTTACGGACTGCTGGCTTTTACCTACGCCGGATTTACGTTTCCCATTGAATCGATGCCGCGCGGCGCGCAAATTTTTGCCGACCTGTTTCCTATTCGGCACTACTTTAAAATATATGTAAACGAAGCCCTTAACGGCGCGCCCATCAGTTATTCGCTCATCTATTTTGCGGCAATGACCGCGTTTTTGATACTGCCGTTTTTGGTGTATAGAAGGTTGGCGAATGTGATGTTGAGGAGCTCAGTTAGTAGTTAGTATTGTCCTGAAAAGAATCATACAATGGTGCTCTATTTCAGAACCCCTCTCCCTGCGGGTACTCCCCTTAGCTTAAGGGGAGAGTTAGGGCTTACAAGTTTTCCAGGCAGAACAAAATACAACCTGCGCAACTGTCCCCTTTAGCAAAGGGGACGAGTCCCGATAATCATCGGGACGGAGGGGTTATGAAAAAGCAAATATAAAGCAATCGCTCAAAAAAGATTGTTATTTGCGTTTAAATAAACGACATTGAGTTGACAATTAAAAAATAAAATAATACTTGGCTTTCAGCAAATTAAAAGTATGAACAAAAAAACAAATATTTTCACGTGGCTTTTTCGCGAAATCCGCAGGATAATCTACATCATGCTCGACGAATACCGGATGGTTCTTCGCGATTCGGGGCTGGTTGTTGTTTTTGTGGGCGCCACCATCTTGTACCCGCTGCTCTATTCGGCCATCTACCGCAACGAAACGGTGCGCGAAATGCCTGTTGCCGTGGTCGATGAGTCCAATAGCGCCCGCTCGCGCGAATTGCTGAGGCGGATTGACGCTACGCCCGATTTGAAAGTGGCGTATCAGTTTTCCAATCTGCAAGAGGTGAAAGACCCTTTTAATCGTCATCAAATTCACGGCGTAATCTACATTCCCAAAGATTACAACCGGCGGATTAATCGCGGCGAACAGGCAACGGTTTCCATCTACTCCGATATGAGTAGTTTTATGTATTATCGGGCGATGATGCTGGGCGCCAATTTCGCGATACTCGAAAGCGGAAAGGATATAAAAATAGAACGGCTCAACGCTGCCGGAATTACCGGCAGAACGGCGGAAGTGAGCGCCGCTCCGTTCGATTATAACGGCAATATTCTCTACAACCACGGCATGGGATTTGCCAGTTTTCTGCTGCCCGCGCTGCTTATTTTAATGATTCATCAAACCTTGTTTTTCGGCATCACCATGATTGCAGGAACGGCGCGCGAGAGCGAAAAACTTCCCGCCCTGTTTCCCGCGCACAGCCGAACGAAGTTTTTTCAGTCGCTGTTGGGAAAATCGCTCTGCTATTTCTCGCTCTATATGGTAATTTCCGCCTATATCCTGTTGCTGATTCCGCGCATTTTCCAACTTCCGCACATCGGAAATCCCACGGATATTATCCGATTTATAATACCGTTTCTGTTTGCCGTTATCTTTTTTTCTATGACGGTGTCTGTATTTATCCGCAATCGCGAAACGGGATTGGTGGTATTCCTTTTCTTTTCGGTAATTCTGCTATTTTTAAGCGGTTTTTCGTGGCCTCAATCCAATATCCATTGGTTTTGGCGCACGTTCGGTATGCTGTTTCCCGGCACATTCGGCATTCAGGGATATATCAAAATCAATTCCATGGGCGCGGATATTTCGCACGTACAGTTCGAATACATCGCGCTGTGGATACAGGCGGCGGTATATTTTATTACTACCATGGTGGTTTATCGGATAAACGCTAAATCCGAAGGGTAGAGACGTTGCATGCAATGTCTCTACGATGAGCCTCAATGGCGCAAGCTTGCAACTTGTGCCAAAAAGCAACATTAGAACGCAATCATTGCGTCTCTACAAATGAATAAACAAACAAACGCATCAACCGTTTTAACCGGTTGGTGCGCTTTTGCATAAACCGAAACCGCTTTTTATTTGTTTAACTTAAATCGGAATAACCTTTTGTGGAATTTTCAGTCAAAACGCATCTAAACGATAAAACCGAAAACAACCCCGAAATATGAAAAAAACAATCTCGCTCATCGTCGCCCTTTTCTGCCTGGCGGCAATTTACGCGCAAAAAAACAGACCTATGAATTACGAACAACAGTGGAAAATCGTACAGAGTTTCGAAGAAAAATCGCTTCCCAAATCGGCGGCGGAAGAGGTAAACAACATTCTGCGTCGGGCAATTGCCGACAAAAACAGCCCGCAGGTAATAAAAGCCCTCATTCATCAGGGGAAATACGATATGGCAATTGATGCCGAAAACGATACCTCCATTTTCCGAAATCTGACGGATATGCTGGCAAAAAGCCGCGACGTGGTGGAAAAATCGGTGTTGCACTCTATGTTGGGCGAGCTTTATCTGCAATATTATCAGAAAGACAGTTGGACAATTGATGAGCGTACCGCGCTCGCCGGAACGCAGCCCGAAGATATGAAAGAGTGGAGTAAAAATAACTTTTTCGATAAAGTGGTGGAGCATCTCAACGCTTCTATCGCGCCACGGGCGGAGCTTGAAAAAGCGCAGGTGGAAGCTTTTGCCGCCGTGGTAAAAACGGGGAAAGATTCGCGCCGATTTTATCCGTCGATGTACGATTTTTTGGCGCGCCGTGCCATCGAATTTTTTGGTCAAATTAGCGAAGACGCGGATTTAAGCCGTTCGCTGGCGAAGAAAAACATCGCACAACAATCGTTATTTGCTTCTGCCGATGAATTCGTGAAACTCAATTTCGACCCACAACCCGAAGAATACAACCTTTGGGCGTTGGAGACGTACAAAAAATTGCTTTCGGCATTGCGAGAGCGTAATCTCAATGAATCTGCGCTGTTGACCGAACTCAATAAAATGGATTATCTGAGCCAACAGCTCCACTCAGCATATCGCGCGCACGCTTTCTCGTCGCTTCAAGCCCTGCTGCGCCAATGGGACGGAAAAGCCATAAGCGTGGAAATTGTGGAGAAAATGTCCGATTTTTATCAGCAACAAATCGGCGAGATTGCCCAAACCGATGTTTCCGCTCGCGAAGCGAAAACCAAGGAATATTATGATTTGCTGCAAAAAACCGTGCGCGATTTTCCGAAATACGAACGCGTTTCGATGATTGAAAATCGGATTTCGCAACTCACACAACCCCAATTCTCGGTATCGGGAAACAGCACATTTGCGCCGAGCGGCGATAAAAAACTGGCGGTTACGTACAAAAATATGGGACGTCTGACGGCGAAATTGTATAAATTGTCGTCTCCGTTGTCGAATGCTACAAGAACATATGGTGGATTTACAAGCAAAAACGAACAAAAAACATTTGTCAGAGAGGTCGTTTTTTCGCTTCCCCCAAAAGCGCCTTATCTGGAAGGTGAAACCGAAACCGTGATTGACGTAAATGAATACGGCGCCTACAAACTTGAATTTGATTATCCCGGAAAACAAAAATCGGACGAATATCAACAGAAAGATTATTATTTCGCCGTTTCCAATTTGGCCGTTTTCAGCCGTTCATCGGCAAAAGATACGTACGAGTTTTTTGTGGTCAACCGCCGGACGGGAGCCCCCGTGCCAAATGCTAAGGTAAATATTTACAAGCTTCCGGCAAATTGGCGCAATTCCAATCTTACATCGGTGGAAACCCTTGCCACGAACAGTATCGGTTTAGCGGTTTACAACAAAAATATTCCGAATAACGATGTTTTCTATCAGGCTGTTTCGGGAAACGATAATGGTTCTGCACTGACTCGGCTGCCATATTCTTATTCATACCAATTAGATAACGAAACTGCTTCAACGGAACAAACACATTTATTTACCGACCGCAGTTTGTATCGTCCCGGTCAAACCGTGTTTTTCAAAGCTATTGCCTCAACCACGCAAGGCGAAATTTCGAAAATTGTAACCAATAAACCGCTCGAATTTGTTTTGCGTGACGCGAATTATCGGGAAATTTCTAAACAGATGTTGAAAACCAATGAGTTCGGTTCTGTTTCGGGCGAGTTTGTGCTACCGCAAGGATTGTTGGCAGGAGATTTTATTATAAACACGCCAAACGGAAATGCAGTGTTTAAGGTAGAAGAATACAAACGTCCTACTTTCGAAATTTCGTTCGACAAAATTGAGAAAACCTATAAATTCGGCGAAGAAATTACCTTGACCGGAAAAGCCGAAAATTATTCGGGAATTAAGTTGCAAAACGCCAATGTGAGTTATCGTATCACGCGCCAACAATCGTGGTGGTGGCGATGGGGCGGTTCGCCTGAACATTTTACCGAAGGCATTGCTACAACCGATGAAAACGGAAAGTTTGAGATAAAATTTACGCCCGAAAAAAGCGACAATAATTCGTCTGACAGAATGATTTACACTTTCAGTGTGGAAGCTACTGTAACCGACGTGAACGGCGAAACGCAAACGGGAAATTATTCCGTTACCGTGGGCGATATTTCGATGATATTGAACGTTGAGATACCCGAAAAACTTGAAAAATCATCTGCCGATAAAATAGTTATTTCCGCTAAAAACTTAGACGGAAACGATATAAAAGCATCGGGAACATATCGGGTTTTCTCGCTGCACGAAAACGATTCCGTTAACACACAGATGTTGCAAGGAAATTTTGAAACCGGTGAACAAAACGAATTGAAAGAAGAGTTGAAAAAACTTTCATCGGGAAAATACCGCATAAAACTGCAATCGAAAGACGACCGCGGAAACGACATTAGCGCCGAAAAAGATTTTCTGCTTTTCAGTTATTCCGACAAACGTCCGCCCGTGAAAACCAACGAATGGTTCGTGGTGAAAAACGATAAGTTTTCGGCTAAAAAACCTGCCGAAATTATTCTTGGCGCGACCGATAAAATAAATGTGCTGTATGAACTTTGGCAAGAAAAGACGTTGTTGGAACGCAAATGGATAACTATTGACAACGAAAACCGATTGTTCTCGCCGCCCTATAAATCGGAATACAAAAACGGCGTGAGTTTAATGCTCAGCTATGTGAAAAACGAACAGTTTTATTCGCAAAGCGTAAATTTGCTCCCCGAAAAAGAGAAAGCCGATTTGTTGGTAAAATTAGATGTTTTTCGCGATAAAATCCGCCCCGGAGCTAATGAAGAGTGGCGATTGTCGGTAAAAGACGCGAAGGGAAATCCCGCCACTGCGGAAGTTCTAGCCGGAATGTACGATTTCTCGCTCGACCAAATTTTTCCCGCGGGCAATTGGTCGCTAAATTTGCCGCAATATAATAATTACAGAACAGTTGATGCGTTACGAAGAGACCAATCTTTCGATTTTTCGCGGATGTCCGGCTATGTTTCGCAATCTTTACGAAATGTGAAAGCCCTTAATTTCGACCGATTTAATTGGTTCGATTTTTCGCTCTATTATTACGGAATAATGATGATGCGAAGCGCGAAAGTTGCAGGCGTAGTATATGAAAATCTTTATCTTGCAGAAGAAGAGGTGGAAATTACGCGCCGTGATTCAAATTCTCTTCCGCCACCTCCTCCTTCCGCTAAAAATTCGGCGGGTGATGTTTTGGAAGAGGTCGTCGTTGTTGAGGATACGAGCGGAAAGCAGGAGGAGCCAATCACCCCCCAAATCCGCCGCAATTTCTCCGAAACTGCTTTCTTTTTCCCGCAATTGCGCACCAACGAAAAAGGCGAAACGCAAATAGCTTTCACCGTTCCCGAAAGCAATACCAAGTGGCGTTTCCGGGTGTTGGCGCACGATAAAAATCTGAACACGGGACAAGCCGAAGCGTTCGCCACATCGCAAAAAGAGCTGATGGTTACGCCCAATATCCCGCGATTCCTTCGCCACGGCGACCGAACAACCGTTTCTACCAAGATTTCCAATCTATCGGACGGCGAAATCAGCGGAAACGTGAAACTGGAATTTATCGATCCCGTGACCGAAGAGGTGTTAAACGCCATCGCGTTGGAGCGTCAATCGCAACCGTTTTCGGTGGCGAAAGGAGAATCCGCAACCGCTTCGTGGACGTTTGACGTACCAAGCAATATCGACGTTATCGGCATTCGGATTGTGGCGCAAAACGAGCAGTTTAGCGACGGCGAGCAACACGCCCTGGCGGTTCTCCCAAACAGAATGCTCGTTACCGAAACCTTGCGCATGGACGTGAACGGAACGCAAACCAAAGCGTTTACGATGGACAGATTGGTAAACAATCCATCGAAAACCATCGAAGATTACCGCCTTACGCTCGAATTTACCTCCAATCCGGCTTGGTACGCCGTGCAGGCGCTTCCGGTTTTGAGCGTTCCCGAAAGCGATAACGCCGTTTCGTGGTTCGCCGCGTATTATGCCAACACGCTCGGGCTGCACATTTCAAAAGCGTATCCCAAAGTTTCGGCAATGATTGAAGCGTGGAAAAAACAGGGCGGAAGTTCGGAAACGTTGCTTTCCGATCTCGAAAAAAATCAGGAACTTAAAAACGTGTTGCTCGAAGAGACACCGTGGGTGCTGGAAGCCAAAAACGAATCGGAACAAAAGCAAAAACTGGCCTTGTTGTTCGATTTAAACCGCAGCCAAAACCTCACGCGTAAAGCCATCGACAAACTCCGCGAATTGCAAACCACGCAAGGCGGATGGAGTTGGTTTAAAGGTTTTTATCCGAGCCGAGGCATTACGCAATATATTCTGTACGGTTTTAATCAGTTGAAAGAGTTGAAAGCCGCGGAGTTTTCGGATGAAATTCGCGCGATTCAACAACCGGCCGTTTATTATATCGATGGCGAAGCATTACGCGGTTTCGAAAACCTGAAAAAATGGAACAAAAACTGGCGAAATATAAAAACCATTTCGGTTTCGGATTTGGAATATCTCTACATTCGTTCCACGTATCCGCACTATGAACTCAACAAAAACGAGCGGGAAATGGTGGATTTCTACACCTCGGTTGTGGAGAAAAACTGGACTCAGTTCGGTCTTTACGAACGTTCGCTCATTGCCGTGCTGATGCAACGAAACGGAAAGCAAAACATCGTACAAGATATACTGAAATCGTATCGCGAACACGCCACCATCAACGATGAAACAGGAATGTTTTGGGCGAATAATCGCGCGCACGTTTTTATGTCGCAATCGGCGGTTTCGGTGCACACGTTTATTATGGAAGCTTTCCGCGACGGGGGCGCTACACCCGCCGAAATGGACGGAATGAAGCGTTGGCTGCTGAAACAAAAACAAACCCAACTCTGGGAATCCACTCACGCCACAATGGATGCCGTTTACGCTTTGTTGAGCGCCGGGAACGATTGGTTCTCGGGCGAAAACAAATCCACGGTTACCGTTGCCAATCAAGTTATCGAACCCCGAAAACAGGAACTTGGCACGGGATATTTCAAAGAATCGTGGAGCAAATCGGAAATCACGCCCGAAATGGGTCGCGTGAAAATAGAAAACTCGGGCAACGCTCCCGCTTGGGGCGCGCTCTACTGGCAGTATTACGAAGATTTGGATAAAATAACCAAAACCGACGCCTCGCTCGATGTGGAAAAACTGTTGTTTGTGGAAAAAACCGACGCGTCGGGCACGAAACTCGTTCCCATAACCGAAAACAATCCGCTAAAAGTGGGCGATAAAGTAGTGGTTCGCTTAACCGTCCGCACCGACCGCGATTTGGAATTTGTGCATCTGAAAGATATGCGCGCCGCCGCTTTCGAACCCGTGGAGCAGCTTTCGGGGGTGAAGTGGCAAGGCGGAACCATCTATTATCAGACCGCCAAAGACGCGTCCACCAACTTCTATTTCGATACACTTCCGCGCGGAACGTATGTGCTGGAATACGGAGTTTTTGTTGCCCGCGCAGGCGATTATTCCAACGGAATCACTACCATTCAGTGTGTGTACGCGCCGGAATTTACGTCGCATACGGCGGGAGTGAGAATTATTGTTAAAGAGTGAGGTATAATCAAATTGAATATATAACTTTGTGCAAAGAGAGCAGCAAAATCAATTAATTAAGTAACAATGGAAAATAGTATAACCATACAGTATCCTGAATCGTTAGCGTTTTCTTTGAAAATGGAAAACGAAGAGTTTCAGTCCGAAATGAAAAAACTTTCTTTGGTCAAACTTTATGAGATGGGAAAAGTTTCTTCGGGATTTGCCGCAAATTTGCTTAATATGAGCAGGGTAGATTTTCTCGATTTGTTGGCAAAATATCAGGTTTCTTATTTTGGAAGTGTTAGTGAAAGTGAATTGGAATCAGATATAGCTAATGCGTAATATTATATCCAACACAACTCCCATTTTGTCATTACTGAAAGTAGATAAACTTGACGTTTTACAGAAAATGTACGGTAAAATTATCGTGCCTTCCGCTGTTTATCAAGAAATTGAGCGTGGTAGTAACAAGCCCTATTATCAGGATATTAAGCGGTTTGATTGGATTGATATTAGGCAGGTAACACATCCTGATTCGTTGACTTATTTCGTTGATTTAGATGTTGGAGAGGCAGAAGTGTTATTGCTTTCGAAAGAAATAAATGCTGATTTAGTAATTATAGATGAAATAGTGGGCGAAGATATGCAAAACAACTGAATCTGAAAATAACCGGAACATTGGGAGTGCTTCTGAAAGCAAAAAAGTTAGGTTTGATTCCATCTGTGAAAGATTTAATCTCAGAAATGCAGGAAAAAGGGAGTTGGTTTAGCACTAAACTCGTATCTCGTTTGCTTGAATTGGCGGATGAAAATAAATGATTTGAGGACTGAGCAAAAAAAGTTGAACGCCAATTCTGCAACAGTAAAATCCCAGAAAATGAATGAAATAACACTTCAAATACCAAGTAGTATAAATACGAAACAGTTTAATGTGTCAGTTTATCTGGCTACAAAACTGTATGAGGATGAATTATTGTCTGCCGGACAAGCTGCCGAAATGGTTAAGCTTTCAAAACGGGCTTTCATAGAAATATTGGGTTTATATGGTGTTTCGGTATTCAGTACGTCGGTTGATGATCTAAAGAATGATATAGCCAATGCTTGAAATTGCGGCAGTTACAGATGAAGTTTTAAGAATATGTGACTTTCGTGTTTCTCCCACGATAGAAAACGAAATCTTGAAACAAAGCGAAGAAATATAATCCAATAAAAAATATTCTGATTTTAAACTAATTGATTAATTTTGTGTCTGATTTATTTGATGAAACTGTAACGAATTATGGAACGGAATGAATTAGTTGTCGATTCTTATTTCAATATGCTTAAACATTTAAGTATGGATGATAAGCTGGATTTGATTGCTCGGCTTTCGAAGTCGATAAAAGAAACAAAATCGAAAAAGGTTACGGCTTCTGATTTTAGTGGAAAATGGAAATCCGAATTGTCTCCGGAGGAAATGGCTGAAGAAATTAGAAAGTCAAGATATTTCGACAGAAAATTAGAACAATTCTGATATGTACCTGCTTGATACAAATATAGTTGTGTTTCTATTTAGAGGCGATCATGAGGTGGCGGCTAAAATTGATGATGTTCAATTAAAAAACTGTTTCATCTCCGAGATTACTGTTGCCGAATTGAAATATGGAGCAGAGAAAAGTTCAAAACCTAAGTATCATCACCAATTAATAAACAAGTTTATAGAAAACGTAAATGTAATTTCAATTTTTGAGTCTTTAGATTTATATGCACTCGAAAGAGTAAGATTAGAAAAAGAGGGATTAAGAATTGATGACTTTGATTTACTTATTGGTACGTCAGCTGTTCGTAATAATTTGATTATGGTTACAAATAATTCAAAACACTTGAATAGAATCAAAAACATCAAAATAGAAGATTGGACAAAATAACAATAAAAACAACAATAAAACAATGAAAAAATTAGGACTTTTGCTGACTTTCAGCGTATTATTGAGCGGGGCAGTATTTGCACAAGCCAAGCCCAATGCGAATTTCAAGAAAAACGTGCACGATTTCGGAACCATCAAAGAAGAGATTGGAGCCGTTACCACGCAATTTGAATTTACCAACACGGGAAAAAGCCCGCTGATTATACAACGTGTTTCTACATCGTGTGGATGTACCACGCCAAGTTATACGCAAGAACCGATATTGCCCGGCAAAAGTGGAAAAATTGACACGAGATACTCCACCGTGGCGCGTCCCGGTAAGTTTAGCAAAACGGTAACCGTGTACACAAACGTGCCCGATACCGTATATATTCTGACAATTAAAGGAAATGTAACACCAAGGAAATAAATTTTATTTCGTCTTTAGTTTATAAAGTAAGCCGAATAGAGTATCTTTGTAAAAAGAGTTTATTCGGTTTTTTATTTTTAATATACTATGAAGCATCCTGAAAACGATCCGAAATATATGGGATTAAACGTAAATAAAGGCGTAACCCAACCACCAAGTATAAATCCTTATCTGAAACGAAGAGTAATACAAGAACTTTCGGTGGACGACTATGTTGCCGGAATCCTCGACGGAAATATTACCATACTCAGTCGCGCGGTTACGTTGGTAGAAAGCTCCAAACCGCAGCATCAGCTTTTAGCACAGGCAATTATCGAGAAGTGTCTGCCCTATTCCGGAAAATCCATCCGTGTGGGCATTACAGGCGTCCCGGGAGCAGGAAAAAGTACTTCTATCGATGCCTTCGGTATGTATTTGGTGGAAAGAGGACACAAACTGGCTGTGTTGGCAATAGACCCGTCGAGCGAGCGCACCAAAGGCAGTATTTTGGGCGATAAAACCCGCATGGAAAAGCTGTCGGTGCAAGAAAACGCGTTTATTCGTCCTTCACCCTCGGCCGGTTCGTTGGGCGGTGTGGCGCGCAAAACACGCGAAACCATTATCTTGTGCGAAGCCGCCGGATTCGATTATATTTTTGTGGAAACCGTCGGGGTGGGACAGTCGGAAACCGCCGTTCACTCCATGGTGGATTTCTTCCTTCTGATTCAGCTTGCCGGGCAAGGCGATGAGCTGCAAGGTATCAAGCGCGGAATTATGGAAATGGCAGACGGAATTGCCATTAACAAAGCCGACGGCGATAATGTTGAGAATGCCAACATCGCACAAGGACAACTACGCAACGCACTGCATCTGTTTCCGATGCCCGAATCGGGTTGGTCGCCCGAAGTGCTTACCTATTCCGGTTATTACAGCTTGCGCATCGATGAGGTGTGGGACATGATTCACCGTTATGTGGATTTTGTAAAGGAAAATAATTATTTCGATACGCGCCGCAACAAGCAGTCTAAATATTGGATGTACGAGACTATTAACGAACGGTTGCGCAACGATTTTTATCAAAATCCGGAAATTGAAAAACTAATGCCGCAATTGGAAATCGATGTGCTTTCGGCACGAAAAAGCTCGTTTGTGGCGGCAAAAGAGGCGTTGGACAGGTACTATCTTGAGAGCCAAGAACAAAGATAAAAGAACCAAGACAGACGATAAAGACTATAAGACAATTAGACTTTTTCGTTGAATTTTCACGTCGCGTCTGACGCATTATGAAAGACGATAGGAACCAAAACGGGGAGCTGAAATTTATTTTTCAACTCCCCGTTTTGGTTCTACGCTCTCTGCTCATGGCTCTCCGCCATTACTCCATATTATGAAAAACGTTTTGCACATCGTCATCATCCTCAAACTTTTCGAGTAGTTTTTCGATTTGTTCACGCTGTTCATCGGTCAGGGTTTTGGTGTCGGTGGGGATGCGTTCAAATTCGGCAGAGTGGATTTCAAAGCCGTTTTCTTCGAGATACGATTGAATCTCGGCATACGATTTAAATTCGCCGTACAGAACAATGTCTTCATCTTCCACTTCCACTTCATCCACCCCGTAGTCAATTAATTCCAGTTCCAAGTCTTCGAGCGAAACGCCTTCTTTGGATGCAATTTTAAATACGCACTTGTGATCGAAGAGAAATTCCAAACTTCCGCTTGTTCCCAGCGAACCGCCGTGTTTGTTGAAATAACTGCGAACGTTAGCCACCGTGCGTGTAGGGTTGTCGGTAGCGGTTTCCACCACAATGGCAATGCCAAACGGGCCGTAACCTTCGTAAACCATTTCTTTGTAGTCGGAAAAGTCTTTTTCGGTAGCTTTTTTAATGGCTCGTTCCACGTTGTCTTTGGGCATGTTTTCTTTTTTCGCTTGCTGAATAAGCACGCGCAAACGCGGATTGGTATCCGGATCGGGGCCGCCCGATTTTGTGGCTATGGTTATCTCTTTTCCCAATTTTGTGAACACGCGGGCCATGTTGCCCCAGCGTTTCATTTTTCTTGCTTTTCTATATTCAAATGCTCTTCCCATATTTCTTACTTTTGGCTGTTAGCTTTTAGCTATTGGCTTTTTGTGTTGTTATTTAAATTTTGTAAATTTCCTTTGGATGTTAGAAAGTTTTTGTTGGCGCAAGTTTGCAACTTGTTCCGTTAAGTGTGAGACACAGTGCATTGCGTCTCTACAAAGCGCTTTATCTTAATTGCGCTCCCAATTCCTTTTCCAAATTGTGACGGATTTTCTGCATCACGGCATCAATTTGTTTGTCGTTGAGCGTTTTATCTTCGTCTTGCAGCACAAAGTTAACGGCATACGATTTTTTGCCTTCGGGCAGATTTTTGCCTTCGTACACATCGAAGAGAGAAACTTCTTTCAGGAGTTTTCTTTCCGATTTTTTGGCAATTTGCTCGATTTGCGCAAAGGTGATGTTTTTATCGATAAGCAACGCGAAGTCGCGACTTACGGGCGGAAATTTGGATATTTCCGTGAACCTTATCTCTTTTTTCGAGACTTCTTTTAAAGCTACGTCCCAATTGAATTCGGCGAAGAAAACATCGGTGTCGATATCGAATTTTTTCAACAACTTATTCGAAATAATTCCAAAATGTCCGAGTTGCCTGTTGTGGGTTCGCATACTCATTCCTGCGGAATAATTTTCCGATTGCAACGGTTCGAAAACAACCTGGTTTTGAGTAAAACCCAATCGTTTCAAAATGTTTTCAACATGCGCTTTCAACTGAAACACAGAAGTTTCGGTTTGAGCTGTTGTCCAGTTTTTTGAGTTGCTGTTTCCGCAAATCCACAATCCCAGATAAGTTTCTTCGGAATATCCGGAAAGAATTTTCTCGTCGTTTTTCTTTTCCGCATCGAAAAAATAACAGTTGCCGAACTCGTAAAAATGCAAATCGAGATGCTTGCGGTTGCGGTTGTATTCTATGTTTTCCAAACCGCCAAAAAGAAGCGTTTGACGCATCACTCCCAAATCGTTGCTGAGCGGATTAAGCAGTTGCACGCATCGGCTGAGCGGATATGTTTCCGATGATTCGTAATAGGATTTTTTGGAGAGTGAATTGTTCATCACTTCGTCAAATCCGCTTGCAGTAAGCTGTTCCGAAATAAGCGTCTGCAATTTATGCTTCGTATCGGTTGGAGTTTGATACGACAGGTTGGCTTTGAGCGAATCGCTGAAATCGATGTTGTTGTATCCGTAAATGCGGAGAATTTCTTCGATAACGTCCACATCGCGCAGCACATCTACCCGATACGTTGGGATGCGCAATATGAGTTCGTTGTCCGACTCATTTTCAACTTCGATGTCTAAACTTTCGAGAATGTCTTTTATTGTTTCCGTCGGAATAGGTTTGCCGATAAGCGATTCTGTTTTTTGCAACGAGAGCGTAACCCGTGGTTTTTCAATCGGTGCGGGATAAATGTCGCGAATTTCACCCTCAATTTCTCCGCCTGCCAGCTCTTTGATAAGCATTGCCGCACGTTTTAGCACATAAACCGTGTTGTTGGGATCGGCGCCGCGTTCGAAACGGAACGAGCTGTCGGTATTTAATCCGTGGCGCCGGGCGGTTTTACGCACCCACGTGGGATTGAAATAAGCTGATTCCAGAAATACATCCGTAGTAGTTTCCGTTACTCCCGATTTTAGTCCGCCAAAAACTCCCGCTATGCACATGCCTTCTTCTACGTTGCAAATCATCAGGTCGCGGCTGTTGAGCTCGCGCTCTTCCTCGTCGAGGGTTGTGAATTTTGTTTTGTCGGGCAAAGTGCGTACCACCACTTTGTTTCCCTCGATTTGCGCGATGTCGAACGCGTGGAGCGGATGTCCGGCTTCGTGCAACACGAAGTTGGTAATGTCCACAATATTATTGATGGGACGAAGTCCGATAAGCAACAGTTTGTTTTTCAGCCAATCGGGGCTTTCTTTCACTTCAACGCCGCGGATGGTAAGACCCGAATATCGGGGGCAGGCTTCGGTGTTTTCAACCGAAACATCTATTCCACCCTCTTTTTTATCAATGGCAAATCCCTCAACCGAAGGTTTGGTGAGATTGTGCGGTTTTCCGGCTTGACGAAGATGTGCCGCCAAATCGCGGGCAACGCCAAAGTGCGACGCGCCATCCACGCGGTTGGGCGTGATGTCCACTTCCAGCACATAATCGCTTTTTATGTTGTAGTAATCTTTGGCAAGCGTGCCGGGAACAGCATCAGCGGGCAACACAATAATTCCGTCGTGCGAGGTGCCGATGCCTATTTCGTCTTCGGCGCAAATCATTCCGAATGACTCTTCGCCGCGAATTTTGGAGCATTTTATGGTAAATACATCGTCGCCCGAGTAGAGTTTCGTGCCAACGGTAGCTACCACCACTTTTTGTCCGGCAGTCACATTGGGTGCGCCGCAAACAATTTTAAGCGGTTCTTCGCCGTTTCCGATGTTTACGGAAGTCAGGCTCAAGTGGTCGGAGTTGGGATGCTTAACGCAGGTCAGCACCTCGCCGATTACCAATCCTTCCAAACCGCCCTTGATGGTTTGAATTTCTTCTACCGTTCCAACTTCTAACCCGATGGACGTGAGCGCGTCTGCCGTTTCTTGTGGCGAAAGATCGAATTGCAGATAATCTTTCAGCCAGTTGTATGAAATGTTCATTGTTCTGTAAATTTGCGCACTTTCGAAGTGTGCTTTTCGAAAAAACGCTCAAAATTACAAAAAAATAGTGAGAATGACGGGGTGTTTCGGTTTTTTGTGGGAAAGTACAATAA
>CAZKZB010000056.1:0-19751 GCA_964557135.1 uncultured Petrimonas sp. | reverse complement strand
CCGTAGGTCGCCGTCCGCCAGCTGGCGGATAACGAAAATAACACCTTTCAGGTGTGATATTACTGTAAATTAAGCATATAATAAACTAATCAAGATAATCTCTAATCATTTACTAATTTAAAGCTAAGACGATTTTTTGTCGAATTATTTATTCTAAAAAAGAACTAAATTGGCAAATGCCGGCAAACCATACGCGAAAAGAAAGTACATCATTGCAGCCATTGTGATGGTGATGGTATCGGTGTATGCTGTTCAACTCTTTAATTTACAGATTCTAAGCCCTCAATATCGCAGTTATGCCGACAGTAATGCCTTTTACAGAAAAACACTATATCCGGCACGGGGATCGATATACGACAGGAACGGCGAATTGGTAGTTTACAACCAGCCCACGTATGATGTGATGATGGTTGTGCGCGAAATGAAACAGTTTGATACGCTCGATTTTTGTAACACGCTCAATATCGACATGGAGCAGTTTCATCAATTGGACAACGATATGCGCGACCGTCGCAAAAATCCAGGCTATTCTTCCTATACTCCTCAAATTTTCATGTCGCAACTCGATGTGGAAGAGTACGGATTGTTGCAGGAAAAGTTGTATAAATTCCCCGGGATTTATATCCAAAGTCGTACCGAACGGCAATACAATTACCCTAATATGGGGTTAATTTTGGGCTACGTGGGTATAGTGGACCAAAACAAGTTGGCTGCTGATCCGTATTATGCCCGTAACGATTATGTAGGTAAATCGGGAATAGAACTCTCTCACGAAGAAGACCTACGCGGCGAAAAAGGGGTAGAGGTGCTTCTTCGCGACGCGCACGGCCGTGTGCAAGGAAAATACCGCGACGGTGAGTTTGATAAAATGCCTGTCTCGGGACGAGATTTAACGCTTGCCATTGACATAAATTTACAAGCTTACGGTGAATACTTGATGCAGAATAAAACCGGTTCTATTATTATGATTGAACCCAATACAGGTGAAATTCTCTGTATGGTGGCTGCCCCATCGTATGACCCGTCGATTTTGACCGGTAAAAGCTTTGTCCAAAATTACCTTGCGCTCGAACGAGATCCTTATAAACCACTATTTAACAGGGCTGTTTCCGGAACGTATCCGCCCGGATCGACTTTTAAACCCACGCAGGGACTAATTTTTCTGGAAGAAGGAATTATTACACCCGAAACCCGATACAGTTGCTACGGCGGATATCCGCCCTTGGGTGGCCGTCCTCGGTGTCACGGGCACGCGTCGCCTACGGCGTTACAGTACGCGCTGACAACGTCGTGCAATTCATTTTTCTGCTACGGACTTAACGCTATGCTCGGCAACCGTACAAAATACAACAGCACTATCGATGCTTTTGGAGTTTGGAAAGAACATATGACTGATTTGGGTTTCGGCAATAAAACCGATATCGATCTCCCATCTGAAAAAAGTGGTTTTATTCCTACCGATAAATTCTATACAAGAGCGTTTAAAAATGACCGATGGAATGCGCATAATATTATTTCCATCGCTATAGGACAAGGCGAGATATTAAGTACGCCTTTGCAGTTAGCCAATTTTGCGGCTATTGTGGCTAATCGGGGGTATTATTACAAGCCACACGTGGTAAAAGCCCGTAAAGGAGCTCCATTAGATACGCTTTACAGCACACGAAGAGAATCCGGCATCAGCCGCCAACATTTCGAGCTGACGGTAGAAGGTATGGCCGGTGCAGTGACCGGTGGAACTTGTCGTCGAATAAACATGGAGCCTCATTTAACTGTTTGTGGAAAAACCGGGACTTCCGAAAACCCGCACGGTGACGACCATTCGCTTTTTATCGGTTTTGCGCCCAAAGACGATCCGCAAGTTGCCATTGCCGTAATTGTGGAAAACGGTGGGTTTGGAGCCAGGAATGCGGTTCCCATTGCCAGATTAATGTTGCAAAAATATATGATGGGTGAAATTATGCCGCAGGATCAGTTTTTGGAAAAAACTATCGCCAGTAGAGTTATTTTGCCTTTTGCGTACAGAAGAAATGCACCCATTCAACGAATAGATTCAACTACAACCCAAGTTAGAGATGTACAGAGTGACTAAGGAGATACAGGAAAAGGGAAGAGTGGATTGGTTTATTGTGATCATGTACCTGGCTTTTGTTGTTCTGGGATGGTTTAACATTTACGCAGCCAGTTTCGACTTGGAGAACGCCGTTAGTATGTTCGATCTTTCGGGGCGTGCCGGCATGCAACTTGTTTGGATGGGAACCTCCTTGCTGCTTGCCTTTGTCCTTATCAAAATTGACACTTCATTTTACGAAACGTATGCTCTTTTAGCGTATGTTTTCGGCATCGGATTGCTGGTAATCACGCTGATAGTCGCACCCGAGATAAACGGCTCTCGTTCGTGGCTCGTGATGGGTCCGGTTCGGTTGCAGCCTGCCGAATTTATGAAGTTTATTATTGCCCTGACGCTTGCTAAGATTTTCAACGTTTACAATTTCCGGTTGATGGAAAGGAAAAACCTGATGATGGTAACGGCGCTTATTTTACTTCCTTTGGTGTTGGTGATTTTGCAAAGCGAAACCGGCACAGCATTGGTTTACCTAAGTCTGATTTTTGTATTGTACCGCGAAGGACTGCCCGGCGGATTTCTTTTTATGGGAGTCGCGGCTATCGTATATTTCGTGCTTGCCATCCGATTTTCCGATTTACAACTTGGCTTGTTATCCGTTGGGGAAGTCGTATCGATTACACTCATCATTATTTTTGCAGCGGGTATGGTGTGGAACTACGTGAAACGTCGGGAGGTGGTATTCATGATTATCGGGTTGGGTTTGATTGTTTCTGTTGTAGGGTTGATTCTGCATATCCTTAAACTCCCTGTCAATATCGGTTTGATGGCGCTTGTAGCACTCGGATTGGTTGCGGTTTACTTAGGTTATCTGGCGCTTCGATTCAGAAGGAAGATTTATCTCTACATTTTGCTGTTCGTGATAGGTTCGTTCGCGTTTGTGGAATCCAGTGAATATGTTTTTACCGATGTATTGCAGCCGCATCAGCAAATGCGCATAAAAGTGACGCTGGGCATGGAACAGGATTTGCGCGGATCGGGTTATCACGTCGGTCAGTCGAAAATTGCGATTGGTTCAGGCGGAATGTTCGGGAAAGGTTTCTTGAACGGCACGCAAACCAAGTTGAAATATGTTCCCGAACAGGATACCGATTTTATTTTCTGCACCATAGGCGAAGAATGGGGTTTTATCGGCTCAACGCTTATTCTTGTGCTTTTTGCCGTGTTTATTCTCAGGCTCATTTCCTTGGCGGAACGCCAAACTACCACGTTCGGACGCGTGTACGGTTACGGGGTGGTGAGTATTTTTTTGTTCCACCTGTTGGTAAATATCGGTATGGTGATAGGCATTATGCCGGTTATCGGAATTCCGCTGCCGTTTTTTAGCTACGGCGGTTCGTCGTTGTGGGGATTTACGATTTTATTGTTTATCTTTTTGAGGATAGACAAAGCAAGGAAAAGGGCTTGAAAATAGATAGATTATCCCTTAGAGAACGGGTCTCCAAACGCCACCGTAGCTTACAAGTTAGCAAGGGAAGGGTTTATCAGCGAAGCTCTATCGTTCCGCAATAGCGGAACATTATCGCGAAACGCTATCAAGTTTTAACTTATTTATCGCGAAGCATTACAAAAAGCGAACGCGCACTAATTTCACAATCAATGCGCGCTCAATCAATTAGAACCCAATTAAATTAATTCACAAATTTACTTATCTACTTGTTTGACCGTTGTGTAGGTAAAAAGTTTAAATTTATTCCAAAACTTAGCTTCAATGAGGCCAACAGCATTAATAACAGGATCATCGCGAGGATTGGGAGCAGAATTTGCCCGATTGTTCGCCTCTAAAAATACAAATTTAGTTCTCGTCGCCCGCAGCGCAAGAGAATTGAATGAATTGAAAGACGAACTGGAAAACGCGTTTGGAATTTCTGTACTGACTTTTGCTAAAGACTTGACAAAATCGGAAAATGTACAATCGGTTTACGACGAAATTAAAGCAGCCGGAGTAGAAGTGGATTACTTAGTGAACAACGCCGGGTTTGGCGACTTTGGATATTTTGCCGATACCGAATGGACAAGGCATAAGCAGATGATTGATTTGAACATTAGCGCTTTATCGCACTTTTGTCATCTTTTTGTTCAGGATTGGATTCCTCGAAAATCGGGCAAGATTTTGAACGTGGCTTCTACCGCAGCATTCCAACCCGGCCCCCGAATGTCGGTCTATTTCGCGTCGAAATCCTTCGTGACAAGTTTTTCTCAAGCTATTGGTCATGAACTTCGCCAGCACGGTATTACCGTTACCGCACTCTGCCCCGGTCCCGTCAGTACCAATTTTGGAAAAGCAGCCCGTATGCAGCATCCGAACGGAATTCTGAAAGATATGAAAACTCCTTCGCCGAAAGAAGTGGTGGAGTTTGGTTACATGGCCATGATGAAGGGAAAACCGTTGGTGATTCACGGCATGCTGAATCGATTGGTGGCAAATTCTGTTCGATTCATGCCGCGCAAGTGGTTGGTTAAATTGTCTGCAAAATTAATATCGTGGTAATCGATTTCTCTAAACGACTTATGGTTACAGAAAAAGAAATATTTCAACGTACCGAACTTCTGATGGGTGACTGCTTTTTGAAACTTGCCGCTCAAAAGCGGGTTATTGTCTTTGGCGTGGGCGGGGTAGGGAGCTGGTGCGCCGAAATGCTCGTGCGCAGCGGAATCGGACACGTTACATTGGTCGATTCCGATAAAATTGCCGTTACCAATATCAACCGTCAATTGATGGCTACCACCGAAACGGTGGGGCAAGTAAAAGTAGATGTACTGAAAGAACGCTTGCTCGAAATTAATCCGCACGCCGAAATCGTGGCTTTGCAAGCGGTGTATAGTCCTGAAACCGCCGAATCTTTCCGACTCGAAACGTATGATTTCATCATCGATGCCATAGACAGCCTCGCCAATAAAGTGCACCTAATCCGTTTTGCCGCGCAAATGCCGGGCACTCTCTTTTCATCCATGGGAGCGGCGTTAAAGATTGACCCGTCGCGAATTCGGGTGGATGAGTTTTGGAAAGTGAAAGGATGTCCGTTAGGAGCGGCGCTTCGCACGAGAATTAAGAAACAGGGCGGTGTGGAGAAAAAATTTCTTTGCGTTTACAGCGACGAACCGGGTGAAAATAGGGGCGATAAACTTGTTGTAGAGAAGGATAATGCTTCTGTTTCACAGTGGGATACGAATAAAATACGAATTAACGGTACAATGTCGTACCTGCCGGCAATGTTTGGAATGACGTTGGCATCGTTGGTGGTGAAAGAGATTGATTCCGGAAGCAGGGCGTCGGATGCCCAGTAACCTCTCAAACGTTCAAACCCAAACCCCAAACGTCAAACCTCAAACGTTCAAACCCCAAACGTTCAAATCCCAAATCCAATGAATCCCATCGCACGCATTTATACCGATTTCCCCACTAAATTTGGCATTCCCCGACAGAGCGATATGGTGGAATCGTTAAAAGGAACCATCGTTTTTGAGCCGGAATACAGAAACGCGGAAGCGTTGAGAGGAATAGAAGATTTTTCGCACATTTGGCTTATTTGGGAGTTTTCGGAAGTCATACGCGACGGTTGGTCACCCACCGTGCGTCCGCCTCGTTTGGGCGGAAATACCCGAATGGGCGTTTTTGCCACACGTTCCCCTTTTCGTCCGAATCCCATTGGGTTGTCGGTGGTAAAGTTAGACAAAGTGGACTTACACACCGAGCAAGGCCCGGTACTTCATGTATCGGGTGTGGATATGATGAACGGAACCCCTGTTTTCGATATAAAGCCTTACATTCCTTACACCGACTCACATCCCGATGCTGTCGGCGGATTCACCGATACCTTAAAAGAGAAACGCTTAAACGTGATTTTCCCCGAAAATCTTCAATACAGATTTCCCGCGGAAAAGCGACAAACGATTATAGAACTGTTGTCGCTCGACCCTCGACCGTCGTATCAGAACGATGCCGCACGAGTTTACGGATTTTCGTTTGCCGGTTTCGATATCCGGTTTTCGGTTAGTGGAAATGTACTCACGGTAAAAGACGTTATTCCGCTCAACATGACCGGGAAATTACCGTTTTAATCCTCCACATACTTTTTAAACAGATTGGAGGAGAGGATTTTGAATTGGGCTGTAACAAAAGTATTCCTGCAGTTTCATTTTGTCATTGCCTAAGGGCGAATCTTCGATTTCTGAACGCAGAGAAGAATCTATTCGTCACAATTATAGATACTTCATTTCTCGCCAATTGGCGGATCCATTCAGTATGACAATTTGATAGTAGGTTTTGCTTTTGAGATAGCCCATTTCGTATCTTTCGTATCAAGAAGGTGAAGGGAAATGAAAATCGTTGTGTGCATAATGTTGGCTTATCTTGTTAACAGAGCCGGATACGCGTGTGATATATGCCAATGAACCCGGCGAAAATAACATGTTGACGTCGAAAAAGGCTTAGTAATTGTCGCTTTTCGAAACACTGTTGCTTAAAATCTTCCAAAATCTGTCCTGTTTTTTTATCTTTGTGCTTTTTAAAGAAAAAAGATGGAACTCAACAAACACAACAAACAAGAATATCCGCCCATGCATACTACCGAACACATTTTGAACCAGACCATGGTCAGGATGTTTGGATGTGCGCGTTCTCGCAATACCCATATAGAAAGGAAAAAGAGCAAAGCCGATTACATTTTGCCGCAAGCGCCTACCGATGAACAGGTAGAGAGTATTCAGACGAAAGTAAATGAGGTTATCGCCCGAAACTTGCTGGTTTCAGAAGCATTTTTGCCTATTTCCGAAGCTGCAAAAATTGTGGATTTGTCGAAACTTCCGGATAATGTTTCGGAAACGCTGCGCATTGTCAGGGTGGGCGATTACGATGTTTGCGCGTGCATTGGAGCGCATGTGGAAAATACATCGGAAATAGGTCGATTCGAAATTATCAGCCACGATTTTACCGATGGAAGATGGAGGGTAAGATTTAAGTTAAGAAATCCCTAACTTCGAAATCCTAAAAACAGGTAATCTTGCAATTAATTCTCCTTGAACTTTTCTTCTTTCTCGGGTGAAAGTTGGTACACATCGATGGTTTTTGTATCCCAATATGTTTTTATTATTTTGTTGATATTGGTAAACTGTTGAACAGGGAACATACCGTTTTTTGTGTAAAACACTCCGTTGCCGTAATAAATAGCGTGACTGATGGTTTCGTATTGATTTTTAAATACCAAAACGGAGTTCTCCTTCAGTTCTTTTTGCCTCTTTAATCGTTTGTTTTTTACCTGAAATTCTTGCACTTTATAAAAGGAATTTTCCAGAATTTTCATCAACGCCTCAGTGAAAATAACCGTTTTTTTATCGAATAAATCGGATAGATTCATATCATTGAACTTGAAATAAGAGTCTATAGCATGTGCAAAACAATTTGGCCCGTAGGAAAGTACTACTTTGGCATTGTCGACCGAAAAAGTGTCGCATTCGTTAGGCTTGAGGGATTGCGTTACATCAATTGTGTCGTTCAACCACTTGACGCTTAGTGTTATCCTATTATTTTTTCGGATTCCAACTGTATCCAACACTTCGTATATGTTGTTTATGGCGGATGTTTGTGCGTGCGTTGTCACCGCAATGAAAAGATAAACGATTAGTAATGACGGATAAATGCCGATTTTAGTTTTCATAGAACAAGAGCGTAATCAAAATATCGATAATTTTGTTTTTGTGGTAAATTCTTCCAGAAACAACATTCCTTTGTAGGAGTTCCCTTTTTTGTTAAGACGCGGACTCCAAACGGCGATGGAGTATTTTTCGGGATGCACGGCGACGATTCCACCGCCCACGCCGCTTTTTCCGGGAAGTCCGACCTTGAAAGTGAATTGCCCGGCTTCGTCGTAAAAGCCGCAGGTTTGCATCAGCGCGTTGGTGCGTTTGGTGCGGCTGGGCGATAGAATTTGTTCGCCGGAGTGGGGGACAATGCCGTTGTTGGCGAGGAAAAGAAACGCGTCCGATAGCTCACGGCAACTCATTTCTATGGAGCAGATGGTGAAATAAAGATCCATTACTTTATCAATATTGTTTCTGATGTTTCCGAAAGATTTCATCAGGTTCACCAGCGCGTAGTTCCGAAAACCGGTTTTCCTTTCGGAATGCGCCACGGTGGGATTATAATTGATGGCGCTGTTCTTCGACAGGCTGCGGATGAAAGAAAGTACGTTTTCCTTGGGAGAAGCCAATTCATCTACTAAAATGTCGCACACCACGATGGCGCCGGCATTGATAAACGGGTTTCGGGGGATTCCCTTGTCGTACTCCAATTGTATGAGCGAGTTGAAAGGAGTTCCGGCGGGCTCCAAATCCATTCGTTCCCAAATATTGCTTTTCACCCGAGAATAGGCAAGCACAAACGAAAATACCTTAGCGATACTTTGAATGGAGAACCGAACATCGGAATCGCCGAAGGCGGAATATTCGCCACTGACTGTGGTTAGATGTACTCCGAATTGATCTGGGTTGATGTGTGCCAGTTCGGGAATATAATCGGCTACATGTCCGGTGTCTTCAATGTGTTGAAGTTCGTTGTAGATTTCTTGAAAGATTTGTTGGTAGTTCATGTTTAAAGTTTAATGTCCCGCGGAGCGGGATTTCCGCTTCGCTTCAATTTGAAGTTCAATGTATCACTTCCTGAAAAACCTTAACATCGTTCCTCTTTGATACAGATTTTTAACCGATAATTATCTTCTTTTTTCTTTTCTTAATGCCTTAAAAACAATCCATCCCGCCGTTATTATCATTATTGCCAGCGCGATATAAGCGATGGTATCCGTGATATTGATGCTTTTGGGTTTGAATTGGAACATAATTTCGTGTTTTCCCGCCGGAATGGGTAGCGCGCGAAGCGTATAGTTGGCACGCAGCATTTGCGCGGGTTTTCCGTCGATGGTTACTTGCCACCCTTTGGGATAATACACTTCGGAGAAAACAGCGAGTTCATCTTTTTTCGCATCGGCTTGATAGCGAATGTAGTCTGAATCGTAGTCTGCCAAACGAATTACGGATGCCGAATCGGCTTTCGAAACGTTGAAGCCCTGCAAAGCGGATTGAAATTTCTTGTCGGCAACGGCTTGCTTGCGTAAATCGATGGCGGCGAGCGCGTCGATTTCGGCGTCGGCGTTGTCGGTATATTGAATTTCATCCACAAACCAGGCATTCCCCATCGCGTGCGGATTTTCTATGGGAACGGTTCCGCCTTGCGTGGGCATAATTATCCACTTGGCGTTGAGCATATTCAGCACCTTGAATCCGTCGGTATTGACCGAATCCAACGCGCCTTGCGTTTGAACGATGTTCTGTTGTAGCGCGGGCAACTCTTTGCCGATATGTACATCGATTAAATCTTGATATCGGCGCAGTTTCGCCGCGTGGTATCCGCCGATAACCTTGTGATAATAAGGCGTAACGCCGTCGTTGAACGTGCTGGTTGCCATATTGAGCACACGATAATATTTTGTGGTATCTTGCAAAATAAATTCATCGGCGGGTGATTTGGCAAATTGCTGTGTTTGAGCGGATTTTGGCGTGAAATCGTCGTCGTTCAGATAGCGTTTGTTTACCGTCCACATATCCGCCAGACAAAGAACCAAAATACCGCCAATGAGCCATTGTGCTTTAAATTTCTGCTGTATGAGCGCGAATGTCAAGAAAAACCCAATTAAGATGACCCAAAAACTCCGCCACGCGTCCGCTGTAAACATCGATACGCGCATATATGTCAAATTATTTATTACGGGCTGTATATGCTCCGCCGGAAGCGATTGCAACGCTTGTCTTTCAGAAGTTGAAACGAAAGAGGAGAAAAACATTTCGGGAAGGAGTGAGAACAAAACCGCAAATCCTCCGGTAATTCCCGCGCTGATAGCCAAATATTTTATGTTTCTTTTCCGTTCTTCGGCTTTTTGTGTACAAAGTTCCTTTACTGCAAGGGCAGCCAAAAGCGGAATGGTAAACTCGGCGACCACAAGAATAGACGAAACCGTGCGGAATTTATTGTACATCGGCACGTGGTCGATAAAGAAATCGGTAAGCGGCATAAAGTTTTTGCCCCACGACAAGAGTATCGAGAAAACAGTTCCGGCCAGAAGCGCCCATTTCATAGGACCTTTTACGATAAAAAGCCCCAAAATAAAGAGTGTGAGCACAAACGCGCCCACGTAAACCGGACCCGATGTTCCGGGCTGCTCGCCCCAATATTGCCCGATTTGGCTGTACAACTCGCGGTATTCGGGACGCGCCTTTTCCATCGCTTTGGCGTTTTTCGCCATCGGTACCGAGGCTCCGCCTTTGGTATTGGGCACAAGCAGCGTCCACGTTTCGCCCACGCCGTAGCTCCACGCCGTAATGTAATCGCGCTCCAACCCGTTGTCCGACTTGTTTTCGGCGCCGTGATGCGAGAGTTCCGATTTTCCTCGCATCGTCTCTTTGGAATATTCCCACGTATGGTACAAACTCGACGTATTTGCCGCCACGCCCACCAGTCCGGCAACCACCAGCACGGCGGTTGATTTGGCAAAATCGGCCAATTTTTTTTCACGTAGCGCATCTACGCCAAAAGCGATGACCATAAAAAGCATCGGGAAAAAGAAATAATAGCTCATTTGAATGTGGTTTGCCGATATTTGGAAAGCCACAAAAATCATAACCAGCAGCGCGCCAAGCAGGTATTTCTTTCGGTAAATGTACACCAACCCGGCAATGGTAGGCGGGATGTACGCCAGCGTGATGAATTTCCAGATGTGTCCGGCGGCGATAATGATGAAAAAGTAGGACGAAAATGCCCAAATTATCGCTCCCAACGCGCTGATGAGCGGTGATGCCCGAAAAGCACGCATCAGGATATAAAATCCCAACAGCATGATGAAAACCAAAAAAACATAATTAGGCAAAAACAGTTGGTAGAGCTTCTTGGCAGCGTCTTGCGGCTTGGTAGAGTTGTAGGTGGGACTCATTTGGTAGGTGGGCATTCCGCCAAACATGGAGAGATTCCACCGCGAGCGTTCGCCGTCGTGCCGCGACATATAATCGCGTTGCTCCTGCCCCTGTCCGATGGCGGCAAGCGAGTCGTGCTGCGTGATTACGCGCCCGTCCATTACCGCGGGCGCGAAATAGATAAACGAGATAAGTATAAATGCCACAATCGCCAGCGCGTCGGGCAACAGTTTCTTGAAGTTTTCGGATTTCATCATTGTAAATCGGGTTTAAAGTGCAAATTTACAAGATTTTCCCTGAAAGCTGTCGATTAGAGAGAATAAAAAAACAGTGAAGCGCGAACACTTCACTGTTTTTTTGAAAATATTTATCGTTTAAACTGTCTCAGAACCTTTTTCCGATAGAAATGCCGAAACGGGGGTAAACGCCATCGTTTACAAAATCCCTCCCGATTCCATAGGTAATATCGCCAACCCAGTTGTTTTTACTCAGATATTTCCATCCGACAGCAATTCCTAATCCTGCGCCGAAAATAGATTCAGAAGTAGTTCCCGTGTTTCCGTCGTAATCATTAAATAAGAAAGAATTGCCTTTGGCTGAAAACAGTGTGCTGTTGGCTTCCAAATAAAAACCGGCTCCCGCGCGATCCATCGATTTGTTGTTTCCGCCGAAGAACCAACGAAAATAGGGCATAAGTGCAAATTGCATTCCGTATCTGTCTGTATCCAGTCCGGCGCCTAAGCTTGCTCCAACGCTCATATCTACATCCAAGATACGTTCGTAAGTAATTTCGGGATACGAGGCGAAAATCAGCATCGGAAGATTGACTTTTAATTCATTTTGCGGGTAACTTTTCTCTTTCGAAACTTTCCAGCCCATCACCTTATACGATTTTTGTGCAAACGCACCGAAACTTACCGCCAGAAGCAGTACAATAATCCACGATTTTTTCATAATGTGTAGTTTTTTGAGTTTGAGTTATTCTTTATAGTAAGACGCAGAAAGTGAAAAAACGCTGCACGGAGTGGTGTTAAAAAAAGTGAAATGTTGAGAAGTGGATTATCTTCGCGTTTTTTTATTTTTTTCAATATTTCCTCTGAGGGAAACAAACTACTTTTGCGTCCTATTTCTACATGCTAAATTATTTTACAATTTGTATGAAAAAACTACTGTCAATTTTTATGTTTACCGTATGCACCGCTGCGATGTTTGGACAAACAAGCAAGTCGCGCGTAGCGTTTTTTACGGGTGTCGGATATAATCACGATTACGATAAATTCGGTGTGAATTTGGGAACGGAATATACCTACCATTTGAGTAATCGGGTTTATGTGTTGGGGACGCTCCACACCAATATCAGAAACGTGGATACGAAAGTAACACTGACTCAAGAAGGAAAAGAGTTGGTTAATACGGAGAGTTTTCCGGTAAATAATTTCCGCTTTCAGCTTGGCGCCGGAGTGGATTTACTTCGCAAGGAGAGTCTCAATCGGCTGTATTTACAGGGACAAGTGGGATTGGGATATTTATACGGAAATAAAAAGTTTCCCGAAGTAGGACGTGTTTCCATAAAGGGAAGTACGAAAACCGTTGGCGGAAGTTTCGGTTATGCCCGGCGAATTGCCGAAAATGTGGAACTGGGCGCGGCTTACACCATCGATTACAATTGGCCTGATATCAATCACGGACTGAATGCCAAAATTTTGTACTTGTTTTAACCCAAAAAAAAACAACCATTAATTTTTTGATGTAACAATGAAAAAAATCATCACACTATCTATATTCGCTTTCGCACTCTGTGTTGGAGTCAAAGCGCAAACTCCGTCAACACAACTTGGTTTTTACGCGGGATACGCTTATTCTTCGCAAAAAGGCATAACACAGGGATTAGACCTTGGTTTCGAATTTCGAAAGTATCTGCAAAATAATGTCTATTTTACGGCTCTGTTTCATTACGATGAAGCGAGAGGTTATCCCCAAGATATGAGGCATCCGCAAGTGGATGCACTGATGCGCAATGTGTCTTACAATATAAACTACACAACGCTTGCCGCGGGATTAGGCTATCGCCTTCCGATTGCCAACCGACACTCGGTTTATGCGCAGGCAGCGTTGGGATTATCGGATGTCAACCGAATAATACATTACAACATAATAGACGACAGTGAGTTGCAAAGCAAATATCCGCCATCGAAACATCCGTTTTACCGTACCGGATTAGGTGTCTCGGGATTGATAAGCGCCGGATACGATTTCAAAATATTGCCGTGGGCGGCTTTGGGTTTGCAGTATTCGCTGATGATTCCCGATAAGTACGTTACTCACGGGCTAAGCGCGAAGTTGAGCGTTTTATTCAATTGAAATTGGTGTTGCACACAAAAAAAACGGAGTAAGAAAAATCTTGCTCCGTTTTTTATAGGTAAATTTTTGTTTCTCAAAGTTGATGTTTATCCCACCGTACTTCCCGGCTTCACTTCCACCGACGGCTGAACCAGCGACAGCATTCCGTCTGCGTTTTCTGCCGATAGAATCATTCCTTCGGAAAGGATGCCGCGCATTTTTCGCGGTTCTAAGTTGGCAATAAAGCAAACCTGTTTGCCTACCAACTCTTCGGGATTGGGATAGTAAGCGGCGATGCCCGACAAAATGGTGCGTTTTTGGAGTCCGTCGTCCAATAAAAAGCGAAGCAATTTGTCGGTTTTAGGCACTTTTTCGCACTCCAACACGGTTCCCACTCGAATATCGATTTTGGTAAAATCGTCGAAAACCACGTTTTCTTTAATCGGTTTGGCTTTGTATTCGGCGGCTTCGTTGGCTTTTTTGGTGTCTAACAGTTTTTGAATCTGTTTTTCGATAACGTCGTCTTCGATTTTCTCGAATAGCAGTTCCGATTTTCCCAACTCGTGCCCTTCAGACAGCACTTCGAAATTACCCAATTGGTTCCACTCCAGCTTGTTGATGTTTAGGAAATCGATAATTTTCTTCGACGAAAACGGCAAAAACGGTTCAAAAGCGATGGAGAGATTGGCGGTAATTTGCAGCGACAAATTCAAGATAGTAGCCGTGCGGCTCATATCGGTTTTCGCCGTTTTCCACGGCTCGGTATCGGCGAGATATTTGTTGCCGATGCGCGCCAAATTCATCGCTTCGCGCAACGCTTCACGAAAACGATAGCTGTCTAAACTCTTTTCCAGCGACTGTTTCACGCTTTCCATCTCTTTCAGCGTTTGACGGTCGTATTCGGTAAGTTCACCACGGGCGGGAACTTTGTTTTCGAAATATTTTTGCGTCAGCACCAATGCGCGGTTGATGAAATTGCCCAAAATAGCCACCAATTCGTTGTTGTTGCGCGCCTGAAAATCGCGCCACGTAAAATCGTTGTCCTTGGTTTCGGGCGCGTTGGCGGTAAGCACGTAGCGCAAAACATCTTGCTTGCCCGGAAACTCTTCCAGGTATTCGTGCAGCCAAACCGCCCAGTTGCGCGACGTGGAAATTTTGTCGCCTTCGAGGTTCAGAAACTCGTTTGCAGGTACGTTTTCGGGTAAAATATAGGAGCCTTCGGCTTTGAGCATCGAGGGGAAAACGATGCAGTGAAAAACAATGTTGTCTTTGCCGATGAAGTGTACCATTTTGGTGTCGTCGTGCTTCCACCACTTTTCCCAATCGTTGGGCAGCAGCTCTTTGGTGTTGGAAATGTAGCCGATGGGCGCGTCGAACCACACGTAAAGCACTTTGCCTTCGGCGTTTGGCAGTGGTACGGGGACGCCCCAATCCAAATCGCGACTCACCGCGCGTGGATGCAATCCTTGGTCGAGCCACGATTTGCACTGTCCGTAAACGTTGGTTTTCCACTCGGTGTGGTCTTCCAAAATCCATTTTTTGAGCCACGCTTCGTGTTGGTCGAGCGGTAAGTACCAATGTTTGGTTTTGCGCATCACGGGCACGCTTCCGCTCAATGTAGATTTTGGATTTATCAAATCCGTGGCGTTGAGTGATGTGCCGCACGCTTCGCACTGATCGCCGTAGGCGTGTTCGTTTTTGCAATGCGGACAAGTTCCGGTAATGTATCGGTCGGCGAGAAACTGATGGGCTTCTTCGTCGTAATATTGTTCGTTTTCTTGTTCTATAAATTCGCCTTTTTCGTGCATCTTCAGGAAAAATTCCGACGCCGTTTCGCGGTGAATATCCGATGTGGTACGCGAATAGATATCGAAAGTGATGCCAAATTCCTCGAACGATTTTTTAATCAGCGTGTGGTATCTGTCCACAATATCCTGAGGCGTAACGCCTTCGTTTCGGGCTTTTATGGTGATGGGAATTCCGTGTTCGTCCGATCCGCCGATGAAGAGCGTTTCTTCACCTTTGAGGCGTAAATATCGGGCGTAAATATCGGCAGGAACATATACGCCTGCCAAGTGTCCGATGTGAACCGGACCGTTTGCATACGGCAATGCCGATGTAATGAGTGTGCGTTTGAACTGTTTTGACATAAATCGGGTTACGGGTTACGAGTTACGAGTTTCGCGTTACGGGTTTCGCGTTGCCGAAGCGTTGTAACTTCTGTTTTTTTTCAGAGTGCAAAGATATAAAAAATAGCCGTTCACGTGCGGATAAAATTGTATATTTGCAGTTGAGTCCTTTAAAACCAATGTGAAATGGCAGAAGAGGAAGAGATTATAAGTCCGCACTAATCTGTTTTTCGGCGGAAGCTGTGGGTTATTTTATCAAACGACAATATTTCAACTTCAATTATAATATGAACTTCAACATCAAGGGAAAAACCGCCATTATTGGTGGAAGCAGCAAAGGTTTGGGAAAAGCGTGTGCCATCGCGTTAGCGAAAGAGGGTGTGAACATTGTTTTGTGCGCCCGAAACGAAGAGGAATTGCAGAAAACAAAAGCGGAGATTGAATCGCTGGGCGTGGAATCGCTGGCAGTTGCGGCGGATATGTCGTTGGCGGAAGATAACCGAAGGGTTATCGATGAAACAATTCGGCGGTTTGGCACCATCGATATTTTGGTCAACAATTCGGGCGGACCCAAACCGGGCAGTTTTCGCGAGGTCTCTATGAACGATGTGGACGATGCCTATAATTCGGTGTTGAAATATAACATTCGGATGATACAGAGCTGTTTGCCTTATATGGAGAAAAACGGGTGGGGCAGAATTGTGAATATCACCTCTATTTCCGTAAAAGAGCCTATCCCGAGCCTTGTTTTATCCAATATTTTCCGCTCGGCTGCGGTGAGTTTTGCGAAAACCATCAGCAAAGAACTTATCGGTAAGGGAATTACGATTAACAACGTTGCTCCCGGATATTTCAAAACCGACCGTGTTACCCAGCTGATGCAAGCTCGCTCTCAAGCCGAGGGTATTTCTGTGGATGAATACGAACAAAAAACCATTCAGGATTTTCCGCACAAACGTTATATGAACCCACAGGAATTGGGCGATTTGGTGTGCTATCTTTGCTCAGAGCAGGCACAATCGATTACCGGAACAACTGTTCAAATTGATGGCGGGTTGTCGAGCGGTTTGATGTGATGCCATATCTATTTCGTCAGATTAAAACCAATGAGATATGTGCTACTCGACTCTTAAATTTAAAACGATGAGTTGCGGCTTCTCTCGCTTCTTCTTCCTTCTCCACGCATATCACCTCTTGAGCCTCCTCCTTTGAATACGTTAAAGCGGTAAACGAAATGAACAATGAAATAACTGGTCAGCGTATTTGTTGTGGTGTCTCTGATAAAATTCGACGATACATTTCTGCTAATATTGCTTCTTTGTTGTAAAATATCATAGATTTTAAATCGTACGATTCCGTTTTTTTGTTTAAACAATTGCTTTTCAAGGGAAGCATTCCATAAAATTTCGTTTTCTTTAAAACCGTCAGAGTATCCTGAGTTGGTGGAGTAGCGAATATCACTCTGAATATTAAAATCATACGGTAAATAAATGGTTGTGTTTGCAGATGCTCCGTAATTGAAAAATTCGCGATCTTGTTGTCCTTGCAGTGTGTTTTTAACATCATTGTAGGAGACATTTCCCCTAATTGAGAAAAGAAATTTTTCCGACCTGAAATTAAAATTGATATTTTCCGACAAATTTATCTGACGACTGATATTTTCTTCGTTGTTCGAAAAACCGTTATTCTTTCTGTAGCTTGCATATGAGGTAGAGGAAACTGTGAACTTGGGGTTTTTGAATGGTTGCGTTGTGTTAAATCGTAAGTCGGCATACCAATTCCCGTTAACATTCTTATAGGTGTTCTCTTTTCGTCCGGTTGCTTGATCGGTAAAACGGGAGGTTACAATGTCGTTAACAACAAAATTTAAACTACTGTTTAACATATATGTGCGGTTCTTTTCCGGTTGCGAATACTGGTACCTTAAATTCATCCCATGACGAAAAGATGGCTTTAACTCCGGATTTCCATATGTTATATTCAACGGGTCGGTAACATCGATAACAGAAGATATTTGGTTTACTGAAGGCTGCTGAGTACTTCCGTTGTAGTTGAATCGAAGGTTTTTTTGCCTTGTCCAATTGTAGTTAAACTGAGCATTTGGCGAGTAATTCACCACTTTTTGCTTTACGTTGTTGATTAGAGAATCGCCAATAAAAGTTTTTCTTTTCGATGTTGAGGGATGAGCATTAAATCCAAGGGAATAATTGTATTTTTCGGTTCTCGATCTGAAGTTTAAACCAATATTCTGATTTTCCGAGTAGTTGTCGTGCGTTTTACTGTATAGTTTGTCGAAAACCGTATAGTTTCCCCACTCATCTTGAGTACGTGTATCTCTATCGGATTCAGAAAAGTTTTGTCGAAAGTTATAAAAGAATTGCAAGAAGTAACGCTTTCCTATCGGTTCTACATACGATATAGACCCGTTCCAGTTTGAACTTTTGCTTGTGTTCGTAATGCGCTGATCGATAATATCATCGTTGCGCGTGCCGTTGTAATAAGTATTGGATAAATTTGTTCCTTTATTTTCTGAGTCGTTTGTTCCGGCATTTAGGCCTAAACTAATACTTCTTCCTTTTCTGTTCAAACGACGGTTTATATTGATTGCTCCATTCATATTTTTCCCATCACCCCGAGAAAAATAATCGGAATTACCGTAGTTAATGGTGTCACCGTTTTCGCGTATGGTTAAAAAGTCGCCGGTTTCTTTTCTCTCGTTTCGATAATATGATGCACTTGGCCGAAAGACAATTGAGGTAAATGAATCCGGTTTCCACTCTAACCTCATGTCCATATTTATATTTTGGCTGTAGTTGTGGGAGTTGTTTTGTTCGCTTTCGTAGGTATCGCCTTTACTTATAAAGTTTTGCGTATAAGTTTTTGATGCAGTCTCATTATTGGTTTCACCGTAACGGATATTACCTCCAACTTCGATTTTTTCGGAAAACTCTTTAGCGAAATTTAAGCCGGTATTTCCCGATTTATTAATACCACGGTTTCCGCCTTGCGATCTGCCTCTACCACCTCTTCCTCCCATTCTACCAAACATGGCGGAAGCCAGGTCAGAAAAACCGGCGTTATTGGTGTTGTTCAATCCTCCCATCACACTCAATTGGTCACGACTCCTCATGTAATTAAGCAAAGCATTTGCTTCGTATCGGTCTTTGTTTCCGTAACCGATAAAAGCATTGCCAAAGGCGCCTTGTCTCATATTGGGCTTTACGGTAAGGTTTATAACCATCTCTTCATTTCCGTCGTCAAATCCGGTCATCTCTTCCTCTTCCGACTTTTTGTCCAAAACCTGAAGCTTGTCAACCATTTTCGCAGGGAGATTTTTAGAGGCAATTTTGGGATCATCGCTAAAGAATTCTTTCCCGTCCACCAATATTTTTCTAATCTCCTTTCCGTTAACTTTAATTCGTCCGTCTTCATCTATTTCCACTCCCGACATTTTTTTCAATAAATCTTCAACAACAGCAGTCTCTGTCACCTTATAGGTATCGGCACTGTATTCCAAGGTGTCTCCTCTGACTACAATTTCGGGTGCTTTTGCCGTAATAACTGCTTCGTCAAGCAATAAATTGTCTTCGTGTAGAGTTATTGTATCCATTCTGATGATGGGGTTATCGGGTGTAATTTTAAAATTTCTAAAATCATCCTTATACCCAACAAAAGAGATTTGAGCAATGTAGGAGCCTCGGTTAACATAGATAGAAAATAAACCCTCGCTGTTGGATGTGGTGCCTACAACGAGAGTGCTGTCAGTCTGATTCAGGATGCGTATCGTAGCATCTAAAATTGGCTTTTTTGTATCATTATCTACTATTTTGCCAACGATATTTCCTGTAGAAGAGGTTTGTCCCGTCAGGCATGTAATAGATAAAAAAAAGAGAATAATGATATGTCCAATTTTCTTCATCTTAGGTTGAGCAGCGTCGTGTATAATTGATTATTGTCGTGAGAATGACATTATTCTGCCTGCTACTTACAAACAAAAATAAGTAACAGGAAATCAAATACAAAACTAAATAGACGAATGGGCTAATTCTATAGATGAATTGATGATATGATGGGTTAAATGGAATTTGTGTTTACGTTTAGATTGATAGCAGAATGTTAAATACGCCTTTCAAACCGCTTTTCCTCCTGACTTGTCCCTCTAAGATTTAGTGCGGTTGTAACTTACTGATAATCAATTA
>CAZKZB010000055.1:0-19756 GCA_964557135.1 uncultured Petrimonas sp. | reverse complement strand
ATATTAATTATTTTATTGATTATAAAGAAATTATATATTTTTCAGCAGACCCTACTTAATTCGGTTTTAAACTGTGCGGCCACTTCGGGCGGAGATATGGAAAGTGTTTTTTACCGCAGGCGAATAAATCGCCTACGGTTATGAAAATGCCGTCCATTCGGACGAGCAGGTGTCGCCCATTCCCTGCATAGCGGGATCTGTGACGGGCGGAAATTCCAATATTATCTTTCAGGTCGATAAAGTTATCTGTTTTCCGGGAAATAACTTTGATGTTTTATTTTTTGAATTTTACTTAAATAAGAAAAGGATATGTGTTGCAAGCACATATCCTTTTCTGAAAACAACATTTTTAAAATTAAATTGTAATATCTAATTGCGTTTTTCACTTACCATTTCCGCAACGGAAATTCTACTATTAATTCCTTTTTCTTCTAACTGAAAATATTCTTTAATAACATCGGCAACATTAGCTGATTTCATATTGATATTTTCGGCAGTCTCGGTAGAGGATATTAGCAATAAAAGGGGTGCTTTTGGATTGTTTTTGGGTGAATAAAGCCTTGCCCACATTTTCTGAGGATTATCCGTTTTGGATTGCATTTGATTTAGCAATGCAGTAAATTTGTTACTATCGTCCGGATGTTCGTTAAATATCTGAGATAGTTTGTCAGATACATTTGGTGCATCTTCCTGGTTTGTATAACCAAAAGTGTAGTCAACCCTCATCGTTGCATTTGAATTTGCCTTAACCTCCGTAGAAGATTTGTCATTGGAATCACGAACAAGCATTTCAATTATAGCAACTTTATCCACCACTTTCGCATCAAAAAGTTTAGTTAGAGCTGTTTCTTGCATTTCTTCATTTTCGGCAAAAACTAATTCTTCCTTTACCTTTTCATTTTTTCCTTGTCCGTTTACCCAGGCCGTACCCAAGACAAACAGCAGAACTACGGGCAGAAACCAAAGTAGTTTGCGCCCCGATTTTTTACTTGTTTTTTCTTTTTCCATCATCATGATTCGTTTTTTAATGATTGATTGTTTGAATTGGGATGAAAAACTGATGATTTTTCCACCCGTTGCCTGATTTAGCAAAAGTGCCTGATAGCGGATTTTTTCCCACTCGGAATGTGGCACTTCGTCATCAGCTAAATATTCGTGCACCAAGCGAATCTCTCTTTTTATCATCCACATAAACGGATTGAACCACATTACGGCGCCGATTAGCTCAATCAGTAGAATGTCCAAAGAGTGATATTGTGAAGCATGAATTCTCTCGTGCGATATAATTTGTTGCTTTTCCGTGCTGTCAAATCCGTTTTCGTTGATAAAAATGCAATTAAAAAACGAACAGGTCGATTTATCAGCGGGAAGTTGAATAAGGATGTAATTGTCCTTTCGTGATTTTGGAAAAGTATAATACCAATATGTTAATTGAATGATATTCAGTAATAAACGAGTAATCAGCAAAAGAGTTACCAGCAAGTAGATCCACAGTAAAATCTCTGCAAAAGACCAAGTTCGGATGTTTTTTGCAATTACGTCGCTTTGTGTGGAAATTGTACCGGCTTCCGTTGTTGTTTCCACTTCTACTGCTTGTGCCGGCGGTTTTAAAATCGATTTTTCGATATTCAGATTTACCGTGGGAAGTGAGATTTTTACCGGGTTAAAAGGCATCAAAAGCGATACGCTCAAAATGCTCAAAAGCATAAAACGTTGCAGTTTGAAGTTTTCCGTCCTCTTGAAGATCAGCCGATAGACCACAAAAAGTATAGCTGTCATAGCTGTGGAAATCAGCCCGTAATATAAAATAAATGGGGTGCTCATTTTGATTTTTCTATTTTGCTTTCGATAAGCTGTTTCAATTCGTCGAGTTCATTCAGACTGATGTTTTCGTTTTTCAGAAAACAAGAAAAAAGCTGTTTCGTTGAACCGTTGAACAGTCCGCGAAACGTTTCTTTCAGCACGTGTTGAGCATAATCCGTTTTACTGATTTTAGGTGAATAAACGTGTGTTTTCCCAAAAGTAACGTGTTTCACATAGCCTTTCGATTCCAACACTTTAATTACTGTTGCCACCGTGTTGTAAGCTGGTTTTGGCTCATCCAATACGTTCAATACATCACTCACTGCACCTTGGTTTATTTCCCAAAGAGCGTGCAAAATTTCTTCCTGTGCTTTTGTAATTTCTTGCATCTTTATTCTCTTTTTTTCTTTACGATACAAATGTAATTCAATATTTTGAAATAATTACTATAAATATAGTTTATATTTTGAATTTATATTAGTTTAACATTAACTGTCATCCTTATTCTGTGCCGCCGTACGCGACTCATTTTATACTTAGATGCTTTTGTGAGTTAAAAGTCTTGATTCTTTGTTCCTTGTTCCTTGTTCCTTGTTCTTACTCCACCCACATCAGTTCACTCATAATTCCATCTGAAATAAATATTCCTTCACGGGTAAGTGTCAGGGATTTATCATCCATGATGAGAAGACCGTCGTTGATGAATTTTTGTGCGTTTTGCAAACAATAATCGAACAAGTTTTGACCGAATTGTTCTTTCAACTGCTGCAAATTCACTCCCCATCTGGTTCGTAATCCGGTTAAAATAAATTCGTTGTACTTCTGGGACGGTGTTAAATGTTCCGTTTCCTGAGAAACTTTCCCCAGCGAAACCGACTCCATGTATTGATTGAGCGAAGAGGCGTTCCAGCATCGGCTTTCCCCATCGAAAGAGTGCGCCGAAGGGCCTAATCCCACGTACTTCTCGTTTTGCCAATACGAGGTGTTGTGTTTGGAGTATTTTTTGTCTTTGGCGAAATTGGATATTTCGTAATGTTCAAAACCGTTCTCCGAAAGTGTATCGATGAGCCGGGAGAACATTTCCGTGCTTAACTCATCGGTAACGGGTTGTATCTTTGCTTGTTGAAGAAGCGTATACAGTTTTGTCTGTTGTTCATAAATAAGGTGATAGGCCGAAATGTGCTGAATATTTAATTCTATGGCTTTTTGCAGGTTTTGCCCCCAAGTTTCGAGCGATTGGTTGGGCAGCCCGTACATTAAATCGATGCTGATATTCTTAAATCCGGCTTGTTGGCATTTTTTTACCGCGTCGATGGCTTGCCGGGCGGAATGTCGGCGGCTTAGAAACTTCAGTTCGTTGTCGTCGAAACTTTGAATGCCGATACTGATGCGGTTGAAAGGCAACCGGCGCAATAATTGTATGTACTCTTCCGATAAATCGTCAGGGTTTGCTTCCAGCGTGATTTCCGCATTTTTTTCTATCGGGAATTGCGTAAAAAGCGTATCGAAAATCTCCCGAAAGTGGCGGTCTTTTAATCGCGACGGTGTTCCGCCACCGAAATAAATTGTTTTTACCGGTTCCGATATTTCGCTTTTCCGAAGTTGAACTTCCGCGCAAAGCGAGACAACAAAATCGTTTATTTTGCTTTCGTCGGTTTCTTTGTAAAAATCGCAGTAGATGCAGCGCGTTTTACAGAAAGGGATATGGATGTAAATTCCGGACATTTTGTGGGTGGGATATATGTTGAGACACACGGCCGTATGTCTTTACTGCGTCAATTGCTTATATGCTTTCAGATATTTTCGGGTTCGGGCGATTGCAGCGTCATCGAGACTGTTAAGGCGGCGGATGTCCATATTGTCCGATAAATCGTTTAATTTTACGCGCACAGCAATGGCATTTTCCGCCACACGCAACAGATATTCGTCGTAGGTTTCCGAATCCTCATGATGCGTCATAGCGTCCAACGCGCTCAGGATTTCATCCGAAAAACCTTTATTCGCCAAATCTTCCAACGTCCAGTCCGAATCTTCAATAACATCGTGCAGCGCGCCGACTATTTTTTCCTGTAGAGTGTGTCCGGCACTCATTACACGCAAAACGTGTCCGAGATAGGGTTGTCCGTTCTTGTCTTTCTGTTTGGCATGTACTTCAATGGCGATTTCGGTTGCGTAGGTGAGTTGTTCTTGTAAAGTCATTTTCGTTTGTCGATTAATTTTTGTGTTAATAATGGTTCGTCTGTGGTGATGAAATCCACTTTCAGGTCGATCATTTTATTGATGTCGTCGGGCGTGTTTACCGTCCAAACATTCACTTTCAGGCCTAAATCGTGCGATTTTTTTACCCAGTCCGGATTCTTTTTCAATACGCTGTGGTGATAATCGATACCGGCAGCCCCTATCGCTTTGATAACTCCGGGCGAAAGATCGCCGTTGAGGTAATATACCGGGGCGCCGGGGGCGAGTTTTACGACTTGACTGACGAAATTAATGCCGAAAGAAATGTATTCCACCCGATTTTGCAATCCTCTGTCGTGTACCATTTTGATGACTTTTTCGGTCAATTCGTCTTCCCGCTCTTTGCTTTTGTGCGTCTTAAACTCGATAATCAGTTTCGTGTTGTTGCACTTTTCAAATGCGTTTAAATACTCTTCTACCGTAGGTAAAGGCTCACCGTTCGCCAGTTTTACCTGTCGAAGCGTAGCGGCGGGCGTTTCCTGAACCAATAGTTTTTTACCGTTGAGTGTCACATCGGCATCGTGATTAACCACCGGAACTCCGTCTGATGACAACCAAATATCAACTTCGGAGCCGTACGCCCCGATAGCGTCAGCTTTCATTAGCGATGCTATGGAGTTTTGCGCCGAACCGTCCGTCTTCCAATATCCGCGATGCGCGATTATCTCTTGCGCCGTTGCGGAAAGGACAAAAGAGACAAAGAGTAGGGCGATAATTAGCTTTTTTTGATGCATTGTTGTTGTGGTTTGTTGTTTTTTTCCGAAAGATAGTGATTTTTATCGTTTCATACCGAAATCATCCATAAAAACAGCTCAGTTTTCTAAAACTTCAACCAATATCGTGTATCTTTGCCGGAAGCAATAAAATCTATTAAAATCAAAAGTTATGAAATACGTTGGAGCACATATCAGTGCATCGGGAGGCGTTGAAAACGCACCGTTAAACGCGCACGCCATCGGCGCTAAAGCATTCGCTTTTTTCACCAAAAACCAAAGACAATGGAGAGCAGCGCCCTATACGCAGCAAAATATCGATTTGTTTAAGTCGAGGTGCGAAGAGTATGGTTTCTCGCCCGACCACATTCTGCCGCACGACAGCTATCTCATCAACCTCGGACACCCCGAAGAGGAGGGCCTCACAAAATCGCGAAACGCCTTTTTCGACGAAATGCAACGGTGCGAACAACTGGGATTGAATCGGTTGAATTTTCACCCGGGAAGTCATTTAAACAAAATATCCATCGACGATTGCCTGAGCCGTATTGCCGAATCCATCAACATGTCGCTCGACCGCACCCATGGCGTTACCGCCGTTATTGAAAATACCGCCGGACAAGGCACAAACCTCGGGCACACGTTCGAACAAATAGCGCAAATTATCCACCAAGTGGAAGACAAAAGCAGGGTGGGAGTGTGTTTGGATACGGCGCATACCTTAGCCGCAGGCTACGAAATAAGAACACGCGAAGGATTTGAAGAAACGTTTCGGAAATTCGACGAAGTTATAGGTTTTCATTACCTGAAAGGGATGCACATAAACGATTCCAAGAAGGAACTCGCTACGCGTGTCGATCGCCACGACAGTATCGGGAAAGGTGTGATGAATATGGATTTGTTTTCGTTTATTATGAACGACAACCTTTTCAACAACATACCGCTTATTCTGGAAACCCCCGACGAATCCATTTGGGCGGAAGAAATTAAACTTTTGTATGCGTTGGAAGTTGACAAGTAGACGAGTTGACAAGTTGACAAGAGATAAATTAACCACTGCCCCTTTAATCGAAGCAGTCTCCCTCCCTTTTGGAGAGGGTTGGGGAGGGGCAAAATCGTAAATTTTGCAATGTACTACGCAATGCCCATTGTCTTCATCATCGGCATCATCTGTATTGCTTTCGAAGACAAAATAAAGATAAATAAATCGGCCACGGCGCTTTTTATGTCCATCGCCCTGTGGATAATGCTGGTGTTTGGCGGAGAAGATATATTGCATACTCGCCAAAACAGCGATTTTCTGCGCTATGTTCATCAAGCCGAACTAACCGATTTGCCTGTTCAGGGACAGATTACGACGTATCTTACCGAGAGCGCGTTTATTCCGCACTTGGGCGACGTGTCGCAAACCCTGTTTTTTGTGATGTGCACGATGCTCATCGTAAGCATTGTGGACAAGCATGGCGGATTTCAGGCGGTCGCCTTTTTTATGCGTACGCGCAACAAGCGCAAACTGCTTTGGTATGTGAGTATCGCGTCGTTTTTCTTCTCGGCGCTTTTCGATAACCTTGCCGCCGCCATCGTGCTGATTTCTATTTTGCGCCGACTGGTTCCCGATACTACCGACCGAATAAAATATGCCTGTATGGTGGTTTTGGCGGCAAACGCGGGCGGCTCGTGGTCGCCCATCGGCGATGTTACCACGCTGCTTTTGTGGACTAACGGAAACATCAGCGCCGGGCATCAGATTTCGCATCTTTTCTTCCCCTCTCTAATAAATTTGTTGGTTCCGTTAACCGTTGCGCATTTTTGGCTTTTCAAGAAAGATGTGCAGTTGAGAGTGGATTCGGAGTTAACGCAAACCGATGAGTACGTTTCTCGTATCCCGGTGCGTTCGCGCGTGGTAATCTTTGTCATCGGGATCATGTCATTGGTTATGGTACCTTTTTTTCAGGCAACAACGCATCTGCCCGCGTTTATGTGCGTGCTGGTGGGACTGGTTTTCTTGTGGATTTACACCGACCGGATGTACGGAAATTTGACCGATATTTTGGATTCGCACAAGTTGCGCATCTCCAAAATGGTACACAAGGTAGATTTGGTAACCATTTTCTTTTTCCTGGGTATTCTGATGTCGGTTGCGGCGCTCAATACCGGCGGACAGTTGAAGGAGTTTGCCGATGTTTTGTCGGGAAACTTCAAACAGCCTTATGCCATTAGTTTTCTTATCGGCATATCGTCGTCGTTAGTGGACAACGTGGCGCTGGTTGCCGCCACAATGGGAATGTATCCCATTGCCGACGCGGCGCAGGCGGCGGGAACAAACTTGCACTATTTTATTGCCGACGGCGGATTTTGGACATTCCTCGCTTACTGTGCCGTTACAGGCGGAAGCCTTCTCATTATTGGTTCTGCCACGGGCGTTACCGTGATGGGGATGGAAAAAGTGGACTTCGGCTACTACCTGAAACGATTTACTCCGCTGGCGCTGCTTGGCTATGTTGCCGGAGCCATGGTGTTTTTGATGATGGGGTGAAGGGGGTTACGAGTTGCGTGTTACGTGTTACGAGTTGCGGGGTTCGTTCAAGTTTGTAACTTGGACGCAAAACAATATCGCAGTTTTAAAACTGCCGGTGTTTTAGGCACTACCTGTCCCGAACGCTTTCGGGAAGTTAAAAACTTGCGCTAATGGGTGCGAGAGCGGCTTCGATACGATGTAAAAAACAACAATGAAAAAATTAAACACAAAAACAACAATGAAAAAATTAATCGCGCTTTTCCTTATTTTAAACTCAACTGCGCTTTTTGCCCAAAAACTTTGTCATACCGATATTCTGAACGGTGAAAAAGTGAAAGCTGAAAATTTGACGGAAAAGTATTTACAGTATGATTTCTCCGATTTATGGACACAAGAAAAACCTACATTCGGAATTATCGGTGATGATTGTCAGCGGTTACGCTCGAAGTTATTGGTGGTGTCGAAAAACGAAAAATCGCCCAACGAATATTTTGTGTATGGTCGCTCGCAGGTGAAAAACAACATCTGCGATTTTGTGGGAAAGATTACCATCGACATAATTCAAGAGACACACAGAGAATACTTTGGCGTTGACAATGAGGATAAAGGCAAATGCAAAGCGCAGGGAGTACTTATGGCTCGTTACGAGTTTTTCGAGAGTAAATCGCAAAGGCACGCGGGCGTTTTTTCGGGTGTTTTAAAAACAAAATGGATGTTGGATAACAACAATCAAATGAAGTACGATGATATGAATATTCACGCCGATTCTTATTTCAACAACTCTTTTGTAGGCACTTGGCAGATGTATGATTCCGATTCAAAGAAAGTTTGCAATTGGGCGGATTATCGGGTTCCAAACGTTCCGTGCGATTTCGATTGGGGAGTTGGAGATTTTAGCGTGAGCGATAAATATATCAAAAACGGTTGGGAGAACTACAATCAGGAACCCGAAATGTGGTGGAAAAGCGCTCCGGAGAAAGAGGATTAGTACGCAGATAACACAGATTAGGCGGATAAACGCAGATTTATAGTTGCAATCATAAAATCGGAGCAAAAACATCATCCGCGAAAATCAACTGTATCCGCGTTATCCGTGTAAGTATATTGCACACTTTGCCAAAGTGCGAGAGCGGAAGGTTCATTTTTTGTAAATTCGTAAAAACTGTCATAAATAAAAATCATGTTGCACAAAAAATCGAAAAACATCTTATTGTATCTATCTCTTTTCGTATTGTTGAGTTCTTGCCGATTTTATGGTATCACGAACGATTATTCAGCACTCTCGAACGAAGAAAAGCAACTAATCGATACTTGCGTTTCTTTCGATAATCTTGAACCCAAAAAGATATATGTGATTAACGGAAAACAGCTTAAAAATGAGATTAAAAACAATGAGAATTCAATGGTGTATATCTTTACGAACGGATGTCCGTCAGAATATTGTTTACCGATGAGTGTATATGAAAGTTATGCTCAAAAGAATAATTTCAAGTTGTATTTGGTTATGACGGGCTACGCAAGTTTGCAGGAAACACTTCAGCAAAAGTTTGAAAGCCCCTTATTTGCAATAAACTACGATTATTATGAGACGAAATATAGAAGTGCGGCAGTAAGAAAGTTTGAAAACGACTTAAGAGGACGACCCTCAGATTTTAAGGATAAAAATTACGAAGGTAATATTCTGTTTTTAAAAAAAGATAAGCTTATTGAAGTTATGAACGAACTTCCTCAATAAAGAAAAAAATGATTATCCGCAATATCCTAAGTATATTTATCAATTAGCACGAGTTTTAACTCGTGGGTAAAAAGCCGTTAAAAAGCGGGCTTCAGCCCAAGTTTATATAAATTTCGGCTAAAGCCGATTGAAAACTCAACCATTTTTCCACGCCCTAAAGGGACGTGGCCGCTCGAACTTGTTCGCTCGTTTTGACGAGAATTGATTAAGACGCTCTGCGTATTCCTGCTTTCGCCCTTATAGGGCTTTGTGCGGTTTCGTCTTTGAAACCCAACGCGTTGCGTTGGGCTGAAACAACGTTTGGCGTAGCCAATTATGGCGGACTTTCAGTCCTGAACTTTGTATGTGCAGCGCACGGCGGTTTTTACCGCCCTGCGCATAATTGAACGTTTTGCACGTGTCCGACTTGTGACGGAAAAGTGCGCGAGCGAGCAGGAAAAGCTGAAAGCAGACCTGAAAACCAAAACTGCCGAAATGGATGCCGAGCTTTCTGCCATGAAAAAGCTGTATGCCGAAGCCAAAAACGCGTGAAGTTAGATATTGCGCAGTCGCAATGGTGCGAATACGGCATAGACGACAAGCGGTAGGGAGCCAAAACAAACTGTTGTTCATGCGCCGGAGATTGCATTTCTTCGGCGTATGCCGTTTTGTTTATCTGCTTTTTTTGCTACTTTTGCCGCGTAAACTGCAACGCGTTGCGTGATATATGCCGAAAGTGGGCGGATTGCGTAGGTGAGTTGCGGGGATTTATGAGTTAGCAACAAGTAAAAACAACGACAATGAAAAGAACACTTATTTTAAGTTTATCATTAATTCTTCTATTTTCGTGTAACACCAAAACAGAAAAAGAACAAACACAAATTGACATTCAAGATTGCAATTGTTTAGAAAACTATCATTGGATAAAAGAAACATTTGAAAAAAACGATGCAGGCTTTGAATGGATTATCCAAAAGAAAGGAAAAGAAACCTATCAGAAATTTTGCGATTCCATTGAAAATGAAATAAAAAAAGCCAACGATATTTATAGGTGCGAAGAGATTTTAAACGATTGGGGAAGATTCTTTCGAAAGGGACATTTTTTCGTAGCTTTAAATCTACCGACGTCTAAAGTCGCTAATTCCGGTTCAGTAGAAAAAGTTAATTACACAATCCAAACCGTAGAGGCACAATCCAAACAGACAGATGACAAAATGATAGGCGTTTGGGAATCGTCGCCCTATAAAATAGGCATTGTACGCGATACCCTAAATCCACAACGAAAATATGTGGGTTTTATCATAGAATCAGGGCTTGCCGAATGGACAAAAGGAGACGTAAAACTTGAAATTTTTGAGCAAGACAACAAACTCTCTTCCAATTATTACATGCAGAACCGTTCCATAGAAAAACGCGATGTACGTTTAATAGGTGGCTATGAACTTATGATAGGTACAATGAATTTTATCAACACGTCAAGAATAGACAATGAGATAGAAAAGAAACTTTTGGACGAAACAAAACCACTTTTTTACAATTTTTCAGCACAGACAGCGATATTAAAAATACCGTCGTTTAATTCAGACCAAAAATCAAAAATAGACGAACTGGTAGAGCAAAATAGGGAGCAAATCTTGTTGCACAAAAATTTAATTATCGACTTACGCAATAACGGTGGTGGCAGTGATAACTCATGGAAAGAGTTAATACCATTTATCTATACCAATCCAATAAGAACTATTGGAGCAGAGATGCTGTCGACTGATTTAAACAGGGATAATTTTCTTGAAAATCTAAGTTTTATACAAAAATTATTATTAAGGAAATCCATTAAAAGATGGGAGTCGAATGACGGAAAATTTGTGGTGGTAACAGACAGTGTCTTTATAGAAAAAATGGACGAGGTTTTGCCCAATCCTGAAAATGTCATTGTGGTTGTAGATGAAATTTGCGCGAGTTCGGTTGAGCAATTCCTATTGTCGGCAAAGCAAAGTGAAAAAGTCAAAATTTACGGAAAGCAAACATTCGGAGCTTTGGACGCTTCCAATGTAGCAAATGTAATGTCACCCGATGGATGTTTCACATTAGGCTATTGTCTTACTCGAACTTTGCGTCCCGAGAAAGACCGAATAGATGATATAGGCATAAAACCCGATGTGGAAATTAACGACTCTATACCCAAACACAAATGGATTGAGTTTATTCTGAATGAGATTGAGAAATAACCTGTTCCGTTGCACCTGCCCCCCACCTCATATCTAATAATAAACGACAGAAATAACACATCTCTCACTTACTGATTAAAATAAACAATCGAGTAGGTAGGGGGATTACTCCCCCGCCCTCTCACACCACCGTGCATGCTCTCGCACACGGCGGTTTCTTTTAATGGTTTAACCTTTCGTAATTTAATGAGAGATTGTAAAGACCTGCTTCTTCATTGAACCACTTGTTGGATAGGGCTTGGTGTGCCTGCGGACAACCCGATTTGCACCAATATCCCTTTCCCGAGAGTGCTAATATCCAACTCTGCCATGTTTCAACTCCACGACTTTTCAAATATTGTTGGAGCGTGATTGTTCGCTTGCATTGCTTTAAGCGATAGCACCGAAGTTTTCTGCGTATCCAAGAATCGAGATTCTTCATCAAGCTTTTACAGCGTGCCCAACGAAAGTAGTTCAACCAACCTCGCAAAACCGGTGTGAGTTCGGCTATGATTTGCTCGAACTTCACGCCCCTGTTACGCTTGGTTATATCCCGTACTTTGTCCTTAAAATGTTCCAAACTTTTCGCGGCAATGCTTAGGTGTCCATCCCTTTGAATGGTGTAGCCTAAGAATTTCGTGTGGCTGACCAAGCAGACTTGGCTCTTTTCTCTGTTTACAAGTAGTTTCAACTTGTTTTCGATAAAGTCGATGATGGACTCCAACACTCTCTCGCCTGCCCTTTGGCTGCGTACGTAAATGTTGCAATCGTCGGCATAGCGGACAAATTTATGTCCCCTGCGTTCCAACTCCTTGTCCAATTCGTCTAAAACAATGTTTGACAATAAGGGTGAGAGCGGACTGCCCTGCGGCGTTCCCTCCGTGCGTTGCGTCATCACGCCGTCAACCATGATTCCGCTTTGCAGGTATTTGCGTATCAATCCCAAAAGCGCTTTGTCGCCAATGGTGGTAGATAGCAGATACATCAGGCGGTCGTGATTTACTACATCGAAAAACGTTTTCAAGTCCATATCCACAACGATTGTCCTGCCTTCACTGACGTATTCGCTCCCTTTCTTCAGTGCATGGTGGGCACTGCGGCGGGGGCGGAAACCATAGCTGTGGTCACAAAACTTTCGTTCATAGATAGGAATGAGCACTTGTGAGATGGCTTGTTGGATTATCCTGTCCTTGACGGTAGGGATGCCCAATTTGCGTTTGCCACCGTTGGGCTTGGGGATTTCGACCTGTTTTACTCCTTGCGGGTGGTATGTACCCTCTCGAAGTTCGCTTTGTAATGTTTCGCCATTGTGCGAATACCATTCTGCAAAATCTTCAACGGGCATTTGGTCGATTCCTGCTACGCCTTTGTTGAGCTTTACCTGTTTGTAGGCTTCCTGGATATTGTCGGCAGACAATATCAAACTCATTAAATCGTGGGTTAAGGCTCGTTCCTGTTCTCCTGCTTCTTTTACTTGCAACGCCTTTGTTCCCAAAGCTCCACGTACGGTTTCACTCTCGAGAAAAGGGCGGGTAACATCCTGACACTGTTGACTAAACAGGTTATATTGGAACGTTATCTCTTGCGGTTGCGCCATAAAGTAAATTTTGAACTAACTGCTCCTTAAATTAAAAGATTCAGACCTTCCTCGCTGTTGTACACACAGACGAGTACTATGTCTTCTGCTGACTTCTTGCGCAGTATAAACGACATCACTGTCGTTCTTGCACTGTTGGTGCGCTCCCGCAAGACCTCTCGGGATAAGATATTAAACTTTCTCTGCGTTCTGCCTGATTTACTCACGTGAGTTACGGTTGAATTTCGGGCGTTCCCAATCTATTGCTCGGTTGCCCTCTCAGATGAGCCTTATATCAGATTTCTGTACGTCAAAACGTCAGATTTGCTAATGACTTCTTTCAGATTTGCAATCGCCTGCAACACCCTTGTCAATCGCTAATGTTTCCTATCAACTCGGCACATACAGGAACTTGCATCCTGTTAGCTTAATACCATGCCCGACATACAAAAAACGCGTCGGGGAAAAAACTTCCCCACGCGTTTTCTTTTTCACAAGTTATCGAGGTTTACACGGCAAATCTTTCCACGAAAAAACCCGCAACTCGTAACCCGTAACCCGCAACCCGTAGTAACCCGAATTACTTCAACGCAATTTCATCCACAAAGATAAACGCTTTATTGCCTTTTCCACCGTGCCAATCGGGCATTACGGTGGGTTTCACGGTAACGCGGAAATAGCGGGCGGTTGTGGGCTGCATGAGTTTTACTTCGTGTTTGGAAACTTCCGTCCAGTTTTCGTTTTTGGCAATGGGATACTGCTCTTTCTGAATCGTGCTGAAATCGGTTCCGTTGTCGGACGATTCTATCACGATTTCGGAGGCGTCGAAAACCCAATCGCCCGTTACCACATAACAATTAATGTCTGCTTGTGTAACTTCTGTCGGTTCCAGCAAATCGATAACGGCTATGAGGTCGTTGCCCTGAAATCCCATCCAGTGACCGGTGCGGTAGTTTTTGTCGCTTCCGTGCAAGCCGTCAACCAACAGCCCTTTGCCGGAATATTCGTAGTTGGGTGCGGGTTGGGTTAAAAGCGAAATGGGTTTGTAGGTGGATTTGCTTACGGTAATTTTCTCGCCGAAAACGTTGCTCTTTTTTCCGCCTTCGCGAATGGCAACGGCTTTGAGTTCGGCATCTTCCTTTATGCTGAAAACGCCGTCGTATTTGGTAGAGTTTTTCGTAGGTTCGGTTCCGTCTAACGTGTAGTAGATGGGGGCATCGTCGATGGTGGTAAACGCTACGTCGAGCGCGTTGGTTTCAAAATTGGGCGTCATTTTTGCCTGAATATCGAAAATGTGCGTGGCGTAGTTGTAGCCCAGTTTGTCGTATAGCGAAATCAGGCGCGAAAGTCTGCTCAGGAACGCCTTGTAATCTTTCTTTTCGGGTTGTGTCCACTGCACTTCGCTCAACGCCGCCATGCGCGGAAGAACCATATACTCAATCTGTTTTGAATCTTTTATATATTCTGTCCACAGGTTTGCCTGCGCGCCCAAAATGTGTTTCTTTTCGTTCTCTTTCAGCTGTTCGGGAATCGGCTCGTAATTATACACGTTTTCAACCGTTGAGAGACAGCAAATAGCCAGCGGTTCGTTTTCCACGTTGGCGGTTTGGTAGTAATCGAAATAGAGGTGGCTGTTGGGCGTCATAATCACGTCGTGTCCCAGTTGCGCCGCTTCAATTCCGCCGGCAATTCCGCGCCACGACATTACGGTGGCGTTGGGAGCCAGGGTTCCTTCCAAAATTTCGTCCCAACCGATGAGTTTTCTGCCGCGTTCGTTCAAAAATTTCTCAACACGCTCTGTGAAATAGCTTTGCAGGTAGAACTCTTTTTTGTGCTTGGCATCGTCTTTCAATCCCAATTCTTTGATTTTCGCCTGACAACGCGGACAGGTTTCCCAACGCGCTTTGGGGCTTTCGTCGCCGCCAATATGTATGTATTCCGAGGGGAAAAGTGCCATCACTTCCGTGAGTACGTCTTCCACAAACTCGTAGGTTTTTTCTTGTCCGGCGCACAACACGTCGTCGAAAACTCCCCATTCTTTCGCAACTTCATACGGCCCGCCCGTGCAGCCCAATTCGGGATACGCCGTGAGCGCGCCCAGCATGTGCCCGGGCATATCTATTTCGGGAATAATGGTGATGTAGCGCTCGGCGGCATATTTTACCACATCTTTAATCTCTTCTTGGGTGTAGAATCCGCCGTGAGGAACGTTGTCGTAAACGCCCCACTGTTTTTCAATCATGGTTCCGCTGCGTTTTGAACCCTTTTCGGTGAGACCGGGATATTTCTTTATTTCGATGCGCCAGCCTTGGTCGTCGGTCAAGTGCCAGTGGAACTTGTTCATGTTGTGCAGCGCGATGATGTCGATGTATCTTTTGATAAATTCAATCGGCTGAAAATGGCGCGCAATATCCAAGTGCATGCCGCGATAGGCGAAACGCGGTGCATCGTTAATTACAACCGGTGCAAACGATGCGGAAATGTTATTGCCTATCGGCGCAGCTTTGCGCAAAGTTTGGATAGCATAAAACACGCCGGCTTCGTTTACGGCATCAATAACAATTTGGTTTTCAGTAACCACTAACTGGTAAGCTTCGGTGTTGTCGTTTTGTATTCCGCCAACTTGCAATAAAATGCTGTTTTTATCGGAGTTTTTTGTTGTAACAGCCGGTTTAATGCCGGTGGAAAGTTGCAGAAATTCCGCCAAAAACTCGGCGTTGCGCTGCATTTTTTCGTTTCCTTCGGGATAAACAATTTGGGTGGATGATGACAACACAAACGGATTTCCCTCGGCAGCGGTAATTTCCGCAGGAAGAGGAATCACGTCGTAATTAGCGGGCTGGGCGGTTTTTCCGCCTTGGTCGCCGCACGCAACCAACATTGCGGTCGCGAACAGAGTTAGCAATAAGTTTTTTACTTTCTTCATATTGATTTTTATATTTAAAATGGTGATTGTTTGAAAAAAATGGTTCTTTTAAACCACTACATCTGAAAAATTGTCTGTTAGTTCATAACCCCTCCCTCCACCGACCGGCGGAGGACTCCCCTTACCTTAAGGGGAGAGTTGTGGGCTGTGAAACTTTTTCAGAGAGTAGGAAGATGCAACCTGCGCAACTGTCCCCTTTAGCAAAGGGGACGAGTCCCGATAATTATCGGGACGGGTGGGGTTATGATAAAATATTATTGTTTACTACTAAACTTTATTTCTTGCAACGCGCGAAGTGTTTCTTCCACTTTCTTGGCGGCAGTAACGTCTTGCGCGTATTCGTTAATAACTATATTTGTGCCGCCCATTTTTAAATCGGGATTCCGATAAATCATTTGGCTTTCAACCGATTCTCGTGCCGAAAGATGAAACTCCTTGGCTCCGGTTTCGCGGGCTATTTTCGCAATATTCTGCGCGTTTACGCCGCTTCCGGGCATAATGATGATGCGGTTGTCGGCATTCTCTACCAATTGTTTGAGCAAACCGATTCCTTCCTCGGCTTTGGGCTGCTGCCCCGATGTGAGAATGCGCTCGCAACCCAACTCAATAATTTGTTCCAAGCTCTCAAACGGACGGCGGCACATATCGAATGCGCGGTGAAACGTTATGCTCATTTCGCCTGCGGCGTCAATCAGCTCTTTGTTTCGTTGCACGTCAATATCGCCATCGGCCGTAAGGCAACCGATAACAACGCCATCTACGCCCAACTTTCGGCACATTTCAATATCTTTCAGCATAATTTTCTGCTCCAAATCGGAGTAGAGGAAATCGCCGCCGCGCGGACGGATAATCACGTTGAGTTTAATGTGGAGCCGTTCGCGCGCCACGGCAATATCTCCAAACGACGGCGTGGTGCCACCTTCGGGAATCCCGGCGCACAACTCCACGCGATAGGCGCCGCCCTCTTGCGCCGCGAGGCAACTGGCTACGGAATTGGCGCAGATTTCGAGTTTGTAAGTCATATTTCTTTACTTCTTTATTTCTCTTCTCAATAATTCTTATTCAACCAAATTGCTAAAAATTTATCGTACACCTGATATGCACCTTTTTCGTGCGTTACAAAATCTTTGTCAAGCAAGCCTTTCAGCGCCGATTGCACCGAACTGGACGAAGACATTCTGTGTTTCTTGATGAATTTCGCCGAGGTTACCGCTTGGGCATCACCCTCTTTGGCAATGGCTACGAGCAGCTCTTTTTGTTTGGTCGGTAGTCGGAAGAGAGTTTCGGAATAGGCATATTTATAGGAGTTTACATTGCTTTCAATGGCTTCATCGATCATTTTTCTTGAACATTCGCCACCCACAGATGTCATTGCAAAAAGTGAGTTTAAAATCTTTTGTAGATACCAAGTTATTCCGTCAAATTGTCGATAAATGGTTTCTACGATTTCAGGCGCGATTGTTTTCTTGTTCTCGGCAAAATGACGCACGGCAAATTTTTTGTAATCGCAAATTTGAATGCTTTCTAAGTGCTGTATTGAAATGCTTTGGTAAAACGGGCGCGATGCGCTGGTAAAAATTTTATCCATAATATGGCGTTGGCTTCCCGCGAAAATAAATCGCGCGTTACTGCATCGTTGAATATGTGTTCGTAGCAACGCCTCCACATTTTTTTCCGGATAATGGCTGATTTGTTGAAACTCATCAATGGCGACTATACACGGTTTGCCGGCACTGTTCAGATAACGAAAAATTTCATCTAACGTAATTTCTTCGGATTGAATGTCGCCTAATTTTACGTTGAAAGAGGGAACTCCGGCAACATCAAACGAAATGCCTGTCTGCAATGATTTTACGGTAGTCCAAAAGGCTTCAATCGCTTTTTTTCCGGCAGGCTTTAGGCGTTCTACAATCTCTTTGCTAAGGGTAAAAACAAAATCGCGCAACGAACTTGTAGCATAAATATCGATAAAAAACAAGTTGTAATGTTCCTTTATCTCTTTTTTGTCGAAACAATGCAAAATAAGCCCGGTTTTGCCCATTCTCCGCGCTGAAATCAATGCCACATTGTTTCCGTTGCTAATCTCGTTGATAAGATTTTTGCTCTCTGCTTCACGATTGCAGAAGTATTTGGATGAAACGTAGCCACTTGTGATAAAAGGATTGATGATTTTAGCCATTTTGCCGGAATTTATAGAAGTTTTTTTATTACGCAAAGATAATTATTATAAAGCAATAATGCAAAAGTGGTAATCGGAATTTTCTTAATGCACAACTTCTAAAAGAAACTATGTATCTATCCGCCGATGGTCGGACAAGTTATGGTTTGAAATTTTTGATGCGACTTTGATCTTGTTTTTTTAATCTCACTAAAATGAGTAGATTGTAAAAAATATCCATAAACAAGAATCCATTACGCAAAGATAATCATAATAAAGTAATAATGTGTAGTTTTTACGGTTTTTGAAATGGAGTTTACAAACAAAACTGCATCAGAAAAACATCTCGCTAAGTTTGTTTATCTTCTGCTATTTGACTAATTTTACGCCCGAATTGTTAATCCACAATTGAAGTTAGTATGAAAATAACCTTATCAAACGTTTTGCCCTCGTATCCTAAATTTCAGGAAGGCATCCGTCGCGCGCCCGACCGCGGCTTTCGACTCACAAAATCTCAAACAGAAACTGCGCTCCGAAACGCGCTCCGATACATTCCCGCCGAATTGCACGCGCAGTTGGCGCCCGAGTTTATGGAAGAGCTCACCACGTGCGGAAAAATATACGGCTATCGCTATCGCCCCAAAGGCGACCTGAAAGCCAAATCCATTGACCAGTACAAGGGGAAATGCGTGGAAGGGAAAGCCTTTCAGGTGATGATCGACAACAATCTCTGTTTCGATATCGCGCTGTATCCTTACGAATTGGTAACCTACGGCGAAACCGGACAAGTGTGCCAAAACTGGATGCAGTATCGTTTGATTATGCAATATTTGGAAGAGCTAACGCAAGACCAAACGTTGGTTGTTGAAAGCGGACATCCGCTCGGATTGTTCAAATCCAAACCCGACGCGCCGCGCGTAATCATAACAAACTCAATGATGATTGGTCAGTTCGACAACCTCACAGATTGGGAAATTGCTGCGCAAATGGGCGTTGCCAACTACGGACAAATGACCGCCGGCGGATGGATGTACATCGGGCCGCAAGGCATTGTTCACGGAACATTCAACACCCTGCTCAATGCCGGACGTCAACGTCTTGGCGTGGCGCAGGACGGCGATTTGCGCGGACATCTTTTCATTTCGTCCGGATTGGGCGGAATGAGCGGCGCACAACCCAAAGCCGCCGATATTGCAGGAGCGGCCTCTATTGTTGCCGAAGTAGATTATTCACGCATCGTAACGCGCCACACCCAAGGTTGGGTAAAACGCATTACCGCCGATGCCGCCGAAGCGTTTAAAATGGCTCGCGAAGCCACCGACAAGAAAGAATCGCTCTCCATCGCCTATCACGGAAATATTGTGGATTTGCTCGAATTTGCCGACCAAAACAACATTCATATCGAGTTGCTGAGCGACCAAACTTCGTGCCACGAACCCTATACGGGCGGATATTGTCCTGCCGGAATATCGTTTGACGAACGCACCCGATTGCTTCGCGAAGACCGCGCCAAGTTCAAACAGTTGGTAGATGAGTCGCTGCAACGCCATTTCAACGTTATTAAAAAATTGGTTTCAAAAGGAACCTATTTCTTCGATTACGGCAACTCGTTTATGAAAGCCGTTTACGATGCCGGCGTGAAAGAGATTTCGAAAAACGGCATCGACGAAAAAGACGGTTTCATCTGGCCCTCTTACGTGGAAGATATTATGGGGCCGGAGCTTTTCGATTACGGCTACGGGCCGTTCCGATGGGTGTGTCTGAGCGGAAAACACGAAGATTTAATTAAAACCGACCGCGCCGCTATGGATTGCATCGATCCGAACCGCCGCGGACAAGATCGCGATAACTGGATTTGGATTCGCGATGCCGAGAAAAACCAATTGGTGGTTGGCACGCAAGCCCG
>CAZKZB010000054.1:0-20192 GCA_964557135.1 uncultured Petrimonas sp. | reverse complement strand
AACATCGGTCATCCGACATCTAACACCGAACATCATCTCATCTCACCACACCACAATCTCATCCACAAAGACCCAGCCGCCTTTTATTCCGTTGGGAATGGCTTTATAGCGGATGTACCGGGCGTTTGTTGCGCCGTGCCAACCGAAATTTTGAAACAACGTTCCCGATTCTTTTTCCGATACGGCATTTTCTACCCGAGTTAATTCGGTAAACGTTTCGTTATCATCCGATACGGAAATAACTACCTCTTTGGGAAACCAAATCCACGGGCTGATATTTTGCATAAATCGCGCGCTGACAGACCCGATGAGTTGCGAAGCTCCCAAATCTATCGTTACGTCCATTCCGTGAGTCATAAATCCCTGCCAGCGCCCGTCGCCGTGCGACAATCCGCCCATCAGGCCGTTTATCAACGCTTTTTCGCCTCCGGCGGGATAGTATTGGTTGATGGGAATGTTGTACGCGATAGATTTTCCGATAGCGTTGTGGTAATCGAGCCGACGGGTCACGGCAGGCCCCACGGCTTTTTCTCCAACAAACAATTGTGCCGTAATCGTCGCGGAATCTTTTACCTGAACGGGTTCGGAATAAACGGACGATTTAGCGTCGGATTGCGAACCGTTTGTTGTGTATCGTATTTCCACCGGAGCCTTTTCGGTAGAAAGTGTGACAGATATGGCATTAGCGACGGAATCGGCATCGTGCGAAAAACTCACCTCGTCTGATAGCGTAAACGTATTGTATCCTTTGCGCTGCAACTCGGGTATGGCGTTGTTCACCCGCAAGCGGAAATCCGTCCACGATTTATTGTCCGGCTGTGTCCACGCCACCTCCGCAAGCGCCAACAAGCGCGGATAAAGCATATATTCAACCTGTTGCTCCGAAGGAATATATTCTGCCCACAAATTGGCTTGCACGCCTAAAACATGCTTGCTTTCTTCCTCGGAAAGCACGGCAGGAACGGGATTGTAAGAATAAACCTTCTCGATAGGCAGGAAACCGCCTATAGCTTCGGGTTGTGTTCCCGGGTTGGCTTGATACGAATCGAAATAACAAAATTCGCCCGGCGTCATAACCACATCGTGTCCGCTTTGCGCGGCGGTAATTCCACCTTGTTCGCCCCGCCATGACATCACAGTGGCATCCGGAGCCAACCCGCCTTCCAATATTTCGTCCCAACCCAGCAGTTTTCGTCCTTTCGCGTTCAAAAACTTCTCAATGCGCTTGATGAGATAACTCTGCAACTCGGCTTCATCTTTCAATCCTTCAGCTTTCATCCGAGCTTGGCATTTAGCGCACTTTTTCCAGTGTTCGCGGCTGGCTTCGTCTCCGCCCACGTGAATGTATTCCGAAGGAAAAATATCGATAATTTCAGTCAATACATTTTCTAAAAACTCAAACGTTTGCTCGTTCCCGATGCAAAATTCGCTGCTGGTGTAAGGTTTTCCCGTACACGATAATTGCGGATAAATGGCCAACACCTCTTCCGAATGCCCAGGCATTTCAATTTCGGGAATTATGGTGATGTGCCTTTCGGCAGCGTATTTCACAAGCTCTCGTGCCTGTTCCTGCGTATAATATCCGCCGTAGGCGCCGGGAGTGCCCTCGGGAACATATTTCCGCCCCGAATTCCACCACTCTTTCCACGTAGGTTCCATGCGCCAAGCAGCAATGCCGATGAGTTCGGGGTATTTCTTTATTTCGATGCGCCAACCCGGCCCGTCGGTAAAATGCCAGTGAAAACGATTGAGTTTGTAATGCGCCATCAGGTCGATTTGTTTTTTCAAGAAATCGAGCGACACGAAATGGCGCGAACAGTCAATCATGGCTCCCCGATACCGAAAGCGGGGTTCATCTTCAATCTCCACAAACGGGAGCGAATTGCGGTTCTGCGACAACTGGATGAGCGATTGCACGCCATAAAACAATCCGGCATGCGAATAAGCCGATATTCGTACACCCGACTTATCTACTTTCAGCCAATAAGCCTCGTCGGTATGCAGCACGGCGGCTCTGGCCGGATGAAGAAACAGCTGGAGCTTTTTTCCTGATGGCGAAACTGTTACCGCGTCAGAAATAAAGGCAGTTAATCGTTCAGTGGTTTCTGAATCGATATTTTGCGTATCGATAACAAATCCGCCCGAAATATCGAGTTCTCCTTTGCCCATTTCTATTTTATTGGGCATGGGAATAATATTCAACTCCGTCTCAATCGCCCCGTTTTGGTGGCAAGCGAAAAGAATAAAAACAAGAGGAAAAATCAGAATCTTTTTCATCGAAATATCATTTTTTGAGGTAAAGATACACAAAAGGCATTATTCCTCCAACAATCACTATTTTTTCAATCCCGTTTTTTTCTCCAAAGCTTTTTACTAATTTTGTACATCGTTGTATTCGGAAATCTGTTTCTATGACAATTACACTGGTGATTCTATTCATTACCGCGGGACTTTTCCTCTGGGGAAAACTTCGTTCCGACGTGGTTGCTCTAATGGCTTTGTTAGGCCTCACTGTTTCCGGAATTCTAACTCCCGCCGAAGCTATTACCGGTTTCTCCAACCCCATTGTACTTATGCTTGCCGGATTGTTTGTTATCAGCGGAGCCCTTAATCAGACCGGATTGGCGCGTGTGCTGAGCACCAAATTGTTGCAAACAGCGGGTAAAAACGAGATAAAATTGTTTACACTCACCATGATTCTTGCGGCGGGATTAGGCTCTTTTATGTCGAATGCGGGCACGGCTGCGTTGCTTCTGCCCATTGTTTTCAGCATGACGCGCGAAGCCGAAGTGAGCGCCCGACGATTCCTGATGCCAATGGCGTTTGCCTCGAGCATGGGGGGAATGATGACCCTCATTGGCACGCCTCCGGTACTCATTATCAACAATGTTCTTATAGAAAAAGGATACTCCGGACTGGGCTTTTTTACCGTATTTCCTATCGGTTTTATTCTATTAGTGGTAGGCTTGTTCTTTTTGTGGAACTCCTCCAACATTTTAAAAAAAGACGAAAAGAAACGTTCATCGGGGTTTGGCGAAGCGAAATCGCCCAACGAACTTATCCGCGAATATCAATTGGCCGATAATCTTTTCAGAATAAAAATGAACCCGAAATCGCCTATTATCGGACTAAAACTAAAAGAGCTGAACATTACCCGAAACTACAACGTATCCATCATAGAAATCAGAACGCAAAGTCAGGGAACAGGCGCTTTCCTTAAATCGATACAACATAAGTTGGCCGATGCCGACACGGTACTCAGCGGCGACGATATCATATACGTAACCGGCGCCTTTGCCGATGTAGAGCGTTTTGCTTCAGAAAACGCACTTACGTTAATGGATACCACGCAAACCGAAACCAGCAAAAAAACAGCTGCGTTTGCCCTCAAATTCGATGATATCGGCATTGCGGAAGCGGTGGTTTTATCGAGTTCGAAGTTGATAAACAAACCGGTGAAAGAATCGGGATTCCGAAACCGATACAATGTAAATATTCTGGGAATAAAGCGTAAAAACGAATACCTGCTCAATAAAGTGCAGTTCGAAAAAATTCAAGCGGGCGACTCACTGCTGATTCAGGGAACATGGACACATATCGATGAGTTAGACAACGAAGAATCCGACCTGATTGTGGTGGGTAAACCGTCGGAAGAAGCAACAAAAGTTATGCTCGAACACAAAGCCGCCACGGCCGCTATAGTTCTCATAGGAATGGTTGTAGCTATTCTGTTTAACTTGCTCACACCGGTAGTGGCTATTCTTTCGGCGGCGCTGCTCATGGTTTTGCTCGGCTGCTTCCGAAACGTAGAAACGGCCTACAATACTATACGGTGGCAAACGGTGGTGTTTTTCGCCGCCATGATTCCCATGGCAACGGCAATGGATAAAACGGGGACGTTCGATATGATTACGGAAATGGTGTTGGGAACGGTCGGAAAATATGGCCCCTACGCCGTTCTGGCTTCGTTTTATTTCGGTGCGCTGGTGTTTACCATGTTCGTGAGCAACGCCACCAGCGTTATATTGTTTGCACCTATCGCCATCCAAACCGCTCAGGATATGAACATTAGTCCCTACCCTTTTCTTTTTGCGGTTGTTACCGCGTCGGTCATGTGCTTGGCAAGTCCTTACGCCACTCCGCCTAACTCGTTGGTTATGTCGCCCGGCGGTTACTCGTTTGTCGATTATGTAAAAGTGGGTTTACCACTACAGCTCATATACATGGTTGTAATGGTGCCGGTTTTACCGCTTATTTATCCGTTTTAACTTTTATTCGACACCAAGTTCGGCGACTATTGATTATTTTTGTGCGGAATGAGGAATGTGGGGTATTGGACAAAAATGTCTAAAAGTCTCTTCGAACGAAGCGACCTAACATCTAACAGCAAAGTAATCTGAAAAAATATGAAACTATCACTCAAACAACTTATTCTTTTCTCCGGTTTTCTCTTATGGGTATTCACGGTAAAGGCACAAGAGAACGTTTTAATAAAAGACAGCCTGAAAACATTGCCCGACAAACCGGTGCTCTTGCAATCCGATTCCGCGATGTCTGTCGGAGCAACAATTACCATACCCACCATACACCCGATATTAGGCAAAGACGGACTTCAGTACAACCGGTTCAACGATTTTTCGGTTAATCCGTATCTTATGCCCCGCACAAATCCGTTAAACGTTCAATTTTACGGCACAGGCTCAGACAATATAAATTCCAAATCGAGAACGGCGATAGCCGCCTATTCACCGGTTTCGCGGATGAATGCCTATTCGGCAGCCACATTAGGATTAATCGAAACGCCTTTTTTCGGAAAAGCCAATTATTATATCCTGAATGCGGGCGTAGGTTATATGCTCGCGCCCAACTTGAATGCCGGAATATCGGCTATGTACAATTCCAATTTCAACGTAGTGCCTTTTTGGAATGTTACGGCAGATTTACAGTATATAGCAGGCCAAAACCTAATGCTCGAAGGCAGTGTAGGTTATATGCAAACAGGTTCCAATATGTTTAACCTGAATCAGTCGGCTGTTTTGATTGACTTGCACGCCCGCTATCGATTGTCTGACGATTGGTACCTGAACGCGTACGGCGGAATGCCGGTGAGGCAAAACAACAATCGTCCGGACGCTCCCATGATGCCGATGATGAACAATACGCATTACGGCGCAACGGTAGAGTATTGGTTTCAGCCCACTGTTGGCGCCGAAGCCGGATTAATCTGGGTTCGTGATATGTTTTCGGGGAAAATGAGAGCGCAACCTAAACTGGAGCTGAAATTCAGACCGGGAAGGTGAATGGGAATGGGGGACTGGGAGACTGGGAGACTGGGAGACTGGGAGAGAGGGAGAGAGGGAGAGAGGGAGACAAGGAGAAAGGAGAATTATCCGGCACACATCAGAAACTTTTAAAAAGAAGCCAAGCCACGATAAGCGTTAACACAATATTAAATCCTTGTGCAATAAGGAACGACCGAATATATTTTGAGTTTTCCTTCTTGAAAATATCCTTAAAGCTCGTTTCCAATCCTATACAGACAAAAGCCAACGAGAAAAGCAGTCCGCGCGATTGCTGCGCAATTTTCGAAAGGCTTTTTCCCGCAGCCGGTTCAAAAGCGAAGCTAAAAAGTAGGGAAGCTACAATAAAGCCAAGTACGAATTTAGGGAAACGCTCCCATAAAACAGACCCCGAAGGACGGATATTGACATTTGACCCCGTGTATGCCCAATAAATGGAAATGGCGAAAGCGGCCACGCCAAGCAATACATTCTGCGCCGACTTAATAATTACACTGTACTGTTCGGCCGTTTCTCCGATAAATTTTCCGGATGCCACCACGGCTGCCGTAGTATCGATGGTTCCACCCAGCCACGCACCCGCCACTTGCTCGCTTAATCCCATCCACTTCGCAACGAAAGGCAGGATATACATCATGGGAATGGCCACAATAAGTACCAACGAAACAATAAACGACAATTTTTTCGGATCGCCTTTGATAGCTCCGCAAGTAGCAATAGCAGCCGAAACTCCGCAAATGGAGACGGAACTCGAAAGCATCATCGACATCTCGGAATCGACGCCCATTTTCCTGGAAACCCAAAAACTAAAATACCAAACACTGAGCACCACAATCACGGCTTGAATTACACCTAAGCTGCCCGCTCTCATTATTTCGCCGAACAGTATGCTGCTGCCTAAAATTACCAATCCGGCTTTTATATAGTATTCACTTTTTACGGCTGGCACCATCCATTTGGGTAATCCCATTGTATTTCTTACTATCAACCCGATAAGCACAGAGAAAAAAACCGACTCCAGCCCCATTTTCTTCACAAAAGCAATATCGGTAATCCAATTAGCAAGTATAACAAGCGCGTAAATAACAATAAACGAAAGAAAAAACAGCCCTTTATCCTTTTTACCCATGAAAAGATAACCCAAGTAAGAGAGAATCATGATTACTCCGAATAAAACATAGGGATTTTTCATGAGGCTCGGCATCAATACAACAAGCAACAGAATTACTCCACCAATAAGTGTAGCTGTCCAGTCTTCGTTTTTTAATGATTTTAACATCTTGAATAAGGTTTCGATTTTCCTTTGCCAAAGGTATAAATAAATTCTATTTGTAGAACCTTTCCTCATCCGTTATTTAAGCCCTTTCGTCGATACAATTAGCGCATTTGTCTATTTCATTTGCTATCGAAGCGCTACCGCGCTATTTTTGTTGTGATTTTGAGGGTAAATTCATAACGTTGCTCTCACAAATCACTCAGTTGAAAAAACAGGACACACATGAAAAGATTTGTTTTATTTATCGGATTATTATTGATGGGCGTTACAGTTTTCGCTCAAAATAACGGAAGAATTACGGGAAAAATTGTCGATCAAGAGACAAAAGAACCCGTTGCCCAAGCCAATGTTCGCATTTTACAACAACGAGACAGTATTTATCTTAACGGTGTAGCAACCAGCAGCGAAGGAAACTTTTCCATTTCCGTGCCTTACGGAAATTACATCGTTCATGTGACCTACGTGGGGCACACTGATTTTTACCGCAACATTTCGCTTAACAGTTCAAATGCAACTGCAAATTTGGGCACAGTTGAACTCGGAACAGACAACATTCTTCTTGATGCAGCCGTGGTGACCGCCAAAGCCGCGGAAATTGTTGTAAAAGGAGATACGGTGGAATACAATGCCGATTCATATAAAGTTACCGAAAGTGCTATTTTGGAAGATTTGTTGAAAAAGATGCCCGGTGTTGAAGTGGATTCCGACGGAAAAATAACCGTGAACGGTCGGGAGATAAAGAAAATAATGGTCGATGGTGAAGAATTTTTCAGCAGTGATCCGAAAGTAGCCTCGAAAAATTTACCGGCCAAAATGGTAGATAGAATTCAGGTACACGACAGAAGAACAGATATGGCCCTAATGACCGGTTTCGATGACGGAGACGAAGAAACTGTTATAAACCTGATGGTTAGGCCCGGCATGAAAGAAGGTTTGTTCGGAAACGCTTTTTTAGGATACGGCACAAAAGAGCGATACGAAGGCAATATGATGGTTAATTACATGAAAGATAAAAACCAATATACGGCACTGGGTGGTTTTAATAATACCAACAATGCCGGATTTTCCGATTTGGCATCATCAATGTTCGGAAGCGGAGGAGGTGGCGGACGCCGATTCTTTGGAGGCAATCGGAGCGGTATAACTACATCCGGGAACGCAGGTTTTAATTTCAGCCAACAATTCACGGACAACTTAAAACTCGGCGGAAATATCCGATACGGACTTACCGACAACAACACGCTGTCTAAAACACATACACAAAATATTCTCAGCAGCGGCAACACAATTGAAGACGAAAACAATTCAAGCAATAATTACAGCCAAAATTTCAACATGGATTTGCGTCTCGAGTGGACTCCGGATACACTGACAAGAATCATTTTCAATCCTCAAGGCTCTGTTTATAACAATCGCAGAGCTGAACTCAGTGACTTTCTTACCACAACCGAAACCATTGGGGATTCCATAAATTACGGCGATTCAAAATATAACTCGGAAGGAGATGGGAAAAACCTATCTGCACGTTTAGATGTGAGCCGAACGTTAGGCAAAAAAGGCCGAATATTGAGTGTTCAGCTACGCGGAGGAATGTCCGATTCCGAAAACAGGGGGACAAATTTATCCAATACTTTTTACAACGGCACAAAACCCGACGATATCATCGATCAGCGTTTCGTCAACACCAGCGATTCCAAAAACTGGCGTGGTTATCTTTCTTATGTAGAGCCTCTTGGCAACAACAACGCTATCCAAGTTGCATACCAATACCGGCAAAATATATCGGAATCGGATCGCGATACCCGCGTGAAAGACGCATCGGGAAATTATACAGTGCTGGACGAGCAATACAGCAAACGGCTCGAAAACAACTTTACCAATCAGGAAATTGAACTCAATTTTCAATCCGTCCGTCAAAACTATGATTATACTGTCGGATTTTCGGTTCAACCGTCGAGTTCGGCCAGTAAAACGTTTATAGGCGACAACAAAATTGACGATTTCAGCCGCAGTGTAATCAATTATGCTCCCAGCGCGCAATTCAACTATCGCTGGACACGTCAGCACAACTTACGCGTTCGCTATTTCGGCAATACCGACCAACCTTCAGTTACACAATTATCGCCCGTAGTGGATGTTTCCAATCCGTTGAACATAACGTACGGAAATCCCGATTTGAAGCCCTCTTTTACACACAGGCTAAACATTCGCTATCAAAACTTTAACCCCGAAAAAAATCGTTCCATGGGTTTCTTTGGCGATATTCGTTACCTGACCAACGATATTGTTTCATCTACAATGACCGACCGGACAACCGGACGAAGAGAAACTACTTTCGAAAACGTTACCGGTAACTGGAGTGCTAACGGCCGAATGATGATGAATATTCCGCTGAAGAATATCAAGTTCTCCGTCTTCTCCATGTCGTTTGCCGGCTACAATCATGCCAACGGATTTTCTAATTTGGAAAAGAACCTGAGCCGCAGATTGAATTTAGGTGAGACTTTGGGTTTGAATTATCGTTCGGATGTGCTGGATTTTGGCCTTCGCGGCAACGTGAGTTACAACAAGGTTAAAAACAGCTTAGAAGGACAACGCGACCAAGAATTCCTGAACTACGGCGGAAATGCCAACACAACCATTTATCTGCCCTGGGACATATCTGTTGAAAGCGACATCAACTACAGCACCAATTCCGGTTACGCCGATGGTTTCACACAAGACGAATGGTTGTGGAACGCATCTGTTCAGAAACAATTATTTAAACAAAAAAACGGTACTATCCGTTTAAAGATATATGATATCTTGCAACAACGCAGCAATATCAGTCGTTCGGTAACATCGAACTATATTCGCGACACGACAACCAATACGCTCACCACCTATTTTATGGTGCATTTCGTGTATCGTTTCAATATTTTCAAAGGTGGCGCAACCGCCGAAGATATGGCTCCACAAGGACGCGGAAGAGGTTTCGGCCACGGAGGCGGGCGTGGCGGTCGTCCCGGTGGTGGAATGTTCTGATTTTATAAATTTCGAAAAATGGAAAATCGCCTCAAAAACAGCGTTACAAAAACATACACGGTCATTCTCGTTCACATCTTGCTGTGGAGTATGATTGTGGTGGCACCGTACTTTTTTATCGATCGGGAAACACTTTTCCGGTGGGATCTGTTTGTCCGCTCAATGCCCGATACGTTGGGACTGTTGATGGTTTTCTATGTCAATTATTTTGTGCTGATAAAACAGTTTTTGTTCAAAGGCAAAACCAAGAAGTTCTTTTTCTACAATTTACTGTTAATTATCGCGGCTGCCACGTTGATGCACTTCGGCAACGATTTGATAAAATTAATCAATCCCGAACATATGGCTCGTCGCGGTGGAGGACGTCGGTTTAAGCCATCGCCCTGGCTTTTCATTGTCAGAAACTTAACCACGCTGGTAACGATGGTTGGATTAAGCGTTGCCTTGAAAATGACTTTCCGCTGGTTTGAGGTGGAAAACGAAAAAAAGGAACTCGAGAAAGCAAAATCGGAGGCGGAACTCCAAAACATGAAAAACCAGGTCAGTCCGCATTTTCTGCTCAATACGCTGAACAACATTTACGCGCTTATCGAGTTTAATCCTTCCAAAGCGCAACAGGCGGTGTTGGATTTAAGTAAATTACTGCGACATATTTTGTATGACAATGATAAACCACTCGTACCATTGCATCAGGAAGTGGATTTTATCAAAAATTACGTAGATTTGATGCGAATCCGATTAGCCGATAATATACAACTCAACACACAATTTTCGGTAAATAGAAACAGCGATACAATTATTGCACCATTAATTTTTATATCTTTGGTCGAAAATGCTTTTAAGCACGGTATTAGTGGCGACCAACCTTCATTTATCGATATTTCTTTAACGGAAAAACCGGACGGAATGGTCGAATTTGTCTCAAAAAACAGTCATTATCCCAAATCGGAGGAGGACAAAAGCGGAAGTGGAATCGGGTTGGAATTAGTGAAAAAGCGATTAGAGATGGTTTATCCCGGACGATATAATTGGAGCTCTGAGATTGAAAACAACACCTACTCTACCACGTTGATTATTGATACAAAAGGGGATGATGAGTGATGAGCGATGAGCGATGGGCAAAGAGCGGTGAGCAAAGAGAAAATTGGCGGTCATAACACCAAACGTTAAACGCTAAACATCAGACGATAAAGGATATGAAGCTGAATTGCTGGATAGTGGACGATGAACCTTTGGCACTGGAACTGTTGAGTTCTTATGTGCAGAAGACGCCTTTCTTAAACTTAACCGGAAAACATTCCAGCGCCGTGCAAGCCATGAAAAACATGGAAAACGAACGCATCGATGTGATTTTTCTCGACATACAGATGCCCGAAGTGAACGGTATGGAGTTTGCCCGCTTTTTAGACAAAGATACCCGAATCATTTTCACTACAGCATTTAGCGAATACGCCCTGGACGGTTACAAAGTGAACGCCCTCGATTATTTGCTTAAACCATTCTCTTACTCCGATTTTTTGAGCGCTTCGAAAAAGGCACTCGAATGGTTTGAAATGAAAACCGCTTCCGAAGCAAAATCGGAATCGGAAGTTTCAGGTATTTTCGTGCGTTCGGATTATAAGCTCGTACATATTCTTTTTGAGGATATTCTCCTGATTGAGGGGCTGAAAGATTACATTAAGATTTTCACCGAAAAAGAGGCGAAGCCTATCCTCACGCTCATGAGCATGAAATCGATGGAAGAGGAACTGCCCGCGGGACGGTTTTTGCGGGTGCATCGGTCGTTTATCGTGAATCGCGATAAGATTGCGCGGGTGGAGAAAAATCGGATTATTATCGGAAAACACGAAATTCCAATTGGCGAAACTTACCGGAAATCGTTTATGGAAGCGATTGAGTGAGCGTAATGAGACTTGGAGACTTGGCGACTTGGCGACAAGAGACAGGAGACAGGAGACAGGGCAATTTGGAGAAAATATCAACAAGTCGTCTTAATAGTTTCATTTGAGTAAACGCTTATAAATTTCGAAATTCTCTTTATCAAAACAAACGAAAATTACCTTTTCAACCGATTTGGGTTGGTAACTTTTCACGGCTTCCACCGCGATTTCAGCCGCTCTTTCCTTCGGAAACCGATACACGCCGGTGCTGATATTGGGAAAGGCAACCGATGTAAGACCTTGTTTATCGGCAAGTTGCAGCGAATTGAGGTAGCAATTGCGTAGCAGGGTTTCTTCGTTACGGCTGCCGCCGTACCAAATGGGACCAACGGTGTGGATTACGTGTTTTGCCGGCAGTCGGTAACCGTTGGTTATTTTGGCTTGTCCCGTTTCGCAACCGTTCAGCGTGCGGCACTCGGCAAGCAGTTCCGGACCCGCCGCCCGATGTATGGCGCCGTCAACGCCTCCGCCGCCCAACAATGTTTCGTTTGCAGCATTCACTATGGCGTCAACCGCCAGTTTTGTAATATCGTCTTGTAGTAATTCTATTTTCATGTTTTTTGTTTTTTGTTTTTTATCCGTTAGAGCATTCGGCGGCTCAAAGTCCGCCTGATGCGTGATTTACGAAAATCTGCGTAATCAATTCACGTCAATCTGCCTGAAACCAATCTAAAACCACTTTTTCCGTTTAAAATACCAAACCATAGCAAGCACAATTACGAACATTACGCCCCATGTAATGTAGTATCCGTACTTCCAATTCAGTTCGGGCATATTGCTGAAATTCATTCCGTAAACCCCCACGATAAAAGTTAACGGGATAAAAATTACCGAAAAAATGGTGAGTACGGTCATCGTGTCGTTCAGCTTTGTACTCATTGCAGAATGGTACATATTTAATTCGTCGTAAAGCAATTCGCGATAATAATCGAGCAAATCTACCGCCTGATTGATGTTGTCTTGCAACTCTTTGTAATGCTTCTCGTTATCTTCCTGAATAAAATCGGTATCCAATTTCACCAAACTCGCCACCATCTCTTTGGCAGGCTTAATATCTATACGCAAGTTATTGAGTTCGTGCTTGAAAAGATTGATAATCTTAAGCGTTTCTTTATCGGTGTTCAAAATAAGCTTACCCTCCAGCGTTTCCACTTTTTCGCCGTAAGTACCTAAAATATAGATGTAATTATCAATCACCACATCCAGTAGCGCGAATGCCAGATAATCGGCTCCCGAAGTGCGGATTTTGGTCTTGTGCTTGCGAATTCTATCGCGAACGGGATTAAAAACATCGCCTTTCTGCTCCTGAAAAGTGATTAAAATCTTATCCATCACAATCAGACTTAAATTATCCACTGACACCCTATTCTTTTTCTCATCAAACTCCATCATTTTTATGGATGCGAAAAATCCGTTATCAAATTCCTCGGCTTGCGGGCGCGACGAGGGTTCCATCACATCCGAAAGAATATCGCCGGGAATCGAAAAAATATCGGATATATCGCTGATGATTTGCGCGTTGTGTAGCCCGTCTACGTTTATCCAGGTGATGGAGTCGTTGGTCAAAAACTGTTTGAGCTCCGAAGTATCCTTTATTTCGGTTTCGCGCACTTCATTTAAGTCGAAATCGATGATTCGAATACATACGTTATCGGTTTTTTTCTTTCCCCGAAACTTAAGCTCGTAGGGCGAGAGACCGATGTCTTCTTTCTTTTTGAGTGGAATGGAGGGCATAGATATTGCGGATTTGGGATTTGGGATTGACGAATGACACAAAGTTAATCATTTTGCTAATAACAAGCGAGTATAACGAAAAATGTTGTGTATATTTGTATGTTTGTTACAATTAAGTCCAAAAATCCATTCGCGCCGATTTCTCGTCAAAACGAGCGAACAAGTTCGAGCGACAATCGGTGCGTTGCGAAGCAAACAAATTATCCACGACAGGTACACGTTGCACCGTGTTTGAATTTTGGCGGAAAAGCGCGCCGGCGAAATAAAGTATAACCATGAACGAGAAACGGACAAACCAGCTATTTCTGAAAATTTCAGCCTACATAGAGGACAATCTCCATCAATCAATTTCATTGGAGGATTTGGCAGAGTCGGCGTGTTTGTCAAAATACCATCTTCACCGCCTGATGAAAGATTTTCTTGGAGAATCTCTAATATCATACGTTACCCGTATAAAGCTGGAACGCGCGCTGATGTACTTAAAAACATCTTCGAAAACAGTGGCAGAAGTAGCAAACAGTGTAGGATATAAAAGTGTGAATTCCTTTATAAAAGCATTCAAAAAACAATTTGGCTCTCCACCAAAAACATATTTATCCGATTTCGAGTTTAAAACTCCCGTGATAATGGGAAAATTATCTAGCCCTAAAATAACTTATGTCAATACAATTCATACCTTGTATACTCCGGTTACGAGGAAGTACGGAGGCAAGAAATTTGATGTGGCTTGGTCTGAATTGTTGAACTACGCAAAGACAAACAATCTATTATCCGATAGCACACGTTATTTGGGAATTTATTTCGACGACCCCGAAGTCACAAAAGAGCATCAATGCCGCGCCTACGTTTGTGTAACGGTAAACAACCTGATAAAAACAAAAATGTCTAATATTTCATCCTTAAAAATTGATGCAGGCTTTTATTCCGTTTACACTTTTCAGGGAGAATATAGTGAATTATCAAAGGTGTACGACAACATATTCAGTAAGGAAACCTATACTATACACCAACATAAGACTCATTTTGAAGAGTACGTAGTATGTAATAAACAAGAAACTCCTATAACGCGGATATTCATCCCCATAAAGAAATAAGCAAGATAGGATAGCTCTCGAATATTTGTTTGTAGTATATTTGCAACCAAGTATTAAATATCAAATCAAAAAATCTATGGCACGCCCTACCACAAAAGAACAACTGACAGAAGCCGGCAATAAAAACTTCGACAAGCTTTTTACGCTCATCAACTCCATGACAAGAGCGGAGCAGGAACAAACATTCGCGTTCGAAGACCGAGACAGAAATATTCGAGATGTTTTGGTGCATCTTTACGAATGGCATCAATTGTTATTGCATTGGATACGTTCAAATCAGGCAGGAAACAAAACAAATTTCTTGCCCGAACCCTACAATTGGAAAACATATCCGCAAATGAATATGAAATTTTGGGAAAAGCATCAAGAAACGCCATTGGATAAATCGGTAGAGCTTTTAACGAAAAGCCACTCAGAAGCGATGCGCCTTATCGCCGATTTTTCTAACCATGAGCTGTTTACTAACAAATACTATGCTTGGACAGGAACCACAAGCTTAGGAAGCTACTGCGTTTCGGCCACCGCAAGCCATTACGATTGGGCTTTGAAGAAAATTAAGAAACACCAAAAAACTCTCAAAGAAAAATAAAATGGGGTAAACATTCCACCCCATTCGCGCCGATTTCTCGTCAAAACAAGCGAACAAGTTCGAGCGGCAATCGGTGCGTTGCGTAGCAACAAATTGTCTGACAACAGACACGCTTTGTACCCTATCCAATCTTTGACGGAAAAGCGCGCCGGTGGAATAAAGTAAGAAGCCGATAGAGTTTCATTTATATGTTATCATACGACTTACAATAAGCAAAAAGATATTTTTTCAATCTTACCGTGAAAAGAAAAACTAAAAATTACAAAGTATGAGAAAAAGAATCATGGAAACAGTTCTACCAACAATTTTCGGAATATTTGCGGTAGTTGGACTATTGGTAATATTTAATCTAATCGTCCACAATGGAAATGCTTTTACCTCTCCTGATAATGGTTTTTTTAAATTTTTTGTGCCATTAACTACAATTATTGCATTATCAATCCAATTCATCTTGGTACATCCTTTTTGGAAAAAATTTAAATCGCAGAAAAAAGTATGGGGTTTAACACTTTTTCAATTCACTGCAATTCATTGTATCATATCGGGATTGATTTTCGGATTGGTGTTTTGGGAAATAAGCTTTGGAATCAAAGAAATAATTTCACTTTCAATAACAGGTATTATTTCTTTTGCGGTATACTGGACGGTTAATTTACTCACATTAAACTGGATAAACAAGAGCTAGATTCAGATAAAGAAGAAACACACAAGTTGGAACAAGTATTTGATTCGTACATATAACATTTCGCCGCTCGCGCCGATTTCTCGTCAAAACGAGCGAACAAGTTCGAGCGGTAATCGGTGCGTTGCGTAGCAAACAAATATAAAAAGCGGGGTGCGAAAATACTTTGCTAGAACCTGCTCTCCCTTCAGCATAAAAACCGCTTTGGCATTCTACCAAAGCGGTTTTTTCAAATCTAAAAATCAGCAATTCATTTCGCAAAAATTTCTTTCAATTGCCCTACAATGTTTCCGCTTCCGGAAATGGTTATCTCTCCAATTTTATCGGCAATTTTCTCAACGTACTCCATCTCTTTCAACTTCCACAACATTTCGTTTTCCTCCATCAGTTTGGCAGTATTGAGCATACTACGTACCGATGCGGTTTCTTCGCGCCGTGTAATAATGTTTGCCTGAGCTTTTTTTTCGGCAATGAGCACTTGGTTTAAGATTTCTTTCATATCGCCCGGCAGAATAACGTCTCTCACACCGGATTCTAAAACCCTCACTCCCAAGGATTCGGCTTTGTGAGCACTCTCGTTTCTAATATCATTGCTCAACGACTCTTTGCGTGCCAACAGCTCATCCAATGTTAGGGTACCTACAAATTCGCGTAATGTCAACTGCATCAATACATATAATTGTTTATCGTATTCTTTGTTGTCAATTAGTGCCTTGCGAATATTCTCGACTTGATATTTAAAGAAAAAAGTGATGCGCAAGTTCGCCTTGTCTTTGGTAAGCAATTCCTGTCCCGAAATTTCCATTTGCTGAACACGTGTATCTATCGTCCTCACTTCAATGGGTGTGGAGTTGTTCCAGAAATAGTAAGTTCCGGGTTGTAAATCTTCTTTTAACTGATTATCAATAAAAAGCAATGCTTTTTCAAATGCTCCTATCGAAAATTTCCGCAGTGCATGGCGGAATTTTGCATTTTCGTATGACGACTTAGGAATTCGCTCATCAACAGTAACACCATCTGTATCAACAAGTAAAAACTCATTTTCTTTTGCATTTTTCCAAAAAGCATAACGTCCGGTATTATAAACATCTTTCAAAATATCATTTTCGTAAACCAAAAGCAATTGGTTTTCTTTTACCGTGATTACCTGCAAACGCGTAGCCACATCTTCGTTTTTTAAAACGATGTCTAAATCCGTCTCACTACGAAATGGAGACATTGTATCTAAAATTTCTACCCGTTCGCCCCGGAACATCCAATACGATCCTTCATCCAATACACGTTTTACTGATCCGTTTTTCAAGACCAAACCCACTTTGTAGGCATCAATTTTCACTCTTTGTACCATAATTTATCTTTTTTAAAATGGTTTTCTCATAGAAAAAGAAAACAACGGATTTTAGCCATCCGAAGGTTGCGGGAATAAGATTTGTCATGTTGATAATCGGGATGCTAATCCTTTTTTCTCAATTATTTTTCACGGAAAAATCCGAAAGAAAACATAATCTCAGAAATTGGGACTCACTTCCCCACTAAACAACGCAACGACATCTGATTCGCTGGCAAAAATCGAATTGTCAGTGATATTTTACCGAAGTAAATCATCAATAACGGGCTAAAAACCAATGTTTTCAAAGAACTAATTTGCTACATTTTGAGTGTAGCGCTCTACCCACTGAGCTAACTTGCGTGATAGGCAAGTGCAGGATTCGAACCTGCGACGGTGCTAATACTCTAACCAACTGAGTTATCTCGTTTCCGAGAGTGAGATTTGAACCCACGACACTTAGCGCTTGGCGTTGTTTTTTGGGAAACAACAAAACCTTCAAGTCAAGCTGAACAGAACAAACCGATACCCAATTCGGGCAGATTATTCCGCAATAGCGCTATGCAGAAACGCCCAACAAGACTTGCTTGATATTTTAATGAACACACATCATTTCGTGATTACTTTGCAAAGATACCAACCAAACTGCGCAACCTTTTTGCGTAATAGAAAATATTTTTTACATTTGCGGATATTTTCTGATTATAAACAGTTTACAAAATAATGCCACAAAACAAAAATGCACTTATCCGTTATCGAACCATCGATAAATGTCTGCAAAATAATTATAGAAAATGGACATTGGAGGATTTAATAGAAGCCTGTTCTGAAACGCTTTACGAATATGAAGGGCGAAATATTAATGTAAGCAAACGTACCGTTCAGCTTGATATTCAAACTATGCGTAGCGAAAAATTGGGCTATAACGCACCTATCGAAGTGTACGACAAAAAGTATTATCGCTATGCCGATGAAGATTTTACAATAACCGATATTCCTCTCACGGAAACCGATATGAACGTGCTAACAGAAACAGTGGAAATGCTAAGGCAATTCAAAGATTTTTCGCTTTTTGCAGAAGTAGGCGACATCATCCAACGATTGGAAGACAAAATTTACGTGGAAAAAACTAATAAGCAACCCATCATCCATCTCGATAAAAATGAACATTTACAGGGTATTCATTTTTTAGACACTCTTTATCAGTCAATTCTAAAAAAAATAGTACTGAAAATTAAATACAAATCCTTTAAATCAAGAGAGCCTAAAACGCATGTATTTCACCCCTATTTGCTTAAAGAGTACAACAACCGATGGTTTTTAGTGGGTAAACACCACGCACAGTCACCCCTTATCACCTTAGCGTTAGATCGTATCCTCGCCATTGATTACGACTTAAGCATCGAATATCATGAAGAAAATATCGATGCGAACATCTATTATAAAGATGTGATAGGAGTAACCGTGGACAGGGTTCGCACAGAAAATGTAACTTTTCGAGTGGATAGAGATAACTCGCCGTACGTAAAAACAAAGCCTTTTCACGCTTCACAACGTGTAGTGGAAGAAAGCGAAAACGGAACAATTTTTCAAATCAAAGTTAAACCAAATTTAGAACTCGAACGGCTAATTTTAGGATTTGGGAGTTGTATAGAAGTAATTGCACCACAACGGTTAAGGCGTAAAATTGGCAACATTTTTCGAGCAGCAGCCAAGATGTATGAAGAGAGTTAATCATTTCATAAAAACAAGCATCGCTCGCGCCAATTTCTCGTCAAAGCGAGCGAACAAGTTCGAGCGGTAATCGGTGCGTTGCGAAGCAAACTAATATAAACAAAGCGGGTTACGAAAAAAACTTTCCATAACCCGCAAATTATTAAATCCCGATTCCGAGATCCGAAATCCGAAATCGAATTATTCTTCTCCCAACAAGATTTTCACAATCTGTATTGCCGATTTCGCCACCGGAGAACCCGGCCCGAAAATGGCTGCAACACCCGCTTTGTAAAGGAAATCATAATCCTGAGCGGGAATTACGCCTCCGGCGATAACGATAATATCCGGGCGACCCAGTTTTGCCAGTTCTTCAATCACTTGCGGAACCAACGTTTTGTGTCCGGCAGCCAAAGACGATACGCCCAACACGTGTACGTCGTTTTCAACCGCCTGGCGGGCAGCTTCCGCGGGAGTTTGGAACAAGGGTCCCATATCCACGTCGAAACCGCAGTCGGCATAACCTGTGGCTACTACTTTGGCGCCGCGGTCGTGTCCGTCTTGTCCCATTTTCGCCACCATAATACGCGGTTGGCGACCTTCTTTTTTCGCGAATCTCTCGGTAATCGCGCGCGCTTCTGCAAGCGTTGAGTCTGTTTTTGATTCTGATGAGTACACGCCTGATATTGTTCTGATTACTGCATTATAACGTCCAACTACTTTTTCACAAGCATCGGAAATTTCGCCCAGCGATGCGCGAACCCGTGCTGCTTCAACTGCCAATTCGAGCAAATTGCCCTCTTTGGTTTCCACACATTTCGTGATAGCTGCCAACGCTTTCTCCACGGCCGCGTTGTCGCGGTTTGCACGCAGTTGCGCCAAACGCTCAGTTTGTTGCTTGCGCACCTCGGTATTGTCCACCTCAAGAATATCAATGGGATCTTCTTTTTCCAATCGGCAAACATTCACCCCGATAATTTTTTGCGTTCCCGAGTCGATACGCGCTTGTGTACGCGCGGCGGCTTCCTCGATGCGCATTTTGGGAACTCCCGTTTCGATGGCTTTCGCCATTCCGCCCAGTTTTTCCACTTCCTCAATCAACGCCCAAGCTTTATCTACCAGTTCCTGCGTAAGCGATTCCACGTAATACGAACCTGCCCACGGGTCAACTTGTTTGGTAACGTAAGTTTCCTCCTGAATGTAGATTTGCGTGTTACGCGCGATACGAGCCGAGAAATCGGTAGGAAGCGCGATAGCTTCATCCAACGCGTTGGTGTGCAACGATTGCGTGTGTCCCAGCGCTGCGGCCATGGCTTCGATACAAGTACGGCCTACGTTATTGAACGGGTCTTGCTCGGTGAGCGACCAGCCCGATGTTTGCGAGTGCGTACGAAGCGCCATCGATTTCGGGTTTTTAGCGCCCATGCCCTTCACAATCTTAGCCCAAAGCAAACGGGCGGCGCGCATTTTGGCAATTTCCATAAAGTGATTCATGCCAATTGCCCAGAAGAAC
>CAZKZB010000053.1:0-20243 GCA_964557135.1 uncultured Petrimonas sp. | reverse complement strand
CTAAAGGTTTCGATTACAAAAGTTTCTTTGGGCTTACGCCAAAAGAAAAATTGTACTTCCCAATCCAAGCAGCTAACTATATTTTAGGATTAGAAGATGGCAAAGCAAGATATACCAATTCCGTAACGGCACTTTCAAAATCCTTTGCTATTTCAGTACCGCATCCATACACAAGTGATATAAGAGATGAAGTAGGCTTGTTCCAAGCTATTAAAGCAAGAATTGTAAAAGTTACTCAAAGCAGTAAAACAAAGAGTGATGAAGAAATTGAAACAGCCATTAAGCAAATCTTATCAGATGCCGTAGTAGCAGATGAGGTAGTAGATATTTTTGATGCAGCAGGTATCAAGAAACCCGATATTTCTATTCTATCAGACGAGTTTTTGGCAGAAGTAAAAGGAATGCAGCATAAAAACTTAGCCTTAGAACTGCTTAAAAAATTATTGAATGATGAAATAAAGACAAGACAGAAAACCAATATAGTACAATCCAAGAAGTTTTCTGAAATGATAGAAAACGCAGTACGCAACTATCAGAACAATTTAATCACATCAGCACAAGTCATTGAAGAACTTATCAACCTTGCCAAAGAAATAAAAGAAGCAGACCGAAAAGGCGAAGATTTGGGCTTAGACTTTAGAGAGTTTGCGTTTTACTCAGCATTAGAAGTAAACGATAGTGCAGTAGCCGTTTTAGGTGATGAAATATTAAGGCACATTGCAAGAGAATTAGTAGATACTGTCAGAAAAAACACAAGTATAGATTGGACAGTTCGTGAAAACGTACAAGCCAAAATGAGAATAGCAGTAAAGAAAATATTGCGTAAACACGGCTATCCACCAGACTTAGAATTAAAAACCACAGAAACCGTAATTGAGCAAGCAAAAATGATGGCAAGTGAATTTTCAAAAACGAAGGAGTATAAAATAAACCCAAGCAGTGATATTTCGATAGCAGCAGAACCGGAGCAATAAAGTACGATTGCCCAACATTGTATAAGAGCAATAGCGGGTAAAGTGATAAATTCAAAGTCTGTGCATTTAATGAACTTTGGTAGTGGCGGACAGATAATCGCCTTGAAATCCGCTACTGCTCTTATACTTGACCGTTAGCTGTCATTGAAAAAGACAACTCCGCAGAAAAAGCACTAAATAGAAATTACGATACAGTCAGGACAAATTGAAATTCCTTTAAGTAAAACTAAAATGACAATGACATTTTTTGGTTCGCTTGCATTCGGGGGACTTGGACTTTGGTTTTTAATAAATCCACCTAAATTCTTCTTTGGCGCAAGTTTGTAACTTGTGTCCAAAACACCAAGCAGTTTTTAACTGCATAAAAAAAGAAAATGAATCGCCAATTCAAATTTTATAATCTACAGTAAATTGGTTAGCAGAATTAAGGCGTCCGAAACACAAAATATGGAAATAATAGCCTGAACCATTATGTTTTCGGGAAAAAGTTTAAGAAATTTCAAACGTGATGAATTTCAGTTACAAACAGAAACTGTTTTTAGGCATCCCGTTGGCACGGGACAAACTTGTGCCAATAACCGACCCCAAATAAAGGAATAAAACAACAAATAGACTATGTTTCAAGAACCTGAAAAATATACGGACAACGACCACTTTTTTTTTGAAGCGGACAAAGACTTGGAAAAAGTTTGTAACGCACCAAAAGACAAAGACGGTGTATTTAAAGTTTTGGAGTTACGAAAAGGGAAAATAAATTTAGTTTACATCGGTTTTTCAAATTCAGGTGGACTGTATAACGAAATTGTAAATGGACTTCATTTTGACAAAAACCCAAGGAAAGTGGGGTGGACTTATCAAACTTTAAAAGACAAAACGGACGCACTTGATATTTATTGGTATGTAACAGAAGGCAAAGACAACCAAAAGAAAGCACAAGTTGAAATGCTCAAAGATTTTGTTAATCAAACAGGGAAATTGCCGAAATGGAACAAGTAGAAAACAACGTGCATCTCTTTGTAAAAATATAAAAGCAATTCAACCCCAATGCAAGCAACCCTAATCGGTGTAACAGGCGCCACCGGAAAAGACTTACTCCAACTCTTACTCAACGATACACAAGTTGAGCAGGTTACTATATTCGTAAGACGCGCGCCGGCCATTCAACACGAAAAGCTAAAAACACACCTTATCGATTTCGATCAACCATCGGAGTGGAGCCATTTGGTTCAAGGCGATGTCCTCTTTTCGTGCCTCGGCACAACGCTGAAAGCCGCGGGAAGCAAAGAAGCACAGAGAAAAGTGGACTATTACTATCAGCTTCAATTCGCGAAAGCAGCGAGAGAAAATAATGTTCCTGCATTCGTGTTGGTTTCATCCGAATATGCATCGTCCAAATCACCGTTTTTCTATCCCAAAATCAAAGGAGAGCTGGAAGATGAAGTAAAAAAGCTGAACTTCCCCAAACTCATCATTTTCAATCCTCCTCTACTCGACAGAGCGGGCAGCGACAGAAAAGGAGAGGTAGTCGCCATGAAGATAGCCAAGTTTTTTAATGCTGTCGGGCTTTTGAAATCGATGCAACCGTTATCAACCAAAATATTGGCACAGGCAATGTTGCACGCAGCTAAAACTTTTCGAAATGGAGCTTATTCCATAAAAGGACAAAAGATACGAGAATACGCGAAAAAGAGCTTGAATTGTTTTTAGTACAAGAACCGCAACCCGAATACAGCGCTGAACTAAAACTTGATAAATAGAAAGAGTAATCGGCAAATTCAGAATTGGTTATAATGGCAGGTTATGAGCACAATTCAACATTAATGATTTCTACCTGCTCTGAGCAAAAAAAACAATCATTTTTCATTATCAAATTATCGGATAAAAACGTTACAAACCAAATCATCGTCATTCAACCAAATGAAAATAGTTGATGTAGTTATTATCGGTGCCGGACCGGGCGGTTTAAAATGTGCCGAAACGCTGGGCAACTCTTCTTTAAAGGTTCTATTACTGGAAAAGAACAGCGAAGTAGGGCCTAAAGTGTGTGCCGGAGGATTGACCGGAAAAGGTATCGAATACCTGAATATCCCATCAGACCTTATTGAATATAAGTACAATCGCGTAAAACTGCACGTCAATAATATCACATCAACCTTAAATTCCGACACCGATTTTGTTTTTACCATCGACAGGAAAGAATTTGGCCGGTGGCAACTGCAAAAGCTAAAAGCATTTTCCAATGTAGAAGTACGAACCAACAGCAAGGTTACCGAAATCACCAAAGAATTTATTGTTGTCGATGGAGAAAAGATGGGTTACAAATACTTAGTAGGAGCAGACGGGTCTAATTCCATCGTGAAAAGATTTCTTGGTTTGAAATCGAGAAAAATGGGCATCGGCATTCAGTACATCATTCCCACTGACAAATACAAAGATTTTGAGGTATACTTCCGGCCAAAGTATTTTTCGGCTTGGTATACTTGGATATTTCCTCATCGTGGATACGTATCCATCGGGTGTGGGTGTAGCCCCGAAGTGTTGTCGCCTGAAAAATTGAAAAAGAACTTCCACCGCTGGTTAAACAATCACGATATCGATATTTCCGAAGGAAAATACGAAGCCTTCCCCATGGATACCGATTATAAGGGAATCCATTTTGACGACGTATTTCTCGTCGGCGATGCTGCCGGATTAGTCTCTCCATTCACCGGTGAAGGGATTTATCAGGCGCTTATATCGGGAGAAGAAGTGGCCAAAATCATTCTCGACCCTTCTCACATTCCTGATAAAATGCCTCTCATCATTCATAAACAAAACCGTCACAGAAAACTCATCGAGATGATGATAAGATCGGGGCGATTTAAATCGTTAATCTATATGGCAGGTTTACTGCTATTCAAACTTCCCAAATACGAAAAAAAAGCTATTCGATTTTTTGGATAAGTCAGCGCCACCTTTTAACAATAGTTAAGCCAACCGCACATATATTCCATTTATTTAACCATTCGAGAGGTATATTTCGAATAGATGTCGCATTTGTACTATTTTTTCTCTTTTCAGGTAAGTATATTTGTGCCGATAAAACCTTCCGATTATAACTTTGTAGCAAAACACAAACAAATAATGGGTTGGTCATCGAAATTTGGCGGATGAATGAATCGTACCCGATTGAAAATAAAAATCAATTACTCCCTTTAGTCTTTGCGCGAGACTTCAGCCTTTTTATAGCGGTTTACAAATCACGGCTATTGCATTATTTCCGGCCCTATTAACGAGAACACGCATCGTTAAGTGACAACGGAGCAACTTATTTTTATTACAATAAGCATAGGTTGTATTGTGTCTTCATTTATCAGGCGGATTCCTTAAAAATCTCGTTTGCTACAGGATTAAATTTTAAAATCAACTTAAATTTTTGGCTATGCCTACTCCAATTCCAACAGGAATAACGTTAGAAACCGTTGTTTACAAAGGCTCTTCGAGAAGTAAGAAAAATCTTTTGTTCTTAGGCGATGGTTTTTCTGCTGCCGATCGAGGACTATTTGATAGAACAATAGACGAAATTATCGCACGTTTCTTCCGAAAAGCTCCTTTCAACATAAGAGGAATGAAAAATGAATTCAATTTCTTTAAAGCTTTCACACCCGGTGTAGTCTCCGGAATATCTTGCGAATTGGAAATTGACGCCAACGGAATTCCGTTAGATTCTGGCAATTCCGGAACCGCCGGCCCTTCTATCGGAAAGCTGGAAGAGATACAATCTGCACTGGGACTCACTTATGCCACACGAGCCAGAGCTATTTCCGCAAAAACCGGCGATAAAAATTTAATTCGGGACTTCATTGCCACACTCAGTTTACCAGTAGAAGGAGCATCAAGCAGCGCTATTCCGGACTGTTGGGCTACACCTCCATCCGGGGTAAGCAACGATGTTGGAAAAGACTTCGGACTGGTAGTTGTGCTTGTAAATGACGATAAAAGGGCCGGCAGCTATACTCCGGGGCAACCATATACGCCTATTACCATTGGAGTAGAAAACAGATTTAACCTTACCGCATCAACAACCGCCCCCAACGTTCATAAGCATCAGCCGGCATCGCCGAGAAACAACTATAACTTAATAGCTATCAGAATACTTCATGAACTCGGGCACTCCTATTTTAATTTAGGAGATGAATATTCATACAAGCACAATCCTTTAGTTGCAACAACCAAGAATTATTTTGCCTGGCAAAATCTTGTAACAAAAGAAGATGTTCTTGATAATGGCTCACCCCGCAAATTTGATCCTGCCCGGATTAAATGGAATAAAGAAGTTTACAGCGGGAGCACGCAGAAAATTATCAGCTCTGTGGTAAGTGACTACATAAAAAACAACAACAAAGCCTTGTGGGAAAGACCTTCGGGAGCCGTATGCGCTAACATAGGCCACGACGGCAATGTAAAGTATCCACCGCAAGCTGTTAGAGCGGGAATAAGATACCCCCAAAGAATTATCGGGCTTTATGAGGGAGGAAAGGAACATTGCGGAGCATACTCTCCGGCCGGCAGTTGCAGGATGAAATCCACTCACTGGGATACTGATTTTTGCTACGTATGCAAATATGCTATCGTTGAAAAAATAAACCCAAACTACTTGGAAAGATTATTTAACGCTTTTTATCCGAGATAAATATTATGGCTGAAGAAAAAAATACACTTGAAAAGCTTATCGAAGGGTTGGCGCAAGCCATTAAAAATGTAATTGACGAAATCGGCAATCCGGTAACCGAACCCTTAAAAACGCTTTATTTTCTAAGGAAGTTAGGATGGAATATCCCAACCGACACAAATTTCTCGGGAAAATCGTTGAGTTTTATAAACAATATCACACCTTTAAACACCGAAGATCCTTCGGACTACAAAGACTTAATTGCTTCGTTGAAAAATATAATCTCCGATTTCGATAAAATTCAATCGGAGCTTGGATTGGGAAGTCAGTTTAATGAATTTAAAACGGAATTCCCCAGACAATTATTAGACTACGCGGTATTGTCTTATTTGGAAGCGGAACATCCGAAAATTAAATCGGTGTTCCTGTTCTTGGGTATTGCCGATACGTCATATATAACACCGGCATCGTCAGCGCGAATACCTTTCAAGCAATTTCGCATAGATTGGGATAAACTCCTGTTGTCTCTTACCAATCCGGCTCAAATACCAAAAGAAGTGTACGGATGGGGGACAGCTGATTACAACGGAAAACTGCTGATTGAACATATCGAATATGTATTGACCAGCCTTGATATAACTGTTGGTAAATACGACGCCACTTCCGAAGTAGGAAGCAAATTTAATTTGTCTGGAGATGCTATTTATGCTCCCTTTTTCGACTTAGACGATACAAAAGCAGGCGTAGAAATTTATCCTTTAGAAACAGACTCCGTTTCCAATAACGCAGGATTAGCCATATCGCCCTTTCTTTTCGGTTCGAGCAACAACGAAATTGTTGTTCACGATTTTTTCAAGTTCATTAATTCTTCCAAGTTAAAAATCGATAAGACGTTGGGGGTTGAAATAAGACCTCAAACAGGATTTTCCTTTTTCGACATTAACAACAATTCGGCAATAGACGGTGATATGAAAATCACCCTCAGAATTGGAGATGCGGACGGATTACTTACCCTTGGAGATGAAAACTCAACAAGGTTGGAAATTGGAGCGGTAGAAGTGAGCGGTTTTGCTAAGTTTGATGTACAATCGAAAGAGTTTGGCGTTGAAACAGCTCTAAAAGATTCTAAATTAGTATTAGATTTCAGTCAGGGCGATGGATTTATCTCGTCTCTGCTGCCGTTAGACCCGTTGGAATCTCCGTTAGATTTAGCAATTGGCTATTCAAGCATTACCGGAATTTATTTCAAAGGAAGTGCGGGAATCGAAATTAAGCTGCCCGTTCACATTCAATTGGGACCATTGGAAATCAGTGCAATTGCAATCGCTCTTAAAATTGACGAGCGAAAAATACCCATTTCCACCACGGCAGACTTTAAAACTGAGCTCGGACCACTAACCATTGTGGTACAAGACATCGGCACTTCGGTGACGCTCAATTTCCCCCAGAACAACAAAGGTAATATGGGGCCTTTCGAGCTTAACTTCGGCTTTAAACCCCCAAGAGGTCTCGGTCTGTCCATAAATGCCGGCGCAGTTACCGGTGGCGGCTTTCTCGATTTCTTTCCCGAAAAGGGTGAATATGCCGGCATGCTGGAACTGACCATTGCCGGGTTTATTTCCGCAAAGGCAATAGGGCTTATCAACACCAAAATGCCGGACGGAAGCAAAGGATTCTCGTTGCTCATCATCATTACTGCTGAATTCAATCCCCCGTTTCAATTGGGTTTCGGATTCACGTTGAACGGCGTGGGCGGTTTGCTCGGACTAAACCGTACTGTGTTGTTGGAGCCGTTGAGAGAAGGGGTTAAAACCGGCGCCGTGAGCAACATCTTGTTCCCGACCAATGTAATTGCCAATGCCACACGCATTCTGAGTGATTTAAGAATCATTTTCCCCGTTTACGAAGGTAAATTCCTCATCGGCCCGATGGCTAAAATCGGCTGGGGCACGCCATCCATCATTACGCTTTCTTTTGGCCTGATAATCGAAATTCCGGGAAATTTTGCCATTTTGGGTGTACTCAAACTGATACTTCCCGACGAAAAGGCGGCAATAGTTAAAATTCAGGTGGCTTTTGTGGGAACAATCGATTTTGACAAAAAGCTGCTTACTTTCGATGCCAGTTTGTTCGACTCCAGCATTTTGCAAACAATGACGCTGGAAGGAGATATGGCTATTCGCTTGGCATGGGGCGATCAACCAAACTTTCTTATGACTGTCGGCGGATTTCATCCCGCATTCACCCCGCCGCCGCTGGCGCTTCCAACACTAAGAAGGCTCGCCATAAATATCTTAAACACAAGCATTGCAAAAATCAGGGTTGAGTTTTATCAGGCAGTAACGTCAAATACGGTGCAGTTTGGCGCGAAAGCCGAAATATCTTTCGATTTAAAAGCCTGCTCCATAAAGGGACATATTTCTTTTGATGCGCTGTTCCAGTTCAATCCTTTTTATTTCATTATTCAGCTTTCAGCCGGTTTCAGTCTGAAGGCAGTTGGTGTTAAACTGCTTACCGTAAAAGTTAAGATGTCATTAGAGGGGCCTACTCCTTGGCGAGCGAAAGGTACTGGCAGTATATCGTTGTTGTTTATCAAAGTTTCTGCCAACTTCGATAAAACATGGGGAGATAGCAAAACTACCACCCTTCCGGAAATTACGATACTCCCCCTTTTCATAGAACAACTTCAGAAAAAAGAGCAATGGAGTACGGCATTAACACACGGAAAAAATCTGTTGGTATCGCTTCGAAAGTTAGATGAAGCCACTGAAGACCTACTCGTACTGCATCCGTCAGGCTCACTGATTTTCCAACAAAAACTATTGCCGCTTGATGTGAGCATCGATAAAATCGGAAATCAAAAAACAGCGGATATCAAGCAGTTGAAGATTAATACTGCCACATCGAACGGCACATCACTAACTGTCAAAAAAGTAAATGAAAGTTTTGCCCGTGCTCAATATCAGAACTTGAGCGATGCAGATAAGCTTTCTAAGCCTTCGTTTGAAAAAATGCAGGGAGGAGTCGAGATTTCCATGGGTGATTCCGCCGTTAAAAACGGTAAGATGGTCAGAAAAAAAATCAAATATGAGCTGACTATCATTGACAAAGAACCCAGGAACAATTTCCCGTTCGGCTCCTTTATCTTAGAATTGGGAATGCTGTTTGTTCATTTTATTAAAGGTTCCAGTATATCAAAATCGAAACTGTCGGATAACTACCGGAGCAAACTGAAACCGTTTGACACCCTGTTGGAAGTGAATGAAGAGCTCTTCACCGTTGCATTCCAAAATAACAATAAGGCATTCGACTCTCACGCAACATTCAGTAGCGAAATGGAAGCCGAAAGTTTTATGAAAGAAAAAATCAGGGTAAATCCCGATTTGAAAAAGCAGATACACATTATTCCACAATATGAATTACAGGAAATATGAGCCAACCATTAGCAACCTATAGTTTTCTGCCCTGGCTTCGACAAGGTGTTGCCAACAATATTTTGCAGGCAGACGGAGATGTTTCTGTCAAGTTAAGGGCTTCCATACCCGTCAGCGTGAAAGTATCGGGCACAAAAACAGACAATTCGGCCCTGTCCGAAGTGCAAGTCGATCAAAACATTCACCTGTATGGACCGGGTGATATTATCGGAATCGATTCAAACGTAATCATCAAAACAGAACCCCGTAACTGGATTACGAATTTTGAGCCCAATTACCTGCCCTATATCGATTTCTATGAGGAAGACTTCCCCTGGCGTTATACACCGTCCGCGGCCAATGGCGATCGATTAAGACCTTGGTTAACGCTTGTTGTTTTGAAGGAAGAGGAGTTTTCCGATGGAGGAAACATCAAGGATAAGCCTCATGCGTATTTTAAGTTGAACGACGGAGTCAGCGCAGCCGATGTATTTGCGAAATCAAACGAATTGTGGGCATGGGCTCACGTACATGTAAATTCCGATTTATCGGAGGGCGCCAACCCAAACGCGGCTGCAGCCGATAATGTAACTAAAAACATTACCAACATTATAAACAAAAGTCCCGACACTGCTTATTCGCGCATCATTTGTCCGAGAAAATTAGAAGCCAACGTTAGTTATTATGCCTTTCTGATTCCCACTTTTGAAAGTGGCAGAATAGCCGGTTTGGGAAGAACGCCGGAAGCTGACCTGATGGCGACCCTGTGTTGCTGGGATGATGAGGCTAACAGGGAGTTTCCCTATTATCACCGCTGGTATTTTCGCACGGGAAATGTGGGTGATTTTGAGTATTTGGTCAATCTGCTTGAACCCAAGCTTGCGGATAAATCTGTGGGAGTAAGAGAAATGGATGTATTGCATCCCGGATCGAACCTGCCTCCCATCGATAATCCCGAACTCGAAGGTATTCTGAAATTAGGAGGTGCTTTGAGAGTTCCTTTCGATACGCTGAAAGAAGAAGATAAAAATGAAATTCGAAAGTTTGATGAATGGGACGAGAATCCACATCCTCACGAATTTACTTCGGCAATGGCAACCCGAATAAACTTGGCGGATGATTACGAGCACAGTGCAAAAGCAATTGAAGATATAAATAAAGACGCGGGATTGGTTATCGAAAACAACGAGGGAGATCCCGACCCGATAATTACCTCGCCCTTGTACGGCCGCTGGCACGCGTTGCAACAGCGACTTCTGAAAGATAAAGACAACAACGATTTACCACACAACAAAAACTGGATACATGAACTGAATTTAGACCCCCGATTTCGAACGGCAGCCGGTTTTGGAACAAGAGTCATTCAGAAAAATCAGGAGGAATATATGCATGCCGCATGGGAACAGGTCGGTAAAATTGTTGAAGCAAACAGTAAAATCCGATTCGCCCAAATAGCAAAAGAAGTTTCTCTCGGACTGTATAAAAACAAGCTCTTGACTCAACCGTCCAACGCATCATTCGTTTTCACGGCTCCCGTGCATCGCAGAATTATGTATCAGCAACTGACCGTCAAAAAACAAGTTGAAGACAGCATTGTTTCGCCCACACTCACGTCGGGTGTGTTCAGAAGCAAAATACGAGCAAGAGGACCGATCATGAAAAAACTCGCTTTTACGGGCGAAGCAACTCCGTTTAATTTGATTGAAAGGGTTAATGACGGCAAAGTAGAAGTTGTTCCGCCCAAAAAAGATCCGGACGGAGCGATAAACCTGGCCGATGCCGTTACCGAAGCTCAACCCAAGCAAGGATATCAGTTCATTTACGATTTTTTTAAAAAACACAACTGGATTAAATACATTCCGTTACTTTTTCTACTCATTTTCTTGTTAATAATATACCTGTTTTTCCCTTCGCACATCTCTTCGGGCATTACCGCTACGGTAGCAACAATCTGTTTAGGACTCTTTGCTTTGCTCAAAAAATGGGAAAACAATTCGAAAAAGGCAACAGCAGGCTCTCAAGATCAGCAAGTTCCGGAAGCAGTTGACTCGTATCCCAAAAGTCCCGATTTCAACATAACAGAAATCGGAAGCAACGTAACGCCTTCGTCGGGAGATACCGACAGCGCCGAGGCAACCCGATTTAAAGAGGCGTTGAAAGACTCATTTTTATTGGTGAGTACTGTATTTAGTGAACCCGAACGTGATAAATTAAATTTAACGGATGTGGGGCGCGTTCTGAAAGAAAAGCTGAATCCGTCAATTACTATTCCCAAAAGGACATGGGAAAGCATAAAGATTCCTTCGCGTATTCGTGAAAACCTGATGGAAACCTTCGCACCCATTATGGCGCATCCCGAAATTGATGTTCCGATGTATAAACCCTTGGCCGACATTTCATCGGAGTTGTTCTTGCCTAACCTCCATAAAATTGAACAAAACAGCATTACCTTGTTGGAAAACAATCAAAAGTTTATCGAGTCGTATATGGTCGGAGTCAATCATGAAATGTCGAGAGAATTGCTTTGGAGAGAATACCCAACCGACCAAAGAGGCACTTATTTCCGGCAATTTTGGGATGTAAAAAGCTTCTTGCCGCCTCAACCCGCTCCCGACGATGTAAAAGAAAAACTCAGAGACATTCCTCCAATTCACAAATGGTCAAAGACAAACACGATGCGCCTTATCGCTTCTGATGCAAATTCGCCAAAACGAAACGAGTTGGGAAGCCACAACCAACGCGCCTCCGAAAGTGGCAAAACGCAGTTAGTATTGGTTATCAGGGGCGAGTTGCTTAAAAAGTATCCTACCGCCGTGGTATATGCTCAGAAAGCCGCTTGGGGAAAGAAAAACAACACTGAAGACATAAACGAAGAAAGGGTATTAATTGAGTTATCCGATTCCGAGTCGCAAAATCCTCCCCCTTCCAAGCTGAAAACTCCGCTTTTTGAAGCCAAAATTGAGCCCGATATCTATTTCTTCGGTTTCGACTTAGACGATGAAGAAGCGAGAGGCACGCTAAACCCGCAAAATACAAGCGACGACCCGGGATGGTTTTTCGTGTTGAAAGAAAGACCAGGAGAACCTCGCTTCGGTCTCGATATCGACAAGGCAGACAGAATAATAAACTGGAATAATTTGTCGTGGGAAGATATCGGCACCGACGACGGCAAATGCATCCAATTAAACAAAAGCATCGTTTTTCAAACCTATGATAGCGAAATTGACCAGGAAAACATCGCCGATCCCGATGATGTTCAAGCTAAGTGGAATTCTTCATCTAATTCAGCGGAACTGGCATACATATTATATCAAGTTCCGGTAATGGTAGCCATACACGCATCAAGAATGTTGCCAAAATAATAAAAGTAAAAATGGGAAGCATACAACACATTCAATCAAGTTCTCACAGCCTCAGAAATGATAAAAAGGCTCTGAACGATGAACGCAAAAAAAATTCTGCGCGATTGGAAAAGGCTAAAAGCCAATATCACTCTCTCAAACGTCAGGGAATCAGCGAAACGGACGATAGAGTTTTGCAATTAAAACACCGAATTGAAAAATACGAGATTGTAAAAAAGAGTTTATTATCGGATTTATCCGTAAAGAATGATGCCTTTGCCCGCTTAGCCGAACTAATAAAAGATTCTTATAACCCCATCGCCGATATTGCTCAGTTAGACGATAATTATCCCTTGTTGTTATTTCCTCTACGGTTGGAAACCAGGTTTAAAACAACGGATAATCTTAATCAACTTTGGCTGCGAATATATCCCGACGATTGCAATGTGATTCGAGAAGAGTCTTTACTTACTGTGGATGAGTTGGAAAACAGTAAAACATTTTGGTGTGAGATGGCGAAAGCGGGGGGTATTGAATCCGATGAACGCGGAGCGTGGAATGTGTTGGTAAATAACCACGGCGTCAACAGAGCCGCGTGGATGATTGAGCAATACAAACCCATCATGGAAATTCCCTCGAAGCCGGATGAAACGTATAAAGTTTTGGTTTTAATATCTGAGAACAACAATGAATTGAAACCCGAAGCCGAAATTTACTGGAAAGAAGTATGGTTGGCGCAGGGCAACGAATCGAAAATCAATGCTGCCGCTCAGAAATTAAGGAATTCGGGATTATCATCCGACGAGATTGACGAAATAACAGAGCGAACCAGTGCCTACAACAACGCGGATGCCGTTGCGGAAACGGATATAGACAAATTAATCGTAGTGAAGGGTTATTTCCCCAATCCCGATTCCATTCCCGCCACACAGTCATCGTGGAACGACGCTCCACAGGCAAAACTACTTCCCGATAAGTTTGTTGCCGTTACCTATTCAAACGGAGTCAAAAAAACACATATTTTCGAATATGCCGTCAAAGATTACCTGCAAGTAGGGCTTGATCCCGGATTGGAGGAGGGCGACATAACAAAAGACGAATCCGACATCAACCTGAACGACGATTTAAAATGGATGGTCGATTTTGAGGAAGCCGTTAAGGCGGGTATGGGAACAAGAATAAACTTGACGGTTGAAGAGGCTAACAAAGGTTTTGATCAATTGTTTGTCTTGGGAATGAGAGTTTCATCGGATGCCGAAACATCCAAAAAAGAATTCGAAAATTTAATTACAACCCACAAATACAGCAAACAAGGTTTTGAATTTATTAAACAGGGAACTCCAACTAACAACACCGAGGAGGGTTCATCGGGCTATTCTTGGTTCGAAAATGCGGACGAAGCTTTCAACAGAATTTTCAAACAGGCAGATAATTTCACTGTAGACGATGATTTTAAAAAACAGTCCGATGCTCAAAAATTTGCTGAATGTCTGAATATAGATTCCACAATTCTTCAAGGCATAAACAATGCCAACGGTAGAGATCAGTTGGAAGCAATCGCCATGAACTCCGCTCTGTTTCCGGCTACGATGGGATATTTTCTTGAAGAAATGATGGACCCAATTTTTAGTGACAGCGATATCGATAATACAAAAGAATTTTTCACCTATTGTGTGAGCGGAAGAGGGCCTGTTCCGGCAATTAAAATCGGGGAACAGCCGTATGGAATTCTTCCGGTTTCGGATTTTTCTAAATTAAATTTTGGTGATTCATCACAAATCAGCTACCCACATACACGTTCAAGAAGCAGCACATTTTTCCTAAGGCTTCACAATTTTATAAAAAAAACAGATGAAACTTGGGATAGTCTTACTGCCAAGGTGAGCCACATTGGTAAAAACGGCGATCCTCACCAGATTCTCTTAGATATATTAGGACTACATCCCAATTCGGTTGAGTTTCACCAGCGTTACGCGCAAAGTATTCGTCAAATTTACAATCAAATATTGTTGCAGTTTAAAAGTCCTATAATTGCCTCCGGCATCACAGCGGCAATTGCGTCGAAAGGTAAGCAAATTCTCAGGGAATTTGGACTTGATCCGGAAAAAGATAAAATTTCTATCCTTGAAAAATATTTTCTTTCGAAACCAAACCTGCTCAACGGCCCGCTCGTGGATGACCGTCCCGAATCGGAAACAGATAAAATAAGAGCGTACACTCCAGATGAAAAGAATTATATAGAATGGCTCCTTACAACGGATGGCGAAAAAATCAGAAAACAGGATTTTGGCGGCAATCCGGTTCCTAATGCTTTGCTATACTTATTATTAAGGCACTCGTTGCAGTTGCTTCAATCAAAATCGGCAACGAATTTTTTGCTCAACAAAAAAATAATAAAAAGCAAAAAGGAATATTTTGACACCGACTTCCTTCATATTCAAAAAACCGACACGACACAGAGCAAGTTCACACATCTGTATAAATCGTATCACGAAGTCACCGGTAGCCAGTCGGAGACCTTAATGCAATACATTTATAAACCGGAAATTCTCACGGCATTTCAAGAAACATCGGAGCTGAATAAAATGCTGGATGCTCTCAGACAACTTCAAGATACTCCAACCGCTCGCTTGGAAAGATTGTTGGTAGAACATCTCGATTGCTGCTCGTATAGAATTGATGCCTGGAAAACCGGACTCACTTATTATAAACTGATAGAGCAAAAAAACAGGTCAGTTTCAAATCAAAAAGCTCAGGGGTTGTATTTGGGCGCATACGGTTGGTTAATGGAGTTGAGACCAAAAAAAGATATTTTGAAAGAGAAAACACTCAATCAATCGGATGCCGATTTTTTTGCATCGAATGGTGAAAAAGTGTACGAAGACTCCGGCAACTTAGGTTATATTCACGCCCCATCGGTAGATCAGGCAGCCACGGCAGCAATATTGCGAAACGCCTACGACTCACACAAAAACGGCGGCACGAACAATCCTTTTGCCATAAATTTAAGTTCAGAAAGAGTAAGAATTGCCAATGACTTTTTAGAAGGCATCCGAAACGGACAACCACTTTCCGCATTATTGGGGTATCAATTCGAAAGAGGATTGCACGACCGTTACGACACTTCGAATATCGAAGCAGACAAGTTTATCTATCCGCTCAGAATGGTTTTCCCTTTGGCTTCTAACAAGTTAAAGAACACAACTACAACGTCGGAAGATTTAACCGAGGCAAACGAAACCAACAACGCTCCGGCAACCGGAATTGAAGCCATAGAGGCAAACAATGTAATCGATGGATTAAAACTCATTCAGCATGTCCAGAGCAGTGCTCAGAAAAACTATCCTTTTGGAAAAAGCAATCTGCCTGCGGCAAATACAAGTGAGTCGGCCGTTATACAGGAAGAAGTGAATCGACTAATCGACATTAACGATGCAATTGCCGATCTTGTTATGGCCGAACAGGTATATCAGGCCGTAAAAGGCAATTTTGAGCGCGCCGCCGGCGTGGCCGAGGCTTTTTCAAAAGGCACTTATCCACCGGAGATGGAAGTAGTTGACACACCCAGGTCGGGTCTGGCGCTAAATCACAAAATGGCGATACATTTCAATGCAGAGGCAAGCGCACTAACATCACCTAATTCTATTACAAAAATGACACCCAGAGCCGCTGCGGAGCCTGCCGTAAACGAATGGCTATCCAAAGTACTTCCTGCGCCGGATAAGGTTATGGTCAAGGTTAAAGTTACGGAGCCCGGAAAAGCAGAAAACTTTTTATTTGTATCACAAAAAGATATCGGGCTGCAAAGTATCGACCTTTTATTCTCGGCGTCGTTGGATAACGATCAGGCAATGACTGAACTGGACGACCGAATCGTAAACTATTTGCTGTTCGAATACAAAACCGGAAGCGGAGATGCTCTAAACCCTTTTTCCAAAATAGAAATTCTATATACAGAAGAAATTGACCAAGCAGACAAATCGAAAGTTAGTTTATTTGAACTCGGAACACTTTTGCAAAGCTTAAGAAAACTGCTCATCAACAAACCTCACTTAAACCACACTTCACTGACACTTCCGACAGAAAAAAGCAGCAACGATGCTGTCGCATACAACATTGTGGATTACAACAACCGAATCAACAAGCTAAGGACCGGTCTGAACGCCAAAAATGACGAGTTAAAAGCCAAATTGAATTCCATCGTAAGCATTGAGTCGTTGACCGATAAAAACGAGGCGGAATTAGCTCTTGCCGGTTTAGATGAGTCTTCGATTTCGAAGATAAACGAATTTCTAAAAAACGCGATTAAAGAATATTTCCTCAACGAAACCACAGAAAAGAAAAACGAATTGAGCGCTACTTACGAAACCATGTTGAATGACTATATAACCGATATTGGCATTAAAACAACTCTAACAAATAAATTTGAAACATTTCTTAATAATTACGCGACAGATTTTGACAACCTTTCCGGATTAATAAAAACAACGTGTGAACTTTTCATGTCAGTTGCATTATTTGACAACAATTTAACCGGCACCGGTTTTATACATCAATCAGTAGGTGAAGTTTACAAAAGTGTAGTTAAAAAGGTCGGTGAAGTAATAGAAAGATGGGAGAAAAAGAGTGAAGAATTCGATCAGATAATGGCAGGTTATGATACAACTAAACCCACAGAAGAGTTGATTGATATTCTGCAGAAAGCTGAACGAAAAGTATCGGCTACTCTCACTTTACCCGTTCCGAATAATCCGAATGCGTACAAAACCAATATTCAAGCGAAAAAACAAGCGTTTATTAACGTGCTCAATGAACTTGAAACCGTCGAGAGTTCGGGATATTCGGATATCAACGCCTTTGTGAATCGTACAACTTCAATTGTAAATAAATTGGCGGATTACGATGTTGTTTCGTTTGACGTTGATAACGAAAAGAACGACCTCTTTGAAGCGAAGCAAAACCTCATCATCCTGAAAGAAGATATTTACGCGGCACAAAAAAATCTTTCCGAAGATATCGACAAAAAATTAAGTTCCTATGACCATGAAATACAAAATATTGAGTCAGCTGCAACCGATGCAGAAAAAATAGATGTATTGTTAAATGCCGGAAAAACAGTACTGAAAGAAGAAACAATTTTACTTCCCAAACTGACCTATTCTACTGATTTTGGAGAATCGATACAGCAGTCTTTTGAAAAGAAAGAAGAAATTTTGCAATTTGTGAAGTCCGAAGAAAACAGGGAATTCCCGATCGATGATTGGTTGTCAGGGGTAGCAAGAGTCAGGTCGGCCGTTTGGGAACTGGAGAATTTAATTTCTTTATCCGAAGGTTTTAAACCGGAAAACTCTCTTGAACTCACGCCGCTGCAATTTCCGGCTCGAGAAAACGCCAGGTGGTTGGCTATGAAGTTTATCGGCGACTCAGAAGATTACGAAGAAGTGATAAATAATATCGGTGGCGATTCACTTGTATATACTGCGCTCCTTGCCGGTGATTTTGACAAAACCAAATCGCAATGCGGAGTCGTCATCGACGAATGGACTGAAGTAATCCCGACAAAAGAAGAAACCACGGGAATCGCATTTCACTACGATCAACCCAACAGTGAGCCCCCACAAACAATGCTGTTAGTTACTCCCACGAAAATAGACGGCCAATGGCAATGGGATGATGTAATAGGAGCTATGGAAGAAACAGTGGCCATGGCAAAGAAAAGAGCTGTTGAGCCGGCCATGGTCGACAAGACGAAATATGCCCAATTTCTCCCCACTACAATTACGGCAGTCACTAAACATTGGATTAGTGTAGTACTAAACTTAGCTGTCAACAATTTAGCAACGTTAAGAGATTAGCAATTATGACATTATACAATAATCCGGCTAACATTTCGGAAACTTTAAACAATAGACTGTATCCTTCTGTCACCATGTGGAATCGATTGGAAGGAAGACCGCGAACACATCATTTTGACAAAGCAATGAAAGCGGAAGTCAGAGATGCTTTGTGGATGCTCTGCAAACAATGGCAAATGGGAGAATTTAAAGGAGATGACGCGGGGTCACCTGTTTTTTCAAAAATAAAAGTCAATTCGTCTCAAATAACCGAATACAACTTGGGAAATAACCCAACTCGACCTTTAAATGAATTATTTCCTATGGAGTGTCTTGTTGAACAAAAAGAAATTCCGTTCGAGAGAAATGGAAATAAAATCAGTCTCGATGTCCGTTTACAGTTGGGAAGATTTTGGCATAAACTATTAAAATCAAAATCCCTTGGAGGATATTATTTGCAGTTTGTAGAAAATTACGGTTTTAACTATCCTTCGAAACAGAGATCAACCGATTATATTCACGCGCATAAAGAAGAACTTCAACAGTGGATGGCAGTTAGCGGCCGATGCATAGATGGTTTTGAGATTATTAAAGACATAACCGATAACTCCCCCGCCTTTACCAATATAGCCTTTAGCAATCCTGACGATGAAGTTACACTAAATGAAATCGGCGAAAAATTGATTAATTTTTACGAGCAAAACTTCATGCAATCGAAAGAAGAGAGTGCTTGGCTCCCCGATCGGTTGAAATACAAAATGGCTTGTGCCACAGAAAACGGTCCGAATAAAAACACACTGAAGGCAGAAGAATACTATCACGGCCATTTAGACTGGCATTCGTTTAATTTGGAAACTTCAACCTCAAGCGGCAATAACGTCGACATAAGTTCGTTCAAAGACATTTTCATTCCCACTCACGTTGAATTTGACGGCATGCCCGATAACCGATGGTGGAAATTTGAAGACAGTAAAACTGATTTTGGCGATATTTCTCCTTCAACAACCGATCTTTCTAAACTATTGCTGATTGAATTCGGCCTCACATTTGCAAACGACTGGTTCTTAGTCCCCTTCACGTTACCTATCGGTTCAGTTTCAGAAATAGAAGGCTTATCGGTAACGAATAACTTTGGCGAGGTATTTTGGATACAAGCAACCGAGAAAGGAGGAGCTGCAATACGTGATTGGAGTATTTTCAGACAAACCTCATCCGAAGTCAACAAAAAGTTGTTCTTATGTCCCTCTGCCATAAAGGTGCAGGAAGGGCAACCGCTTGAAGATATTTGGTTCATTCGAGACGAAATAGCCAATATGGTGTGGGGAGTCGAGAAATTGGTGCCGTCATCGTTGAGAAAAGGTGTTCAGGGGGGAGAGTATGCCTTACAAAAAAGGAAGTTCCACGAAAGCATCGTTGGCTCAAGCAGCGCAGCCGATATAGATTTTGCGGCAAGCGTATATTATAACGCCATGACCGAAGTGCCCGAAAATTGGATTCCATTCATCCCCGTACATGCGAACGGCCATAAAAGACAAATACAACTGCAGAGGGCTTCTATGCTGAGAATTATAACCGGAGATAGTCAGAATCCCGAAAAAATAAAACCCATGACCTCTGTTCTGCGTGAAGGACTGGAAGCCATTCCAAAGCCCGTCTCGTATTTTATTCACGAAGAAGAAATTACCAGAAGCGGCACCAGAATTATTCAAAGTTTCCAACGAACCAGGTGGTTAAACGGACAAGTTTATGTGTGGTTAGGTTCAAAGAAAAAAACCGGAAGAGGCGAAGGAAGCAGTGGCTTAGCCTTTGATCAGTTGGAAAATTCAAAAGAACAATAGTTGAGACAACAACACTGTTAGGTATTTTGTTATATTTGTAGTTGTCAAATTATTACTATTAAAACAGTTTTATTATGTCCACACACTACAAATTTATCAGCAACATCAGTGTTTTAATTGTTTTACTTATCGTCACTCTCAACTGCTCCGCGCAAGAACAGAGCTCAGAAACACGTTTTTTCAAGGACGTTA
>CAZKZB010000052.1:0-20261 GCA_964557135.1 uncultured Petrimonas sp. | reverse complement strand
CCTCTTGAATCCAACACTTCACGTCCTAAAATACTTACAATTCTCATGTTGTTTTTGATTTTTATAGTAAATGAATTCTAATTGATTTGTTTCTAATTTGATAACGTAAAACAAGCTCGTGAATTTTCGAGCACACAAATTTACGATTTTTTGTGGAAAATCGAAAGTATTTGAATTGAAACTTAGGTTAAATGTTAATAAAAAGAGGAAGATGTGGAACAATAGGTCAGTTTATTACGTGTGCCCCGGCAGCGTTTACCGACTCAATAAGTTCGCTCATGTTGGATGTAAGCAGTTTTACTGAAATGGCCATAAGAATTACTCCGAAAAATTTGCGAAGAATGTAAGCGCCGCTTTCTCCCAATATTTTCTTCACCAAATCGAGGTAGCGCAACACCAAATAAACGATAATAAGGTTGAGAACCACGGCAATAATAATATTGATGACTTCATACCCGGCACGCATGGAAAGCAGAGTGGTGAAACTTCCGGGACCGGCAATAAGCGGAAATACAACCGGGAAAAGCGTGGAGGAGTTACCGGTTGCGGTATTGTCGTTTTTGAAAATTTCGACGCCGAAAATCATCTCGATAGAAAGAATGAGCAGCACAACAGCTCCGGCAACGGCAAAAGCAGAAATATCCAGTTGGAAAAGTTTCAGTATCCATTCTCCCACGAAAAGAAATGCGATGAGAATAACTAACGAATAGAGGGCTGCCTTTTCGGGATGGATAGTTCTGTTCTGAGCTTTCAGATTCAGAAAGATTGGAACAGCGCCTGTTACATCAATAATGGAGAATAAAACCAAAAAAACACTGATGATTTCCAAACCGTTAATAGCCTGCATAATACTTGATTTTTATATGATGAAAATATTCGCTTTTGCGGCTGCAAAATTATAAAAAAAACATCATTTCTCCAAGTCTTTTTCCAATTCTGATTTAACCGTATGGATGGGCTGTTGTTTGAAGTAGGTTTGATGCGCGAAATTAAGATACTTGATGATTTTGAACGCGTTGAAATGATGAAAAAACCGTTTTTGAAACGTCGTAAATGTTGCGCTGTTTCGGTTGCTGTCTTCAATCTCGAAAAGTACATCGGATTCTTCGGCGAATTGCACGATTGCCGGATGCAACGACGCTATTTTTTGCCGGATAAAATCGCTGTCGCGTTTGAAGAACGATTTTTGCAAATCGAAAAGCTCTTTTAACGCGACAAAAGACTTAAAGCTGTATGTTTTCAATTTTCCATCGGTTTCGTCCATAATTTTCTGCAGTGCTGGCCCGGTTCCAAAAGGAATTCGGTCGGAAAATCGTGCCATGGGGTAAACAAAAACATCGTTTAGATATTCGGTGTTCTCCAGCGCGAAAACTTTTTGGAGAAAATAGAAATCTTCGCCGCCTTGCTGCCGTCCCATCCCGCCCACACGCACATAGGCGTCGGCGGCGACGGAAAATGCCGACCCGATGGTGTGGTAATAATAGGGAAATCCGATAAATTGGAGCATGTGGCTGAAATAACGGATGTATTCCTCGTATTGCCGAATGGCGTTTTCCAATAGAGAGTCGTTGTTTTCCACCCGATGCCGGAAATTCTGCACCGTGCAGCAAAGTTTCTCGTTTTGCCGATAGGCAGCGAAAATGTCAGCCAGAAAATTGGGTGAAACGGTGCAGTCGGCATCTAAGGAGATGATTATCCCTTCGGGATTTTGATGGCGAAGGAAATGCTCCACCGCCAAATCCATGCCGATTTTTCGGGCAAGGCCTACTCCGGCATGTTTTCGGGGAAGGTTCTCGAAAATCAGCGGAAAAAAGCGGAGAGTGTCCGAATTGTTTTCAGCCGCGAATCCGGCGACTTCGTCGTACGTTTTTCTGTTTTGTAACACCACCTCTTCTTTCGATCGGACACTCGAATTAATAATCACCGCCACCAAAACGTTCGCCTTGGGCATTGCACACGCGCGTAAGTTTTGCAAGGTGAGCAGCAGCTCTTTCTCGTCGTAGCAGGGAATAACCACAACCATATCGGCCGCAAAATCCGCGGGAAATCGGGTTTGCAGGTATTCGGGCTTTTGTCTTTCTATGTAAGATTGCCAGTTTTTCATGCCGTAAAATTAAAAAAATAAGGCTCTTTTTCCAAAGAACCTTATTTTGTATGAAGTGAAAAATATTTTTATTTCTTTTCGGTGGCAGACGGCGTAGTCGTTGCAGATGTTGCCGGACCGTACTTTTTGTTCAGGAAATCAGTTACATCGCGGGTGATGTCATATTTTTCGTCAGCGTAAAGAATATTATCGGAACCGGTGTTGCTGAAGATAATTTGAAAACCTTTATCTTTATTGAACTCTTTTAACCGTACTTTTACGGTGTCCGACAACTCTATATTTAACTTTTGTTGCTCAATGGCAAATTCTTGGCTCAATCTTTCGGCCATTTGTTGATATTCTTGTTGCAGACGTATAACGCGTTGTTGTTCCTGCTCAGCTCTTTCCTGACTCAGAAACGCGTTGTTCTGAAGCTTACGCTGAAATTCTTGAGCAGCGGCATTTAATTGACGTTCTTTTTGTACTAAACTAGCCCGTGAACTCTCTTCGGTTCTCATCAAAGCCTCGTTCAAGTCTTTTGCAAAATTGTAGTTCATCAGAAGTGAATCCACATTTACGTAAGCCACCGGAAGCGTGATGTACGAATCGTTCATCATGGTGATAAGGTCTCCTTTTTTTGCGCCGCTTTTGGACGGTGCAGAAGTAAAATGTAAAATGTATAAAATAAGGATGGCAACTGCTAATACTCCGCCAATAATGTAGGCATTATTATTCTTCATTTCTCTAAAATTGTGTAAGTTATAGTTTTTCTGTTAGTAATTTCTCAATCGGGCTTTCTCTTCGCATTGCTTCTCTGTCTTGCGATGTAGCACAACTTATACCCCTGTCTCTCATGGCCTTGCTTCCGCCGATATGTGTGTTTGGGAATTGGCCTTTTTTAGTAAAAAAAATCTTCACACCCATTAACAGAATGGCTATGAAAAGAATAGCTATACCCAAAAGTAAAGTTTTTATCATTGTTATTCTTTATTTGTGGCGCAAAGATAAATGAAATAGCCCATTTAATCGCATTTTTTCGTATTAAAGATACTAAATTTTTGCACAAACTCTTTTTTTCTTGTACTTTTAGGGGTCGATAAAACAAGAACCGATAAATATGCGAAAACTACATCTTACCATTCACCATCACGCTCCACATCAACGGCGACCGAATAGAAGTTTTCGGTTTTACCCGCTATCAACAAAAAATACAGACTAAATAATCACCTTAAAAAAATAAAATTATGACAATTAAAGATTTACAACCCACCGCGATTTGGAATTATTTCCACGAAATTACACAAATTCCTCGTCCATCGAAGAAAGAAGAGAAAATTATTGCTTATCTGCTTAACTTTGCCAAAGAACATAATCTGGAAGCCAAAAAAGACGAAGCAGGCAATGTGCTTATTACAAAACCGGCTACGGCTGGTAAAGAAAATCTCAAAACCGTTATTTTGCAATCGCACGTAGATATGGTTTGCGAGAAAAATAGCGATGTGGAGTTTGATTTCGATAACGACCCCATAGAAACCATCGTCGACGGAGACTGGCTGAAAGCCAACGGTACAACCCTTGGAGCGGATAACGGAATCGGTGTTGCCGCGCAGTTGGCTGTACTGGCAGCAAATGATATTGAACACGGAAAAATTGAAGCTCTGTTTACGGTTGACGAAGAAACCGGATTAACCGGCGCAAACTCGCTGCAACCCGGTTTTTTTACCGGAGATATTCTGTTAAACTTGGATACCGAGGAAGAAGGGGAGATTTACATCGGCTGCGCCGGAGGTAAAGGCACTAAAGCTTATTTCAAGTATAAAGAAAAAGATGCGCCAAAGAAGTATTTCTGGTTTAAAATTCAGGTAAAAGGACTTCGCGGAGGTCATTCTGGAAGCGATATAGACAAAGGATTAGGAAACGCCAATAAGATACTGAATCGGTTTTTGCACTCCCTGATGCGCAAAAAATACGGCATGGTACTCTCCGAAATTGGTGGCGGAAACTTGCACAATGCCATCGCGCGTGAATCGTATGCTGTAGTAGGTGTGAAAGAAAAATACAAAGAAGATGTTCGGGTAAAACTGAATGTGTTTTTGTCTGAAGTGCAAAACGAATATAAAAAAACGGAGCCTAATCTGGATATTCAACTTGAGTCTACCAAAGCACCGGCAAACGTAATTAACAATAAAGTGGCCAGAAAACTTATTCAAGCGGTTTACGCTTGTCCGCACGGAGTTGTCAGCATGAGTCACGACATTGAGGGATTGGTGGAAACGTCAACCAACTTGGCATCGATAAAAATGCTCGATAACCACACGATAGAAGTCGGAACAAGTCAACGCAGCTCGGTTGAGTCGCGCAAAAACGATATCGTAAATATGGTTTCAACCGTGTTTGAACTGGCCGGTGCGAAAGTTACGCACAGCGAAGGGTATCCCGGCTGGCAACCCAATCCCGATTCGGAAATTTTGAAGTTAGCAAAACGGGAATACAAGAGCCTCTATAACAAAAACGCGAAGGTGAAAGCCATTCATGCCGGTTTGGAATGCGGGCTTTTCCTCGAAAAATATCCCAATCTCGATATGATTTCCATCGGCCCCGACATGACTGATGTGCATTCGCCTGATGAGAAAGTGAAAATTTCTTCGGTAGGTAAATTTTGGGATTACTTGGTTCATGTTCTGGAAAATGCCCCGGTAGAGGCGGCAGAGTGATTTATAATTAACGCGAGAGCTATTGTGAGCCTCTCGCGTTATTTTTTTTGTGCCTGATTGCCGACGGAAAGTTTTCTGCTTGTTTTTCGAACCTTAGTAGCATAAATATAGCCTCACAACGGAACCTTATTACATTATTGAATGAAAACATCATGAAAGTCCAATATAACAATCTTGTATGTGCATTTTGTATTTACAACGCTTAATCGGGTGCCTTTGATAGAAGAAAAGAATAGGGCACGGATTGAAAAATATATTACAGGAATTGTAAACAACAACGATTGTCAGTTGTATGCCATTTACGTAAATCCGGAACATGTGCATTTTCTGGTTTCTCGCTCTCCCAACATAGATGAAGAAACGTTAGCTACAATTATCGCCAATAGTTCGGAACGTTTTATTAACGAAAACAAATCATGTAGAGGGAATTTTCAATGGCAGAGTTCATGTTCGGCATTTTCAGTTTCAAAGGGTGATGTGGATAAGGTTTGTAAATATATTTTGAATCAGAAGGAACATCATAAGAAAAAAACTTTTGCTGAGGAATACGATGAGTTCCTTCGGTTTTATCAGAAAACTATTCAACCATTAAAATAAGGTAATAAGGTCTTTTTTGCTGTAATTGATTATGCTACTAAGCTTGTTTACAACAAATAAGGTTTTATATGAAGAATAATTGCTTTTGCAAATGAGAATCTTCCTAATAATTTGTTTTTTTATAATTGGGCTATCGCTTTCTAATGCCCAACCCCATTTCCGCGTCATGTTCTACAACGTGGAAAACCTGTTTGACACAACAGACGACCCGATAAAAAACGACAACGAATTTCTCCCCACCGGAGCAATGAACTGGCAGCCGTGGAAATACTGGGAGAAGCTTCGGAATATTACCCGTGTAATTACCGCTGTGGGCGGTATGCAATCGCCCGCGTTGGTGGGACTTTGCGAAATTGAAAACGACAGCGTGATTTTCGATCTCACCCGGCGGTCGCCGCTTCGGGCACAGGAGTACGAATATGTTGTCACCAACTCTCCCGACGAGCGGGGCATTGATGTGGCGCTACTTTATCAGCGGCATCAATTCAAGTTGCTTGAAAAAAATGAATACGAAGTCATTTTTCGCGATAAAAAAACTCGGCCTACCCGCAACCTCCTCCACGTCGTAGGCGAAATCATCAATAAAGACACCCTCGATGTCTTCGTCTGCCATTTTCCTTCCCGAAGCGGCGGACAACGAGAATCGGAACCCGCACGCATTGACGCGGCTACTTTGCTGCGCAACAAGGTAGATAGCCTGTTCGCGATTAGACAAAAAGCAAACATCGTAATCATGGGCGACTTCAACGATCATCCCGACAACAAAAGTCTGTTTCAGACACTTAACGCAAAAAGCCTTCGCGATGATTATTCCGGTAAGGAACTCTACAACATGTTCTATCATCGGATGAAAGAAACAGGTTTCGGCTCCTATTTCTTTCAGGGGAGGTGGGAAGTGCTCGACCAGTTTATCGTGAGCGGAAATATGTTGGATGAAAACAACTCGATTCGGGTTAAAAACAACGAAGCGCATATCTTTAAACCCGACTTCCTGCTCCAAACCGATAGGTACGGAACCAAACGTCCGTTCCGAACTCACCTCGGCATGCGTTACATAGGCGGATTCAGTGACCACCTGCCGATATACCTGGATTTGGATGTCAATTAGCAATGAGCAAAGAGCAATTACCCAACGCCCAACGCCCTAACGAAAGATTTTCAATATTTTATCTTCACATCTTCTTCAAAACGAAAACTTTGTATTACCTTTGCACGATTATACACACATTATAATAAAAACAATAAATAATTTATGACGAATCCAATTATCAAGCGAATCGAGTTGTCAGACGGACGCACGATTACGCTCGAAACGGGAAAATTGGCCAAGCAAGCCGATGGAGCCGTTGAACTGCGCATGGGAAACACCATGTTGCTGGCTACCGTTTGCGCCGCCAAAGACGCTGCCCCCGGAGTAGATTTTATGCCGCTACAAGTAGAATATAAAGAAAAATTTTCCGCTTTCGGACGTTTTCCGGGTGGATTTATGAAGCGTGAAGGAAGACCATCGGATTACGAAATCCTCACCAGCCGTCTTATCGACCGCGCCTTGCGCCCGCTTTTCCCCGATGATTACCATGCCGAAGTTTTTGTTACGGTAATGCTTTTCTCGGCCGACGGTGAAGACATGCCCGACGCCTTGGCCGGACTGGCGGCTTCTGCCGCTTTGGCTGTTTCAGATATACCTTTCAACGGCCCGTTGTCGGAAGTTCGCGTAGCGCGAATCGACGGACAATTGGTGGTGAACCCCACCTTCAGCCAGTTGGAAAAAGCCGATATGGACATTGTGGTAGGTGCTACTATGGACAATATTATGATGGTGGAAGGCGAAATGAGCGAAGTTTCGGAAGCCGAACTGCTCGACGCCATTAAATTTGCGCACGAAGAAATCAAAAAACATTGTCGGGCGCAAATCGAGCTGATGGAAGCTTGCGGAACCACCACCAAACGCGAATATTCGCACGAAGAAAACGACGAAGAACTCCGCAAACAAGTGTGGGACGTTTGTTATCCCAAAGCATACGCCGTGGCTGCGTCGCAAAACACCGACAAGCACGCTCGCGTTGCCGCTTTCGAAGCTATTCTGACCGAATTTACGGAATCCATCTCCGAAGAAACCCGCGAAGAGCAAGCGCCGTTAGCCGCCAAATACTACCACGATGTAGAAAAAGAAGCCATGCGTCGCTGCATCCTCGACGAAGGAAAACGATTAGACGGACGCCGCACTACCGAAATACGCCCAATTTGGAGCGAAGTGGATTACGTTTACGGTCCGCACGGTTCAGCCGTATTTACGCGCGGCGAAACCCAATCGCTCACCACCGTTACATTGGGTACGAAGTTAGACGAAAAAATCGTGGACGATGTGCTTAACCACAGCACCGAGCGTTTCCTGCTGCACTACAATTTCCCTCCCTTCTCTACCGGAGATGCCCGTCCGCAACGCGCTACGGGACGTCGTGAGATAGGTCACGGAAACTTGGCTCATCGCGCGCTCAAACGCATGATTCCCGAAGGATATCCCTACGTTATCCGCGTAGTTTCCGATATTCTCGAGTCCAACGGCTCATCGTCCATGGCAACGGTTTGTGCCGGAACGCTGGCGCTGATGGATGCCGGAGTGAAGATGAAAAAACCGGTATCGGGTATCGCCATGGGATTGATTTCCGAAAACAAAGGACAAAACTTCGCCGTACTTTCCGATATCTTGGGCGACGAAGACCACCTGGGCGATATGGACTTCAAAGTGTGCGGAACCAAAGACGGAATTACCGCCACGCAAATGGATATTAAAGTGGACGGACTTTCGTATGAAATTCTCGAAAAAGCCTTGGCACAAGCCAAAGCCGGCCGCGAACACATCATGGGTCGCATGATGGATACTCTTTCCGAACCGCGTGCCGATTTAAAACCGCATGCTCCCCGGATTGAGGTTATTGAAATTCCGAAAGATTACATTGGCGCCGTTATCGGCCCGGGTGGAAAAATCATTCAGGGAATTCAGGAAGAAACCGGTGCCATCATCACCATCGAAGAAATTGACAACAAAGGCCGCGTAGAAGTTTCGGCCAGCAACAAAGACTCCATCGATGCCGCCATGATGAAGATAAAAGGCATTGTAGCCGTTCCCGAAGTAGGCGAAGTGTATGAAGCAACCGTTCGCTCGGTAATGCCGTATGGAGTGTTCTGCGAGTTCCTGCCCGGAAAAGACGGCTTGCTGCACATCTCCGAAATTGATTGGAAACGATTGGAAAAAGTGGAAGATGCCGGCATTAAAGAAGGCGACAAAATTCAGGTGAAGTTAATGGACATAGACCCCAGAACGGGCAAGTTCAAACTCTCCCGAAAAGTGTTGCTACCCCGACCACCACGGCCGGAACAACCCAGACAAGAGAATTAAATAAACAGCAAAAAACGAACCTCCTCAAAAAAGGTTCGTTTTTTGTTTCAGATACGATAAATCGTGTCTCTATCGCCGGTCGGCAAATTTTTCCCAAAAAGAAACACATCCTCCACATTTTTTTATACCTTTGTAATCAGACATTAGACTTTAAACTCTTCTAATATCTATCAGCAACGCGATCTAATAATCTATAAAATATGGAAAAACAATTACTTTTGGGCGCCGAAGCCATCGCGCAAGCGGCGTTAGACGCGGGAATCTCGGGAGTTTACGCCTATCCCGGCACGCCGTCAACCGAAATCACACAGTTTATACAGCAATCGGCGCAAGCCCGCGAAGGTGGCGTGCGTTCGCAATGGTCAACCAACGAAAAAACCGCCTACGAAGCGGCATTGGGTATGTCGTATGCCGGAAAACGCGCCATGGTGTGCATGAAACACGTGGGGCTTAACGTTGCCGCCGACGCGTTTATGAACTCGGCCGTCACCGGCGTTCACGGTGGATTGGTGGTTGTGGTAGCAGACGACCCGTCGATGCACTCGTCGCAAAACGAACAAGACAGCCGCGTGTACGGCAAATTCGCCATGCTGCCTATTTTGGAACCTTCCAACCAGCAGGAAACGTACGATATTGTGCGTTACGCGTTCGATTTGTCCGAAGAAATGAAACTACCCGTTTTGCTGCGTATTCCCACCCGACTGTCGCACTCGCGCGCCGTGGTTGTTAGAGACAAGACGATAGCGCAAAACGAGTTGGCGCCCACACAAGAGAAAAACAAATGGATTCTGCTTCCGGTGAACGCCCGAAAGGGATATCGCGCCTTGCTCGAAAAGCAGAAGCAGTTGATAAATATATCGGAGTTTTCGAAGTTCAACAAAGCCTTTTCCGGAACGGGAGATAAGGGCGTTATCGCCTTTGGTATCGCGTACAATTATGTGATGGAAGTGATAAAAACGTACAACCTGAACATGCCGGTACTAAAGATTTCGCAGTATCCCTTGCCGGAGACAAAAATACGTGAGTTTACTGAAAAATACAGCGAAATCCTGATTGCCGAGGAAGGCTATCCCGTTTACGAAGAATTACTGAAAGGCTTTTTCGGAAATGCGAAATTCCGCGGGCGGTTGGACGGCGCTTTACCCCGTACGGGAGAACTTTCGCCAAAGATTGTGGCGCAGTCTTTGGGCGTTGAAACGGATGATGGAAAAACCATCCCCTCTATCGTGGCTCCCCGACCGCCCATGTTGTGCCAAGGGTGCAGCCACCGCGATCTTTTCGATGCCGTTGTTGAAGCGATGAAAACTTATCCGCAGCGACACGTGTTCGGCGATATCGGTTGCTACACGTTGGGCGCGCTCCCGCCTTACAATGCCATTAGCACCTGTGTAGATATGGGCGCGTCTGTTACCATGGCAAAAGGTGCTGCCGATGCGGGCTTGCATCCGGCCGTAGCGGTGATTGGCGATTCTACCTTTACCCATTCGGGAATTACCGGACTATTGGATGCCGTGAACGATAAAAGCGCCGTTACCGTTATTATATCCGACAACGCCACCACGGCAATGACCGGCGGACAGGACTCTGCGGGCACCGGAAAGTATTATGCTATCTGCAAAGGTCTTGGAGTAGAGGAAGAACACATACGTGAAATAGTTCCGCTGAAACGCAACTTCGAAGAAAATGTGAAGATACTGAAAGAAGAGTTTGAATACAACGGCGTTTCGGTGATTATATCGCAACGCGAATGTGTGCAAACAGCGGTGAAAAGCAGGAAGAAAGCTGCCCGATAAAGGCCTCTGTAGAGACGTAGCATGCTACGTCTCTACAACCCGTAACCCGTAACCCGAAACCCGTAACCCAAAAATATTATGCAAAAAAACATCATCATCTCCGGCGTAGGCGGCCAAGGAATTCTCACCATGGCTTCCATTATCGATTTAGCCGCCATGAATTTGGGATTAAACGTAAAACAAGCCGAAGTTCACGGAATGAGCCAGCGTGGCGGGGCGGTGGAGTCGCATCTTCGCATTTCGTCCGAAGAGATTTTCTCCGACCTTATCCCCGAAGGGAAAGCCGACCTTATTCTCTCCATCGAGCCGATGGAATCGTTGCGCTACTTGCCGTTTCTTTCGCCCGATGGCGTCATTGTAACAGCTACCGAGCCTTATGTCAATATCGGCAATTATCCCGACGAAAAAGAACTTCTCGATACCATTGCCGCGGCGGGTAAGCATGTTTTTATCAACGCCGAATCGTTGGCTAAGGAAGCCGGAAGCGCCAAAGCCTATAACGTGGTTATGCTGGGAGCCGCCGCGCCCTTTCTGGAAATCGCACCCGAAGAATTGGAAAAAGCCATCGATATGCTCTTCTCCCGAAAAGGAAAAGAATTGGTAGATATGAATATAAAAGCCTTCCGTTTAGGATTGGAAAAGGCGTTGGATAGATAGTCAGATATCAGATAACAGACTTCAGACTTCGGTCTTCCGTCTTCCGTCACCTAACACAAAACACCAAATTGAAGCGAAGTGGAAATTCCGCTCCGCGTAACAATAAACATTAAACGTCAAAGCCCAAACATATGACACGATTCGCACAAAGTGTTTCCGCTCTACGCTCGTCGGAAATAAGAGATTTAATGAGCTTGGCCACTTCTCCCAATATTATATCTTTTGCGGGAGGAATGCCCGGTAACGAGCTGTTTCCGTTGGATAAGATAGATAATGTGTATCAATCGCTTACCGAAAAAGAAAAGCAGGTAGCCATGCAATACGGCCCCACAAACGGTTTGCCTACGTTGCTGGAGTCGCTCTCCGGCTACCTCGAAAAGAAAGGATTGCCCGTAAAGAAAAATCGCCTGATGGTCACCACAGGTTCGTTGCAGGCCATCAATATTTTGGCTAAAACCTTTGTTGATCCGGGCGACACAATTTTGGTGGAAACCCCGTCGTTTATCGGCGCGTTATCGGCTTTCCGCTCTTACGAAGCTAATCTGGTGTCTGTTCCTCTAAAGCGCGACGGTATCGATATAGAAACGCTGAAAACGAGGTTAGAAACCACCACTCCGAAACCTAAGTTCCTGTACTTCGCACCCAATTTCCACAATCCGGCAGGAATTATTTATTCCGAAGAAGTAAAGCAGCAAATGGTTGAGTTGCTGAGAGACAAAGATATCCCGCTAATTGAAGACGATGTTTACAGCGACTTGTATTTCTACGAAGAAGATGTAGCGAAGATGAAGAACCTGAAAACCATGGATCCCGAAGGAATAGATGTGTGTTTCACCGGTTCGTTTTCGAAAATTCTCGGTCCCGGTCTGCGGTTGGGATGGATGTTGGTTCCCGAGCATATTTACAAGAAATGCGAGCTTATTAAACAATCCATCGACGCCTGTTCACCCAGTTTCTCGCAAGTGATTGCCGATAAATTTATCCGCACCGACTACATTTACGAATATACCGAAAACGTAAGACAGGAATATAAAAAGCGCGGATTGGCAATGATTGACGCGCTCGAAAAACATTTGCCCGATTACGTTTCGTTCGAGAAACCGCGCGGCGGATTCTACATTTGGCTTCATCTGCCCAAAGGAACCGACAGCACGCTGATTCTGAAAAAAGCAATCGAAAAAGGAGTGGTTTTTGTTACCGGAAAAACTTTCGACCCCGACGGAGTGAAAAACGATGCCATGCGCGTTTCGTTTTGCAATACCGATGTGGATGTCATCAACAAAGGAATTCCTATTGTGGCGGAAGCCATTCGGGAAGTATGCGGATAGCCAAACAAAAATATTAATTGCTTTCTTCAATCCGGGTGTCTTATGAATAATGATAAAATCTTCCTTTCAACGGAACGCAGCCATTACCGTAATCCCAACGTGAATGTATGCGTTACCGTTCTTCTGAAAAACCGGAAGGATTAATTCAGTCGATGGCGGAAAAAGCCTTGTCACTCATTATTGATAACTCCCGCTCAGTAAAATTGAAAAATAACTAATCAAACTTACTTGAAAGGCAATATTTTATAGGCGCATGCAATCCGCCGGATGACGAAGTTTCGGGAAGCATTTCTTGCCGCCTGCGGTTATGAAAATCACACCCATTCCTCTTATAGCGGATTTGTGATGGGCGATTAGTTAATTAAACGAATATTCATTAGAGTTAATAGAACCTGTTTTTTTACTGAATATCTCCCGTATTACTTACGAAAGCAATCCTTTTGCTGTCGGGCGACCAAGACGGCACATTTATCGTTCCTTGTCCGCCGTACAGATAAGCAATAACCTTCGGTTTTCCTCCTTCGATGGGCATCATACGCAAATACACCTGTTTGTAAAACGGATGATCCGAAGGCTCAACGTCATTGTTGTAAGTGAGGAAAACAATCCATTTTCCGTCGGGAGAAATATGCGGGAACCAGTTGTTTAGGTTATCGAAAGTAACTTGCTCTTGTTCGGAACCATCCGGCTTCATTCGCCAAATTTGCATCATTCCGGTACGTACGGAGTTGAAGTAAATGTATTTTCCATCGGGTGTGTATTCCGATCCGTCATCGAGTCCCTTGGCGGTTGTCAGCTGAATTTCTTTACCGCCGTCTCGCGGAATAATATAAATATCGTAATCACCGCCGCGTTGTGCTGTGTAAGTCAGAAATTTTCCATCAGGCGACCAGCCGTGTAAATAGGAAGGGCTTTTCTCGGTAACACGTTTCGGTTCACCTCCGGTAACAGGCACGTAGTAAACAACCGATTGACGATTGTCTTTCTCGCTGTGATTACTGCTGATGCCCATGTATTTACCGTCGAAAGACAAGACGTGGTCGTTATTGTTCGCTGTGGCCGTTCCTGTATTTAACACCGATATATTGCCTGTACTGATGTCGTAGTTGTAAAGCAACACTTCGCTGTTGTAAATGAGTGTTTTTCCGTCGGGAGTCCAGTTAGGGGCTTGCACCGAATTGGGGAATTGGTGCAAAATAGCACGCTCACCGGTGAAAACATCCATCACTTCAAGATTGCTTCCGAGGAAATCGCGATAAGATACCTGATTATCACCAAACGGAATTTCGATTCGTACGTTTTTGAAGACAGCTTTTTCCGTAACATCCGGATTGTGGGAACAGATGAAAAGACCTGCATATACTTCGTCCGATAAATTACAGTTTGCAACTTGAGTTGAAGTGAAAATATCGCCCGAATGGGCTACAGACATGGTATAAATGTTCCCTTTGCGGGTTAATTGCACGACATTGGGGCCTTGTGAGTTTATTTTTTGCTCTTGCATATCCACGCCGGTTTCGGCACGATATTGCAGCGACGTAAGTCCGTCTCCGTGAACGACAGCGCTTACGTGCGGTGCATCGCCACTTAGCGATTCACGCACCATCCAGCCGATTTTACGATGTGCATCAACGCCTTCTCCCACAAATTCTACCTGAGCCGTCAGGATAAAATCGCCTTTCAGTTTTTTCCAAAGGTAGTGGAACTCATCTGTTCCAAACCAAATGTTCGTTCCGGAACCTTCCAACGTGTATCGCTGTCCTTCGCTATCGTAAATCGCTGTCCCGGTGTGTTTAACGTCTCCCACATCGGAAGAGGCAGTGAAGACACCCGACTTTTCGTTTAATTGCTGTCCCAAAGCTAACGAAGGCATCATAAACAGCAATACAAACAGGTGAGATGATATGTTTCTCATTAGCAACAAAATAAGATTTGTTAGATTTGAAATTTGGAGTAAGCGAAACCTTCAAGATTCTATTTTCCGGCTTCTCTGTTACGGATTCGAACTCAACGCCGGTATCGGCTCTTCGTCAATGCTGAAATCGATAGGAAGCAGGCACTTCACGTTTACCTTTTCACCGTTGAGTTCTCCGGGAATCCATTTCGACATCAGGCTTAGCACACGTACTGCCTCTTTATCAAGTTGCGGGTTCAAGCCTTGCACTACCTGGATATTAGATATGGAACCGTCAGCTGCCACGATAAACGAACATAAAATACGACCTTCGATCCCTTGTTGCTGGGCTTCTTTCGGGTAACGAATCTGGTGCTCGATAAATCCGGCCAATTCTTTTTCACCGTATGGATACTGCGGCATTTTATCTACGATAGAGAACACTTCGGAGTTAGCAATTTCAGTATCGGTTTTGGCATAAACTTGCGCCGGTGTAGCTGCCCGGCGAGCAGTGGCACCAGCATTTTTGTTCAGCCTGAAGTACATGGGAACATAGCTTTTGGAGCGGACAATCTCGTTTTTAAATTTAGCCGGACGCCAAGGAGGCATGGCTTGCAAGATGCGCAAGGCTTCTTTGTCGAGTAACGAGTCGGCATTATGAATTAAATCGAAATTAGTCAGCGTTCCGTCTTTTTCAACCACAAAGGTATATACCACCAGTCCTTGTTTGTTTTGTTCTGCAGCTTCGGCCGGATAGCGGAGTGTGTTGGCAATGAACCGATGCATTTCGGCTGTTCCGCCGGTATAAATGGGAGGGATATCAGGGTCTTCGATAATCTTTCCGGTGTAAACGGGTGGGGGTGGATTCTGATTATTTTCCAATGCGAAAACTGAAATTGTCATCAGACATAGAAATGACAGCGAGAGGATTAACGTTTTGAAATTCATTAATAGCATAGATGTTTTTACTTACTTATTTTTAAAATTTAGTGAATCTAATATTATATGGATGTTGCAGTAGTATCGGAATTAACCTCTTTTTCCATTGAGAATTCGATTGGTAACAAGCATCTTACATTTACTTTTTCGCCATTGTTTTCACCCGGAATCCAATTGGACATTAAACTCAAAACGCGCATTGCTTCCAAATCAAGTTTTGGATTTAAACCTTGAACAACTTCGATATTCGAAATGGAACCGTCAGTTGCAACTATAAATGAGCAAACAACCTGTCCTGCATTTCCTTCCTGTAATTCGTCTTTGGGGTAACGCAGTTGATGTGCTATGAATCCTTTTAACTCTTTTTCTCCGTATGGGTATTCAGGCATTTTATCTACTATTGAGAATACTTCTGAGTTGGCTATTTCACTATTGGTTTTAGAATAAGCCGATGCAGGGGCGGTTGTGTCTTTTGCTAAATTTTGCGTCACGTTTCTTAACCTGAAATACATTGGAACATAGCTCTTTGTACGGACAATTTCGTTTTTTAATTTTCCGGGACGCCAAGGTGGCATGGCTTTCAAAATACGGAGTGCTTCCAAATCAAGAGCAGAGTCTGTATGATGAATTAAGTCAAAATTGCTTAATGAGCCGTCGGGCTCAACTACAAAGGTGTAAACAACCAAGCCTTGAGTTCTACTCTCACGTGCTTCTTTTGGATAACGAAGCGTTTTCCTAATAAATCGATGCATCTCAAACGATCCGCCTGTAAAGATAGGCGGAATGTCCGGTTTTTCAACAATTTTACCGGTAAAAATACGAATCGGAGCAACATTTTCAGCTAACAATTCAGTTTCTGTGGTTTCTGAGCTGTTGTTTTGAGGATCTTCTTTCTTTTTTAACTGAAAATACATCGGTACAAAGTTTTTTGAACGAACAACCTGATTGTCAGATTTTGCAGGAATCCAGTTTGGCATCGTTTTCAAAATACGTAGCGCCTCTTTGTCAAGTGCAGAGTCGGCATGATGAACCAGATCAAAATTGCTTAACGAACCATCGGTTTCAACCGTAAAAGAATATACCACTAAACCCTGGGCATTCCGTGCAGTGGCATCAGCAGGATAGCGTAACGTATTTGCAATAAATTTTTTCATTTCGTTGGCTCCCCCTTTAAAACTGGCAGCAGTATCGGGGTTCTCAAAAATTCTTTCCGAAGAAACCGGTGGAGGCGTGGAAGAAATAATTTCCATATCGCTTATTGATGCGAAAGCTGAATACATAATCGAACCGAAAATGCAACTCGATAGGATTAATCTTGAGAGTTTCATAGATAAATTAGAACTGAATTTGACTTATTTTTTGATTTCAAGGACAAAGATAACAAAAAACTTAAATTTTTCGAAAGTAATGTTTGAGATTAATGAAATAATTCTTAGATTTGTCATGGTTTTTTCATCATCGTGGTAATTCTGTTTTAAAATTTTCCACGAAAACCGCAGCCGGCTATGGAAGTGAAGCGCCTTTTGCCGGCTGCTTGCTGTTTGTGTTTGTTTTGAGCAGTTGTGTTTTACGAAAAAACTTCTACCTTTGCTTTGCTTATGAGATAATTTACAGATTTCAAAACGAATCTACTGAGTGTTTGTTTGCTCCCGTCATCTATCATCCGTCATCCAATATGAACCTATCCACCTCGCCCTCCGTTATTAAAGCTCACGATATCAGTCGCTTCCAGTTTCGCGACACGCCCTTTGTACAACTGATGAACAAGCGCATCTACAACGTGCTTTTCATTGCTTCGCAGTACGATATGTTTATCCTGGAAGACGACGGACGCGTGGACGAGCAGATTTTCAACGAATACACCTCGCTCAACCTGCGTTATCCGCCGCGCTTTACGCAAGTGAGTACGGTGGAGCAGGCCACGGAAGAGCTTGCTACTAACCGCTACGAGCTGATTATCTGTATGCCGAACATGGATAATCACGAGATTTTTGCTCAGGCGAAACTCATTAAGCAGCAGTTCCCCGGTATTCCTATCGTGTTGCTTACGCCGTTTTCGAAATCGGTTACCCGGGTACTTGAGCGGGAAGACTTGTCGGGCATGGATTATGTTTTCAGCTGGTTGGGCAATGCCGATTTGCTGCTTGCCATCATCAAGCTGATTGAGGATAAAATGAATGTCAAAAGTGATGTGAAAACCGTCGGCGTTCAAACTATTATGTTGGTAGAAGACTCCGTGCGCTTTTATTCCTCTGCCTTGCCGCTGCTTTATAAATATGTGCTTCATGAATCGAAGGAGTTTTCGAAAGAGGCGCTCAACGACCACCTGCGCATGATGCGTATGCGCGGACGACCCAAAATTTTGCTGGCAAGAAATTACGAAGAGGCGGTGAAACTGTACAAAAAATACGGCGACAATATGCTTGGCGTCATCTCCGACATGAGTTTCAACCGCGAGGGGATGAAAGATAGATTTGCAGGTAGGAAACTGGGCGAGTGGATTCGCAAAGCGGATAAATATATTCCGATAATTTACGCCTCGTCTGAATCTGAAAATAGAATTTATGCCGCGGAAGCAAACGCCGAATTTATCGATAAAAATTCCAAAACCTTCCCTCAGGATTTTCACAAGGCGGTAAAGGATAACCTGGGTTTCGGCGATTTTATTATTGTTGCGCCTCAGTCGCACGAAGAAATTTTCCGGATTAAAAACCTGAAAGAGTTACAATTGAATATCCACCAAATACCGGAAGATTCGCTTTATTATCACCTGTCGAGGAACCATTTTTCGCGATTTTTTTATACCCGCGCCATGTTTCCGGTGGCCGAAATGCTGAAAAAAATAGATGTTTCGGCTTACGCCAACATGGACGAGGCGCGTGAGCTTATTTATCAGGCGATTGTGGAGTACAGACGCATGAAAAATACAGGTGTAGTAGCGGTGTTCGAGAAAGACCGCTTCGACAAATATTCCAATTTTGCGCGCATCGGCGACGGTTCGTTGGGCGGAAAGGGGCGTGGCTTGGCTTTTATCGGGCATATAGTAAAAAAGCATACGGAACTTAACAGTCATGACAATTTGCCGGTGCTTACTCCCAAAACCGTAGTGCTTTGTACTGATATTTTTGACGAATTTATGGAGGCGAACAAGCTTTACGATATTGCTCTTTCGTATCGTCCCGATGAAGATATTTTAAAACATTTTCTGGCAGCAAAGCTTCCCAAACGTCTGGTGAGCGATTTTCTGGTGTTTTTCGACGCGGTTTCGTCGCCCATTGCCATTCGTTCGTCTAGCCTGCTCGAAGATTCGCAATACCAGCCATTCGCCGGAATATATTCTACCTATATGATTCCGTATGTGGAAGACAAGTACGAAATGGTGCGCTTGTTGAGCAATGCCGTTAAGGCCGTGTATGCTTCGGTTTTCTATAGCGACAGCAAAGCGTATATGACAGCCACACAAAATCTTATCGACCAAGAGAAAATGGCCATTGTGTTGCAGGAGGTAGTGGGAGGTGAGTACGAAGGTCTTTTCTATCCGGCAATTTCAGGTGTTGCCCGTTCCATCAACTATTATCCCATCGGCAACGAAAAAACGGAAGACGGCATCGTGAACATGGCAATGGGACTGGGAAAATACATCATGGACGGATTTCAGGGGCTGCGCTTCTCACCGCGTCATCCTAAAAACATACTGCAACTGAGTACGCTGGAAACTGCTCTGAAAGACACCCAAACGGAGTTTTACGCGTTAGATTTAGAGTCTATGAGTAAAGATTTTACGGTTGACGACAGCTTTAATTTGAAAAAGACCCGTGTCCGTCAGGCAGAAGGAGATAGTCCGTTGCGTTATATTTCATCTACTTACGACCCGGCCGACCAGATTGTAAGAGACGGTTTTTACCCGGGAGGGCGAAAAATAATCTCTTTTGCCCATATTTTAAAGCACGATACGCTGCCGTTGGCCGAAACATTAGATAAAGTGTTAAAAGTCGGGCAATTGGAAATGGGGCGTCCTGTGGAGATAGAGTTTGCCGTGAATGTGAAAAATCAGCAGGATGCCGAACTGTTTGTCCTTCAAATTCGCCCGATAGTAGATAGCAAAGAGGTTGTGAACGAAGATTTGGAAAGCATTGATGTTCCTAAAACCGTGCTTTATTCTCTTAGCGCTCTTGGCAACGGAATATCAACTGATGTGTTCGATATAGTTTACGTAAAAACCAAAAACTTTTCTGCTGCTAAGAATCCTGAGATAGCGCGGGAGATTGAAAAGCTTAACAGCCGGTTTGCGGAAGCCGACAAAAATTACGTACTGGTGGGTCCCGGACGTTGGGGCTCTTCCGATCCGTGGCTGGGAATTCCGGTAAAATGGGCGCATATTTGTCAAGCGCGGGTGATTGTGGAATCGGGATTGCATTCTTACAGAATCGAGCCGAGCCAGGGTACACATTTTTTTCAAAACCTCACCTCGTTTGGCGTGGGATATTTTACCGTGAACTCTTTTCTGGAAGACGACGGCTTTTTCGACGAAGATTTTCTAAACGCGCAAGCGGCAGTGTATGAAACGGAATTTATTCGCCACGTTCGTTTTTCTTCGCCCTTGGCGATTAAGATTAACGGTAAAAAGAAAATCGGGGTGGTGATGAAACCTGTTTGATTTACGATTTGGGATTTGGGATTTGGGATTGGTTTGGGTAGCCGCATGTTTTTCGTCGTTGGTTTGTTGCGTGGAGTTCGCGGAGAATAAATAAACAACAGTTATTGCTAAAGACTGTCTCAAAATCATCCAGCCGGTTTCATTTTTGTCATTCTGAGTTCCCACCAAAATAAATTTGGAATAAAGAGGAAATGACAGA
>CAZKZB010000051.1:0-20820 GCA_964557135.1 uncultured Petrimonas sp. | reverse complement strand
GTTGTTTTCGGGGTCAAAAAATAATCCCTCTGCCATTGGTTGTTTTTCTTTAATAACCGAAAGAGGATATAAATATCGGTAAATGGTTTGTGCTTCCTCCAATTTTTTTTGTTCGGGCGTTAATCGCTCATACAGTTCCTTTAATTTATCGGCATATTTGTAGTTTTTGTCGAACAATACTTTTATTGAATATTGATTTAGTCTGTCTATCCATACGTGTGAAACAGGCTCTTTTTCCATAAAACTGTATAAAACGCTATCGAGAGTCAGAAATATTGAGCGTTGTTGCAAATCAATAGCTTCTAATTTTTTCATCACTTCTTCTTTTTCCGGCCCACCGGTTAGTGAGCTATTTTTGTTTCTCAGTTCATTGGATACGGAGTTTAAGGAATCCAATTCCGGGAATCGATTATAAATTTCGATGTATTTATCTTCTTCCTGTTGCTCTTTTACATTGCTTTTTACCTTCCATCTACGAAAATCATAACCGTCTCCGGTTATGCGGGTGTTAGCACCGGGCTTTGCCCATAAGGGACGAAAATAAGGGAGGAATCCACCGCCTTGGGCTGTTAACATAAATTTCCGCAGTGAATCGGTTTTTTCCTCAAAAGAAAAAGAACCGTTGCGAACGGTGTCGGCTTTGAGAACACGTCCGCCGGTTCCCTCTACAGTATTCAATAGTATGACAGTTCCATCGGCAATATTGTCAATTTGCCCTGTAATTTTAAAGGTGTTGCTTTGGGTGCAGGCTGTAATTGCGACGGCAACTAACAAAAGGGTAAGGATTGTTTTTGGTTTCATAATCTTTTTCTATTCTTCTAACAATTTATTTATTTCCGACATCAGTTTTTCCGATTCTGACGGGCGAGTAGCGTCGAAATTGGCGATATTGCTGTTTTTGTCAATTAAAACATACTTGGGTATGGCAATCGCGTTGTAAGTACGATGTACGAGTCCGTTTTCATCGTACAGTTGCAGCCATTGCGGTGTGTCTTTTTTGATGGCGTTCAGCCAGTCTTTTTTACCGTCATTTACGGCAATTCCAATAATCTCTATCCGATTGTCGTTTTTGTATGTATCGTGAATCTTTTTTAATGCAGGAATTTCGGCACGGCACGGTGCACACCAGCTTGCCCAAAAATCGATATAAACCACTTTCCCTCTAAAATCACTCAAACTGTATTCTTTTTCTTCATTATTTTTGAGTGTAAACACGGGTGCGGGTTGTCCTTTTTGTGTGGAATAAAGCAGCTTTTCTTTCTCTGCAAAAGCATTTTCGATGGCTTGCTTATAATATTCGTTTTCGAGCGAAGCTACGTAAGGACGTGCTTTTTCCCTATTTTCATTCAATTGTTGGAAACTGCCCGACGAATAGTGAATTTTACCCAGTAGTTTATTATAAAGCGTGTATTCCCTTATTTTACCACGAAGCGTTTCATCTATTTTTTGAATATTGTAGAAGTTGTCTGTCCGCAAAGAGGGGTTTTTATCGTAATCTTGTCTGAGCAGATAATCTAAGTATTCGTTTACATACCAGTTTTTGTAATTATCAGAAATAAGATAAGTTTCGTTGTTAATATCGTCAATCAGACTGGCGTTGACGTTTTTCTCCATAAACTCACGGGATTGGGAGAGATTCATTTTATTTATTCTGGTGAATGCAATCTTTTGATACTCTTCTAAAAACAGATTGTCTAAGCGAGTCATTTTTGCAAAATGAGAGAAATAAGGATCGTTGCTCACCGATTTGCCGAAAACCACTTGTTCTAATGAGTCTTTTAATTGTTTTTCGCTTTTCAGGTAACCGATAAACTCTTCTTCATTGTTGATATTGTGCCAATTAGTGAACATCTTTCGGGAAATTATTTCTTTAAATAATAACTCCCTATACCGATTACTTTCTGAACCTTTGCCGGTAATGCTTGTGGTTGATAGCGATGTGAGAAAATCTGTGAAATCGGCGGTAATTGTTAGCTCGTATCCCGGAGCAACGTAAAAATCATTTATTTGGATGCTGTTGTTTTGGATGTTCACTTTTTGAGGATATGTTACGCTGTTGGTTTTTAGGTAAAAACGTCCTTCGTTATCCAGCCGTAAAGTGTCAGACATTATCTTGCCCAAACTATCGGAGAAAAGATGCAGTTCTTTTTCGGGACAGTTGGATAGTTGTCCTTGCAAAATAAGTGGTTCGATTTTTTGTGCTTGCATCACTATTCCAGTGGTAACCAGCAAAAGGGAAAGGATTGTTTTTAGTTTCATTGTTGCTTGGTTTAGAATTCCAAAATTACTGAAATATCGTAAACAAAATCAATAAAACACATTATTTAACTTTTAAGATAAAAAACGGAACAATCGAATAGGCAAACGGATATCCATCCCTGTGATATTTGTGTGTCAGACGGACTTAAAGCCGTCGGACCTGGTGGGAATTTCATTTGTATGAGTAAAAAGTTACTTATTCCACAAATTTTAAAAAAAATTATATGATTATCCGCAATTGTTCCTAAACGCCGCGAAGTGGCATAAGCATATAGCGTAGGGCAACGCCCTATGTAAGGTAAGGCTATAAGCTCCAAACGGAAGCTCTGAAAGAGCGAAAGCAGATATTCTTACGCGCTTTCAGCGCTTAGGATTGGCATGCCGCCCAATTCGTAGGGCGTTGCCCTACGCTATAGTATGGTAGGCTTTCAGCCTATGGATTAAGACAAACGTCGTATACACAAAAAATAGCGTTGTTCCCTTTTTAGGAAGGATTGCGGATAATCATAAAAAATTATTTATAAGATGGGTTGTGTCCCTACCCAAAAAGGCAGCGATTGGTATGTTTTGGAGGAAAAAGAACAATAAAAAACGGAACAACTTTTTGGCTGTTCCGTTTTATATCCTTTGTTCGTTGGGTGGAAAGGGTTATGATTTTATTAAAGATTATGCGGATTGATACACGTTAATCTGTCTATATTTTTAAAATCAGCAATATTTCGAGTGATCAAATCCAAGTCATATACAAGTGCGGTTGCCGCAATTATTGCATCGGGAAGTTTGGTTTTATATTTTTTGCGTATTTCAATGCAGGTCTCCACCACTTCATTTGAGATGTCCAATACAATTGCGTCGTCCATAAAATCAGAAAGAATCCGATAGCTCTTTTCGGGTGCATTGAAGCTCAAAACCTCTATTTTTGTAATAACCGAAATAATAGGAGTTACATCCATTACCTCGTTCATAAAAAACATCCCTGAGTCTGGAAGTTTTTTGCCCAGATAATCAATAACAGAATTTGTGTCGATTAAATACTGTCGTTGCTCCATTGCTTACGGCCTTGGGTTACATATTCTTGAAGGTTGTCGGCAATATCGTCGGGTAATTTACCGGCATACTTTTTAGATAGTTTCGGAGAAGATTTTTTTATCCTTTTTTTTAATACGGTGATAACTTCCAATTTCTCCAAATCTTTCAGCAAGCTATATGCCTTCTTGTCGTTTATTCGCACAAGTATTGTTTCCATTATTGTCTCTTTTTTGATGACTGAATTATGGTTAGAGACGCATTCAATGCGTCTCTACGCGTTCCGCCACTTTCATCACAATCTCTTTCTTCTCGTTATCGAAATCCACCAACACGGTTTCGCCCTCTTTTATGCCGGTGCGCAGAATCATTTCCGCCATTTCGTCTTCGATATATTTTTGCAAAGCGCGTTTGAGCGGACGGGCGCCGAATTGTACGTCGTAGCCTTTGTCGGCGATAAACTCTTTGGCATCGGTGGTGATTTCCACGTTGTAACCCAACTCGTTGATACGTTTGTACAATCCTTTCAGTTCCAAATCGATAATTTTGAAAATGGACTCTTTGCTCAATTGGTCGAACATCACAATATCGTCCACGCGATTCAGGAATTCGGGTGCGAAAGCTTTGTTGAGCGCTTTTTGAATGATGCTTCGCGAATATTCGGTATCGGTTAAGTCCGTATTGGTACTGAATCCGATGCCGCGGCCGAAATCTTTCAGCTGACGCGTTCCTATATTGGAAGTCATTATCAGGATGGTGTTTTTGAAATCGATGCGGCGACCCAAACTGTCGGTAATATGTCCTTCGTCTAAGATTTGCAGCAGGATGTTGAACACATCGGGATGCGCTTTCTCAATCTCGTCGAGCAACACAACGGAGTAGGGGCGGCGACGCACTTTTTCGGTCAGCTGTCCGCCCTCTTCGTAACCCACGTATCCGGGAGGCGCTCCGACTAAGCGCGAAACGTTGAATTTCTCCATATATTCGCTCATATCGATTCGGATGAGGTTTTCGTGCGAGTCGAACAAAAATTCAGCCAGTTTTTTCGCCAAGTGCGTTTTTCCCACGCCCGTGGGGCCTAAAAACATAAAAGTACCGATGGGTTTGTTGGGGTCTTTCAGTCCTACGCGGTTGCGCTGAATGGCTTTGGCGATTTTCTCCACCGCTTCGTCTTGTCCGATAACCTGCGCTTTGAGGTCGTCTTTCATTTCCAGCAAACGCTGACCTTCGGCCTGAGCAATTCGCTGCACCGGAACTCCCGAAATCATGGCCACTACTTCGGCAATTTTTTCTTCGTCAACGATTTCCGGTTTTTCCTTAATTTCCTTTTGCCAGCGTTGTTCCTCGGCTTCGAGCGACAACAGCAGTTGGCGTTGTTTGTCGCGATAGCTTGCCGCCAGTTCGTATTTTTGAGCCTTTACGGCATCGTTTTTCATCTGTTCCACCGTTTTCAACTCTTCTTCCATTTCTTCTATCACTTTCGGGATGGAAATGTTGGAAATATGAACACGTGCACCGGCTTCGTCCAGTGCGTCAATGGCTTTATCGGGGAATGTGCGGTCGGTAACGTATCGCTCCGTCAACTTCACACACGCGTCAATCGCTTCGTCTGTGTAGCGCACGTTGTGGTGGTCTTCGTATCGCTCTTTGATGTTGGTCAAAATTTGCAATGTCTCTTCGGGTGTGGTGGCATCCACGATTACTTTCTGGAAACGACGTTCCAGCGCGCCGTCTTTCTCAATATTTTTTCGATATTCATCCAACGTGGTGGCTCCGATACACTGAATTTCGCCACGCGCCAGCGCAGGTTTCAGCATATTGGCAGCATCCAGCGAACCGGCCGCGCCGCCCGCACCCACGATGGTATGGATTTCGTCGATAAAAAGAATGACGTTTGGGTTTTTCGACAGTTCGTTCAAAATAGCCTTGATGCGCTCTTCGAACTGACCGCGATACTTGGTTCCGGCAACGATGGAAGCCATATCGAGTGCGATAACCCGCTTATCGAACATGGCGCGCGACACTTTTTTCTGTACAATGCGCAACGCCAATCCGTCTACGATAGCCGATTTTCCCACACCGGGGTCGCCAATCAGCACAGGATTGTTTTTCTTGCGGCGGCTCAATATTTGGGCAATGCGCTCAATCTCCTTTTCGCGCCCCACAATGGGGTCGAGGCGGTTTTCCATTGCCGCACGCGTGATGTCCGTGCCAAAGTTATCGAGAACGGGCGTGTCTGACGAGGGTGCTTTCCCTGCCGATTGCTGTCCGCCGCGTTGTCCGCCGGGATTGTTGGGCGATTTGCCCATCGGTTCATCTTCATCGTCGTCGGTAAAGTTGGGCCCCATGGAAGGAGACTCCGAACCGCTTTCGGCTCTCGCGTCGAGTATGCTCTTAACATACAAAAATGCACTGGAATAATCTAGGTGAAACTGTGACAGAATGTCGCAAATGGGTGTGTTTTTTTCTTTCAGCAAAGCCAACAGGATGTGTTCCGAATCGGTTTCTGTGCTTTTTGTTAACCTTGCCTCCAAAATGCTCATTTTTAGCGTTTTTTCTGTGCTTTTATTGATGACTAATTCACGGGTTCCTTCGTACGGTTCCTGAATTTGGCGAAACCTGTCGTCAATATAGTTTTTTAAATGTTTTATGTCCACATCGAAATCCTGAAGCACCTGAATAGCCATGCCGTCGCCGTCGCGAAGGATAGCAAGCATCAAATGTTCCGGGCCGATATAGTTGTTTTGTAGTCTTTCGGCTTCCTCACGGCTGTATGCCATGATGTCTCTGACTCGTTGAGAAAAATTATTATCCATTTATTAACTTCCTTTTCTTCAGTTATAATATAAGTTCAGATTGAATAAGATTGGCGGGATTGAATAAGATTGAAAATGACTGTGACGCGGACGATACTTTATGCGTTATTAATCTTTATATCAATCTGTTTTCAATCTTCATTAATCCTAGAAAATATCCCTATAATTCATATCTGTTACTTAAGTATGTTACAAATATAGTTTTTTATTTACTATTATAACAAAAACAATGCCAACAAAGTTAATAAATCCCCCTATTCTACGATTCAATTAAAGCTGCCTTAACTCTTATTTTGAGTTCGGGCAATACTTTTTCGGGGAACCACCGGTTTTTTGCCTGCCATATATTGTTGCGTGGCGAAGGATGTGGAAGTGGAAAATAACGGGGTAAATATTCCTCAAAATGGTGTATGGTTTCTGTTAATGTGTCTTTGGCTGTTTCACGCAAATAATATCGTTGAGCGTACTGTCCAATCAGCAAAATAAGCTTTACCTCTTTCATCAAATCCAGTAATTTGCTGTGCCACAGCGGCGCACATTCGGGTCGTGGCGGCAAGTCTCCCGATTTTCCTCTTCCCGGATAACAGAAACCTATAGGCATCAGGGCGAACTTTTCGGGATTGTAAAAAGTCCTCCTGTCAACACCCATCCAGACACGTAAATTGTCGCCACTTTTGTCGTTCCAAGGTATTTCGGTTTCGTGTACAATTCGTCCCGGAGCTTGTCCGATAACCACAATCTTGCTTTTAGAACTTGCCGCGATGATTGGTTTAGGACCCAAAGGGAGAAATTTTTCACAAACGTTGCAGTTTCGGATTTCACATAGCAACTCATCCATTTTTACTGTCGAGCTAAAAACTCTCTTTCACGATGAATTCGGGTGCGATTCCCAACGTTTCTAAGTGTTCTTTAACTGCCTTCATCATTGGCTTTGGACCGCAGAGATAGTAGTATTTAGTGGATGCGTCTGTGTTCTTTTTAATCAGTTCGGGAGAAATGTAACCGTGCTCGTACGACGGAATCGTTTCTTCAGAAAGCACATTGACGAAGTTTTTGCCCAACAGTTTATTGTATTTGTCTTCCAAAATAATATCTGCTTTGGTCTTATTAGCAAAAATAAGTTTATTGTTTCCTATTTCGTTTTTTTCTTCCAATTCTTTCAGGATGGCAATAAACGGGGTGATTCCGGCTCCTCCGGCAATAAACATCCCCTCGCCTTTGTACTTTATCGCTCCAAAAATATGCCGAATAATTAGCTCATCACCGGCTTTTACACTGAGTAATTCGTTGGTGACTCCGTTGTGGGAAGGATAGGTTTTGATGACAAATTCCAAAAAATCTTCTTGGGGCAACGATGTGAAGGTGAACGGCCTTCTTTTGGTTTCCCATTCCGGTTTATTTATGGCAACTTCTGTAGCCTGGCCGGGAACAAAATTGACATCGGCCGGTTTTTCAGTGACCAATCTTATCACATCGTGAGTAAGATGTTCGGTGGATAATACTTTGATAATCTCTTGCATAGCTGTATCCTTTTAATAAATTAAACTTAATCTGTACCTTTATATTTAACTAACATATTTGGATGGAAAAAGTTGCAATTATTCTACGGGAAATTAGTATCAAGTTAATTGTAAAATAGCAGATAATGAGTTTTATTTTGTGCCGCCTTCTGTCTTTAACCCTTTGTGGCTATTAATTTTTGCCGCCAAGACGCAAAGTCTCATGAAACGGCCTATCATTCTTAACTTAGCATTGGTTTGATTTTTTGTTTTTCGCATCGTTGAAGTCAGGCGATTAGTGACTAAATAACTCTGCTCTTGAGAAACAAAAAACGGCTCCCGTATTGGAAGCCGCTTCTAAGTTGTTGAAAATTTATGGTTTAGTTTATTCCTGCTTTTTCATACGAGATACCGCAAGCATCAGCAACACCTCTTCCGTAGGCCGGGTCGGCTTTAAAACAATTTCCGATATGGCGAATTTTAATGTGCTCTTCCGCGCATCCCATATTACGTGCCGTGTTCTCGAACAGTCGCTGTTGTTCATCCGGAGTCATCAGTCGGAACAGTTTTCCGGGTTGCTCGTAATAATTGTCATCGTCTTCGCGGAAGTTCCAGCGTTTAATATCGCCTTTCACTTTTTGTGCAGGCTCATCGTGTTCGAATTGTTCAGACCAAACGTTATAGCTGTTGGGCTCGTAATGCAGTGTTGCACCGTGGTTTCCGTCAACGCGCATTTGTCCGTCGCGATGGTAAGAATTATACGTGTGCATGGCGCCTTTCGGCATGTTTACGGGTATCTGGTGATGATTTACACCTAAGCGATAACGCTGTGCGTCTCCGTAAGAGAATAAACGTCCCTGTAGCATTTTGTCGGGAGAGAAGCCTATTCCGGGAACAATGTTTGCGGGATTAAAGGCGGCCTGTTCCACATCCTGAAAATAGTTGTCGGGATTGCGATTCAGCTCGAATTCACCAACAGGAATCAATGGAAAATCACCTTTGTACCAAACCTTTGTTAAATCGAACGGATTGTAAGGCATATTTTCAGCCTGCTCTTCCGTCATTATTTGAACATACATTTTCCATTTCGGATAATTTCCGTTACCAATAGCTTCAAACAAGTCCCGTTGATGGCTTTCACGATCTCTTCCTACCAACTCGGCAGCTTCTTGATCGGTTAGGTTTTCGATGCCTTGTTGAGTAACGAAATGAAATTTTACCCAAACACGTTTGTTGTCAGCATTGATGAAACTGTAGGTGTGACTGCCGAATCCATGCATGTGGCGGTAGGAACGAGAGATGCCCCTGTCGCTCATCGTTATGGTTACCTGATGCAACGCTTCGGGCAGGCTGCTCCAGAAATCCCAATTGTTGTTGGGGCTGCGCAGGTTGGTGTGCGGATCACGTTTTACGGCGTGATTCAAGTCGGGAAACTTCAACGGATCGCGGAAGAAGAAAACAGGAGTGTTGTTACCCACTAAATCCCAGTTGCCTTCTTCGGTATAAAACTTCATAGCAAAGCCGCGAATGTCTCTTTCAGCGTCGGCAGCGCCACGCTCACCGGCAACGGTAGAAAAACGGACAAACATTTCGGTTTTTTTACCAACTTCCGAGAAGATTTTAGCTTTGGTATATTGTGTAATGTCGTGTGTGACAGTGAAAGTCCCAAAAGCTCCCGACCCTTTAGCGTGCATACGCCTTTCCGGAATTACCTCGCGATCGAAATGCGCGAGTTTCTCCAGAAACCACACATCTTGCAACATCATTGGACCACGAGGACCGGCAGTCATCGAATCCTGATTATTACCTACCGGAGCTCCCGCAACAGTTGTCATCGGTTTCCGATTTTCTTTGTCTCTTTTTCTTTTTAATTCTTCGGCATTCATAAAATAATCTTTTTGTTAGATGATTAATTTTCTCGTAATGAGGTTTTTATTAATGAATATGGGTTAGGATAAATATGAAGTTAACATCCAAACCTCTTTTTCTTGTCCGCTGATGTAATCGCTGAGCAATGCAACGGTAGCCTCATCGTCAATTTCCGAAGCCGATGCAATCAACGCTCTTTCCGAAGCGATAAGGTGCATGTAAGTGTCGAGTATGTTCTTAACAGTTTCATCAGCATCGGTTACCACGCCGGTCTCTTTCACTTTTGACGTTTTTAAATACTCTGTAAAAGTATGGGCGGGAGTATCGCCCAACATAAGAATTCTTTCGGCTACTTCGTCCACTTTAGCGGCAACGTCGTCATACATTTCTTCAAATTTTTCGTGGAGCAGGTAAAAATCTTTCCCTTTTATGTTCCAGTGAAATCCGCGTAAATTGGTGTAATGTACTTGTAAATCAGCTAATAATTGTTGTAACCCTTTGGTTACGTTTTCTACGTTTTTTAATCCTGTAAATTCAATTGTTTTCATAATGTTTATTGTTTTTTGTTGTTTTTATTTATTGCTTTTCCGCTAATGTGTAGCGTGATGGAATTTATTTGATAACCTTCGATTGCATTTTTTTCAAAATATGCTTGTAAGAGCTCATCTAACTCTTCGTTTACGTAGTCGTGAATTTCGTTATTGTCCTCGCTGTGAAGATGGTGGTGATGTTTAAGGATTCCGTCGTATCGCATCACTTCACCTTCTGTCAGAACTTTATTCACCACACCGTGCTTAACAAACGTGTCGAGTGTTTTGTAAACTGTCCCGACAGCTATGCTGGGGTGTTTTTTATGAATGAAATCGATAACCTGCTCAGCCGTGGGATGATTACGAAGCGTATGTATGGCTTCGAGTACGCAAATCCGCTGCGGAGTTACTTTTAAATCTTTTTCTTTCAGAATTTTCTGAATGTCTTTAATATCTAACTGCATATAGTTCCCAATAAAGAATGGTTCTTACTTAAAACAAATTCTCGCGCAAATTGTTCACGCGGAATCAATAATTTTTGAGAAATAATAGATAATGCTTATAACTTCTTTCTCTTCAGTACAATCCAAACAATCATGGGTGCGCCAAAAACAGCCGTTACGGCATTAATAGGCAATGTGCGGTTGGAAATGGGAACTTGAGATATTATATCGCAGAAAATCAGCAAGATTGCCCCTAATAGCAAGGTGGCGGGAATTATGGTTTTGTGGTTAACGGTTCCAAAAAAACTTCGGGCGAAATGGGGAATAACTACTCCGATAAAAGCGATTGGACCGGTAAATGCCGTGACTGCTCCGGTAATTATTGCGGTAATAACAATGATGATAACTCTTAGTTTTTTAACATTCAATCCGATACTGCTTGCATATTTTTCTCCCAATAATAAACTGTTGAGCGCTTTTTGAAGGAAAAATACAACAATGACACCCGATATAACAAGCGTAAAAAGAATCGGAATTTTATCCCAAGTTACCGCGCCGAGGCTTCCGAAAGTCCATGTTATGAAAACTTTCAACGAATCGGGATCGGCGAAACTTTGCAAAATAGTAATGGCTGCACTTGCCACGTAGCCGAAAATCATTCCCAGCACCAAAATGGTCACAGAGTCGTTTATCCTTGCTGAAACTCCCAGAATGAGCAGTAAAACAAGGGTTGCTCCCAAAATCGCTACCACAACCTGCGACATGCTGCCGAGCGACGTAATAACCGGATACAGTGATGTGCCGGTTAGCAGGGTCAGCAAGGCTACGCCCAGTCCGGCACCGGCGCTGACGCCTAATACATCGGGACCGGCAAGCGCGTTCCTGAAAAGTGTCTGCATCAGCAATCCCGCCACCGATAACGCCGAACCTGCCAAAAGGGCAGTAATTGCCTTTGGTAGCCGGTAGTTGAAAATAATTTCATCGGTAATTTCGTTGCCCGAACTGCCAAAAAGTGCATTTATTCCTTCGGAAAAAGAGATTTTTGCATTTCCCGTGAAAATATCTGTTACAAAAACGATAATCAGCAAAATAAATAGAAATAGAAAAATGTGCTTTTTATTTCTCAAATTAACAGTAAACGATTTTTAAATCCTTCACTTCGTTCAAGATAACAAACGAAAACAGTTTTTACGCTTGTTTGTCATGTTGACGCAGGAAGCATCTATGTTATTAATCAACAAAATATAAATAATTCTTACGAGTTTTTATTACTTCAAGGGTTTAATATACGTAAATTCCGTTTTGGGTAAGAGTTCAGGATGAACGGCTCTGATTAAATCCGACAAAATCAGGTCGGGATTGGCGATAGCACTTTCAAAATAATCGTTTCCACCCGATGAGGTTACCCGGTTTCGGTTGTTGAATACCTGATGATTTTTTGCCGCTTTCAATAACAAATATTTTTTGTCTTTTCGAGCAAGTTCGTCGTACGAATCGGCTTCGCAACCAAACCAGAAATCGGCATTACCGAATTGAATGAGTATCGATTCAATGTCTAACCCGATACTTCCACTCTCGGGATTCTCTTTATAATAATAATCCAGTCCTGCATCGGAAAACAAAATAGCGTTAAAACTTTTCCCTCCGGGAACATACCAAGTATCCTGAAAATTATCTCCGGAAAGAACAGTCGGCTTGCTTCGGATGTTCTTAACCAGTTTTGTCTGAGCAATATATCGCGACTCAATTTCACTGAAGATACTGTCTGCCAACGACTCTTTATCGAAAAAAGCAGCAATCAGTTTAATCCACTCGGCACGGGCAAGCGGCGTGTTTTCCATCCATTCCAACGAGTAAATAATGGGTATTCCGGCAGACAGCAATCGCTCATTGTAATTGTCTTGCTGCGCATAAGCCGATTTGATAATCGCATCGGGAGTAAGCGTCAGCGTTTTCTCAACATTCGGGTTAAACGGGTCGCCTAAGTCCTGAATTTGATTTTCGCGGATTTTCTGCAAGATGGTCGGATTGTAAATTCGATGACCGTCAGTAACCCCGATAACTTTGTCCAATTCGCCGAATTGTTGCAGGAATTCGAAATAAGAAAAGGTGTTGACTACCACCGACTTTATGGGGATTTTCAGTTTAAAGCCGTCATCGGGTAAATTTGCGGAATCGTTCTTATAGAGATAATAGACCGCATACGGTTTGTTGTCTTCCTTTCCCCATGGATTATTAATGACAACCCGCGTGTGATTTTCGGAGTGATTTATCTGAAATCCTTTTGCATATTGGATATTGGTATCTGTATAGTCGTTTTCTATTCCGCCTGCCTGATGGCTGTTTGGCTGCTTACATCCTAAAAATAAAAGAAAAGCCAAAAACAAGGATGTTGAAAAAAAAGTGTTTTTATTGCGAGTCAAGTTCATTGCTGTTTTTTTTCTTTTTATATCCGGGAATATTGAATTTTTTCGATTTCATACGAGTGGCGACACGCGGTTGTGCCGATGAACCCGGTATATACTCGTGTCTGTACATGTTGAAAAAAAGCACAAATAAAGAGAGTAGCAAAGGGCCGAAAATAACTCCCCAGAACCCAAACATGGGGATACCGATTAATACTCCGAAAATGGTGATCAACGGGTGAATATCGGCAAGCCATTTTTGTAGAAGAAACCTGGCCACGTTATCCACTCCTCCTATGACAATGAAACCATAAGCCGATACTCCGATCCCACTTCCGATTTCTTTTTCCAGAAAAAAGGCTAAGGCAATGGGAACCCAAACAACAGTGGTACCCAAAACAGGAATAATGGAAGCAGTACCAGTAAGTATGGCATAGAGCAGGGCGTTTTCCACACCAAAAAATACGTACCCAATATAAGCAAATATACCCTGAATAACGGCCAACAATGGAATTCCAATTGCATTTGCCTGAATAATCATCTTGGTTTCCTCGCCCAAAATATTCTTGTTCTCTTCTTTAAAAGGCAGAATTTCTTTGACCATTTTTTCAAATCCTTTGTAATTGTAAAGCAGGTAAAAAAGGATGAAAAGGGCAAAAAGAGAATTAATTACTAACGAGTAGATACTTGCCCCGAGCGTTTGCAATAGATTTCCGCCTAATTTTGGTAAACTGGATAAATTTGCAGGAGTGAAGATATCCAAATCAAGTCTTTCCTCAATCATCTCAACGAAGTTAGTGAAACTGTCGATTATCGCTTTGGGATCGATTGAAATGCCCGAAACGGTATCGATAACCAAAAAAGCGATACCGGTAAGCGGCCCTAAAAACAGTAACAGCGCCTCAATGGTCAAAAGTGATGCGGCAACTCCTTTCTTTAGTTTCTTTTTTTCCACCAAATAAATCATCTGCCCTTTCAACAGCACGTACAGTGTGGCAGCTCCCAAGAAGCCGCTTAAGTATAGGCGCAGTTCTTTGAACAGGATTAGTCCGAGGAGAATAAGAAAACCTATAAGGATATATTTATATTCTTTATTTTTATAAGGAAGATTATGCTCAATCATAAAATTCTACGATAAAAAAAATTAAAATTAAAGGTTAAAATCTTCAGCTTTGGCAAAACCACCTTCGATGAGCGCATTTTTGGCATCTTCGTAATCAGACGCTTTTACTTGCATTTCAATATCAAAAATGGGGTAGGTTAACCGGTTTAATGTATAGTTTTTCATATAAACTTCAATTCCCCTCATCTCCATATACGTTTGAACAATAGCGACATCTTGAGAAAAACCAAATGTTTTGACGGTAATAAATTCTTTTTTCATACAGCAGCCATTTATGTTAGTGAACTTCAAAAATAGTTTATTTTTTGCAGATTAGACCCAAAAACTCCTTTTTTTGATGTATTTTTGATTTTATTTTAAATTTATACACTATGAGCAGAAAAATCGCATTGATTACCGGTGCCACATCGGGAATAGGTGAAGCTACAACCTTAAAATTAGCGGAAAACGGTTTCGACGTTATTATAACCGGACGAAGAAACGACAGATTGACAGCCTTAAAAACGAGACTCGAAAAAATCGGGACACGTGTCCTCGCCCTTTGTTTTGATGTGCGGGTTGAACAAGAAGTAAAATCGGCGGTGGAAAACTTATCCGAAGAGTGGAGAAATATCGATATTTTAGTAAACAATGCCGGTCTGGCAGCGGGATTAGGCGATATTCAAAGTGGCGATACCGACGACTGGAACCGCATGATAGACACCAATATCAAAGGTTTGCTGTACGTTACCCGATATGTTTCGCCGTTAATGATTGCCCGAGAGTCGGGGCATATTATCAACATCGGCTCCATTGCCGGAAAAGAAGTGTATCCCTGCGGGAATGTGTATTGCGCCACCAAACACGCTGTTGACGCGCTTACCAAAGGGATGCGTATCGATATGCTGAAACACAACATAAAAGTAACACAAGTTTGTCCCGGCGCTGTGGAAACGGAGTTCTCGCTGGTTCGTTTTCACGGCGACAAAGAACGTGCCGACAATGTTTACAAGGGTTACGAGAGTCTGATAGCCGATGACATCGCCGATTGTATTTGGTTTGCCGTTTCCCGCCCGCCGCACGTAAACATCAACGATATGGTGGTTATGCCCACCGCGCAAGCCAGCGGCACAATTTTCAATAAAAAACTATAAGTGACTGATTATGAGAAATAGGATTCTTTTTTTTATCGCGGTTTTAGCCGCTTCGTTTTCCCTGAAATCGCAGGAAAACATCACTTTCCAAAAACCACCGCAAGAGATACTTGAATTGGTGGATATCGAACGCGCGCCTTCTGTTTTTATGGACAGCAAAAAAGAACAGATGCTTTTCCTCTACAGAAACGCGTTTAAAACATTAGACGATTTGAATCAACCGGAACTGAGGTTGGGCGGCATGCGCATCAATCCGCAAACCAATATTTCAAGCACAATCACCTATTCGAATAACTTGAAATATCAGAAGGTGTCGGATAAAGAAATTAGGCAGGTATCCGGACTTCCGGCCGAACCGAAAATGGCTCATCTATCGTTTTCGCCCGACGAAACCAAGTTTGCCTTTACGCACACTTCGCAAAACGGAGTTGAGTTGTGGTTGGCCGATTTGAAAACCCTGTCGGCACGAAAAATTACCGACATTATCCTCAATGCCAACGCCGGATTTCCGTATACGTGGTTCAAAGACGGTTCGGCAATTTTGGTGAAGGCCATTCCTTCGGATGTGAAACCGCTTATCGACACCGAAAAGGCGTTGCCCGAAGGCCCGATTGTTTCTACCAGCGACGGACAAATCTCGCAAAACCGAACCTATCAGGATTTGTTGAAAAATCCGATTGACGAAGCCAATTTCGAAAAATTAATGTTGTCTGAGTTGTATAAAGTGGATTTAAACGGCAACAAAACGCTCTGGAAAGAGGCCGGAATGTATATGGGAGAATCGTTTTCGCCCGACGGAAAATACCTGTTGCTTACCACATTGGCGAAACCCTTTTCGTATCTGGTTCCTTACTACAACTTCCCGATGAATACCGATATCTACGATGCCGACGGGAAATTTCTGATGAATTTTAACGAGCGGCCGTTGCTGGAAAACCTGCCCAAAGGATTTATGTCGACGCAAGAAGGAAAAAGAAGTATCTCGTGGCGTGCCGATAAGCCGTCAACGCTCTATTGGGTTGAAGCGTTGGACAAAGGCGATCCCGAAGTGAAAGTTGATTTCAGAGACGAGGTTTTTCAATTGGAAGCGCCTTTTACCGCTAATCCCAAATCGATGGCGAAAACCATTAATCGCTACGCCGGAATTACGTGGGGGAACGATAAGTATGCCATTTTGCGCGACAGATGGTGGAACACGCGCAATACGAAAACTTATGTCTTTAATCCCTCCGACAATACATCGGCTCCGATAATTATTTCCGATAGGAATTATCAGGATGTGTACAGCGACCCGGGTAGTCCGCAAACAGAAAAAAACAGCTTAGGACGTTACACACTGAAAATGGACGGCAGCAAGATTTATCTTTTTGGCGACGGATTTACGGCCAAAGGGCAGTTTCCGTTTATCGATGAATTGAACTTGGAAACGTTGAAAAACAAACGCGTTTATCAATCCGCATATACTGATAAAGTGGAGAATTTAATCTCGCTTATCGACACCAAAAAGGGAACCGTGATTACAAGAATGGAATCGCCCAACGAATACCCGAACTATTTTATCAAAAACATCAAGAACAAGAAGATGCAGCCGTTAACTTCGTTCGAAAATCCGTTTAAAAGTATTGCCGGCGTACACAAAGAGGTTATCAACTATAAACGCGACGACGGAGTGGAACTTACCGGAACTCTTTATCTGCCCGTTGGTTACGACAGAGAAAAGAAAGAGAAATTGCCGATGATTATGTGGGCGTATCCCACCGAGTATAAAGACAGAAGCAGTGCCGGGCAAACTACTGCAAATCCCAACTCGTTTACCTATCTTTCCTACGGAAATCCCATTTATTGGGTAACGCGCGGTTACGCGGTGTTAGACAGGGCAGCGTTCCCCATCGTGGGTGAAGGCGAAACGGAGCCTAACGATACGTTTGTGGAACAACTTGTGGCAAACGCCAAAGCGGCTATCGACGCGGTTGACAAATTGGGATATATCGACAGAAACAGGGTAGCCGTTGGCGGGCACTCCTACGGAGCGTTTATGACGGCAAATCTGCTCTCGCACTCTACCCTTTTTGCTGCAGGTATCGCCCGGAGCGGAGCTTACAATCGCACGTTAACGCCGTTTGGTTTCCAGAGCGAGCAGCGCAGTTATTGGGAAGCTTCGGATGTGTACGACCGCATGTCGCCATTTATGAATGCCGATAAAATGAAAACGCCTATGCTGCTTGTTCATGGCGAAGCCGATAACAATTCGGGAACACACACCATGCAAAGCGAACGTTATTTTCAGGCGTTAAAGAGTTTTGGCGCGCCGGTGAGGTTGGTTATTTTACCGAAAGAGAGCCACGGATACGCAGCCAAACCCAATGTACTGCATCTTTTGTGGGAGCAAGACCAATGGTTGGAAAAATACGTGAAAAATAAAGGGAAATAGTTTTTAGAGACTTACTTTTTTTAGATTCCTCCCTCCGAAAAGAGTGGGGAATCTTTTTTTATCTCTGAAACTCAATTTTGTCGCCTTCGGCAATATTGTTCTTCGCGCAATATCCGGCGTTTACTTCCACCACATACAGCGCGGGTTGGGTTGAGGCGTAGCTCCATTCGCGCAGCGGTTGCGTGTTGGCGTGAATGGTTACGATGGTTTTTTCGGCATCCACAAAAACCATATCCAGCGGAATATAGGTGTTTTTCATCCAAAAACTGAGGATGTCGGGTTTGTCGTGAATGAAAAGCATACCGGCGTTTTCGGGTATTGATTTTCTGTACATTAATCCGCGGGCGCGGCGTTGGTCATTGTCGGCAATTTCAATATCGATAACGGAAATGGTGTCGCCGGTTTGTGTCGATAAGAATGCCAAACTTCCTTGTTGCTTGAAAGGTATTTCAAGACTTTCCGACTGAAAAATAACCGGATTTTTCTCTTTTTTCGAAGAGATGTATATCAAAGTGCCAACTACAATTGCTACAATTAATATACTCAGGAGTAATCCCATACTTTTTTTCTTTTTCAACTTCATATTCTGTTTGTTTAATGATTTTTCCTAACACGATAATCAGCACCGATAATCATCGTGAGCCTATGGCGACTCCACAATGCCGCCAAAACGCAAGCACAATACTCATTGTTCTGCATAAACGGGATATTGTCGTGTGGGCGTTTTCTGTGCCTTGCATTTACCGAATACAAAGATGAGATTATTTTTTCAATTAGCGAATAACTGTCAATCAAATCTGAAAATTTGTCAGTCGCCCAACCCATTTCAATCGATTTTTCGTTCCTCGATAATTTTGGCACAGAATTCGCATACAGACTTGTGTCTGACGACAAAATTATAGAACGTACATTAAATAATTTACTAAAAATTTTATCAATATGAGCATTAAACCATTAGCAGACAGAGTGCTGGTAAAGCCGGCAGCTGCGGAAGAAAAAACTGTGAGCGGAATTATTATTCCCGATACCGCTAAAGAAAAACCCTTGAAAGGCGAAGTTGTTTCGGTTGGAAATGGAACCAAAGACGAAGAAATGGTCGTAAAAGCAGGCGATAACGTATTGTATGGCAAATATGCCGGAACCGAAATCGAACTCGACGGCGAAAAATACCTCATTATGCGCCAGTCGGACATTCTCGCAATTATTCAATAATAATTAGAAATCAGAAATTAGAAGTTAAGAAAGATAAGAAGTTGATAAATAAATAGTCTTGATTCTTGGTTCTTGGCTCTACAAATCTTTAAAATTATGGCAAAAGAAATTAAATTCGAAATGGAAGCCCGCGATATGTTGAAAAAAGGCGTGGATTCCTTGGCAGATGCAGTAAAAGTAACACTTGGACCCAAAGGTCGCAACGTGATTATCGATAAAAAATATGGCGCTCCGCAAATCACCAAAGACGGTGTTACCGTAGCAAAAGAAATTGAATTGGACGATTCGTTCCAAAATATGGGCGCCCAGTTGGTAAAAGAAGTGGCTTCGAAAACCAACGACGATGCCGGCGACGGAACTACTACCGCCACTGTTTTGGCACAATCTATCATTGGCGTAGGGCTGAAAAACGTTACCGCCGGTGCCAACCCGATGGATTTGAAACGCGGTATCGACAAAGCCGTGACTAAAGTAGTTGAAAACTTGAAAGAACAAGCTGTTGAAATTGGCGACGACCTGAAAAAAATTGAAAACGTAGCCAAAATTTCTGCCAACGGTGACGAATCTATCGGTAAGCTTATCGCCGAAGCTATGCAAAAGGTTAGCAAAGAAGGCGTTATCACTATTGAAGAAGCCAAAGGAACCGAAACTTACGTGGACGTTGTTGAAGGTATGCAATTCGACCGCGGATACATTTCTCCCTATTTCGTTACCGATACCGAATCGATGGAGGTGGAGTTCGAAAATCCGCTTATCTTGATTCACGACAAAAAAATATCGGCCATTAAAGACCTGTTACCCATCTTGGAAAAAGGCGTGCAAACCGGCAAACCGCTCTTGATTATTGCCGAAGATATCGACTCGGAAGCCTTAACCACATTGGTTGTGAACCGTTTGCGCGGCTCACTGAAGATTGCTGCCGTAAAAGCTCCGGGCTTTGGCGATCGTCGCAAAGAGATGTTGGAAGACATTGCCATTTTGACAGGCGGAACCGTAGTTTCAGACGAAAAAGGACTTACGCTCGAAAACGCAACCCTCGATATGTTGGGAAGCGCCGAGAAAGTTTCCATCGACAAAGATACTACCACCATCGTTAACGGCGAAGGCGACAAAGACGCTATTCAAGCTCGCATCGGACAAATTCGTATGCAAATCGACAAAACTACTTCCGATTACGACCGCGAAAAACTGCAAGAACGTTTGGCAAAGCTGGCCGGCGGAGTTGCTGTTCTCTACGTGGGCGCAGCTTCCGAAGTGGAAATGAAAGAGAAAAAAGACCGTGTTGAAGACGCGCTCTCCGCAACTCGCGCTGCGGTTGAAGAAGGAACCGTTCCCGGCGGTGGCGTAGCATACATTCGCGCCAGCGAAGCATTGGAAGGCTTGAAAGGTGAAAACGATGACGAAACCACCGGTATCGAAATCGTGAAACGCGCTATCGAAGAACCGCTTCGTCAAATTGTGGCTAACAGCGGAAAAGAAGGCGCTGTTATCGTACAAAGAGTTCGCGAAGGAAAAGCCGATTTTGGTTATAACGCGCGCACCGATCAGTATGAAAATCTGTATGAGACAGGTGTTATCGATCCCACGAAGGTAGCACGCGTAGCGTTGGAAAATGCGGCATCCATTGCCGGTATGTTCCTCACAACCGAGTGTGTAATTACCGATAAGAAAGAAGAAAATCCCGCACCGGCGATGCCTCCGATGGGCGGCGGAATGGGCGGAATGATGTAATAAACCCCTAAATCCCCTAAAGGGGACTTTTGGAAATTCATAATGGAAAAGTGGCGGTGGAGAAAACTCATCGCCGCTTTTTTTATCGGGTGATGCGAACTCCGATTCGCATTTTTATCTTTGTCAAAGTTTCAAACTTTGACAAAGATGTAAATCTACACTTTGAATTGACTTTTTGTAACTTTTAAGCTCTTTTTCTTTTCGTTTTTTATAAATTACGCGTTTTTTTCTTACATATGTCTCTTGAAGGTATAGATGCAATCGATTGACCTTTAAAATCTTATATAATTAGAAATTGTAACAAAAACGTAACGTTGTTTACATTTAATTTTTGTATTTTTGT
>CAZKZB010000050.1:0-21111 GCA_964557135.1 uncultured Petrimonas sp. | reverse complement strand
ATAAATCACAGTTATTACGTGAAGTATTGGGGAGTAGCTGGCTGGTTGTATTTTGTCACATGGGCGTTCGTAAAACTAACATAGCAGATTTAAAGCTGGAGTTTGGAGCAATCTTATATGATGACTTTAATAAAAATGATTGTCAACTGTTAACCCCTTTGTCTGATTCCTTTGATAGGAAGTTTATTGAGCCACTAAGCAGACCTACAACACCCGAACAGCTGGAGTATATCAAATGGCTAAGGGAGTGCAAAGACGGACTGTTTAAATATAAGACTATCCACAAAGAGGAAGACTACCCCGACCATGTTAAAAAATATTTGGGTATTAAATAAGAGCGTTCTTCAATTCAATTAAGCCACTTCATTTATTGAGGTGGTTTTTTTGTGTTGTTACTAACCAGGAATAATGCAAAGCATGATGAAACAATCATTTAACTGCAACATTAAGCTTACTTTAAATATTTATATTATCTAAAGGATACTTTTCCATTTACGCTTTTCGCAATCGAATAACCTTCAGCGAAGGCAATACCCGGACGACCAGTCTCCCATTTTGCCTGCTCCCAGTCTGTAGAAAGAGCAATCCCGGCAAACATTGATGCCCCCATTGTTGCTGTAGTGCCTGGTTTCCATTCAGAACGAATAATGGCTTTTGAAGTGCCATTATTTTCATTTATAACAATAGTTGACCTCTGAAGTGTAGACTGCCCCACATCTTTTCCTTCAGTTGTAATATAATATCTTTCTTTATCGTCTTTATCTATTCTGTGACCACGCAAAAGTAATGATGAATAAATTTCATTATACATTTCCAAAGCTGGGATATCTTTTTCAATAATAACCTCACTTGCGTCTTTTGGAATTAAACTTAAGTCATCTTCATTTACCCCGGATGTTTGTGCAATATGAGAAAGTCCAATACAACTGCTAAAAAAGATCAATAAAAAAAATGGAATACTCTTTTTCATAGTTAAAATATTTAATGTTTTTTTCAAATTTACAAATATACAAATATAAGTTTAAACTCCAGTATATTTAACTAAAAAATTGTATTTAAAAAAATATTTCAATATGATGCACCTTCAATTCATATCATGAAATAAGGCAGAAAATTCACTCTGTGAAAAGTGTGAAGCTTTTTTTAAAACCTTTTTCTGGGAAAATAATTTCAATATAATACACCTTCAATTCAGAACATGAAATAAGACTTAAATATTACTTTGTGAAAAGTGTTAATCTTTTTTTTAAAGTCCGGAAATGAAAAATATAAATAGAATAGATAAGAGAATTTTCCGGATGAAATTTGATGTTTTTGGGAGTTGAAAATACGTCCTTAAAAGCCGTTTGTTTTGAAATTGTTTTGAAATGAAAAAGCACCTACAGAAAAGAGTCCTGTAAGTGCCTGATTTTTAACGTGGAGAATATCGGAGTCGAACCGATGACCTTTTGACTGCCAGTCAAACGCTCTAGCCAGCTGAGCTAATCCCCCTTTTTGAAATTGTTTGCAAAGATAGAGATTTTATTTAAATTTGCAAAGAATAATCGGAAAGTAAATTCCCAGAAATAGTAAAAATGATTATTTTCAATACCACTTTCAGCGTTCCCGAAGAGTTACAAAACGAATTTCTCGATTTCATTCGCGAAGAATATATCCCGTTAGCGGCTAAAAACCAAAAGATTAAAGAGCCAAGACTTGCACGTGTTTTCTCTCGAAACAACGATAGCGATCTTTCGTTTGCATTGGAATTTAAAGCTGATTCCGTTGAGGATTTGGAAGCATGGAACAAAACAGAAGGAGATAAACTTCATTCTCTGATTATAACTAAATTCAGACAAAACATTGTGGGTTTTGCAACAATTTTGCAATCCATCGACTTATGACACAGCAAAGACCGATTAAAGAGCGCATCATTATGGGCATCGACCCCGGAACTCAGGTAATGGGTTACGGCATTCTTAAAATCCTCGACAACAAGCCCTCGATGGAGGCTATGGGCGTAATGACGCTGAATAAATACGACGATCATTACCTGCGTTTGGCGAAAATTTATTCGCGTGTAATCAGCCTTATCGAAGAATATTTACCCGATGAACTGGCCATTGAAGCGCCTTTCTACGGAAAAAACGTGCAAAGTATGCTCAAGCTCGGACGAGCGCAAGGTGTGGCCATGGCGGCGGCTATTGCTCGCGATATTCCCATTTTTGAATACGCGCCGCTGAAAATCAAAATGTCGATTACCGGAAATGGCCGCGCCGCCAAAGAGCAAGTAGCCTATATGTTGCAGAAAATTTTGCGAATCCCGAACGAAAACATGCTACCTCAGCTCGACGCTACCGACGGTTTGGCGGCAGCCATGTGTCACTATTACCAATCGCTGGGCGTGCAGGCCGAAGGCCCCAAATACAAGAGTTGGAAAGATTTTGCCGAGCGAAATCAAGCCAAAGTGCGGAGGTAAATGCCAAATGATTAAAATGTTGATAAGTTTTTAATGATTTTTTTCATATTCATTCCTCTTTTTTTTATCTTTGCGCTATGAACCAATTAATTTCGCACATCGAATTTCTTTTGCATACGCACAATTGTGTGATTGTGCCTGCATTGGGCGGATTTGTGGTAAACACAACTTCCGCGCGAAGAGACGGAATTTCCGTTTTCAACTCTCCGATATGTGAATTGGTGTTCAACCGTGATCTTACACACAACGACGGCTTGTTGGTAGAATCCTATATGCGTACCGAAAATATCTCTTTCGAATCGGCAACGCAACGAATTGAAGAATCGGTTCGTGAAATCAAAAGCGCATTGCGGCAACAAAAAAGTGTGGATTTAGGTGATTTGGGCAACTTTCAAATGATTGATGAACATCGTTTCATGTATGTTTCGAAACCGTTTGTCCGCCCCGAACATTTTGGCCTTTCCGACGCCCAATTGAAACCGATTATTCAGATTCAGCCCAAAACGCGAACGGCCGAAAAAGCCGCTGAAAGCCGAAAATCAGTTGCGCGAAAAATCGGAATCGGGGCAACCGCAGCGGCAGTCATTGCAGCCGTTATGTTTATCTTCCCCATTCAAGACAGTACATTCCGTCATCAAACCGCTCAAATATTATCCGAAAGCGGATTGTTCGGCTATAAAACCGAAAAAACTGCGGAAAACGTCACCATCGTTTCAACTCCGGCCGTTTCCGACGAAACTACTTCCGACGAAACGCTAACTGTTGCTGAAAACACAACCGATTCATCCATCGAAGGAGTTGAAATGTCGCTCGATGCTCCCAAATATTACATCATAACAGGTGTTTACGAAGTTCGTAAAGTGGCGGATGAGATGATAGCCTTGCTGCAATCGGAAGGATTTACAACCGCATCTACTATTGAACGACCAAACCGCATCGATGTTTATGCCTCTTCTTTTTCTACTCAAGAAGAAGCCGAACAAAATCTGAAGCAGCTAAAAAAAGACTTTCCCAATCATCGCGACGCGTGGGTACTGAAAAGATAATCGAGAGCAAGCTACACACATTACAAGCTCCCCTACTCTACGCTCAACGCTATTCCTGAATGTAAATTCCGTCTCTCGGCAGTAGTTTTTTCAAATTTGCTATATTATAAACTGTAACCGCCTGAGTTACCGAAGTGTACTCCATGTATTCGGGTATGCTTAAGTCGTATCGGTCGCGCGTGGTATGCCAAATTTCCCGATAACTGAAATTGTAACCCAATGGGTCGGTGTTTCGAAAAGCAATCGTGGGTACACCGTTCATGGCAAAGTAGGCGTGGTCACTTCCTCCTGCAGTAACCGGAACGGCACGTGGCGGCTGCTTGCTTTTTTCTACCGTAAACGAAATTTGAGGATGATAATCGGATAATCCTTCGGTGCATTTGACAATGTCGTCGTACATGTTCTCGGGCACCACCAATCCCGAAGCCGCCGTTGGACCGCCATCGCGATTGAAATAATTGGATATTTTGGCAAGTTTATCTTTGTTGTTTTCCACCCAGAATTTCGAGCCCAACAATCCGAATTCTTCTCCCGCCCAAAAACAAAACAGAATAGTCCTGTCGGGACGATTACCGCCGGCGGCCATAATCATTCGCGCCATCTCCAAGTTGGGAGCAACTCCCGTTCCGCAATCCACTGCTCCGGTAGCGGCATCGTAAGAATCTAAGTGGCAGCCACTCATCACGTACTCATCGGGATATTTAACACCGCGAATCTTACCAATCACATTGTGATATTTTACCGGGCCGGGCTTGAAATAGTTTCGAATATCGAATTCGAGCAACACAAACTCTCTTCTTTCCGCCTTTTTACGAATAAGAGCATACTGGTCTTCGTTTAGCTTTATATCGGGAATATCGGGTAAGTTTTCAAACGATAAACTATACACATTTTTTCGGTCATACAATGCCACCAACGGAACCGGAGCCGACTGAATTGTTCCCAAAATTCCGGCTTCTTTCATCTCTTTATAAAACAACGCCGGTTCGATTATCCGCTCAGACTCACCTACTGCTGCCTCGTTTTTAGCAATAACGGCACTTCTCAGTGAATCGCCTGTGGCTGAGTGATCGATGGGAAAGCCGTCGCTTCTTCCTTCTATCAGCACCCAGGCACCTTTCAACTTGCCTTTCATGCGTTCAAACTCTTGCCGGGTTTTGGGCTCAATCAGCACATGCCCGCGCTGCAACCCTTTTGTTCCCGATGTATAGCTTGGAGTAACAAAATCGAGAGTCATGGAAATATCGCCGTACATGCGCCCAAACCACGGACCACGATTGAAGCCGACGGGCATTTCTCCTACTTCCTGAATTTCAACTTCCAATCCCCAACTTTTCAGTTTATCGGCAACCCAATACGTGGCGTTTTGATAAGCATCGGAACCAATCGGTCTTCCGCCAATTCTATTGGCAAGTATATCTAAATGCTGCATGGTGCGATTATCGGTTTTTCCTATCTCCATAATCTTTTTGCTCACTTTGTTTTGCGCGCAAACCGAAATAACTGAAACAAATGCCACAAAAAGGCTGAATCGTCTTACAATATTCATTTGAAGTGGATTTAAAAATTAGTTTTACAAAGATATTTATATTTAGGAGAAATTTGAAATTAGGGCTTCTTTTCACAAGAAGAGAACGACACAAGAAGGGTAGCGCCTAAGCGATAGATTCCCGTAAAACGGGTGAGGCAGAGGAGAGTCTGTTAGCAAGCTTTATCTCCCTTTCAAAAGGAACCCCACGCCAAAAGTAGGACACAGTATCCGAATGCTTATCTAACTAAAAGTGGTGCTATAATTCTTGCCGGGGTGCTCAAGTTCTTAAGGTTAAAAACAGTTGATAGCGTGCACTAATGGTAAGTCGTCACAAAAGCAAACTTACGCGAAAATCAACGACTACTTCACTTTAAAGTAATAAGAAAGCTTCGCTTCAATGACACGATGAGCCGAACGATTGAAAAAGAAGTTTTCTTTTGTTTTTCTGTTTTCGAAGAAATCGCCCAAACCGAAATAATACCTGCCTTCGAGCTGCATATTACCTGCTCCGGTTTTAAGCTCAATTCCCAGTCCTCCGATAAGACCGTAATCGAATTTTCGGGGTTCTAAACTGTATTGCATCCCAAAATTAGGATTTTGTTCTTTTTTAGTGGCGACATCAGCTGCTAACGCCTCGTTCATATCGCCGGAGCTTCCTAATAAAAAACTAAGTTGAGGACCCGCATTGAAAACGAATCGGACTTTTTTTCCGAAATAAACATGAGTCATAAAAGGGACTTCTATGTAACTCAGCGTTTTACGGTACTCAAATCCGCTCTCGGCGGGAAAATCCTCTACCCATCCTCTTTGGGCATAGTTCAGCTCGAGTAGTAAACCCAAATGCTTCTCCGAAATGTATTTTGCCGAAATTCCGCCGTGGATTCCAAAATTTTGTTTTTGAGCAATCGTAGGAACAAAGTCAACGGACGACATAAGTGCACCGCCACCTACCCCAACGTAGACTTCTTTCTCGAAGTTTGTTTTTTGAGCAACTACCTGCCCGGAGAAAAGAGAAAAGAACAAAATTACAGGTAATAAACGCTTCATTTATCGGCTTTTATTGATTTTATACACAGCGTTATTCACATCGTAATGAACCAGATACAATCCGGTATTAATGAATCCTCCCCAATTATTGACCCTGTCGAAATTGAAAGCGAACTGGAGAGAGTTAGACGGCATGCGGTTGATATGTTGTTCGAAATTTATCCCATAACGATGAACGGCACTCAAGAAGAACACTCCGGTATCGTATCCGAACAAACCGTATTTCGGCGTGGTATTCAGCAATTCGCGGCCGTACCAAAACTTAAATTTCTCAACGAATCGGCGGGTTTCATTATCGTTATCATCTACATAAAACGAGGTGTAGAAGTATGTTCCGTACTGGTGGAGTGCTTTCTTAATTTGCGTATTGTAAGTCTGCCACTCCGGATATCCGAACAACCGTGTTGTAATTCCTTCGCCGGCTTGATGCACTTTAGCAAGAGCGCCGGTAATTTCGCGCAACGAACCCGAATCTCCTGTTGTAGGAACAATGACATTTTCAACATTATTTTTAAGTAAGGGCAGAACATCGGTTGAAAAATCAGATGTAAGGGAAATTTCGTTATAACGAACGTTTCTTCGTTTCAAATCGGCTTTTAGTGTTGAAATGAACTCCGCCTTGTCTGAGTGTCCGAGAACATTTACGATAACAACGTTAGCATTTCTGAATGTTTCCATAAAAACTCCCGATGCCTTGGAATACAGGTAAGATTGAGGCGAATTTACCTGAAAAATATTATTATTGTTTTGAACGTCACTGTTTTTTGAAGAGAATGGAATAATATATTTAATGTTGTGTTTTTTCGAAAAATCAGACATTATCTTAATCTGCTCATCCGTCATTCCACCAATCAATAGATGCAACTGTTCCATCTCCATGGTACCCAACAAACTCTCAAGCTTTGCTTTGGTTCCGATTTCAAAAACATAAACTTCGATATTTACACCATCTTTTTTCATTTTGTCCACAGCCATTGCAAAACCTTCGTAATACTCTTGCAAGCGAAGATGTTGACCACCTGTTTTGTCGAGAAAAGGCAAAAGCAGACCAACCTTTATTACATCGGCACGCTGCGTTTCGCTGCTTTGGTTGAGCAATCGGTTAGCTTCTATTTCTCTCGTGTGCACATTTTCATCCAATCGGGCAACTTTCACGGGAACAATCAATTCCATATTGGTTTTTAATCCTGAGACAAGCATTGGGTTTGCTTCCTCGATAGCTTCAACCGATACGTCGTAGGCATTTGAAATAGAGTATAATGTTTCTCCTCTCTTCACCCTATGCATTATGTTTTGAGTTTGTTCTTCGTACGGAATAAAATCGGCCTGTGTCTGATAGAAAGGAACCCTGATGGTTTTTCCTATTTGAAAAGTTTCGACGGATAGACCGGTATTTGCAGCGATTAAATCTTCGGGCTTCAACGAATAAGTTCGAGAAACCGAGTACAGTGTTTCCTTCGGAAGAATGGTGTGGTAGCGGTAATTTTCGCGGTTAGAAGAGAGCGAACGTTGTTGCGGAATAACGATAACCTGCCCTTCGGCTATATTTTCGGTCAAACCGGTATTGTAACGGACAATTTCATCAACATTCGTATTGTACATTTGGGCGATTCCAAACAGCGTTTCACCTCTTGTTATCGTGTGGCGGAACGTGTGGTTTTGGTTAACCGGGAGTTGTTGCTGTACTTGAGTGGCCTGCGTAGCGGGTTGTGCGGTTTGATTGCTCAACGAAGTTGTATCGCCCGATACCGGTATCAGCAATTCCTGTCCGTTTTTCAATCCTGAGCTTGCCGTGGGATTGTGTTTCAAAATATCGTTTACCGAAATGTTGAAAGTTCGGGAAATGGCAAACAATCCTTCGCCCTGCTTAACAGTATATTTGTAATAAGTTTGCCCGTTTTTAGTAATTGTTTCGTATGCCGGCGCTTGGGCGGCAATCACCGATATGAAGAGTGTAACAAAGAGAAATAATAACAATATTTTTCTCATTTCGAGTGACTTATACATTCTTTTTGTTTTAAATTTTCCAATAAAAACTATTAAAGCGTAAAATTACAAATAATTATTAGTTTAGTAACTTCACTTATGTTAATTAAACTAATAACAACTCTATTGGTGTTTCTGTTCTTAACGATTGGTTTTTCCTTCGTCGCGGTACTTTTGGTAGAGCTTGTTGAACTTTTCCGACTTCCGGTGCGAATCGTATTTTCTAATGATTTTTTGCGATTTTTTGTATAGTTTCTCCGCTTCTTGCAGTTTTAGCTCACCGGTTTTTTCGATGGATTTATTGGTTAATTTAGCCGCTTTTTTCGCGTCGGAACTTACTCCTCCGCAGGATGTTATAAAAACAACCGACCCAAGAAGAAATGCTCTGAAAATATTTTTTTTCAATTGTTTCATGATTCTTACTTCTTTTTTATCAGAACGGCAATTCCTCTTTTCCATTTTCGGTCATAAAATCACTTGAACTCATTTCGGGAACAGGTTCTTCGGTCTTAGCCGCTTGTCTCGAATTCATTTTTGAAGCCCGTTCTATGTAATTCGTTTTATTGCGACTCACTTTCTGGTCATCCTGATTTTCGAAACGAGCATATTCGTTATCGAAACGCATCATTGCAAGACCGGTAGGCCCGTTACGATGCTTAGCGACAATAATTTCTGCCATCCCGATGAGCGAATTACCGTCATCGTCTGTGGTTAAGCGGTAATATTCGGGACGGTGAATAAAGCAAACGATATCAGCATCCTGTTCAATGGCTCCCGATTCACGCAAATCTGCCAATTGCGGACGCTTACCGTCGGTTCCCTGACGGCTCTCCACGCCACGATTCAACTGCGACAACGCGATTATAGGGATATTCAACTCTTTTGCCAACCCTTTCAACGAACGCGAAATCATGCTCACTTCCTGTTCGCGACTGCCGAAACTCATCCCACTGGCATTCATCAATTGCAAGTAGTCTATAATCAAGAGTTTAACATTATGTTCGCGCACCAAACGTCGGGCTTTTGTTCGCAATTCAAAGACCGACAAACTGGGTGTATCGTCTATAAATATAGGTGCGTCGTAAAGTTCTTTAATTTTTGAATCCAATCGTTCCCACTCATCATTAGCTAAACGACCGCTTTTAATAATTTCACCCTTTATTTGGCAAACATTCACAATTAATCGATTCACTAACTGAACGTTAGACATCTCAAGCGAAAAAAACCCAACCGGCTGCCCGTAGTTAATAGCAATATTTTTTGCCATGGAAAGCACAAAAGCCGTCTTTCCCATTGCAGGACGTGCCGCGATAATGATTAAATCGGAGTTTTGCCAACCCATGGTCAACTTATCTAATTGATGAAATCCGGTGGGAAGACCGCTCATTCCCTCTTTTCGATTGTATGCAGTTTGTATGAGTTGATATGCCTCTTTGATAATCGGGTTTATCTGAATCACATCTTTTTTAACGTTTCGTTGCGAAATTTCGAAAAGACGTCCTTCGGTCTCCTGCATCAAATCGTCCACATCGACAGTTTCGTCGAACGCCTGCTGTGTGACATCGGAGGAGAAAGTAATCAATTCACGCGCTAAATATTTTTGGGCAATAATTCGGGAATGGTATTCGATATGTGCTGCCGATGCCACTTTTTCCGATAACTCGGCAATATAAACTGCTCCGCCGGCCGATTGCAGCTCACCTCGTCGTTTCAATTCTTCGACTACCGTAAGCATATCCACCGGTTTTTGCTGAACGGCCAAGCCCTGAATGGCACCGAAAATGATTTTATGAATGGGGTTATAAAAACTTTCGGGTTTTAAAATATCGCTAACTACCGAATACGCGTCTTTTTCGAGCATAAGTGCCCCTAAAACGGCTTCTTCAAGCTCAGGAGCTTGCGGTGGCAGTTTCCCGATTTCGGGTACAATTATAGTTTTTTCAACAATTTTTGTGTTTCTTTGTCGTTTCTGTTTCTCCATTTTCGATTTTAAAAGATCTTTTCTAAAAAGACTCCAAAGTTATCTCGTAATTTTATAACTTCCCAATTTTCGACGATTTTGTTATGACATTTTTATCAACACGATGTTGATAACTTTTTTTCTCCTCATCACCATAGATAAAATTTATAATAAAAACATTTTTATACTATTTTTGTTATATAGCAACCCGACAGAAATTAACTTAAAAAATATGAAGAATAAAAGTTTACAAGACTCTATTAAAGACAGAAGATCTTATTATCAATTGAGTAACGAATCGCGTGTTTCGGATGATGAAATACAAAAAATCATAGAACACGTTATCTATTGGGCACCTTCGCCTTTCAATTCTCAATCGGCGAGAATGGTATTGCTTTTGGGCGAAAACCATAAAAAGTTGTGGGAACTCACCAAGACTGAGTTAAAGAAAATAAGCAAATCGGAAGAGGCATGGCAGAAAACTGAAAAAAAAGTAGACGACTCTTTTCTTGCCGGATACGGCACGGTGCTGTTCTTCGAAGACATGTCGGTGGTCAAAGGATTGCAGGAAAAATTCCCAAGTTATTCAGAAAAATTCGAGCAATGGAAAGAGCACTCCTCGGCTATTGTGCAAATACTCACGTGGATGGCATTAGAAAACGAGGGGTTCGGCGCATCGCTGCAACATTACAATCCGCTTATCGATGAAGGAATTCAAAAAGAATGGGGCATTAGTAAAGATTGGAAACTTATCGCACAAATGCCTTTCGGTATTCCGTTGGCCGAGCCTCGTGAAAAGACACACAAACCGTTGGACAAAAGGGTGTTGGTGTTCAAGTGAGCATTTTGGAAAAAGACTTATTAAGCTGAGCGTAAGGGTTATAAATGAGGTGAAAGCCGACATCGTTCACCCAATGCCCGAATTCACCTAAAGCGAATTTCGCAGCATACGCGATAAGATAAATAGGGCATTCCGGAAATTTTACGATAAAGAAACCAAAGTCGTAATTTATACTTAAATCACCAACCGTAGGCCTGCCGGTAGAAATACCGAAAACCATCACAAATGAGCCGAAAAATCCATTTTTAAATTTATTATAATGCAAAGCATTAGATATTTAATCAACTTTTACTATCTTTGCACGCTAAATCGTAAAACCACTCATTATAATGAATTTAAAAAGAACAATTACCTCATTATTTTTACTTTTTATACTGTCGCAGGTATTTTCGCAAAATGTCATCAATTGGCAGTTTAGTTTGCAAGATAAAGGGAACGGCGAAATAGAATTAGTAGCCGATGCCACCATTCAGCAAGGATGGCATATGTATGACTCGAAAATTCCCGAAAACGGACCCTTCCCCACGTCAATTAGTTTTGATGAAATAAAAGGGGCGGAACTCATCGGAGAGTTTAAAGCTGCCGGCAAACAAGCCACGGTAAAATACGATCCCATCTTTAAAATGGACATCGGGACATTCGACAACTCGGCTAAATTTGTTCAACGCCTGAAAGTTACCGATAAAAATAACTTTTCAATTGCCGGTGATATACGTGCTCAGGCTTGTGACGATAAGAGTTGTACGCCGCCGCTGCCCAACGATTTCAACTTTAAATCTGCCGATTTGCCTTCTACTTTAACTGTAGTCGCATCTGCATCCGAATCGCCCGCTGTAACGGAAACCGAATCGGAAAGCGTTATACCTGCCGAGACAGAGACCGCCGAACCGATTGTTATCGAGAATAAAGAAATCGATAAAGACGTTCTTTGGACTCCCGTTATTGAAGAGCTCAAAGCTTTCGGGATGAAAGGCAGCGTGGCCGGAAAATCACTCTTATGGATATTGATTGCCGGATTCATCGGCGGACTTATCGCCTTGGTTACACCGTGCGTGTGGCCGTTAATTCCCATGACGGTTAGTTTCTTCCTCAAACGCAACAAAACCGAGAAGAAAAAAGCCATTTCCGAAGCGCTTATCTACGGTGTTTCCATTATAGTGATATACGTGGCGCTGGGATTGATTATCACCGCCATCTTTGGTGCCAGTGCACTTAACGATCTCTCCACGAGTGCCATTTTCAATCTTCTCTTTTGTGCGCTGCTTATCGTTTTTGCCGTATCGTTTTTCGGTGCTTTCGATTTGGTTTTACCAACATCGTGGACAAATAAAATGGATGAAAAAGCCGACAAAACAAGCGGTCTGCTCAGCATATTCTTCATGGCCTTCACGTTAGCTCTTGTGTCGTTTTCGTGTACGGGTCCCATTATCGGAACACTTTTAGTGGAAACGGCCACCTCAGGCAATTTTTTGGCTCCGGCAATAGGCATGTTCGGATTTGCATTGGCGCTGGCAATTCCGTTCGCTTTGTTCGCAATATTTCCTTCATGGCTGTCCAATATGCCCAAATCGGGCGGATGGCTCAACTCAGTAAAAGTGGTACTTGGATTTCTGGAACTCGCGCTCGCCCTTAAATTTCTATCGGTTGCCGATTTGGCTTACGGATGGAGAATCTTAGACCGCGAAGTTTTCCTCGTGCTTTGGATTGTTATCTTCGCTCTGCTCGGATTGTATTTGCTGGGCAAACTGAAACTTCCGCACGACAGCGACTTGAAACACGTTTCGGTTCCCCGCCTGTTTATGTCGATAATCTCTTTTGCCTTCGCACTGTACATGGTTCCCGGACTGTGGGGCGCGCCATTGAAAGCCATTAGCGCGTTCTCGCCGCCCATCTTCACGCAGGATTTCAACCTGTACGACGGCACCGTGCACGCCAAGTTCGATGATTATGAGTCGGCAATGGCTTATGCCAAACAAAACAACAAACCGGTAATGATCGACTTTTCGGGATTCGGATGCGTAAATTGCCGCAAAATGGAAGCGTCGGTTTGGACGGATCCGCGTGTGAAAAATATTTTAGAAAACGATTACGTGCTGATTACGTTGATGGTGGACGACAAAACCAGGCTGCCCGAAATTATTGAGGTAGAAGAAAACGGCCGAACTACCAAACTCAAAACCATTGGCGATAAGTGGAGCTACCTGCAACGCCACAAGTTCGGCGCTAACGCTCAACCATACTACGTGGCGCTTGATGTGGACGGAAAACCTATTGCTCCGTCATACGCTTACGACGAAAATGTGAATAAGTACATTGAATTCCTCGAAACCGGATTACAAAATTTCAAAAAATAAAACCCTTATCGTAGAGACGCAATTAATTGCGTCTCTACTGTTTTAGACGGTGCACACGCCGTTTCTACAGTTTATATATGAACACGAGACAACAAAAACTGGAAGCCTTCGGACGACTGCTCGACATCATGGACGAACTGCGCGAAAAATGTCCGTGGGACAGCGCACAAACAAACGAAAGCCTCCGAGCCAACACCATAGAAGAAACTTACGAACTGGCGGAAGCCATCATCAACAACAGCGATGCCGATATAAAAAAAGAATTGGGCGATTTGCTGCTGCATGTGGTTTTCTACGCGAAAATTGGCGAAGAGAAGCAGTCTTTCGATATTGCCGACGTTTGCAACGCCATTTGCGACAAACTTATTTTCCGTCACCCACATGTGTTTGGGGAAAAGAATATCGACTCGGCAAGCGCGGTTGAAAAATCGTGGGAAGAAATCAAGCTACAGGAAAAAGGCGGCAATAAAACTGTTCTCGATGGTGTTCCCTCGGCCTTACCGTCGGTTGTGAAAGCATACCGAATTCAGGATAAAGCTCGAAATTCGGGTTTCGATTGGAACCAACGTCACGATGTATGGGATAAGGTAAAAGAGGAGATTGGTGAGTTGGAGGCCGAAATAGAAAAATTAGACAAAGATAAAACAGAAAAAGAGTTCGGCGATGTACTTTTCAGTATCATTAACGCCGCGCGTCTATACAAAGTAAATCCCGACAACGCCTTGGAACGAACCAACCAAAAGTTCATCTATCGGTTCAACTATATGGAGCGTAAAGTGAAGGAGCAAGGCCGCTCGCTTAAAGACATGACATTAGACGAAATGGAAGAAATCTGGCAGGAAGCGAAAAAAAGCCGTTAGCTATTGGTTATCTTTAAACACGAAACACGCAACCCGATTATGAAAAATCTTCTCTGTCCTCAATGCAAAATCCGTCGTTTTTACCTGCTCAACGCCGCAGGCGACAGATTGGTGGTAACCGTTACCGAAGACAAAAAAATCCATCCGATTCACGAAAACGAATCGTTAGATGGGTTTGACACCTCTATGTTGTATTGTTTAGGCTGTTCGTGGAAAGGAACGGTAAATAATTTGGTGTAGCTATTTACCCGGCCGCCATCGGGTGAGAATGTTCCTGCGTTTGTTGAAAATGCCGTTTTGTTTGGTACGAACATCCTCTATCACGTAAAAAATATTAGGGTCGAAGTCACACAATGCTTTTGCAAGACTTTTCATCTCTTTTCGGTCGATTACTGTTTCCACAATATCCACTTTATCAACCGAACCTGTTCCGTGAATAAGCGTAGCTCCGTGTTTCATTTTTTGAAGCAGGCTTACTAACGCTTCACCGCCCTCTTTGGTGTAGATGCGGCACAAAACAATACCATACGCAATACGCTGTTCAAGCAAGATTCCCACGTAGTTTCCCGCGGCGTATCCGCCCGCATACGACAAATAAGCCACCAAATCGTTGGCTCGCGTGAGTATCTGAGAGATAATCACCACCCAAATAAACACTTCGAAAAAACCGATAATAGGTGCTATATATTTCTCTCCTTTCGATACAAAAATAATTCTTAACGTGCCGAGGGACACATCAAAAATTCGTCCGAAAAATATCATCAGCGGCAAAAGCCAAGGGTAAATGTCTAAAAAGTCAAACATATTAATTATTAAGAAATTAGAAGTTAGAAGTTAGAAATTTCAGGTATTCAACAAAAGCAGTAATATCTTCAGTTGAGGTGTCCCACGAGCACACCAATCGTCTTTCGTTTCGGAGTTCATCCCAATCGTAAAAGAAATACCGCTCGCGGAGCTTATCTGTCAATTCATCGGAAAGGACAAAAAACACAGCATTCGACTCTACTTTTTGCGTGAGTTCAACTCCCGATTTCCGCATTTCTGCGGCAAGCTTTTGAGCGGCTGCATTCGATTTCCGGGCATTGTCCAACCAGATCCCCTCATCGAAATAGGGAATAAATTGCGCCGAAATAAACCGCATTTTAGAATAAAGTTGCGTGGTTTGTTTGCGGTAGAACTTTATATTTTCGGCCAGTTCTTTTCGCAGCGGCACCAATACCTCTCCCATCATAAGTCCGTTTTTTGTACCGCCAAAAGTAAAAATATCTACGCCGCAATCCACAGTCATTTCCTTTACCGAGACGTTCAAAAAAGCGCAGGCATTGGCTATTCGGGTTCCATCGATAAAAAGATACATTCCGTGATCGTGCGCCAAGTCGGCAAGCGATTTTATCTCTTCGGGCGTATAAGCCGTTCCCATTTCGGTGGTTTGCGAAATGGCGATAACCTTCGGTTGGGAATGATGCTCCACACCAAAACCGTGCAACAGCGGGCGAACCAGTTCGGGAGTGAGCTTTCCGTCGGGAGTAGCGATTTCCTTCAACGGACAGCCGGTAAATTTCGTGGGTGCCCCACACTCATCTACCGCTATATGCGCCGTTTGCGCGCAAATAATGCTATGGAACGATTGTGTGCAAGCTTGCAACGCCACGATGTTTGCGCCGGTTCCGTTGAAAACGAAAAAGGGTTCAACATCATCGTTTTGCATCATTCGGCGAACCGATTTTTTGGCTTGCGCCGTAAAATCATCATCGCCATAAGCTATAGCATGATTGTTATTGGCATCGATTAACGCCTGCATCAGACGAGGATGCACACCCGAATTATTGTCGCTTCCAAAACTTCTCATAATTTTTTACAATAAGTGAAATACAAAGGTACAAAACATTTGCGCCTTTTAATGTACAATGTGTAATGAAATGCAAAAAAATAATTTCAACTCGACTGTGCATCTATCCCACTCACATGCAGCGGGTTGGACACATCCTCAAACAATTCCAAATCGAAAAATTTAGCCGATGCCGTTACGTGATCGAATACATCGGACACAATGTTTTCATATTCAGTCCACACGGTAGTATCCGTGAAGAAATAGAGCTCAAGCGGAAGTCCTTTCGATGTGGGTTGAAGTTGACGAACCATGGTCATCATATCTTTGTTCACACCGGGGAGATTAATCAGATAATTTGTCACGTACTGACGGAACAACCCCATGTTTGTAAGATTTCTCCCGTTAATATTCAGCGATTTATCGGCATCCGTTGAGCGATTGTATGCTGTAATTTCCCGGTTTCGTTCACGAACATAATCGGATATGAGCTGAATTTTCTCAAGTTCCGGCAACTCCTCATCGGCAATAAACCGAATGGAGGATTGTTTCACGAAAACCGAGCGTTTCAACCTGCGCCCGCCGGTATCCTGCATTCCACGCCAGTTCTGAAACGAATCGGAAACCAACGAATAGGGAGGAATGGTAGTGATGGTTTTATCGAAATTTCGAATCTTCACGGTGGTAAGCGTAATCTGAATCACATCGCCATCGGCATCGTGTTTGGGCATCGTTACCCAGTCACCAATGCGCACCATATCATTTGCCGATACTTGAATGCTGGCTACAAAACCTAAAATGGTATCTTTAAAAATCAACATCAACACGGCAGACATCGCGCCTAATCCCGTTATCAGCACAAGTGGATTTTTTCCCGAAAGAATGGAAAAAAGAATAATAAATCCGATAAAATAGAAAAATATCCGAATTACCTGAATATAACTGTCAATGGGTTTGTCTCTGAAACGCTCTCTTCTTTTCAGCGTGTCGCCAAAGGCGTTAATCACAGACATTATCAGCCAAATGATGTACAGAACCAAATAAATCTCAACTAATTTATCAACAAAAGCCATTGTTTTCGGGAAGCCGTCAAAAATAATAGGAATGGAGCCTATTACCAAGCTGAAAGGAATTATCATGGCCAGATAATGCGGAAATTTTCGCTTTAGCAGGTTTTTGACAAACGACATTCGAGGTAACTTTGACATACGCGAAAGTACGCCGCGCAGAACAACGCGTGTAACGTGCTGCAACACAAAAACCAAAACAATGAGAATTAACAACAGAAAAATAAGATTAATTTGTTGAATCCATTTGTCGGTGAAACCTATATTTTTTAGCAGTTGTACCGACCAATCGCTTATCGTATTTGTTGATTGAGCGATTTGTTCGATGTTTTGTTCGTTCATAATAAGTATAATTTGACTTTTCGCCAACAAAGATAATCATTTTGACGAAACCTGTTACAAATGATAATTTCGAAGCCGAAAAGTTCTATTTCTCACAGAATGATTGTATATTTGTGTTTCAGACATCGGGAAAATATCCGACAACTGAAATTTGATGTCTAATAGTCTAAAAAAATAAAAATGGGAAAAGTATTGATTATCGGCGCCGGTGGCGTGGGAACGGTTGTTGCCAATAAAGTGGCGCAAAACAACGATGTATTTACCGACATAATGTTGGCAAGCCGCACAAAAAGTAAATGCGATATTATTGCAGACGATGTGAAGCGCCGTACAGGTGTTTCGATAAAAACGGCGAAAGTGGATGCCGACAGCGTACCGGAATTGGTAGCGTTGATGAAGGAGTATAAACCGGAAATCGTCATTAACGTAGCGCTTCCGTATCAGGATTTAACAATTATGGATGCCTGTTTAGAGTGTGGCGTTCATTATTTAGATACGGCAAACTACGAGCCGAAAGACGAAGCCAAATTCGAATACAAGTGGCAATGGGCTTACCAAGACAGGTTTCGCGAAGCGGGCCTTACGGCCATTCTCGGTTGCGGATTCGACCCGGGCGTAACCAGTATTTTCACGGCCTATGCCGCCAAACATCATTTCGATGAAATTCATTACCTCGATATCGTGGACTGTAACGCGGGCGACCACGGCAAAGCGTTTGCTACCAACTTTAATCCCGAAATCAACATCCGCGAAGTAACCCAGAAAGGAAAATATTGGGAAGACGGAAAGTGGGTGGAAACCGAACCGCACGAAATCCACAAACCGCTCACTTATCCTAATATCGGGCAAAAAGAATCGTATGTTATTTATCACGAAGAGTTGGAATCGTTGGTGAAAAACTTCCCCACACTCAAACGTGCTCGTTTTTGGATGACCTTTGGTCAGGAATATCTCACGCACTTGCGCGTAATCCAAAATATAGGCATGGCACGCATTGACGAAGTGGAATACAACGGACAAAAAATTGTTCCGATTCAGTTCCTGAAAGCCGTCCTCCCCGATCCGGGCGATTTGGGCGAAAATTACACGGGCGAAACATCTATCGGCTGCCGCATTCGCGGAATTAAAGACGGAAAAGAACGCACCTATTACATTTACAACAATTGCAGTCACGAAGCGGCGTTTAAAGAAACCGGCGCGCAGGGCGTAAGCTATACCACCGGAGTTCCGGCAACCATCGGCGCTATGATGTTCTTACAGGGGTTGTGGAAGAAACCGGGCGTTTTCAACGTGGAGGAGTTCGATCCCGATCCCTTTATGGAGCAACTCAACAAACAGGGATTGCCTTGGCACGAGTTGTTTGATGTGGATTTGGAAGTTTGATGAATAAAGAGATTAACAAAACAAAGAGAATAAGACAATGTAAAAACTTAAACTTATGAAAAAATTTAAAAGCAGCTTTATCTTTTTTATACTCACCTTATTCTCTTTGTTCTATGGTTGTAAGGATGATATATCGCAAGATTCGTCAAAAGAGTTTTTGAGTTTTGTAATCGAAGCAAAGTACAACTCAAAAATACTCGAAAAAGATATTACAGGGAAAATTGAAAACAACACCATTACATTATCTTTTCCCGAAAATATTGAACTTGATAGAATAACCGCAACCTTTACATTTAAGGGAAAAGAAGTACTTATATCGGGAACAAAACAAATATCAGGCTTTACATCTAACAATTTTAACAATTCTGTAATTTATACGATTATTGCGGAAGACCTTTCCGAAGTTAGCTATAAAGTAACAATACAATTTACTGAAGAGGAGCTGTCTTTTTCATCGTTTTATTTTACAAAAAGCATTAACCCTTTTCTCAAAAAAGACTACCCGTGCACGATTGACAAAGAGAAAATTGTAAGCAAAATACCTACTTCTTCAAAAAACTTAATCGCTTCTTTCGAAACAAAAGCACAAGGAGTATTTATCGATGGAGTGCCTCAAGTAAGTGGAGTAACACTTAATGATTTTTCAAAACCAATCACTTATACGTTGGTTTCCGAACGCGGATTTAAAAAAACATATTCCATTAATATTTCATGGGCTTCAGCCATTCCGCAAATCTTTATTGTCACAGAAAACAATGCGCCTATTGTCTCTAAGGACAATTACATCAATGCCACAATAACAATTGAGGGGAATGACTGGGGAGAAGACTACTCAGATAGCACAAGAATAAGAGGGCGCGGCAACAGCACTTGGGGAATGCCCAAAAAACCATATCGCTTAAAACTTGATGAGAACACACCTGTTTTAGGTTTGTTGACCGAGAAGGACTGGGTTCTTTTAGCGAATTACATCGACCCTACTCTTATGCTAAATTCTGTTGCGTTTAAAATAGGACAACTTTTAGAACTTCGATTTACAAATAACGCCATCCCTGTTGATCTTACCATAAATAACGAATACAAAGGAAGCTACGTACTTACCGAACAGGTTGAACTATCCGCAAGCAGAGTAAACATAGATAAAAAAGATGGTGTTTTGCTCGAGTTAGATACGAATTTCGATGAAGACTACAAGTTTCATTCAACTCATTACAAATTACCGGTAATGGTAAAAGACCCCGATATCACTTCCGAAAGTCACTTTCAAAAAATAAAAAACGATTTTCAACAACTCGAAGACTCAGTAAACTCCATCTACTTCCCCAATAACGGCTATGAAGAGTTAATCGATATAGAGTCTTTGGCGAAGTATTTTGTCGTATATAATTTAACGCACAACATGGAAATTAATCATCCCAAAAGTACGTATTTATACAAAGACAAGATTGGGAAATATTTTATGGGGCCAATATGGGACTTCGATTGGGCTTATGATTATGAAGGAAAACACGTTCATTTCGGATCAAGCACTACTCCCCTTTTTCGCAAAATAACTGACACTTCAACCGGAACTCCATTTTTCACTCGCTTTTTAGAAGACCCAAAATTTGTACAACTCTACAAAGAGATATGGAGTGAATTTCATCGTGAGAAAAAGAACGATTTGCTTGAGTATATTGATTGGTACGCCGAGATGATAACGGAATCTCAAAAGAAAAATTCACAAGTATGGAGCAATGGAGCTTCAGATTTTAATTACAAAGTTAAGCAACTCAAAATGTGGATAGAAGGAAGATTTCAGTATATTAACGGCTACATCGCAGGTTTATAAACAAAAAAATGTCTTCCTTCACTTATTGTTAGTAAAGGATAGATACTACTAAAATAGGCACAATATATCGGACAGAGTGCTGAATCATCAGTAAATGTGGATAATTTACACTTTGTTCATACTATCCAACGTTACTAAGCCAGAAAATGAAAGGCAAAAGTGGGTTTTCGCTTCTATCACAATCAGATAAATGCAATGATACTGTCTCAAAAGTACTCTTGCAGTTTCATTTTGTCATTGCCTAAGAGCGAATCTCCGATTGCTGAACGCGGTGAAGAATCTATTTTGTCACAATTATAGATACTTCATTCCTCTGCCGTTTGGCGGATTAATTCAGCATGACAATTTGATAGTAATTTTTTCTTTTGGAACAGTCTCAACATAGTACTGTCTTTCGTAATTGTTGGCGGTTACGACAATTATCACACCATGGCAGATTGTGGCACGGACAATATGAAAGTCCAAAAAACTCTTGGCGTAAGCTCAATAAGAATGTGGGATGGAGAAAGTGCAGTATGAGTAGAAGAAAGAGACAGTGTTCTTTGCCATATTCCTCCTGCCGACGGAAAAACAGGTT
>CAZKZB010000049.1:0-21491 GCA_964557135.1 uncultured Petrimonas sp. | reverse complement strand
AAGAAGGTATTGTTGTTGTAAATGTATTTAACGCGCGACAACAATTTGCTAAACTTATCGACGAAATCAACGGCGCCGGTACCTGGGACAGTAACCCGATTGTAACTCGATATGAATTTAAGTTGGTCGACTTGTGATTACGCGCATTGAAATGAAAGTTAGACTAAACTTCAAACAGTCTCCGCAGCGATGCGCGGGCTGTTATTTTTGATTAAATACAAAAAAACAACAAAATGACCCAACTTAAACTCCCCGAGATAGCGCCAAACACAATGGAATATATAGACGACTACGTCCGTCACATTGTAGAGACCATTAACCAGGCGTTTATTGTAAAAACTTCGGTGCTCGATCCTTCGAAACTCAGCATCGAGAGCCGAGATAAAAACCGATACAAGTTTCCGCCTACGCCGGACACCTTGTATCTCTATTTAAAAGGCATGGGAAAAACCATTTCGCGCACCGACCTTCGCTTGATACTACGCGACCCGAACTGGTTTGATCAAGAAAACCCGATAAAAAACTATTTCGATACCATTCGCGGAACGTATAAAGGCGAAAGTCATATCGATAAACTCTGCGAACACATCACGCCACGTATATTCGACCGTGAGCCGGAATATTACTACGAACGCATGAACCGCCTTATCCGCAAATGGATGGTCGCTACCGTCGCACAATGGCTCGACGGCATACCCAACAGTATTGCTCTCGGCTTTATCGGAATGCAGGAACACATCGGGAAAACTTTTCTCACCCGGTTCTTTCTCCCGGAACAATTGGAATCTTATTACGTACAGCCCGAAAACGACGCCAAATTTTCACTGTCCGACTTGTTTACCCGCTACTTGATTATCTGTTTCGATGACTTGGTAGGTATAAATCGGGGAACGGCGCGCATCGAAGAATTTAAAAAGCATACCCGTTCCGAAAAGGTATTAGTGCAACGGCGCAACGATGAATTTCCGGTCGAAAGACCACGCACCGCCGCTACCATGTTCACCGCAAACCGAACCGCTGAAATGGGCGGATTTCTCACGCTAAACCACGGGAGAAGCCGCTACGGTACCATAGAGATTGACAAGATTGATAAACGCTACTCTCAGCGAGTTAAAATCGACCAAATGTGGGCGGAAGCCTTACTTCTTTACGAAGAAACCGAATTTAACGCCCGTTTCAGCGACGAAGAAATTGACGAGATCCAAGAATACAACGAACGATATGTGATTCAAACAGACGAAGCCAAATACGTCAATCTCTATATTCTTTCACCGGACGACGAAGACGATCCCGACGCTGACTGGTACACCGCCAGTGAAATAATTGCACACCTCAGACGTAACCGCAAAATCATTTCCGCCGATGCCACACGAATTACTTCGGTTAGATTAGGCACGGCAATGAACGCTGCAGGATTTAAAAATAAATCCAAGCGCGTCGCAAATCGATCTTACCCCCAATACAGATACTTTGTAAAATTCAACTTCTAATGTATATGTATGAGACGGGTGCACAACACGTATATAAAAATATAAATACTTAATTATCAATATATTAGAAATAATATATATTTTTTTACACACGAATAAATTTTTTTATCTAAAAAATGTCACTACCTACTACACACATATTTCAAACGCTTTGCTGCACAGGGTTTGCGTATGTAGTAGGCTGATTATTTTGCTTACTACAAAGTTACTACATGTTGTTAGCATATTTCTTGCATAGTACAAGATAAAAACATATCTTTCAAGCAGTTAAAACGTGTGTAGCGTGTAGTAAGAAAAAAAGTTTTATTGAAATTATTTTTCAACCATTTTTTAATATTTTCATGCCATTTACCATACATATACCCTGTAAGCCATACTCTAAACATTATTTAGAGATGAAATACGATAATCCGGTTAATTTAGTAAAAGACAAAGTTTTATACCGTCAACTCATCCTCTCGCTTCACAAAAAATCGAACAAATACCGGAAGAGATACGAGAGTTTGGCCTTTTCGAACTACACCGAAAACGTTACTATTGTCATAAAAAGAAACGACTTCTACCGTCACGGCTGGGATTTAACCAGGACTGAAATTGTGGAATTCAACCAAGCGGTTGAGATGAGAGCGAAAGCGTTGATGCGATCCTATATCGCCCCGCGAATCGGCGTCGGGTATAACTGGACGGATGCCATCAACGAATTTCAGCAGGAATTTGGATTTACCGAAGACATTTGGAGCTTCGAAGCTATCCGGAAAGAATGCCAGCGAAACATGAAAGTGGAACGCGGTGAGCTTTTCAAAAACATATTAACAAACTTTAATATATTATTATAGGTGAATTTGTCCCGTAAAAGGACACGTAGATTTTTAACCCGTTAAAACAGATGTTTATGAAAAAAATTTCGTTCGATTTTTGCTCCAATATGCCGGGACTTTCGTTGGTTTATGCCATCCCGCCATCGAGCTTCAGAAAAGTGCGTCGCGATCACTCAAAAAATGAATTTTATCTCGAGCTTACCCACACCGATAATATTATCGATTTCTATTTCACCGATGATACCGCCCAATTCAAGCAGACGGGCGAAAGCAACGGTTACAAAACCGAACTTTCGCTTATCGCTCCCAAGGATCATCCGGTAAACCGGAAAGTATTCCGCGAACTGCTTGCCGGCTATTGGTACGTTTTGTTTGTAGATCACAATAACTTTATCCGGCTGATAGGTACCGAAGAAAATCAACTCCGATTTTCATACGAAGCAACCACATCCGGGAGGAACCAGGTCGCGTGTACATTTTCAGGATTTCAAGACGAACCGGCTCTTTTTCTCGAAGATTTCGGGATAAATGTGCTGTAACTCACTCCATTTCTGAAAGCAGCAAAAGGCTTGTGTCCTTTTGCTGCTTTTTTATTACCCTTACTTTTGCCCAAAACCGTAGAAATTATGTCAAAAACATTAGAATTAATCGGGCAAATCGGGCAATGGGGCGTTTCCATGGAGTTTGTCAAATACATGATGAGCGATCTGGGATCGGGACCGGTTACCGTGAAATGCACCTCACTGGGCGGAAATCTAAGCCATGCCCTCAAAATCAAAGAAATTTTTGAAACGCACGGCGATGTTACCATCGACTACGTTGGTTTTAACGCGTCGGCAGCAACCATCATCGGACACGGAGCCGTAAAATCGCGCATCCGGGAAGATTCGTTTTACCTCATTCATAAACCGTCGGTGTGGGTAGATGCCTGGGGAAACATGAACGAAGACGATTTGCAAAAAACCATCGAGGACTTAACAGCTCAGAAAAAAGACGCTGAAGTTTTCACCTTGGCAATTGCTCAAGACTATGTGAACAATCGCGGCATCGAATTCAAGAAAGTGATGGAGCTGATGAAAGAATCGCGCTGGTTATCGGCAAAAGAAGCCGTTGACTTGGGACTGGTTGATGAGCTTATTCCGGTAAAGCAAAAAGAAAAGTTTGCCGTTTCAAACGAAATTGTGGCAAACATGAAAGCGATGCACCTTCCGGTTCCCGATTTAAACAATCCGGATTCCGTAAGCATCACCGCGGAAATGGTGCAATCGTTGGATGAAAATGAGAAAAAAAATATTTTCTCTCACCTGAAGGAATTTTTTTCACCTAAAAATAAAATCGAAATGAACAAAGATTTTCAACAAATCAACACGCTGCTGAAAGTGGAAGGGTTCGAGGAAAAAGACGGAAACGTTTCGCTTTCCATCGACCAGCTGAAATCCATCGAAGCGCATTTTAAAACATTGGCCGATAATGCCGAAAAAGCAACCACGGCTCAAAATGAACTGAAATCGGTTGTCGATATGCTCGATAACTTAGACTCTACCGTGAAAGCTGCCGCCGATGCAACCGCGAAAGTGGAAGCGATAAAAGTGAAATTGGCAGCTCGTCCGGCTGTTGTTCCGGAAAATCCGCAGGGCGGATCATCCAACCCGGCAAATGTAGAAGACGAAGTAGATTGGGAAACCATCAACAGCCTTCCGCACAACCAAGCCGTTGACAAGGAAATAATTTAAGAGTAATCAAAACTTTAACTATTTACAAATATGGCTATTACAACTACTCAAATTGTTCAGGAATACGGCGCTTATTATATCGCCGGCGGACAAAACGAAGCTCGTTTGAAAAGACTGTTGCTTTTCGGACGCGAAACGCCCAAGTTGGCCACGAAGATAAAAACGGATGACACCGTTTATCGCCTGGCTCAATCGAAGATGACTGAATTGGTACAAGCCTTTCAGAAATCGTGGACACCGAAAGGTGATATCGAATTCACTCCGAATCCGATTCAGCTTTTCAAACTCAAAGTGGATCTGGAAGTTTATCCGGACGATATCGAAGATAACTGGCTCGGTTTTCTGGCCAGCAACAACCTGAGCCGTAAAGAATGGCCGTTGATTCGGTACATCCTGGAGTCTCACTTCTACAAGCAAATCGATGACGACTTGGAAAGGAAGGCATACTACAAAGGTGTATATGCAGCGCCAACAGCCGGAACGGCAGGCGTAACAAGCGCGTCGATGAACGGACTGAAAACGTTCCTCACATCCGACAAAGTAAACCATGTGACCATGGGGGCTTTGGATGCCGACACCATTTACGATCAGATTGAAGCGTTCTACGAAAACATTTCGGAAGAATATCAAAATTCGAGAATGATCATCGGCATGGCTCCGAAATGGAAACGCGCGTTCTTGAAAGACAAACGCTCGCTCGGGTATTACGACATCAGCTCACCGTCGCAAATAGACGATACGCTCGATTTCTCGCCCGCTCGCGTGATAGGACTTCCATGCATGATCGGAACGGACGATATCTGGGCAACTTCGGTTGACAACTTTTTGCACATCACCAAAAAAGGTGAAAACGCCGCGAAAGTAAAAATCGAAGAATCGAAACGCTGTGTGAACCTGCTTACCGACTGGTGGGAAGGACTTGGATTCGGAATCAACGAAGTGGTTTGGACAAACGTGGCCAAACCGGAACCCGATCCAGAAACCGATCCAGAAACCGATCCAGAAACCGATCCAGAACCTTAATTGTGTAATCTCGTAAAAAATTATCATTATGGAAAAATGTATTAATTTAACAGATATCGATCACCAGCTTAGTTGCGAAGGCGGGAATATGGCTGGTATTGTTCCCGAGATTATCTACGGTTACCACGAAGACGTGGCCGTTTGGCCAACCGAACCCGTTCCTACAGTTACGGGTGAAACGGTAACGCCGGTATCGCTGGAAGCTGCCGGGGCGTTGGTGGGAGATTTGACCATGAAGCCTGGAACCCGGGCTTTCAAATTCAAATTTACCGAAGATGCCGGTAACTTCAGCATCGTTCCCGTGGGTGAGATAGACGGCGCGCACTATGAGTACAACCTCAATATTGTGAAAGCCCGCATTTCGAAAACCATTCTCGGATTCATGAACGCGGCAAGCACTCGAAAAATGTTCTTTATCGTTCCCGACGAAAACGGCGAATACTATCTGATGGGTAACAAACGCCGCGGCGCGGCTTACGTTACCGGTGGCGACGGTGCCGCTACGGGTACAACCTCGAGCGACAGAAACCAAACCGCTATGCAGTTTCGTTTCCGTTCCGGCAAAGCGCTGGTTTACGAAGGAGAAGTTGACGAGTTGCTCACGCTGGTTCCGAACGGATAAAAAGAACTGTTTTCTATATAGATTGAAAGCATCTGCCTGAACGGCAGGTGCTTTTTGTCCTTTTGGAGCACGGTTTTTCGCACTAATTTTATTTCAAAAAAAAATTATGCAATCAATTAGAAGACAAATCAGAAGAGGTAATGCTGTTGTAGCATTCAATAACGTTACTAAAAGTGCTGAAATAATTCAGAAAAGACACTCAAGCAAAGATGTTTGGAGTTATGCAGTTAGAAATCGATTATCAGAATCACAAGATGTTTACATTGATTCTATAACCTTACCATTATCTCGAAAAGATATTATTTTCAGCAATAAAATGAATATTTATAAAAGCCCAAAAGGTAAATTCAAAGTATAACATTAAAATTTCAAATCAAATGGAAGTAAACATCGATGTAAAATTACGCGAAAAAGTGGCCGATTATATCAACAAAGACGCCCGTCGCAAAACAGTGGACGAAGGACTTTTCCTTCTCGAACAAACCGGCTACAAGCCGAACGTATTTGAAAATTTCTCGAAAAACAAAATGCGCCGGGACATCCCTGTAAAGCTCGATCGCGTATTGCGTTCTTACTTGCGTTATCCCATCAATCCGCTCGATCCCGATCATCAAGATATCGAGGGTGAAATTCCTGCAGAAGTAAATGTGAATCTTGAAATGGTTGAAAAGGAAATTTCCACATCTCAAGACGATGCGGAATATCCTGAAACGGTGAAAAAAGCATTGGAATCCTACAGCGATCTGTATAAGCAGCGCAGCATGTTGCACAAACAATTGAAAGAAATTGGCGAAAGCAATTCGGATGAAGATGTTCGTGCCCGTAAAAATATCGCTTCCGCCATTTTAGGCATCAGCCATCAGATGGACGTTCTCTGGACGGCGTTTGCCGCTTACAAAGAATCCGGTGATATTCCTTCCGAAGAAATTATTCAGGATCCGTTCGACCCGGAAAAAATTACCGAAAAGGAGCCGGTGAAATTAGATATCGAGTTGGCTGAAGATTTGGAAGGACTGAAAAAGCAAAACAACAACTGGCGCATCAAAATTGCAAAAGCCGAAAACAAGTTGCTGTACCAATCTGAGAAAAAACTGAAGAAAGAAAATCCGATGCCCGAAGGTCCGAAACGCTTAGAATTGGAAAAACGCATCGAGCGGCTGAAAGCTGAAAAGCTGCAGATAGAATACGCCATCGCAGAAAAAAAATGACGCTCGTTACATTTGGCGAAATACCAAAAGAAACTCCGCGTCAGGATGACAGGAAGCAGCCCGAGGCTTTGAACTCTTCGGGTTGCTCTTTGTACTTTACAGCCGAAACCGAATTGCTTACGAAACGGCTCGGATTAATTTCAGCCGGCGAAGCTAAACATTTTTGGAGCTTCGGAAACTTCAACATGGTTCGCCTTATTTTTTGGGTTCTCGACCAGATCGGTTCGGCCGAAATAATCCTTAGCACGTATTCCATCAGCCCGAAAATGCTTCAGGCAATCATGAACCGGCGCGAGAAGGGCATCATCCGGAACATCCGTTTTATAATCGATAACCGGGTGCGTTCACTTTCTCCGAAGCCTTTCGCCCTGCTGGTAAGCAATTTCGATTACCGCTGTATATCGATACACGCGAAAGTAGCGTGCATCTGGAACGAAAACTGGAACATTTCTATTGTCAGTAGCCAAAACGCTACAGACAATCCGAAATGGGAGCGCGGCACGATTTTTACGGATAAAAAGATTTTTGATTTCGATAAAAAAGTACTGGAAGATGCATTTCTCAGAGGAACAACTTAAAACAATCGAGGAAATGGGATATCGCTTGTTTCCGCCCTACTTAGTCGCTATCAACTTAGAGGTGAACGAGGATGATTTTATCGATGAAATTCACACGCAAAAATCATCCGCCCGCACGGCTTACTACAAAGGACTGATTCGCCACAAGAACGATATCCACGAAAAAATAATCAGTGCCGCGATAAACGGAAGCAATCCGGCACAGGATCAGCTCATAAAACTGCTTCAAACCTTATACGCGTCTTTAGATGGCTAAGCTTACAAAAGCAGCGTTGGCGCTGCAGGAACACGAAACCATTCTGGCTCATATTCTCGACCCGGACAATTCGCCATTGCCGGCTACGCTGGCCGCACAATTTAACCGTGTTGTGTCGGCCGCTAAGATGTTAGATACATACCATCCAAGCGCCGTTATTCCACGTCTGCTGGCTAAATATAACATCAGCCAGACCACAGCTCGCAAAGATATTAAACTCGCACAGGAGCTTTTTAAATCGAAACACACCTTCGATTGGGATTATTGGCAGCAATGGCAAATAAAAGACTTGGTAGAAACAATAAGAACCTGCAAGCTGCTGAATAAGCAAAAAGAACGTATTGCAGCGCACAAGGCTCTTCGGGAAATTATCGGCGACAAAACCGTCGGCGAAGAGGATCCTCGCCGTATGGAAAAGAATGTTTTCTACATCCAGCTGAACAACAATTCCAAAACCATAAACGTTCCGCTCGAGAAACTGAGAGGACTGAATAAAGACGATATCCAAACCGTTATCGAAGTGCTTGACACGCCGGAATATACCGATGACGAAATCACGAAAATGCTGGAGTCATGATTTTTAAAGACGATGTTTGGGAAGAAACCATTTCGCTCAATGCTTTTCAGGTGAAATATCAACTGCTTGAAGCTAAGTTGAAATACCTGATTGCCGGACGCGCCACGGGCAAATCTTACATCGTCGGCGCTGAAGTGGATGAAAACGTCCGTCTAATGCCTCGCGGCATCACATCCATCACGCAAGACACCATCGGGCAGGCGCTTACCAAAACACTTCCTTCCACGTTTAAACTGCTCGAACAACTCGGTTATAAAAAATACGATCCCAGGACTAAATCCGGCGATTACGTTATCTGTCAGAAACCGCCCGATCATTTTCTTTTGCCTTTCGAAAAGATTATGAGCTACGATAACATGATTACCTTCAGCAACGGTCATGGTCTTTATCTTATTTCGCAAAAAACAAGCGGCCGCGGGCCTAACGTCGATTACAACATTACAGACGAAGCTCTCACGATTGACAAACTGAAATTCGACCAGGAATCGGCGGCTACCAATCGCGGCAACCTGGAACACTTCGGGGATCTGTCTCCAAAACCTATATTTAAACACCACGGAAGCACTTTCACTTCGTCCATGGGCTACCTTCCTGAACATAAGTGGCTCACGGAACCGGCTGAATACTACGAACAGGAAGCCGGAATCCAGTTGTTTAAAGTGTGGAATCAGATTGTAAAACTACAACTGGATATCATCCGCGCTAAACAGGACGGTGAAATAGCTTTAGCCGTGGAAATATGGAAAGAAGTAAACCGCTTAAAAAAGCAGATTACTCCCTTTGTGTCTAAAGACGGTGTTCTGTTTATGTTATCCAATGCTTTCGATAACATAACCAACATTGGATTCTCCTACATCGAGAAGATGTATCAAACCATGGACCTGATGACGTTCATGATTGAGATACTTAATTACTATATCGATAAGGTAACCGATTGCTATTATCACATCGATGACCGCCATGTATACTACAAGGCCGACAACGATGATTATATTCGAGGTCTGGCAGATGATAGCGAGTTCGACTGGACGAAGCTCGAAAACAGAAATTCTCTTTTCGATGCTGACTGTGATCCCAACCAACCGTTGGAAATCACTCCGGACTGGGGAAGTAAAATCGCTTTAATCGAAGTTAGCCAGGAGCGCATGTTCGATTTTGTTACCGGTCTCATTCAGAAAACAGACAACAACATCAATGAATTCTTTGTGAAGCCTCAAGAACATACCGATACCATGATTAATTCATTGATAGATATGTTTTGCCATTACTACCGCTATCATCGCAAAAAAGAAGTGATTTATACTGTTGACACCTATGGCGATATTCGTCTCGCCAGTTCGCGCAAAACATACAACCAATTAGCCATTGCAAGATTAGAACGAAACAAATGGAAAGTTACACGGCGTAAGCATCCGGGGAAAGAACCCCCACACAACGAAAAGTATTTGCTCTGGCAATCGCTATTGGCTGAAACGAATCCCTTCTTACCTAAGAAGCGATTCAACGGAACCCGTTGCAAGTACACCCTCATATCGATGAATAACACATCCGTTATCCAAAAACCAAACGGTCTTTTCGAAAAAGACAAACGGAGCGAAGCAAAACAATCCGTGCTTCCCGAAGAAGCTACGCATTTCGGCGATGCAGTTGATAAACGCATCTGGACGAAATATAATTCTGCTCTGCGCAACAAAGGATCTTTCGTTGCGCCTCGCATCTAAGGACTTCCTCAGTTGTATAGGACTGGCGCAGCCAGCCGAAAACCGCCGAAATGTTAAATTTTAACACAAATTCATATTTCAACTGAAAAGTGCTTTTTTCCGTGCGCTGCTCGATAGGGCGGGCAAGGTTCATCCTGAAAATAAGGCGAGCCGTTCGCCTTAAAATCCACCCGTAAAAATTTAGATGTTAACAGATTGCTTAATTTTTATAATTGTTTAACTTTTATGTTTTTTGGGGCTTTATAGGATGCATCACAAACTGTTATTTTTTCTTTTTAGCGGTTTTTGTTCGAAAAATAGTTTTATGGCGATACGGTTAACTCCTTATTGTCGGATGAATCTTTATTTTACAGCATGGTGATTTTGGTATAAATGACACATAAAAGCCTATTGCACAGTAACATATAAATTTGTATATTTGTAACAGGTTAAGGGAGTGAGACACCGAAACCGATTATTTTATTCACATTTTAAATTTTATTTTTATGAACACAGGAAAAAAAGAGGTTGCCAAAACGGTAGCCATGCCCAAGCAGGCAGACCCGAAAACCGCCACCACCGCAAAGGCGGAAGAAAAAAAGTTATCAATTACCGAAATGTTGGAAAAACAGCTTTCCGAAATCAAGCGAAAAAAACAACTCGCAGACCGCAGGGATATTTTTATCGCAAAGTGTGAGGAAGTAGACGACTGTTTGACGATGTTACAAGAGGAACATCAAGCCGGGACGTTTGCAACCGATAACTTTACGTTGATTTTTGCACGTAAAAACGGTTACAGCGATAAAGAAACGTTTCGCATAAGCAATCCGGCTATGATTGTTAAATTTTTATCGGTATTGCAGGGCGAAATGTTGCAGACGGTAAAAAAGATTGAAACCGAACTTTTGAGAGACTTGTAAAAAAAAGAGAAAGGCGGTGCATAGTGTGAGACCGCACCGCCTTTTATTCACATTTTAAATTTTATTGTAAAACTTAAAACATGACAAAGATATGAAAACTAATTCGAAAATTCAGGAAAAACGTAATTATTTGAAAGGATTGAGTAAACCCATTCAGGCGCTTGTGAAAGAGGGCAGATTTTTCACGGTAAACGAGGGATTGAAAGAAATTTATGCCGATGACGGACACACGGAACTGAAAACGATAAACCAATGGAACAAAGTGGGTAAGCGGGTTGTGAAAGGCGAAAAGGCGCTTTTGCTTTGGGGAAGCCCCCGCAAATTTGAGGTTGCAAATGCCGACACGCAGGAAATTGACGAGCTTGATTTTTACCCGATTTGTTTTGTTTTTTCGCAAAAGCAGGTAACCGAAAGCAAGAAAGGAGGCAAGAAATGACAAGACAAATAAAGGTTTGCGCAAAGTGGCAAGGAGACAAGCAAGTACCGCACATAAATTTGCAAGGTGTTTATTTACGTGATTTTGGTTTTGTACCTGGTGAACGGGTAAAAATTGAGTTGAAAGCGGACGAGATAAGAATAAGGCGACTAAACGCAAGCGATATTTTAGAGGTTTTAAGCAAACAAAATCCGAGCATGGAAAGACTTATTAAAGAGTTTGGGTTAGTGCTTACAGATTGAGCCAATGAGCTGACAAAGGGATGTAACGCCCTTTGCGGCGCTACTTTTTTGTTTGGCGACGAAAAAAGTAGCAAAAAAACGCCTTCATTAAAGTAAATCGACAATTTTAGATTGCGATTTGGGTGTTTTATTTTTTATATAGGGTATGCGACTTTCGAGAGTCGCTTTTTTATTTTTGGATTTGGATCTTTATCTCTTTGCCACAATGAGGGCAATATGATTTAGTTTTGATTTCGAATAGTTCTGTAAAATCTACATTCAGCAACTTTGCCCATTTTTGCATTGTTTCGAGCGTAGGATTTCCACGTAGCTGGCTATACATCGTATTTTTAGAGACGTTACACATTTCAGAGAATTGAGGAATAGTTAATCCTTTTTCTTCGAGTATATCTTTCAACCTTAATTCCATAACGCAAAAATAATATAATATTACCAATCTTCTTATCTGTAATGTTAAAATAGTGTTAAAGTAATGTTAAAGTGTTGTTTTTATTTTGTATATTAATATTATAATATTACTTTTGTAATAGTTAAATCATTTAGAACTCCGGCGCAGGAGTATAAAGTCTGCTAAACTGAAATGAAAACTAAAATCACTCACCATTTTACACCGGTTCTCACGATGCCGGAAGACCTTAGAAAAAAGGTTTTACTTGAAATCAATAATCCAAGCCCTTACAACCGCTATACCAGCGGAAGTTTCTACGACTGCAACGATAAAAATTGGGATTATACTCCCGACGGGTCGCTGAGAGTTTCTGATCATTGGAATTTCTATTCTCGCGGTTCAATTCATTGTGTTACCGATGTTGCGAATGAAGCTTTGACTGATAAATGGACGATAGCCAGATATGACGCGAAGCGTGAAGTTTACGTAGTTCTATCTACTTTCGACAAGGATCATACAGCGCTTATAAAAAGAGAGCAACGGGCGGAAAACAAATATGTACCCGTCGATGAAGATTCACTACGTCAGAAAAGATTAGACCGTGTTGAGTATTTGAAAAACCAAAAACGCGCCGCCGATAGAGCGAATAAAATTAGAAACGGATTACTTGCCAATAAAGCCACCAAAATTTGGGTGGAAGTGAACGTAAACGTTTGGTCGGGAACCGGACGCCGAGTGAAATTTGCAGGGACTAAAACCTTGTTTGGCTGTCTTACCTGGGAAAGTAAAACCGGAAATTCTTTCTGCATCCGACTATCAACCGGCGAAGTAAAAGAAATCAGAAAATGTAATTCTTATAAAGAATTTAATCGTAAACCGAGAAGTTAATTTTCACACAAACCAACCGCCCCGCTTCGGCGGGGCAATAAATCTCCGGCGCAGGAGAATAAAGTCTGCAATAAAATCATGACAACATTTGAAGAAATTTATCAAAAAGCAGAAGAGTATGCACGCGAACTTTACTCTGAAACGTACTTTGCAACCAACGACGGCGAAAAATGGTACCTTTTCAATAACTCTGAAACGGCACAACGCTCGAAAGTTCAATACGTCTTTTTCAAAGGCAGATCCGGTAACATTTATGTTGAACAATGCTAAACTAAACATCATGTCAGAATTTAATTATACACATAACAAAACAGAAGGAGTTATCGAAGTGGTAACTCCTTACAACCAAGAGTTTGTAAAAAAATGCCGCAATTTACGCGGGAAATGGGATAAAGTAAAATCAGCATGGATATTCGACGACAGCATCGAAGAATATGTAAAACAGGCGCTGATGGACTGCTACGGTACCACCGGCGAAGAAATTGTAGAATACTGCAACCTATTAGTTACAGACTACTCCTATTTTGGCAGCAAAGGTCCCGTAGAGCTATTCGGCAGAACAATAGCCAAAGCATGGGGACGAGACAGCGGCGCGAAGCTCGGTGACGATATTGTTTGGATATCGGGTACTTATCGCTCCGGTGGATCGGTAAAGAACTGGGGAACTGACATAACCGATGCCACTTTTGAAATTCAAAACTTTCCGCTCCCACGTACTGAGTTTGACGATGTGAAAGAGGCTATTGCAGCCGGATGGTGCGAGATAAAAATGCCGAAAAAGAAACGTACGGAAGAGGATATTAAAGCCGATATTGAAAAATACGAGGCAATTTTACAAGAACTTAGAAACGAATTAAATAACATTTAAAACTTAAAGACATGAAACATTTAGGAGTAAACATTGAAGTAAAAGCCGAAGATAAACTTATCGCCGGAACAACCGAGTGGCTAAAAAAACAAATTGAAACAAGTGAATTTCGCTTTGGATCAACCAGAGACAACGAACCCTGCGTAATTATGGATTTTTACAAAAAAAACAAAGAAGGAGAGCGCATTAAAACAGAATCTACCATTGTCGCTTTCATCGACTCCGGCACGAGTGATGCATTATTTTACAGAGGCTATAATGATGATTGTAAGATTGTATATACACACGGTTATAATGACCACACTCCGGCATTATTTAATTATTTGACAAAAAATGCGGCATATCACTGCGATATACTGATAAAAAAGCTCGCAAACGAATTACTAAAAAAAGTGGAATCTGATAAACAGAATTTGACAATTAACGTAGAAGTAAAATAATGCAACTCCAAGAATTACATAAACGGATCAACTATTCTCGTTTGTGGGTTCATCCGCAAAACGGCAGTGAGCGCCTGTATATCAAGCACGGACGCGGCACTGCCAAAATGCGGGTAAACTGCTGGTTCGAGATAGTGAACGATCGAATAACTCCGCTCGTGAAAGTGGATTGCGAAAACCAACACCCAAACTGGGAAGACAATAAGGCGGATGAATACAAACAGGAATTGTACAAGCAATATCACGAGATTATTTACGATTGTGAATTGAAGCGACAGAAAACACCCTTGCACGAACGGCTTAGAGACGATATAATTCCCGTTTATGAGAATAGTTTGATGCACCAGGTGCAGGCGCTTCGCTTTTGTTGCTCGATGAAAGTGTCGGCGCTGTTTGCCGATACCGGCACCGGTAAAACAAAGGTAGCAATTGACCTTGCCGTCAGTCGGTTCGAAGCGGGGCAGATAACGAAAGTACTTGTTTTTTGCCCCGTGTCAACGAAGAAAAACTTCGCTGATGAAATTGAGAAATGGTATTCCGGGAACGGAATTGAATGGAAAATCGTAGGGCTTGAAACTATGAGCGTGAGCGAAATGACCGTTTTGCATACCCTCAATTGGGTTGATAATGATACGATGATTATCATCGATGAAAGCCATATGTGCAAAACGCCATTCGCGAAGCGAAGCAAGCGCATTAAAGCGTGCTGTGATAAATGCAGTTATAAACTACTACTTACCGGAACTCCAGCCGAGAGCGTGAAAGACTTGTATATGCAATACGCTATGCTTTCAGACCTAATTATCAACGAGCCGAACTGGCTTAGGTTTGAAGAAAAATATTGCATTCTTGGCGGATTTGCCGGCGATGAAATTGTCGGCTATAAGAACGTTGACTACTTGATGGGGTTGGTAGAGCCGTACACTTATCAAATCAGCAAAGAAGAATGCTTGACGCTTCCGGCAAAAACTATTCAGCAAGTAAAATGCAAATTAACTGAAAAGCAGTCCGAGTTCTACGATGTAGTAAAACAAGAGTTGATTGACGCGCTTGAGAGATTCGAAGACGAGATTGTCTCGGCAACGTTGATATTTCATTATCTGTTGAAGCTGCAGCAAATTGCCTGCGGATTTTATACCGATGAAGACGGCATATTTCACGAACTTGGCACGCGAAAATTTGAAGCTTTATCGAGAGTTGACAACGGCGAACAGTTAATCATATTCTGCAAATTTCTGTATGAGATAGATTTAGTCGTTAATTATCTTGGTAGAGAGAATTGCTCCGTATTTACCGGAGAAAACCGAAGCGAACGCGATGACGAAAAAGATATGTTTACCCGGGGCGAACGAAAATACTTCGTCGCCACAATGGGATCGGGCGGAACCGGATTAAACGGGTTGCAACACTGCAATCAAATGGTGTTCTGGAGTCGTTCATTCAAATATTTGGAGCGAAAACAATGCATCGGCCGCATCGACCGGCAAGGGCAGACGCGCGAAATGATGATATACGATTTCCTTCCCACATGCGGAATTGAGTATAAAATATCCGGCAACCTTGAAAGAAAGCGAGATCTGGCGGATGAAATTAAAACATTATTGAACGAAAAAACTAAACTGAAACAATATGTCGAAGATTTATGAAAATAGAGCTGTGATATTTTCTGACAATATATCCGAGATAGAACTTACTCATTTACCTCAAAAAACAATAGTAGTTGTACATGATATGTATGACACCCCAAAGGTAGAAGGTGAAATAGTTGAATGGAGTAGGTTTAAAATTGGATATCCGGAATATGTTGCAGAGCAATATGTAATTGTTGGATTAAACAGAATGATTAACCCATCGAATAGATGCGATATGGTAAACGATTATCTGCAGGTAATGACCAAATCAATCCCTAAAATTTCAATAGATACTTCGCCATTTATTGGTGAGCCATGGAGGTTGTGGTTTCATTACTCTGTGGCTTTTGGAGAGTTTATGGGTGTTGATTACTCTTATCCTATTGAAGGAGAATGGCTGCGATGGTTTTACTACGAGGTAAACGAATGCAGACTATCTAGTAAAAATTTACCTCTTTTTATAAAAAACACATACAGTAATTTGGATGAATTAAGGACAAAATTCAATTTCTACGAAATAAACGATATACAAAGGAAGTATTATCGTGAGAGTAAAAAATTTGTGTTTGAAAAGCACACAACGCCTAAAACACTAACTAATAGCTTGCTTAAGATTTTAAACAAATATTTTTCAATTAATATTTCTGTGGACAGTTATCTGACATCGGATACTTTTCATTTGCCGAATATTGGCATATACAGATATATAGTTGAAGAAAACATACGAAGACAAAACATATATAATATTTTTTCTAAAAATGAGCTACGGAAAATCATGGGAGAAATTCCCAATACAAGAAAATGAAATTTGGAGCTATAAGGCTTCTATTGTTTCGGCACACGACCTAACAACGGGTCTGCCTGAGTATATGAAAAGTGCAGATTTTATTTATGTGGATCCTCCTTGGAGTTTGAGAAATGTAAACATGTTCAACTCCAAGGCAGGAAGAAAGTACATGAATTCTTTTGACGAGTTTGATGCTTTTTTGTTTCACTCCATCGACCTTATTCAAGCAGATACATGCTACATGGAAGTCGGAAAAGAATCTCTACTTAATTTTGAGACTAAGTTGCGCTCAAGGTTTCCTTTTTTTCAGAAGTTTGAGATTGTGTATTACAAAAAAAATCCCTGTTTTTTATTGCGGGGCAGTCACATAAGCGAAATTCCATATGATTTTACAGGCATGGATGACGAAGAAACTCCTAAAAAAGCAATAGAACTTGAAAAGCCAGCTTGTGTTGCCGACATGTGTATGGGACGTGGAATTACAGCACTTGCCGCCTTGGATAACGGGTGTTGTTTTGTTGGGACAGAGCTAAACAGGAGAAAATTAGCAGTATTTATTGATAGAGCAAATAGAAAAGGTTATGAGTTTAAAAAAGAAATATAACGATAATAAAAACACATTAGATGCCGCTAGAGAACGGATATCTATGCTGTTTGATAATTTTGAAGATATCAATGTGTCCATTTCTGCCGGAAAAGACTCAACGGTTTTATATTATCTGTGTCTGCAAGAAGCCATCAAACGCAATAGGAAAATAATTGCTTTTTTTCTTGACCAGGAAGCAGAGTATCAAGCTTCCATTGACCTGATGCGTCAATTTATGCAGCATCCGAATGTAATTCCGGCATGGTATCAGGTACCAATATACATGACAAATTCGACAAGCTACTCTGAGTATTTTTTATATGCTTGGGGCGAAGGTGAAAAATGGATGCGCGAAAAAGAAGATATATCAATAAAGAGAATCGATGAAGAGTATCCCAAACGGTTTTATAAGTTTTTTAAATGGTATGAAAATAAAAATCCTGATGCAGCATATTTGGTTGGATTGAGAGCTGACGAGAGCATAACAAGATATAGAGCGGTAACCAAACACCCCGGATGGAACGGGCTTAAATGGAGTACGCTGGACGGAAATATTAAAATGTTTTATCCTATCTATGATTGGACTGTTTATGATGTATGGAAATTCATTTTTGACTACAATCTGCCTTACAATAAAATATACGACTTAATGTATCAGGCTAATTACAGTATATACAATAAAATGAGGGTATCTAACCTCATTCATGAAAAATCGTACAAATGTTTAATAGATCTGCCCAAGTTTGAGCCCGACACGTACAATAGACTGTGCAAAAGGATATCGGGTATAGCAACGGCAGCAAGGTATGCGAGTGAAAAATTAATGTTTAGCAATAAACAATTACCATCACACTACAAAAACTGGGAAGAGTTTCGGAATTTTCTTTTAGAAAACATTCCCAACCCTGAGCATAGAGAGCGATTTAGAAATCGATTTGAGAATCAACCAAAAAACGAGAAAACATTTAAGGCCCAAGTTGGGCAGCTTCTCATAAACGACTACGAAAACTCAACGAGTATAGACACCAAAACTAATGAAAAAACAAAAAAAATAATTGAAAAATGGAAACAAATATTGTGAAAAAATTCAGTGAAGAAATAAGTGTACCTTCAAAAAATGGCATCATTAAAATGGTTTTACCTTTTATTGTAAACATAAACCACTTGTTTTCTAACGATTACAATCCAAACAGAATGCCTGATTTAGAGATGGAATTACTGAAAGAGTCAATAGTAAATTATGGATTTTTATTTCCAATAATCACCACTTGGGATGAAGGCAGACAAATGTACAGAATTATTGACGGCTATCACAGATATGAAGATCTAAAGCAACTGGGAGCAGAAAAGGTTTTAATTGTGTGCAGAAAGTGGAAATATCACGAATGTGTGCAACTAACCGTATTGATGAATAGAATAAAAGGGATGCATCAAGTGGAAGGAATGAGCAGTTTAATCATAAGATTATATGAGTCCGGCTTAGAAGATGGGGAAATATGCAAAAGCTTGGGGATGGAACCTGAAGAATATATTAGATTAAAACAACAATTGGGTATTTCCCATGCATTTAGAAATCACAGATATTCAAAATCGTGGGAGGTATAGTATGAAACTTTTTAGCAGCCTATTCAACCGAAAAAACATACTGCCACTTATGCGGCAGCATGTGGATGACGTAAAAACCGGACGAAAGAAAAAACTAAACGGTGATCCGTATGCAGAAGACTCCTATTACGCGCAAAAAACAGCGCTTATGCATTTTGAAAAGTTTTTATCCGGAAAGAAATTTACTGTGAAAGATATAAACAGTGATACACTACGAGATTTTATGCAGTATTTACAAAGCGAGAATAGTATCTCTAACAATATTAAGCAGCTGCTGATTATTATCAGACGCCTGATGAAAGATAAAAAAATAAAAAGTTTTGACATAGAGAAAATCAAGATAAGCAAAGATGTATCAATACGCGTTTACCTAACAGAAAATGAATTAAAAAGACTGAAGGATATTGATTTGTCTATTGTTGAAAAGTTAGAAGGGGTAAGGGATTTATTTTTAATACAATGCTATACCTCATTGCGATTCTCAGATGCTATTCGCATTGCAAGAAATCCAAAGCCTTACTATTACGAAGAAGACGGAAGGAGTTATTTTAAGATAATAGCAAAAAAAACAAATCAAAGCCTGATGATTCCACTAAAAAAAGAGGTGTTGGAAATCTTAAACAATCGCAATTTCAGAAAAATGACAATGTCAATGCCATACTACAATAAGCATTTGAAAGAGTTATGTAAAATTGCAGCCATTGATGAAGAAGTTATGCACAGCATAACAAAAGGCGGTAAACGAATTGAAACCGTGATGAAAAAATATGAATTGATAAGCAGCCATACGGGGCGCCGTACATTCATCACTAATGCCATTCTTGCCGGCGTTCCGTTGATGCAGGTACAAGCGATATCCGGACACACGACTACTCAATCTTTATTGAATTATCTTCACGCGTCGAATTTAGAAATGGCAAAAAGGAGCTCCGATAATGAATTTTTCAAATAATATATTTACCTTTGCGATAATGAAAACAGAATATCGCAAAAAAGCAGGAGAAATACTTCAGACGGCCCGGGTGCAAAAAGGTTTGTCTGTTGAGTATGTGGCTGAGCAAGCAGGATGTAAGCCGGCAACGCTTTTGAAGATAGAAAGCGGATTGTTTTCTTTGAATATGGATATGCTTATTGCACTTGCACGTGCATTAGAAATAGATTTGACATTGAATAACGAAGTTATTTGAGGTCAATTGTGAATTGCTTTCGAGAGTTTTGCTCGCCTTATTGATAAGGCGAGCATTTTTATTTTATGTTATACAACATAAAAATATTCTTCGATTCCCTTGCATATTAATAGACAAATGTCTATCTTTGTAGTGTCAGTTTAAACAAAGAAGATATGAAAACAAGTGAACTAATCAAAAAACTAAAAAAAGCCGGATGCTACTTTGTGGAGCACGGCACTAACCACGATTGGTGGTTTAGCCCGATAACCGACAGAAAGTTTCAAATTCCGAGACACAGGACGCAGGAAATAGGGCCAAAATTAAAAAAATATATTGAGGAACAATCGGGGGTTAAGCTTTAACCCCCACAAAAAACAAGATTATGGAAAGAATAAACGTAACCATTGAACGCACCCCGGACGGTATTTACAGCGCAATACCGGAGCATAAATATGAAATTGGTTTTTTTGGAAGTGGAAAAACTGTCGAAGCTGCGATGAAAGACTTGAAGCAATCACACGCGGAAGCAAAAAAAATGCTTCCGGAACTTCCCGATTTTGAATACAATACACAATACGATGTTGCCAGCTTCTTACAGCTTTTTAGTAATAAATTAAGCCTTGCCGGCTTGCAAACCATTACCGGAATTAACAGAAAACAGCTCAATCATTACGTTACCGGCCATAGTCGCCCATCGGTTGCTACGGTAAAGAAAATTGAAAAAGGATTGAATGAGTTTCAAAAAGAACTTGCCCGAGTTACCTTTGTTTAAACTGACATTTTCACATTGTAACGGCAAGTTTTACCGCCTCCTTATCGGGGGCGGTTTTTTTGTCCTTTTCCTTCCCGCCTCACTTATTTATTTTTGCACAGAAAATAAATAAATCACTATGGTTATTGACCGTTTGCCGGAATTAGCTCTAACTTCTGAGTTCGGAAATATTGAATTGAGCTCAGTTGTAGATTATGTTGATCTTCAAGTCAGGTATTTAGGAGAATTGATCTTGAATGAACGATATCATTCTGATGAAAATGGTAATGTAATTATACAGGGTATTGGTGATGTTGCCATGAATGTTGCACCAATTCCTAATATTTATTCATCTACAATAAGTACAGGATTGATACCTATTCATTTCTACATTAATCTCACAGAAAAAGATGCTGAAACGGTTACCACTCATGTCATTCTCCATTACTCAAGTATTGATTCAGTTGGTACAATTCTGTATTCAGATTTACTTGTAATGCCTATTTCACTTGTATCAGAAAAAAGAACGGGAATCGGGCGAAAAGAAATAATTTCTTTTTACGCCATATCAATTTCAGTTTATGTGGTTTATAGAAGCACCTTAGGTGATAAAGCAGTCACGCTAGAAAATTTTATACAATTAACCGGGAATGGAATTTGTGTTTACGATGTTTCTCCATCAGTTATAGCTGCAGCTGCAGGTTGCGCCGAATCCGACCTGGTTTATTACAACGTTTACAAAGAAAACACCCAGGTAATCCGTTTCGTAATGTCG
>CAZKZB010000048.1:0-21683 GCA_964557135.1 uncultured Petrimonas sp. | reverse complement strand
GCAAAACCTTGTTTAGGTTTTGTAGCGTGAAACTTTTTTCAGCAGACCCTAAATAAAAAATAGTGACTGAATTTCTATTCTCAGTAAGCGGAGTTGGAGCTAATTTCACTTTTGATGCCTTATAAATATCATCGCAAATTTTACGTGTACTGAGAAAACAATTAAACGCATCTGCAATTTTCTGTGCCGTTTTGGGCTGCATAGGAATACGAAAAAAATCTCGATCATTTCCTACGGAAAGATAATCCGGCATTACATAATACGTTGCATGAATAATTTCATCGTTTTCTGTGATTATCGACACGTTTATAGGAGAAAATCGACGCAGGAAATTCGGAAAGTTTCCGGAAAGAAATGCTTTTTCTATTAGTTCTTCGCGTTTTTCGGGGTCAAGAACTACTACTTCTTTGTAAAAATCACTTCCTGTTAAGGAATTTGTTGAACGTTTTGGTAAAGAGTAAATTGATATTCTGCTTTCTGTACCACAAGAGCCAACAATGAATATAAATAATACTATTACGTATTTTACCTTATTCATACATATAGAACAATAGAGCAATAGAGCAGCCTTAATAAAGGCTACTCTATTAAAAAAAATAAATTTAAACTATTATTTTCCCCAGAAGGTCCTTACTGCACTGCCGGGGGCTTCATTACGAGTACCGGAGAAAAAGTGATGCGATCTTCGGCCGACAGTAAGACTCCAATAATCGTTGTATGTATTCAAAGGGTGATTAACTCCTGTAGTTCTTGCACGTAACCGACCTTCAGCATCCATTGTCACTCCAACTTCACCACCGGATGTCACTAAAATGCGATAGTAAATGTTTGCGGAGCCTTGAGCTAAGAAGCTCGACTTTTTAACCGGTACTTCCTGCCATCCGGTTGTTTCGCCAAAAGCAACCGGTTTTCCCAAATTATACCAATCGCTTCTTCTTGTGTCACCCGTTACATCACCCACTTTTTTCCCTTCCGGTATTAATCCCTTATCTCTGTCGTCCTCAGTATATATTGGATGTAAAATATATTGATACTGGTACTGCAAAGTAAGTGAAGTTGGCTCCCCTTTGGTTTCATATAATAAATTATAAAACTTCACATAACCAATTGTATCGGTATAATATGATTTACGTTCACTGATAAAAGGGAATTCTGTATCAAAAACAATGGGCGGTTGATTCAAATCATGGACTACCACATTTTGTTTACCCGCACGAAGAGTTACATTCTTATCATATACTAAATTCAGATTTGTACTTTGAAATAATTTTATATTTACCTCACCGGGATTTGTCGTAAAGAACAGTCCAACTGCTCCACTTGGCAGTGCATTGTATGAATTAAGAGGAGTAGTTGAGTTAGTAACTAACTTATCATTAATTTTTATCTGATACATATAAAAATTATTATTGGAAGGAGTTACAGGTTCGAAATAATGTATTTGAAATTCTGCTTGCTCTGTTGGTTCAGAGTCATATTCAATTACATTCTTCTCACAAGCTGTAAATACAAATATCGTCAACAAAAAAAGACTAATATATTTAATTGTTTTCATTTTAATCAACTTTTTATTTATTATACAAATCTTATGGATTAGTTGGATAATCGCCCGGGTAGGCAAACCATGGAATTGAACAATGATAGTTAGGAGCAGTTCCGGCAATAGGTTTCAACTCGCCTAATTTGTCAAAATTCCACACATATTCAGAATTGTAACGTGGGCGTAAACGATAAGAAGGCGAACCGTCGTTTTCAACATCAAAAGTAGTATTGCGAAACTCTATATCTTTTGCAGCGCCTAAGTAAAAGCCTTTGTAGACTTTCTGTTCATTTGTCTCTGCTTTTTGCTGAATTAAACGCGAATCATCCCAACCGTTTCCTTTTTTAGGATAGTCACCTGTATAGACTATATCATAGTGGTATTTCCGTAAATCAACCCAAGCCTCCATTGCCCCCCACGGGAAAAGAGCAACCCACTTCTGCATCATGATGTGAGAGAGGGTGAGATTTCCTGAACCTAATGCATCAACGAACTTACTCGACAGATATTCGTTTGCCAATTGCTGGAATGCCGCAGCATTTATCTTATCACCACCTAATCTTTTTCCTGCCGTTCCGGGTTTAATGTGTTTTTTTGTAAACTCCATATCGGCTCTTACACCTTCTTTAAAAGCATTGTATGCAGCAACTTTATCTCCTTTTTTCCAATAAGCTTCAGCTAAACAAAATTGGATTTCTGCGTAAGTAGTCAATATATATGGTGCTTCATCATGATACAGCCAACGTCCTTTTCCATCATTTGGCTCTTGTTGTCCAGAATTGGCAACAGCCTCTATTCTACCATATATTTGTGGCGTATTTGTGCCGTCTATTGGATTTAATCTGGAGGTTGGTGTTCTCCCCCCGTAAAACTTATATTTTCTCACACTATCAATATTGTTGAGGTTATAGTATTCCGGATTATTTGTTGTACTAAGTTTTACTGCTGCACGCGGATCAAAATACGATGTATCGCATACTATCTGTTGCTCCTGCAATACATAGGGATAATAAGCATATCGGATGGAGTCCTCAGGAGAAACTCCTGTTAAATCCACCTTTTCACGTTTGCCGTCTTGGGCATATTTGGGAACAGTGCCCGTCATTACCTGAACGGCATAATCACTTTGGAAATAACTCGTACTCATATTATTTCGAGTCGTTCCCCAAAAGTTATTATACCATCCCTGAGGAACACCCAATGAGCCACCCATTACACTGACAGTAGCGTCATCATCGGTGGATTGAAATGCTTTACCTGCGTATTCGATCAATTTATCAGCATATTCTGTCGTGAAGTTTTTTTTGTTTGATAAAGATGCCAAATTGCGAACAAGTACTGCGTAAGCAAATCTTTTCCATTTTACTGAATCACCTTTATAAATAATATCATTATCTGTAAGTCGACTGCCATAAGTTGTTTTATCAGGTTTTTCTAAATACTCAATAGCAGTTAAAGCCCATTCTCTAACTTGTGGGTAAATGTCATTTTGATAATCATAATCATATTGTGAGCGTCCAGTCGTAAAAGCTTGCACCATTGGAAGTTCTCCGTGTAATTTAGTCAACATATCCCAACTGAAAGCTTTTATAGTATAGCCAATTCCGGCAAGAGTGTAATGTTCTTCTGCAATGGCCTGATTTATCATATTTTCTAAATTCATTCCTTGATTCCAATACACGGTACGCCAAACTTGTCCACCATTATCACTATTAACGGCATAATAATGATTAGCAAAAGCAGTAAACGAAGTGGTTGACAGCATTTGAGTTATTGGAGCAACTGCTCTTAAATCCCAATAAATGTCGTGATATGTAGTTAGTATATTTTTTAAATATAAATAATCATCCACATAATCAGGAGCATCAATATTTTTGTTTACATCCAAATAATCTTCACAACTTATATTGAAAAACAATAATGTACTTAAAAGTATAATTGCTATTTTTTTCATATCTTTCTGTATTTTAATTTATTAATGACATTAGAATGTCAAACTTATACCACAGGTAATACCTCTCGGACTTGGAATGGCCCATGTGTCATAACCTTCTCCACCGACACCACCGGCAGCAGCAGATACTGTATTACCCACTGCATCGATACCTGAATAGTTTGTCCATGTGAAGAGATCGCTTCCGCTGATTGAAATGGTAGCATAGCTAATTAAACCATTTGCGATGTTTTTCAGCACTTTCTGAGGAAGAGTGTAAGAAAGGCGGAGTTCTTGTAATCTCATGTAATTTACATTTTTCTCTATCCAATTCGGATCAGCTCCCGAATAAATAGCAGAGGAGTAATTCCCGTAAGTCACTGAAATAGTATTTACAGTTGGATTATCGGTATTTTCAAGCCCGTCTTTCAATACTCCCTTAAATACAACCGGTCCTTGTTCACGAGCAGCAACAGACTCCCAACTTAAACCACTTTGCATCATATAGCGCTTAGTACCGTTTACCACCATGGCTTTGAGCTTACCTGCAAATATACCGGATAAGCGAAAACCTTTATAAGTAAGAAAAGAAGAAATACCGAATCGGAATTTTGGTTCGCGATCTCCTAAATAGCTTAGCGTACCGGAAGCAGCTACCAAAGGAATACCGGTAGCAGGATTTATCAATACCTCGCCGTTATCGTTCCGTTGAAAATCATTTCCCACTACAGAGGTTAACGGATAATCTAAAAGCACGCCGTTTCTTATATTCCCTGAATTCCATGTATAAGCATCATAAAATGCGTTTACAGGTAAACTAATTACTTTCGATGAAGTGTGAGAAAGATTAAAGCCTAAATTCCAACGTAACCCATTGCTCATATTTAAAATATCTCCATCAATATGGCCTTCCCAACCCCAGGTTTCGAAACTTCCCATATTTTGTGTATTCAATATAAATCCCCCGGCATAGCTCGTACGGAACTCTTTAATAATTTGATCGTCACATCGTGTTTTAAAATATGTAAAATCGGCAACGATTCGATCATTCAAGAAACGACCTTCAAAACCAATTTCTTGTGACGAGGTCATCTCGGGCCTAAGGCTTGGATTGGGTCCCGTAAATCCATAGTGATACGCCGGGCCGAAAGAGTCTTCAGCAACCAATTCAGGATTGATTTCGAGAGGTCCCGCATCTTTTCCAACACGAGCAACTGCACCTCTAAGTTTGAGGTAGTTTATAGCTCTGTTGTCTTTAAGAAAAGGTAATTCAGTTGCAACAAATGCAAATTCCATTGCCGGATAAAAATAACGGTTGTTTTTTAAAGGCAAGGTCGACGACCAATCGTTACGGGCTCTTAATGTTAAGAAAGCCATGTTATTGTATCCTATTTCAGCTTGTCCCGAGAATGCTTGTACACGTCGAACAGTTGTCCTTTTTTTAGAGGTTACGGTAGCGGGATCAGTATTGTTTATCGATTGCAATTCTACCACTTTGTAGTTTGCTCCATAAGTTGAAAGTTGAGTTACTCGATTTTCTAACTGGTGATACCCTATTTGAGCAGACAATGTCAATTTTTTATCCATGAACACATCGTTCCAGCCTGTAAGAAAATTTAACGTGGGATCAGAGAAGTTCGATTTTGACATATTGTAAACACCTCCTCTACCCGGTAAAATAGTGTAATTATATGTTGCCCAATACGGATGTTCCGATGTCTCAAAAGTTTGTGCACCTACATCCCATCCAATTTGGGCTCTTACAAATGTGTTTTTCGTTGGATTAATCATTGCTACAGCATTGGCTATAATGCGGTCAGACTCATCGTAATATTTATTTTTGTACAACATAAACAGGGGATTTACTAAATCACCATCAATGTATCTTTCCGGATATCGCATATGCATCCCATCCGGATCCATATAAACAGACATATCGTCTATAAGCGGCCAACGCATTGCATAATACAATGGTCCGGCTGTACCTTTTTTTGCCTTATTATTGGTTGTTCCAGCATATTGCATAGATGCTTCAAACCTCAACCAATTATTAATTTGAGCTTTACCCGACAAGGAAAGATTCTTTCTACTATAGTCAGTTGTTTTCACAACTCCCGTTTGGTCAGTGAAGGATGCTCCGGCTCTTAGGGTAAGTTTTTCAGTTCCAGTCTCAACCGACACATTATGCCTGCTTGTAAAGCCGGTTTGTAAAATGGCACTCACATTATCATAGAACTTGGTATCGTCTGGGTATAGTCCGCCAAAACGCGATAAATTATAATAATTCGTAGCGCCGTATGCTCCGTTTGCATACTTCGTTTGAGGTTCGGGATATCCGTAAGCATTGTCCCAACGAAACGAGTTGCTGTAAGAAACTTTTCCTCGCCCTATACTCCCTTTCTTAGTAGTGATAATAATAGCACCGTTAGAGGCATTTGAGCCATAAAGAGCGGCTGCAGCAGCACCCTTCAATACAGTAAGAGACTCAATATCTTCAGGATTGAAATCATCTCCACGAGAAGAGAAGTCAAGATTTCGCGAAGCATACACATCTGCAACAGCAAAACCTGAAGCCACATTAAAGGAAGAGTTATTCATCGGAATGCCATCTACAACATAAAGTGGTTGATTGTTACCTGATATCGAAGTAAGGCTCCTCAGTGTAACCGTATTGGAAGCTCCGGGTGTCCCGCCACTCGAGGTAACATTCAGTCCGGATACACGTCCTTGCAAAGCACCAATAAAATTATCCCTGCCAGAGTCAATAATGTCCGATGCTTTTACATTTTGTACTGATGAACCAACCGATCGGGCAACACGCTTCATGCCAAATTCTCCTGTTATCACTACTTCGTCAAGCATTTCGGATTCAGAGATCAATATTACCCGTGGATTACTCGTTACTGCAATCTCTTGAGTTTTATAACCTACGTAAGAAATTACTAAAGTTCCACCAGATGGGGCTGACAATATAAAAAATCCATCAAGGTCAGTTACAGTTCCCTGTCCCGTCCCTTTAATTTGAACGGAAGCCCCTATCACCGGCTCTCCATTCTCATCCACCACACTACCCGTTACACGGGTTTGGGCAAACGCAATTCCTATACTCAATAAGAATAGGAATAACAACAGATTGACTTTCTTTTTCATACTCGATTTTTTATGGTTTATTAATCTTTTAAGTGTTTAATTGATTGACTTTTAGTTACTACCTTTCGGTATCGCACATTTCACTTACATTTTTCATGTTATCTCCATAAATAATTTTAATTAATCATTATCGCAATAAAAAGAACGTAAAATACTGACTATTAGCAAACAATATCATATAACTCATTTATTTATCAAAGACCTTTACTAATTCAGACCCATAGTTACTCTACGTTACATACTAACCCACATTTTGTATGACATCACAAAGTTATTTTTTTTTCATCAATTTTCAATAGTTTTTTTAAAAAAAAATAAATATTTTATTAATTATCTATTAATCAGATTCAAAAAAACGAAAAAAAACTTTTTTTTAGCTGTTTTTCATTAATATCACCCTGCTATTTTCATCTTTCCGCTCAAATAGCATATGATAATATTTGTCATACAACTTTGTTATTAGCAGTAAGTAATCGAATTCTGCTCTTCAAAAAGGGTGAGAAAATAGAATAATAGAAAAGTGTTGGTATGTAAAGTAAAACCATCCATTTAATCTCTTTGTCAAGAGTTCGGCCAATCAGCATGCCGACCTATCATTCAGATAGTTATAAAGAATAGGACAACGTATTAGCTCACCAACTGAAGGTTATTATCAGACAGATACTAATTGTTGCGAAGACGTAAATCAGAAATAAGGTTTTAGAAGCTATAAACAGACAGGTTTGTTTCAAAAAAACTAACTTATTATTCGACCTTTAAAATATTTGTCGTATAATTCCATGTTTCTCTTAAGTAAATCAACCGAATGATGATACGCGTCTTCAGGTATCGATTTTTTTATGGCTTCGAGAATTTTAATTTGTAACGCAACGGTGTATTTTTTTTCACCATCGATGTTGGCAAAAATTAAATTTCGCAACCGAGGCACAAGAGAATAAACGGGCTCCATGCTGATGGTTATTATCGGGTTGTTTGTTGCTTTGGCAACATTCATATGGAACCGATTGATAATATCAACTTCAAGCTGTGTATTGTCGGGGTCACATTTTATCAAGTCTTCGATATTTTGCTGTAATATAGCTATATCATCGTCAGTTCTGTTAACGGATGCAAGTTTAGCAATCTCGGGCTCAAATATTTTACGTACTTCAATTATTTGTTGAATAAGGTTGGAGTCAAATTTCAAATCGTAGAATAAATTCAGCGATTTTATTATGTTTTCAGTTTTAATTTGGGTCACGTATACACCACTGCCTTTTTTTATTTCAACCAATCCTCTTGCGTTTAAGCGTTTTAAAGCTTCACGCAAAGCCGTTCGGCTTACAGAAAAAAGCTGGCACAACTCGAATTCGGAAGGTAGTTTTTGACCGGGTAATATTTTCTTTTCTCGAATTAATTCCTCGATTCTCCGTTCTATCCTTTGACTCAGGGGTTGAGCAGTTCCTATTTTACTAAAAAAATCCTCGTCTATTATATTATGCATTCTTCGTTACCGTTGATTATTTAACAAAACTACATTTTATTCGACAGCAGTTTTCAAAAGTAAGCAAAAAATCGATGAATCCATAAATTTATTTATTGTTTTTATAACAGAGGTTTTTAATCGAGAAACAAGTATATCATTTTGTCAGTAGTTTAATTGAAAATGCAATCCGATTAATGTTTTGAATATGAATAAAAAAAACATCGCCTCAACCGAAGCGATGTTTTAATATGTTTACTAACTAAGTTAAACCGACTTAGAACTTAAAACCTAAAGAAAGATAGGCGTTTTGATTTTTAACATTTCCACTGGTGGCATTGGAGATATTAAGCAATCCCATATCCCAACCAACATCAACGAGGAAGCTACCAAACTCTGCACCCACACCAAGACCTAAACCGGCATCAAAAGGTTTATACTGCAAAACTCCATCGCCGAAAATCTTATCGCCTGAACCTTCCAAACTTCCCAATTTAAAGTTTCTTTTACCTGCAACACCATATGCCACATAGGGGCCTGCATGGAAAACAATACGTGTTCCCGGAGTTATATCTTGTTTGTATGCAAAGTGTACGGGAACTTGCAAATACATTAAGTTTTCTGTGTATTCTAAAGTACTGTTTTTTAACTTGAAACCTTTGGTTGTAAAAAATAATCCGGATTGAATTGCCATACTTGGGGCAAATTCATAGTCAGCAGTAATACCTGCATGAAAACCTATTTTAGCATTTTTGTCGTTCAATTCATCTCCATAGAAATTCGACATGTTTACGCCACCTTTAATTCCTAAGTTCAATTGTGCGCTTGCGGCGGTAACTATTGCCAGCATGGCAACCATTAATGATAATCTTAATTTCTTCATAATTCAATTTTTTAATTAATAAAATAGTTTGTTCAAAAAATCAATGTCCTTTTTTAAGTACTCTTATTTAAACAACCACCTTTTTTTTTTGTTCGTTTTTGTTTTTTACATTAGTGGTTTTATCCAAAAGAGGCTTCAAATGTAGTATAATAGGAGATTTGTTCAAAATTAGAATAGATGTTATGTGGAAATCATCAACGTTTTTTTAACATTATTTCCACGAACAATCAGCTTTTTGATATTTGTTTAGAATAAATCCGACTAAAAACCTGCTTCTTTTATGTATATTTTAATTGAAACAACTTGTCTGCGTTGAAAAGTTCATTTGCCATACTTCGCAATTGTTCAGAGGTTACCAAATCTATTTTCGCGAAAACCTCTTCTAATGGAAAATAATTATCGAAATGCAGGAAACTTTTTGCCATTCGCAACGTCATTGTTTCGTTGTTTTCCGATGCAATGCCCAGCTGCCCCTTGTATTGCCGCTTCGCGGTGATTAACTGCTTGGCTGTGAGCGGCATTTCCCTCAGTTTTTGCAGCTCTTTCCCGATGAGTTTAAGGCATCGTTCAGTGTGCTTTTTGTCGCAGGCGAAATAGATGGAAAACAGCCCTGTATCGGTATATGCCGTAATGCTCGACTCAACCTGATAAACCAATCCGTTTTTCTCGCGAAGCGAATTGTTTAGCCGGCTGTTGATGGCGCCGCCGCCCAAAATATGGTTCAACAGAAAAAGAACGTGCCGATGCGGATGAAACATATCGAACGAATACGTTCCGAGTATAACGTGCGATTGAGCGGTATCTCTTTTGAAATGAATGGATTCTGGAAGAATATTTGTATGCGGTTGTCGGATTTTTGGTTTCGATTGCGAAACGGGAATTGTCGCGAAATGCTTTTGGGCAAGGCTCTCGATCTTCGAAAAAGGCGTTTTTCCGCACGAAAAAAAGACCATATTCGCCGGGGAATATTGCCGCCGGACAAAATCGGCAATCATTTTCCGGTCGAAAGCGGGCAGCGATTCGGTTGTGCCCAAAATATAATGACCGATTTCGTGATTGCGGAACATCAGGTTCTCAAAATCGTCGTAAATCAATTCCGAGGGCGAATCGAAATAGCTGTTTATCTCATCTAAAATAACATCGCGCTCCTTCTCTATTTGGTTTTCGGGAAAAGTGGAACAAAAAACCACATCGCTCAGCAATTCAACCGCGCGCTCCATATATTCCGACAGAAAAGTGGCGTAAATAAACGTCTCTTCTTTGGTTGTGTAAGCGTTCAGCTCGCCGCCGACATCTTCCATTCGGTTGATGATGTGGTGCGCGCGTCGTTTTTGCGTGCCTTTAAAAAGCATGTGTTCCACAAAGTGCGCCATGCCGTGCTCGGCGGCGTATTCGTCTCGCGCACCGGTATTTACGGCAATTCCGCAATAGGATATTTCCGACGGAAACGGATGATGAATCATACGCAAGCCGTTGGGCAGCGTTGCGGTTAAAACCGAGGGGTTGGCGTTGTGCGTCATTTTTTCATATAGATTTTGCGTTGTTCGGGAGTGAGTTTCTCGATGGAGTACCGAAGCATGGTTCTGGGCATTGTTTTGTGATGTTTGTCTAAAAAATCGGTCAACGACTTTTCGTACCTTTCTCCCACTTCGCGCAACATCCAGCCGCAGGCTTTGTGTATTAAGTCGTGGTTGTGGGTGAGCAGCAGTTCGGAAAGTTTTAGTGTGTCTTCGAAATTGTTTTTTCGGATAAACGCCATTGTTGATACAACAGCGATGCGCTGCTCCCACAAATTTTCGCTTTCTGCCAACCGATATAAAACCGATTTGTCTTTGTCCGTAAGCCATTCACCCAAAAGAGTGTATGCCGACACGTCCACCAAATCCCAATTGTTGACACCCGTTGTGTTTGCCAGATAAAAATCGATTATCTCTTTGCGCTTCGCGTTGTCGGCTTTTTTGAACTGTCCGGCAAGAATAACCAAGGCGCAGAAGCGACATTCATGAAAGGCGTCATTCAACAACTTTTCCAAATCGTCAAACGACAGGTTTTTGTGCGCTTTCGCCACTTTTCGGGTTTCGGGAACGGCGCAGCCGATAAACTTATCACCTTCGGCGTACTCGCCCTTTCCGGTTTTGAAAAAATAGGTGGAATGTTCCGCCCGTTGCGGATTGCCGAGTGCCAGAAGCTCTCGTTTAACGTTTTCTGCGCTCATTTACAGTTAGTTTACCCGTGAAACATTGTATTTGCCTTCGTAAAATCCTACGATATTTTGCACCATCTCCACCGCCATTTTATTTCTGTCTTCAATGGTTTTGGTTCCGGCATGCGGCGAAAGTAACACGTTGTCTAACGCCAACAGTTCGGGCGAAATTTTGGGTTCGTTTTCGTAAACATCTAACGCGGCGGCACGGATAACGTTGTTTTTTAGCGCGTGAGCCAATGCCTTTTCGTCCACCATATTACCGCGCGCGGTATTGATGAAAATTGCCGAAGGTTTCATCAGGGCAAGTTGTTTTTCGCCAATCATGTTAATTGTTTCGGGCGTGGACGGCGCGTTGAGCGAAATATAATCGGCCGTTTGCAGCAGCTCATCAAACGAAACGTATTTTGCACCATAACGTTCTTCAATTTCTTGGCTCAATCGGTTGCGGTTGTTGTAGATAATGTTCATGCCCGATGCTACCGCTCTTCGGGCAATCGATTGCCCGATTCTTCCCATTCCGATGATTCCCAGTGTTTTTCCGAATATTGGGGTGCCGGCATCGCTGTAAATTCCCCAGCCGATGGCGCGATGTTCGCGAAGTTTTCGGTCGTAGTAACCCAATCGACGTCCGGCGGCAAGAATGAGGGCGAAAGCCAACTCGGCCGTTGGTTCGCACGTGGTTTTGGGCAGGTTGGTAACCGCAATCCCTCTCTTTGTGGCATAATCCACATCTATATTATTGAATCCCACGCCATAGTTGGCAATCAGTTCCAACTTTTTGCCTCTGTCCATAATCTCTTTATCGGTATAAAACGAGAAACTGGGAACCAATACGTCAAATTCGGGGATTAACTCCAATACCTTTTCGCGCTTGAAATCGCCCTCTTCGGGCATAAAAACGTCATATTTCTCAAAAAGTTCTGCAAGCGGCTCTTTGTGAAGCGCATAGGTGATAAGTATTTTTTTCATGTTTATAAAGATGCAATTTTCTATTCTAATAACAAAAAAATAGTGCAAAAGTTGTCTTGATAACCGACGGAGCACACAAATGCCCAAATAACCGAACTTAGAATTATGCCTTCGTCTCACTTTGTCCATGTTATGCACAATCATCGCCATGCAACCTTTGTCTTTTATTGATATAATTTTAAAAATAAAGTTGTAAATTTGCGACTCTTGCCTTTGTCGGTTTCAAATCTCTTACACCTCTCGTAGTTGGTACACAAAAAACGAAAGCAAGTTAATATTGGCTAATGGCTCAAAAGGAAATAGATATACAACAAAAATTCGAGGATTTTTTTCTGCTTTACTTTCCCAAAGTAAAAGACTTTGCCATGAAGTTCCTGAAGTCGGAATACGAAGCGGAAGACGTCGCTCAAGATATTTTTGTGAAACTGTGGAGTATGCCGCATCTATGGAACAACAACGACGATACGCGACCGATAGACGGATATCTTTTCTCGACAACTAAAAATCATGTTTTAAACGTCATCAAACGAAAAAATATTGAACAGGGCTACCGGGAAAAAATGGAAAAAGCGTTTGATTACAAAGAATTCTTCAATGCCGAAGATCCCCTCACACAAATTTACTGCCAAGAAATCGAGTTGCTTTTGCGATTATCCTTGGCACAAATGCCCGAAAAACGAAAATTGGTCTTCAAGATGAGCCGCTTTCAAGGGATGGACAACAAAGAGATCGCCCAAAAACTAAACCTTTCTGTCCGAACCATAGAACGTCACATATATTTGGCTCTCGATGAGTTAAAAAAAACGCTGTTTGTCTTGTTTCTCCTGCCTTATCTCTAAAATATTGTTAAATATCCTGTTTTTCTTCTTTATGCGTTGCGTAGCCGACCCGTTTCGGTTGTGATATATATACACGCCGTTGCTTGCGACGCGCGGGGTAAAAAAACAACTTAAACGCCACAAGTATGAACTACTTTAATCGCATAATCGAACTTTTCACAACACACGATGTGCCCGAACCGGATAAAAATGCGTTTTACCGATGGATTACCGATGAAAAACACGCAGATAAAAAAACACGGGCAATGAAAGATGTGTGGCGCAGCAGTACCGCTAAAAAGACATCCGGCACGCTCGCTTCGTTCAACAGTGTGAAAGAAAAAGCCGGAATACCCGCAACACGAAAGACCATTCCTCTCTTGCGGATATGGCAGGCCGCCGCGGCAGTGCTCCTTATTATCTCCATTTCATCGCTCTACCTCTATTTCTCGAAAGAGAACCGCAATATGTTGGGCTTGATAGAACAATACGTGCCGGTCGCAGAAATGAGACAGCTCACATTACCCGATGGCAGTGAGGTGCAACTCAACTCCGGAAGTGTCTTGTTTTATCCAAAATCGTTCGACGGTAAAAGCCGAAGCGTATATCTCACGGGCGAAGCCAATTTTAAGGTTAAACGAGATACCCGAAAGCCCTTTATCGTAAAATCAACCGATTTTCAGGTAACCGTGTTGGGTACCGAGTTCGATATCTCCGCATATCCCGAAGACTCCATTGTCAGTGCCACCGTACTTTCCGGAAGCGTAAAAGTGGAATACGACAACCTACGGTCGGAGGTTGTCCTTGAGCCCGGTCGACAACTGGCATACAACAAACATTCACACCAACACAACCTCGACTATCCCGACATGCAAGACGTAACCGCCTGGCAACGCGGCGAACTTGTCTTTAAAGGAAGTACGCTTCGCGATATTATTACCGTGTTGGAACGTAAATACCCTTATACATTTACCTACAGCTTGGGACGTCTCACAAGCGACCAATACACCTTCCGGTTCGGGGAGAAAGATACGCTGCCGGAAGTGATGGACATTATTACAAGGGTAGTAGGCAACCTCAGCTACAAAATAGAAAACAACACCTGCTACATTTATTAACATCAAACACCAAACGTCAAACGTCAAACGTCAAACATCAAACATCAAACGTCAAACATCAAATGTCAAATCGTAACGAAGCGGAAATCCCGCTACTCGGAACATTAAAATTAATATCGCCTATGGACACTTCGTGAGAAAAACAATAAAAAATATCCGGAACAAAGCCGTCACTTTGCCCCGGATGAAATGGCGCAAGAGTAAAAACTCTTCCTGCCGAAACAGAAGCAAGAAATTTTTAAACTAACACCGGAAATGAAACCAAAGATATGAATTTATACCGAAACAAAGAGGCAAAAACACGCATTTTTCTGCTGTTTTTATGTTTGTTTACCATGCAAACCGTGGCTTTTGCCCAAAACAACGTAAAAATCACCTTGATTAAAGACAATATATCGGTGATTGAAGCATTGAAGGAAATAGAAAAACAGTCGAAAATGTCTGTCGCCTACAACGAATCGCAGTTAAAAAGCCAAAAGAACATTAACCTCGACATTCGAGACAGCTCACTCGAAAACGCCCTCTCCGTAGTTCTTCAAGGAACAGGATTCTCGTTTCAAATCAAAAGCAACCGCATCCTCATTGTGCCCGCTCCCGTACCGGAAAAGGTAACACAACGTCGGATTACCGGGCAAGTATTGGACGAAAACAAAGAACCTCTTATCGGAGCCAACATCAAAGTGGAAGGCACTGCGCGCGGAGTTATTACCGATATAGACGGACGTTTTTCGGTAGAAGTCCCCGATGGAGGCGTGTTGCAAGTTTCGTACATCGGCTATGTAACCCAACAAGTGAAAGTTACCCTTCAAAGTAACTACGTTGTACAATTGAAACCCGATTCGGAATTGCTCTCCGAAGTGGTTGTTACCGCCCTTGGCATCAAGCGCGAACAAAAAGCGTTGAGTTACAACGTACAACAGGTAAAAGCCGAGCAGCTCACACAAATTAAGGATGCCAACTTCATCAACAGCCTCAACGGAAAGGTGGCGGGTGTAAACATCAACACCAGTTCGTCGGGTGTGGGTGGAGCCTCGAAAGTGATTATGCGCGGTTCCAAATCCATCCAGCAGTCGAGCAACGCGCTCTATGTAATAGACGGTATCCCTATGTACAACTTCGGGGGCGGAGGCGGAACCGAATTTGATTCGCGCGGGGCCACCGAAGCCATTGCCGACATCAACCCCGACGATATCGAAAGCATCTCCGTGCTTACCGGCGCGGCTGCCGCCGCCTTGTACGGGAGCAATGCCGCCAACGGAGCCATCGTTATCACCACCAAGAAAGGCGCGGCGGGACGTTTGCAGGTAAGCGTGTCGAGCGGGACGGACTGGATGAAACCCTTTGTGCTGCCCCGTTTTCAAAACCGATACGGAACAGGCAGCCTCGGCAACCCCGCCGGCTCAGCCATTCAGAGTTGGGGGCCGCTGCTCACCGAAGCCGCCCGAACGGGCTACGACCCGAAAGATTTTTTCGAGACCGGAACGGTATTTACCAACTCCGTAACCCTCTCCGCGGGAACCGATAAGAACCAAACGTTCTTTTCCGCCGGAACGGTAAATTCCGCCGGCATTATCCCCAACAACAAGTACAACCGTTACAACTTTACCTTCCGCAACACCACCCACTTCTTGAACGACAAGGTAAAACTCGACGTAGGCGGAAACTACATCGTACAAAACGACCAGAATATGACTAACCAAGGGGTTTATTCCAACCCCATTGTACCGGCATACCTGTTTCCGCGCGGCGACGATTTCGAAACGATAAAAGTTTTTGAACGCTGGAATCCGGCGCGCAAAATTAAAACCCAGTTCTGGCCGCAGGGCGAGGGAGATTTGCGTATGCAAAACCCTTACTGGATTGCCTACCGCAATTTGCGCAACAGCTACAAGAAACGCTACATGCTCTCGGGGCAGTTGAGCTACGATGTGCTGGATTGGCTGAATATTGCCGGACGCGTGCGCGTGGATAACTCCAACGGGCAGTTTGAGCAAAAGCTCTACGCCAGCTCCAACCCCACCATTACCGAAGGGAGTTCGCAGGGACACTACACCGTTGCCAAAATGGAAGACGCGCAAACCTACGCCGATATATTGGCGAACATCAACAAGCGGTTCGACGATTTCTCGCTGGTAGCCAACATCGGAGCAAGCATTATCGACACCCGATACGATGAATTGAGCTACCGCGGGCCGATTCGCGAAAACGGAATACCCAACGTCTTCAACGTCTTCGATTTGGACAATGCCAAGAAGAAAGCCCGCCAAGCCGGATGGCACGAACAAACACAATCGCTCTTCGCCAGCGCCGAGATAGGCTGGAAAAGTATGCTCTACCTTACGCTTACGGGCAGAAACGACTGGGCGTCGCAGTTGGCAAATTCGCCCCAATCGTCGTTTTTCTACCCATCGGTGGGGCTTTCGGCGGTAATTTCCGAAATGGTGCCGATGCCCAAGTCGGTCAATCTGCTCAAAGTGCGCGGTTCGTTCAGCTCGGTGGGAATGCCTTATTTGCGCCACCTCACTATGCCCACCTATGAGTACGACGAAACCACCCTAACGTGGAAACCCAAAACGCACTTCCCCATCGGCAAGCTCTACCCCGAACGCACCAACTCGTGGGAGCTGGGATTGGATATGCGCCTGTTCAACGATTTCAGCCTTGCCCTCTCGTGGTACAGCGGCAATACGTTCAACCAAACGTTCGACCCCAAAATCTCCGTTTCGTCCGGTTACTCCAAAATATACCTGCAAACCGGCTCGGTGCGGAATACCGGAATAGAGGCGTCGCTGGGTTACGGACACACGTGGGGCGATTTTCGTTGGGAAACCGGCTTTACGTTCAGCCACAACAAAAACGAAATACTCGAACTGGTGGATAACTACGAACACCCCGAAACCGGTCAGCTCATCTCCAAAGACCGCCTCGAAATAAAGGGATTGGGAAAAGCCAAATTTATCCTCAAAAAGGGCGGAACGCTGGGCGACCTCTACACCCAATCGGGTTTGAAACGCGACAACAACGGCATTATCGAGGTTGATCCCGCCGGAAATTTGGTTACCGTGGATAACCTTGCCGACATCAAGCTGGGCAGCGTATTCCCGAAAGCCAATTTGGCGTGGCGCAACGATTTCTCGTTCCGCGGATTCCATATCGGCGCCCTGTTTACGGCTCGCGTAGGCGGTATTGTGTTTTCGGCAACGCAGGCGGCGATGGATCAGTACGGCGTGTCCGAAACATCGGCGTTGGCTCGCGACAAAGGCGCTATGCACGTTGAAAACAGCATCTATGTAGATCCGCAAGTGTGGTTCACCGCCATCGGTTCACAGAGCGGATTGCCGCAATACTACACATACAGCGCCACCAACGTGCGGCTACAAGAAGCCCACATCGGCTACACCCTGCCGCGCAAATGGTTCCGCGATTTGATGAGTGTAAACCTCTCGCTGGTGGGACGCAACCTGCTGATGATTTACAACCGCGCGCCCTTCGATCCCGAAGCGGTGGCTACCACCGGAAACTACTATCAGGGAATCGACTATTTTATGGTTCCCGGCACGCGCAACATAGGCTGCAATGTGAAGATAACGTTTTAATAACCAATCAGTAATTAGCAATTAGCAGTTGGTGATTACTGATTATCAAATATCCATTGAATAATGAAACAGATAAATAAAACAAAACAATTTGTACTGTTGATGTTAATCCTCGCGGCGGGAATGACCTCGTGTCTCGACCGCTTCCCCGACATCAACCGCAACCCCTACGAAGTGGACAAAGAAGAGTTGGGGCGCGAAGGCTACAACATAGGCTCCACCCTCAAAGGGCTACAGGGCTTGGTGGTTCCCTCGCAGGAACACCTCTATCAGTTTATCGAATGTCTGGCGGCGCAACCCTTTGCCGGATACACTGCCGCCACGGTGGACTGGAAAGACAAGTTTGAAACCTACAATCCCTCGGTGGATTGGCAGAACAAAACCTACGGCGATATCATCACACGCACCTATCCCTTATACCGCGATATGCAGGATAAGACCGACGATCCGGTGGCGCTCGCGCTCGCCAAACTGCTGAAAGTGGCGATTATGCACCGCGTTACCGATATGTACGGACCCATTCCTTACTCCAAAGTGCTCTCCGAAAACGGCGATGTATCGCTCACCGTGCCTTACGACTCGCAGGAAGAGGTGTATAAACTGATGCTCTCCGAGCTGGACGAAGCCATTAAGGCGCTGACCGAGAAAAGCGATACCGACCCCTCGGCTTTCCGCAAGTTCGACGATGTATATTTCGGCGTTATCCCCAAATGGGTGAAATTTGCCAACTCGCTCAAGCTGCGTATGGCGATGCGCATGGTATATGCCGACGAGGCGACCGCCAAAACCAAAGCCGAAGAAGCCGTTGCCGCGGGTGTGATAACCGCTAATGCCGACAATGCCCGCCTGACGGTGGAGGAAAACCGCACCGCGATGATTATCAACGATTGGAGCGACCACCGCGTGGCAGCCGACATTGTGTCCTACATGAACGGATACAACGACCCGCGTCGCGAGAAAATGTTTACCCAAGGTAAATATGCCGACAAAGAAGACTTCTATGGCATCCGCGTCGGTATAGACGTGGCAAGCAAGGAGGCGATGATCAATACCTACTCCAAAGAGCTGGTAACCGACAAAGCCCCCATCACTTGGATGACCGCCGCCGAAACCTCTTTCCTGCGCGCGGAAGGCGCTTTGCGCGGATGGAGCATGGGCGGAACGGCAAAAGAGCTGTACAACCAAGCCATAGCCTTGTCGTTTGAACAGCGGGGCGCGAAAGGAGCGGAAGCCTACGCGGAAAACAGCACCGACAAACCCGCCGCCTATACCGACCCCATGAAAACACACAGTTTCCCCGCGCCACGCAGTGTTATTACCATCAAGTGGGAAGATAAGCCGGAGGCTTTTGAGCAAAATCTCGAACGCATCATTACCCAGAAATGGATAGCTATCTATCCGCTGGGCGTGGAAGCGTGGAGCGAGTTCCGCCGCACCGGATACCCCAAGTTGTTGCCTGTTGTGAACAACAAGAGCGGCGGTTCCATCGACTCCGAAATAATGATTCGCCGCCTTTGGTATTCGCCCGAAGAGTACAGCGAAAATCAAGCCAATATTCTGAAAGCCATCGGTCTGCTGGGCGGACCCGATAACGGCGGCACGCGCCTGTGGTGGGACAAGAAAACAATTAACAATTAACAATTAGCAATTAACAATGAAAAAAGATAGAAAAATATCAATCATCGCAACGTTGATTATCGTATTGTTGATAATGGCGGGATTCTCCGCCTGCGACAAATGGAACGAACCCCAAAGCGTGGAGATTGACGTGAAAACGCCCAAGGAGCAGAATCCCGAATTGTGGGCGCTCTACATGGAGGCGCTCAAACAGTATAAACAGAGCAAGCACTTTATTGCCTACGCCCGTTTTGAAAACGGAGCCGAAAAACCCGCCAGCGCCGCGCAGTTGCTGCGCTCCATGCCCGACAGTTTGGACATGGTTTCGCTGGCGAACGCCGACAGAATGACCGATGCCGACCGCGAAGACATTGCCGCCCTCCACGAAAAAAGCACCCGTGTGCTCTATCTGGTAGATTACGCGGCAAAATCGGCTGAGCTCTCCGATGCCGCCAAGCTGGGCGCTTACCTCGACCAAGCCGTGACTGCCGTTGCCCAACACCAATTAGACGGCATTGCCTTCACCGGCATTCCGCTCTTTGGCGGAACCGATGAGCAGCAGGCAGCCCGCCGCGAAGCAGCCAAACTGATTGTGCAAAAGCTCTCGGCAGCGGCAGGCGCGGGCAAAGACAAACTGCTGGTATTCGAGGGCGACCCCGCTTTTCTGAATAAAGCCGATGTGGAAAAACTGAGTTACGTGGCGCTCAACACCGAGAAAACCGCCAACGTTACCGACCTGAAAATACAGGTGGGCATGGCGCTCTTGCTGGTTCCGAAGGATAAGCTGCTGCTTACGGCGCTGCCCGACGGCGTAATTGCCAACGAAGAAAACGTGAAGAAACCCGCCGTTGCCGAGCTTACCGATCGCGTGGCATCGCTGGGACCGTTGGCGGGAATAGCCGTTGCCGACATCGGCAAAGACTACTACGACCCGACCAAAAGCTACCCCCGCACGCGGCAAGCCATACGGCTGATGAATCCCTGACCCCGCGCGGCGGCTTCGTCCGCCCCGCGGATAAATTGATAATTTAAAAAAGCGATCTTTTACAAAGTTTCATTCTTTTTCCGGTAAGAAATGGTCTTCGGCATCGAGGTCTTTTTCCAATGGAGGCAAGAAATTCTGTGAAGTAATTACCGGTTTGCCGGTTTTCTTCTCCAATGCTATGCGGGCATCTTTGGCTATTTTACCGCCCTTCTTTCCCGCTATGGCGTTTTCTCGCACTCCTTTTGCTTGGTCGGTTTCCGCTATTCCGCGGGTAGAGAGTTCGGCAAGCGCCGTAAAAATCAATTCAGCCTCACTCATGTGGTCGCGTAGGTTTTCGCGTTTCAAGCCTTTCAGGTTTTTGTGCTGCTTTACGCTCAAATCAGCCCACTCCTGATGAATCAGATTGGTTAGATAGGCAAAGTCGTCCGATTTTTCGACCCCGCTCTCTTTCCAATAATCGGTAAGTTTATTGCGGGTTTCCTGTCCCGACATACGCATCTGAATCCATTTATCGCTTCTGCCCAACCGTTGCCAGTTTTCGCGGGCGCGATTAAGGCTTCGTTCGGGATCGGCAGTTTCCTGCAACCGTTCGTAGCCAACCTTGGCAAGCCATTGCTTAAACGGCTCTGCTTTGGGCGAGGGGATAGATTGAATAAGACGGAGTAACTGTTCGGCATCGGCAACATCGGTAAAACGCATTTTGCCGTCGGCAGCAAGCATCTTCAAAGCGTGACAGTTTGTCACGGTTTCATTTCCTTCCTCTTTAAGGCGCTGTTTTAGTTTACGCCAATAGGCTGGAGGATTACTACTCTCGGTCAGCACTTCAATCACATCAACGATGGAAAAGTACCAAGTTTGTTTCTCTTCGTCCCAATGGGTGCGAATTTGTTTGTTCTCGAAAAGTTTGATGTTGTTACCCATAGCTTTAGATAAATTTAGAAATAAACACGCAATGCAAAAATACAAAATACTTACCGATAAAAAGGATGAAATAGTAAATGAGTTGACGAGTGAACTTTAAACTCTAAACTTTGAACATTGAACTCTAAACTTTGAACTTTTAAACTTTTAAAAATAAAATAACATGAAACGATTAAAAACGACCTGTAAATTATACGGAATGCTGTACAGACGTAGCACGCTACGCCTCTACGCCGCCCTGATATTTCTCTTCGCCCTTGCCGCCTGCGACGCCGACCTTATTACCGAGCAGGGCGGGCTGTTGCCCGACGAGGCGGCGATGGGAACCATTGGCAGCAAGCTACAAAGCAATTTATCCTTTTCGGGAAATAGTGCAATTGAACTAACGATAGGTATCGGTGAAGAAGAAATAGTCGCAGATAAGCTCTACTATTAACCTGACGCCATAATATCGGAAATATTTTGTATTTTTGTGTATGGAAAAA
>CAZKZB010000047.1:0-22345 GCA_964557135.1 uncultured Petrimonas sp. | reverse complement strand
TAGTGAGAATAGGAAGTTACAGAGTTTTCAGCCTACTTTTTGACCTATAAGTCTAATTTTAAAATGTTATGAAAGCAAGAAATATTTTGTTTAAATAGTAAAATCGAGAGGTTGATCAAAATCTTTAATCGTTCTTATCTTTACATCTACCGAATTGGAAACCAGTGAATAAGGTATAATGCTTTGGGTTAGCCACGCTCCTCCGCCGATAGTGGAATTGTGTCCGATAACGGTTTCACCGCCCAAAATGGTAGCATTCGAGTAAATAACCACATTGTCCTCAACGGTTGGATGCCGTTTTACATCGGATAGTTTTTTCTCCACATACAACGCGCCGAGGGTAACACCTTGATATATTTTCACGTTGTCTCCGATTTCCGTAGTCTCGCCAATAACGATTCCTGTTCCGTGGTCTAAAAACAGATTTCTTCCGATTTTTGCCGCCGGATGTATATCAATTCCTACTTTTGAGTGCGCGTATTCACTGAATAAACGCGGAATAAGTGGAACTCCCAAGAGATGCAGTTCGTGTGCAATTCGGTAAACACTTAGCGCGAAAAATCCGGGATAAGCGATAATTACCTCGTCAATGGATTTTGCAGCCGGATCGTTTTTCAGATAGCATTTGGCGTCTTCGTACAAAATATTTTGTATTTCGGTAAGTCTATCGAAAAATCTATGTACGACCTCATCGGCAAACTGTTGATCTTTTAGCTTAGAAATATTCACGTTCAATGCAAGTGCGCAGTCCTTCAATTTTTCATGAATTTCACGCATGTCAATGTGTTCGCAAACGGGAAACATTTGTGAAAACAACGTTTCGATAACTTCTTCCAACTTACACTTATCTATTGGAATTTGTACGGGCAACGGTTGAAACTTATCTATAAGTTCAAAAGTTTTTTGTATCATACGGGAAGTTTTTAAATGAATAATTTTTATTTGTTATCTGATAAGAACACAGGAAAAGTCCTTGTCGATCGATTTTGGAAGGTGTGATCAACAACAGCAACAACAAATATGCATTCGCTTTTTATTCATTTTCTGACTTTAGAGAGGAGCAAAGATAACATAAATCTCACACAAAAACACCAAATGCTGTTAATTTGCTCCGTTTTTAGCCAAAAAAAGCAATATTTCATAGAAATATCGCTTTTTAGGTATAATTTCGATTATTCAACACTTAGTTATTCGATATTTTTTATTCTCTCGATAAGTTCGTTACCCAGCGCTTTTTTGTCTTCGATATGCTTCAGCGTAGCCACAACAAAAGGATTATTATCGAATGCGCCCCTGACATATTCGAAATCCATTGCTCTGTCTTGAATATTTCCATCGGCGCCGAATCCGGTTTTAAAAGAAAGCGAGAACTCTTTTTTGGCATCGTCGTAAATCATCTCATCAAGTTTCACCACGGCTGTCTTCCACTTTTTCACAATGTCAATCACGTTTTTAGCCGTAATTGTCTCGGGAGTTAACCGGTAAAATTCTTGAATTTTTCCCCACGCCCACGTCCATTCAAGTGTGTAATACTGTTCGTGGAGTTGTTTGAAAATATTGTTGATATCGCTTAATTTCGAAATTTCGCCTTTTTCTATTTGGCAAAGGAGGTTGTCTATTTCCGACTTCGGAGCTATCAGTCCCGAAATGTCCACCCATTCTCCCGAACCAATCGGCGTTTCAGGCTTTAATCGCTCTCGGATTTCTTCATTAGACGCAAAATGAGTTTTTTCGAGCCTTTTGATTATGGAGTTACCCAAGAACTTATGAATGACTATCTCATACAACTCCAGTCCTCTTTTCAATGCCGCATTTTTAATAATACAACTTTGGAAGGTGTATATTTCTGAGGTTTGTCCGGCCGTCGCCTGCAAATTTTTTAAAATTTGTACACCGGCAAATACTTTTTGAATGGTGTATGGACTCAAAAGATTGAAGTTGATAAAATCGAGTCTATCGGGGTCTTTGCGCTGGTCTCGTTCGGGCCATTTTTTCGCGTCGCGAATAGTTCCCACGCTTTTTAGGTTAATTGCCGGAGCCAAATGCGTCCTATTATCGCTTTCCACCAAATAAGAAAACGGCAGATTGGATGTATCGGAATGTTGATAATGTCGTCCCAAAATCAACGAAAAAGGACCCACTTTAGCAGGCCAAAGCACATACGAATTACTGGTTGTTTTTGCTCCACGTTCAACAATTCCCTGATGAATGGGGCCCAACTTATACATGTGGTTGCTCTGATTGGAGCCCGAACCGGCGTTCATAAAAGAAAACATCCCGGAAATCAACAGCGTGGATTTGTGGTGAGTTACCGTAAAAGGCCCGGCAAAAAGCGCGCAAGCCTCGCCGTTTTCTCCTTGGCAATTACTGAAAAAGAGTGAGTCGGAAGCGGAATATCCATGGTCGAGATGGCAAGCTTGACCGATAAAACATCGGGTAATGATACATCCACCATCGACACGGGAACCGGAAGAGATAATAAAATCCTGCGCAATCACGTTTCGGCCAATGTAAACCGGCGCAATCTCATTGCTGTTGATGCTTCCGTTTTTCAGTTTCATGGCGCCGGTAATTTTGGAGAACTCACCAATTTTCACGTTTTTAATGTATCCTACATTCACAATCATGCAGTCGCGACCGATATATCCCATGTCCGAAGCATGTTTTTCGCAGTAAAAATCGACAATCGATTTCATGCGTTTAATCAAATCGGGGCGATGCCGATAAAGGGAGTATACATAAGCAAAATGGGCCGATAGTTTATCGTGAATATGCACCTCTCGTCCACCCGATTCGTTGAGCACATTCACTTCCGTTCCGTTTCCGAAAGAGGTTTGACCATCTACCAATATCACATCTACATTTTGGATAAAGCAATTATCGCCGATAACGTAGTTGGCAATATAGTTCTGGATATTCTCTATCACCACGTTATCGCCTATTTCACAATTGTGGATAACGGCGCCGTTAATACAGGAATGTTTTTTTAATCCGCCTGCCAGCACAAATTCTTTTTCTAGGACTCCTATTTTAATCTTTCCCGAAAGTCGGGTATTTTTGATAAAACGGGGCGTGAAACCTTCGCTTACTTTCACAAGCGACCAGTCGGAGCAATCGCAGCCCTGGATTTGAAGTTGAACTATTTCTTGTGCTGTTAGATTCCTCGTTTTCCGCATCGATTTGTCTTTTGTTGACGGAATGTATAAAATCAATCTTTTTGCTTAATCAAACCAAGTCGGTATGCGGCAAGCAGTTTTTTTAAATCGGCCGACTGAGCAGCCAGCACGTTTCCGTTATCGGTATCTTTCACTAACATCCGGTGCGAAATAAACTCTTTAACCACGGTTACCGCTTGTATGTCGTTTCCTTTTTCCACGGCTTCTTTAGCCGAATCGAAAGGTTCGTGTTGCACCAACTGTATTCCCTGCGAATTGAAGATAAGTGTGTAACCCGCTATTCCGGTCGCCGATTGATACGCGCGAGAAAAGCCGCCGTCGATAACCAATAGTTTGCCATCGGCGCGCATGGGCTGTTCGCCTTTTATGGCTTTTACGGGAACGTGCCCGTTTATGATATGTGTATCGAGGCCTTCCAAGCCGAATTCTTTCAGTATCATTTCACAGGTCTCACGTTGATTCTGATACACGAAGTAATATCCTTTTTCTTCGTGATGTGTGGTTTTATCGGCTATAAAATAGCGTTCAAACGTGGTCATCGCGTCTTTATCGAACAAGGGCGAATCTTTTCCGCACCACAAATACCACATGTAGTCTTCTGCAAATGCTTTTTGTTTCATGTCTTGCTGCTCAAAATAGGCCGCACGAACCAATCGATCCACTTTATCCATAAAAGCTCGTCCGGAGTACTCTTTACCCTGAATTTTCACTTTCTTAAATCGACCTTTTTCGTCCAATGGAATAGAAGCGTGATACAGCAGGTTTTTATTGAACGTGAGGTAAATACTGCCTTTCGAATATAAACCCATAAGATGCTTCTTCAGCTTTTCACTCTGGGTGAACGAGTGGGAAAGACGGTCGATAAGTTCTTCTTCCTGCGGAGTCAGTTTGTACGGATCTTTTGGGTCGATGGTGGGTAAAGCCGTATCTTTCATCGGATATTCCTTTCCGTTTGGAAGTATGATGGTACCCTTTTCAAAATCGATTCGATGCAACAGATTCCTGTTTTCCATTTCAAATTCGGGACGTCGAGCGATGATTTCGTGTTCCAATTTAAACTGCAAAACAGCTATGGCTTTATGCATTTGGCTTAACAATTCCAGCGATTTATCGTCGTAAGTTTTGTTATCGATTCCCAGCTTGGGCAAGAACAATTCGCAAGGAACACCTCCATATACCTCCATGGCAAAACGGGCAAGCGGCAGTAAGTTGATACCGTAACCTTCTTCGAGCGTGGTAAGATTAGCATAACGCAAGGCAATGCGAATCACATTTGCCATGGACGCCTTGTTGCCTACGGCTGCGCCCATCCAAAGGATATCGTGATTTCCCCATTGAAAATCGAAATTTTGGTATTCCAATAAGGTGTCCATAATAAGATGCGCTCCGTCGCCCCGGTCATACACATCGCCTACAATATGCAGTCGGTCGATAATCAATCGTTGGATAGCTTCACAAATGGCAACAATAAAAGCATCGGCACTGCCCGTCGAAACTATAGAGTTGAAAATCACGCTGATATACGCCGATTTATGATGATTTATACCCGATTCGTGCAACAGTTCCTGAATAATGTATTCAAACTTAGGAGGTAATGCTTTTCGCACTTTAGAGCGGGTATATTTCAGTGTAACGTATTGCAATACACGCACCAATTGATTCAACGTCACCGAATACCATTCGTGTAAATCGGGTTCGTTTTTTTTAATTAGCCGAAGTTTTTCTTTCGGATAGTAAATAAGCGTGCAGAGTTCTTTTTTTTCGCTCTCTCGAAGCGTTTGCCCGAAAATCTCCTCTACTTTTCGTTTGATGGTGCCCGATGCGTTTTTCAATACGTGCTGAAACGCTTCGGCTTCGCCGTGAATATCGGCCAGAAAATGCTCGGTGCCTTTTGGTAAATGCAAAATAGCCTCAAGGTTGATAATTTCGGTACTCGCGGCAGCAATGTTTGGAAAACTTTTTGCTAACAGTTGAAGATATTTAAGATCTGCGGCAAGTTCTTGATGTGTACTGGTGGTTTTAGACATAATAACAATAGTATTCAATGGTTTTAATTTGTGGTTTTTTTAATTGGGGCTGTATCAAAGTAAAATCACCATAAAATTGTCATACTGAATGGATCCGCCAATTGGCGGAGGAATGAAGTATCTATAATAGTGACGAATAGATTCTTCTCTGCGTTCAGAATGACAAAATTTAACTGTAGGAATACTTTTGATACAACTCCAATTCTGTGTTTTGACATCCGTCATCGGTCATCCAACTACTTCTTCTCTTTCAAAGCTTCAAAAATCAGCTTTTCCAACTCTTCGGCCAGTTCGGGATTATCTTTGAGTGTTTGTTTTGCGGCATCGCGACCCTGTCCGAGACGAGTATCGTTGTAACTGTACCACGAACCGCTTTTTTTAATCACGTTCAGTTCAGAACCCAAGTCGATGATTTCTCCGTCGCGCGATATTCCTTCGCCGTACATAATATCGAACTCGGCTTTGCGGAACGGCGGTGCCACCTTGTTTTTTACTACTTTTACGCGGGTTTGGTTTCCATGCACCTCATCGCCGTCTTTCAACTGACCGATGCGGCGAATATCCAAACGCACCGACGAGTAAAATTTCAGGGCATTACCACCGGTAGTAGTTTCGGGATTTCCAAACATGATGCCGATTTTTTCGCGTAATTGATTAATAAAAATACACGTGGTGTTGGTTTTTCCAATGGTGGAAGTTAGCTTTCGAAGGGCCTGCGACATTAATCGGGCTTGCAATCCCACGTTAGAATCGCCCATATCGCCTTCAATTTCCTTCTTGGGTGTAAGCGCGGCTACTGAGTCGATTACTACTATATCAACCGCCGACGAGCGAATGAGTTGCTCGGCAATTTCCAACGCTTCTTCACCGCTGCCGGGCTGAGAAATAAGCAAGTTGTCGGTATCTACTCCCAGTTTTTCGGCATAAAAGCGGTCGAAAGCGTGCTCCGCGTCGATAAAAGCGGCAACACCGCCGGCTTTTTGTGCTTCGGCAATGGCATGAATGGCCAATGTGGTTTTTCCCGACGATTCGGGTCCGTATATTTCGATAACGCGTCCTCGGGGGTATCCACCCACTCCTAAAGCGGCATTTAATCCTATGGATCCGCTTGGAATAACCGACATTTCTTCAACTTTTTCTTCACCCATCTTCATGATGGAACCTTTGCCGTAAGTTTTTTCAATTTTATCCATTGCGGCGCGAAGCGCTTTGAGTTTTTCGGAGTTTATGTTTTTTTCTTCTGCCATAATTTTATGTTGTTTATATGATTATTCTTTTGATTTGATGATAGATAATGCTATTTCATAACGATAATGCCTGCGGCGATAGTACTCACTGTGTTCGTGATAACGATATACTGATTATCGGCGTAGCTTTATCGAGAAACATTATCGTGCGAAGCACATTATCCTGCTGTCTGCAATATCTGCTCCGCGTGATTTTTTGTATTCACTTTCCGTCCTTCAATTTTGTGACGGATTATGCCGTTTTCGTCAATCAGAAATGTGGTTCTAACGGTTCCCATATAGGTTCTGCCGTAATTCTTTTTCTCTTGCCATACGCCGAATTGCTCCACGAGGGTTTTATCCACGTCGGCGATGAGCGGAAAAGGCAAATCGAACTTATCTATAAACTTTTGGTGCGAAGCTTCGCCGTCTATGCTTACTCCCACAATGGCATAGCCTGCTTTTTTCAACGCTGAATAGCCGTCGCGTAAACTGCAAGCCTGAGCCGTACATCCGGGTGTATTGTCTTTGGGGTAGAAGTAGAGTGCCAACTTTTTACCAGCAAAATCATTTGATTTTATTTCGTTTCCGTTTTGGTCTTTTCCTAAAATTTCGGGGATTTTATCGCCAACTTGTAATGCCATGATTGTAATATTTGTGGTTGAAAGACCAAAGATAATAAAATTCAAAAGAAAACGGAATATCTTTTTTATGATAATCCGTTTTACAGGTATTTTTTATTTTAAAGCTTTGCGCAAAAATCAGAAAATGTAACAATACAGCAATGAAAACAGATAAAAGATATTTGTAAATAATAAAAACAAAAAAATTACTTTTTTGTCTTTCTTTTTAATTTTTTCTACATTATCAAATATTGAAATAATGGCCACAATAGATAAAAGGATAATTATCCAGAAATTCCTTTTTTCGTATAAAAAGCCGTCACTAATAAAGATGGCTTGGACTCCAATAATAATCATTATAAAGCCCAAAACCAAATTCCTATAGAATTCAAGTTTGTTGTTCATTTTCACGTTAATTAATAAATGAAACTAAAATATCGAGAACAAATAAGACCAGAAAAAGAAAAATAAATAGTAAGATTAAAATATCAATTCGCTTTTGTTTTATTTCCTAAAAAGTAGATAAGACAAAATAAAGAGAGGTAAAAACCACTACAAAAGATGATTTATCTCTTAAGATTTCTTTCAATGATTAGAAAAACTATATATCCTAATATAGAAGTGACAAAAATAGACAAAGAAATAATAAAAGCAACGAGTCTAAAACCTAGTCTCCAATCCAGCGAATCAGAAGACAACAAACTGAAAAATGTCCATATCAGTAAAAAGGAACCGGACAATATGGAAGAAAACAACAAGGAGTTTTTTAATACTTTGTTCATCATACAGATATTTTTTTGATTATATCACAAGAAAAGAAATAATTTTCAAGAGACCCATATTAAATAACGGTGAACTCAAATTACCTCTTAGAAAATTCACAACAACTTATACATTCCGCCTGGAAGCGCCTGTACTATATTTTTCATTTCCAATTCGAGCAACGTCATAAACAAGTCCGCAACAGGTGTATCGAGTTCTATGGCAAGCATATTTACCTGTACGCCGGATTTACCGTTGAGCGCGTTGAATACTTTTTCCTCCTCTTCCGAAAGATCGAGAAACAGCTCCCTTTGTTTGGGCTGAACTGATTTTGCGGCACCGCCCCACCCCATTTGCTCAATAATCCCCTTGGCGTCCTGCAGCAGCACGGCGTTATTGTCGGCTATTAACCGATTGCATCCGCGCGACATAGAGTCGGTTGTACGCCCCGGAACGGCAAACACTTCGCGAAAATAGGAATTGGCTATATCGGCGGTAATAAGTGAGCCGCCTTTCTCGCCCGATTCCACAACAATAACGGCGTCGGCCATTCCGGCAACAATGCGGTTTCGTTTCACGAAGTTATGCCTGTCGGGGTTGGATTGGCTCGGAAACTCGGTAATCAACGCGCCGTTTTCGAGCATTTCAACGGCCGTTTTTCGATGAACAGCCGGATAAATCCGGTCTAAACCGTGTCCCAATACGCCAACGGTTGAAACACCATTTTTCAACGCTTCGCGATGAGCACACACATCGATTCCGTATGCCAGCCCGCTTACGATAAGTATTTCAGGAAATTGCCCCGACAACTCTTTGATAAAGTTTCTACAAAACTCCTGCCCCTGTCGTGTAGCATTGCGCGTGCCCACGATGCTGATTACCTTTTCACGATTAAAATCCACATTTCCTTTTACATACAGTAGCACGGGCGCATCGATACAATTGGCAAGCCGCTGCGGATAATCTACATCGGTAAAGAAAACGGGGTGAATTTTATTCTTGGAAATGAACTCCAACTCCTGTTCTGCACGCCTCAACACTTCCGGACTTCGAATTTCAGAAATTAAACGACGAGAAATTCGCGGTATAGTGCCAAGTTTTTTCGAACTCGCCTTAAAAACAGCCTCTTCATCGCCCAACGCTTGCATCAGGTTGCGAGCAAGAATTACGCCAACACCCTTAATTTGTGTGAGAGCAATTTGGTAGAGGGTTTTATCGGTTGTCATTCAAATTATAGTTTTACAGATACGAGGTAAAAGCCTTATCGAAAATTTCGGGTTTGGAGAGTTTTCCGTTGATGAGTGTTACCACTTCTATTTTACCTTTAACGCACAGCGTTTCATCCGATAATCGGATAATTTCTTGATAAAAAACATATTTCACGCCTACTTTTTCGAGTTTGGAGATGGTGCAAGCAAATTCATCCATCCCGATAAGCGGTACTTTGTAGCGAATCTCAACCTTTGCCACTACGGCATCAACACCTTGTTTATGTAAGTCGAAGAAGTTAAGCCCGTGTTTTTCTAAAAATTCGTGACGCGTCACTTCAAAATAGTGTTGATAGTTGGCGTTGTTAACGTGCCCTTGTGCGTCGCACTCGTAATCGCGAACTTTGAGTCTATATTCGAAAATTTGATTCATAGAAACTTAACCCTGTTTATGTTGGGCATACAAAAGTACTAAATTCACGAATAAGCATCAATATGTTCTGCTGTAAAACTTGAAACCTTATGGTTTTACGGTAACAGTTATTTTATTGGCAATTCTTAATGCGGTCGATAAAGTATTCAAGCCATCATACAACTCCCCGTCCTTGCCCGAATAATGGCTATGCCCCACGGGCTTCAACTCAACCTCATCCCGACTGTTGGCGTCTATCTTAGTCGCATAGACCAATGCCGGCTGGCTGGATGTTTTATACTCATTGTCATCGGGAAACTTGTTGTTTGTCCAGTGCTCGTTCCAATCCCACGACTGGTTCAATTCTAAAAACAACGTGTAAGTTCCACTCAACGGTTTATCGGTGTGGAGGTGAAGAACAAAAGAAGCCGTCGGCGTTGCTCCCGTGTAAGCATCCGGAACAGGCTGCTTCGGGGTTGGCAACAATGTTCCGGCTTCATTTCTTTTATTTCGCTGATGTACCCAGTACGGAAGAGCAGCCGGACGTTGAATTTCGCCTGCCATCCAACGTCCTTCCTGCCGGTTCGCACGTTTGAAAACGCCTTTCCCAATACTTTCGGAGACATAAAGCGTCTGTACGAAACGACCTTCGGAGTCTGCCAGCCAAATAGCAAACAAAGGGTGATTATGCTCTTTCCCTTTTTCGAATTTTAGTGTGATAAGGCTTCCTCCGTTTCTTTTTCCATACGTGAATTCCTGAACCTGAGGAGTTTCTTTTTTGATTGAAACACACGATGCAAGAACTATGGCAAAAAAAGCTACAAGTAACGGATAGAAAATTCTTGTCGGATTCATAGTTTTAGCGTGTTAAAAGTTACATTTTAATAATTATCCCTACAGTGGGCAATACAGTACCGCTATAAGCGTCAATTACACGGATCCGCTGGCGGTTTACCGGATCGGCAGGATCATCCATAATGACACCGCTGGCATCTCTATTGGTATAAATCGGTGCATTTCTCGATTTGAAATTATAGACATTCTGCACATCCGCATACAGGTTCAATGTCCATTTCTTGTAATAGAATTCTTTATCTATGCGCATGTCCAACTGATGGGCATTGGGAAGGCGCAACGAGTTGTAGCTGTTGTAATCGATATATGCCTGATTGGTAACGCTCCATGCCGCTTTATTGGTGGACAACTCCATATCCACGGGGGTGTAAGGTGCACCGCCCACAAAGCGCCAACGGGCAGACACGTACCAGCTTTTCGGAAATTTATAACTGCTGATAAGGTTTAGCATGTGCCGCGTGTCCCACGACGAAGGTCGGTAAATGCCTTCCTTATCGGTAAATTCGCTTCGAAAAAACGTGTACGTTGTGGTTACGTTTAGGTTTTTCCAATCTAAAATCTTGCTGAAAAACTCAACACCATACGCGCGCCCTTTACCGGTAGAAATTATCTCTTCGTCACCCACCTGACCATACTCTGTCCCCTTGCTCGCGAGACTGATTCCTTCTGAAACCGATAGCGGATAATTCTCATACTGCTTGTAAAATCCTTCGAGAGTCATTCTTGCGTTGTTACTCGGTCGGAACTCAATGCCCATAATCATCTGATTGGAAAAGATATACTTTACCCCTTCGTTTCGATTAGCGTACTCGCCTGCCTGACTCTTAAATCCGAGCGACGTATAGGCCGGACGCATCGCGTATCGCCCGAAATTGGCATTAATATCCCATTTCTCCGTAAGCAGGCAAGAAGCTGAAAAGCGCGGCGAAATTTGATTCAGGGGATTTTTCATATTTTTGTTGAAGTTGTTGCCTACAGCGCTAATCCCGAGCGACAATTTCAGCCGGTTTTTAAAATATTCATCCGAAACTTGTGCAAAAGCCTGATAACCGAATAAATCGAGTTGAGTATTATAATCAATCTCATTAACAGCGCCGTTCAGGAACACTTGAGCCTGAGTTGAATTGGTATAACGAGCATACTGCACACCTCCTCCAAGCAGAAGTTTCACCGGCAAACCTGTATAGACCCGCTCAAAACGCAGCTTGTTTTCGGATTCATCGGAGACATAATCGAACGTTTTGGGCTTACTTTCATCGTTATCGAGGTATTTAAAGTTTTTGTTTCGAAGCATGTTTCGGCTCAATGCCCATGTATCGAAAGAGCTATTCCCGAAATGTTTGAATACTGCTCCTACGGTGTAATTCCACTGGTTGTAAACAGGAAGATATCCCAACACATAGCGCTGGGCTTCCGTACCCGTTTCCTGCAAATCGGTATTCAACGTCATATTGTCTATGGCGCCGATACCGATGAAAGTCAGTTCGTTTTTCTCATTGAGGTTGTACTTGTATTTTACCTGAAAGTCATTGTAGGTAGGCAAAAAAGGCAATCCGATAGCCTTGAACAAGAGTTGAAGGTAAGACTGTCGCGCCGATAAAATAAACGTTGAATTTGCACCGGCAGGACCATCTACCGTAAGGGCTGCATCTGATGCTCCGACCGATAGTTTAGTATGTACGCGGTCTCTGCTTCCATCTTTTTGCCTGATTTCCATCACGGCACTAAGCGCGTTCGTACGGTTAGCCGGAAACGCTCCGGTGTAGAAGCTGATTTCGCGGACAAAATCGGGGTTTACAACGCCGACTGCCCCACCCGATGAGCCTTGCGTAGAGAAGTGGTTGATTATCGGGATTTCAATCCCATCGAGGTAGAAAACATTTTCTGAGGGGCCTCCGCCGCGTACAATCAAATCGTTCCGATTGGGATCGGTTGCCCCCACTCCGGGAAGTGCTTGCATCGCTTTTGAAACGTCGCGATTGACTCCGGCACTTTTTTCAATCTCCTGCACCCCGATGGTCAATATCGAAACAGGACTCTCTATTCGCTTGATATTAAAGTTGGGACGAACGGTCACTTCATCCAACGAAAGAGCCGTTTCTGACATCGCAATATCAATAAACGCGGTTTGGTTTCCCTGAACTTGAATTTCAGAAGATACGGTTGTTTCAAAACCGATAAAACTTACCGCTAAGCGCACAAAACCGGGATCAATACCCGTAAAAATGAAGTTGCCGTCTAAATCCGAAGTAGAACCGATGCTTGTACCTTGTATCTGAATATTGGCAAATTCAATCGGCTGGTTTGTCTTTGCATTGACCACACGCCCTTTGATGGTTCCTTTTTGAGCAAATACCGATAATCCTATGAAAATAAAAGCAATCGTTAAGATGTTTTTCTTCATAAAAGCTGTTGATATTAATAATGTTAAGTGACATAAAACACTGTATTTGATAACAAAAAACAGAAAACTTTGTTTTCTACTTCACTTTTATTAGGATTTTTTTATTAAAAGAGGAATCGGATGGAGTAAGACCATGTATATCAGTCTAATCCACCGACAAGAGTTGTAATCCAATCTTCGTGTGTTATTTCAGTAAAAACCGTTTCGTCAAGTATTTCCGCACCGGAATATCGTAAAGTCTCAGGCAGAGGTATGCCAATAAAATATTTCCGATGAGCAAAACCAATGCCACAGGCCACGTTTGCGAAAAAGTGAGGTTATTTTTCCACAGCCACGCGTAAAACAAATACATAAACGGATAATGGACAATGTAGAGCGGATAGGAAATGTCGCCCAAGAACTTGCTGATTTTAGAAGAGGTTTTACTTGATGTTTTGCCCGACGCGCCCAAATAAACAAGTATCGGAAAAACAACGATAACGCATAGAGCGTCGTAAATACCGTTCATCCACATGCTGTTTTTACCGCCCACATACGGCATGGAAAGCAACACCACAATAAGCAAACTGCATATCCAGAACGCCCCTTTAATGTTCACGGGCGTGAAAACACGCGAAATCAACATCCCCGCCGAAAATGAGAACAGCACGCGCAAAAGCCCGCCCGGCAGATTGTAATCCGCCAGACTCCAACCCACGCCCAAATTGCCATAACCCGACAAATTTCCGATGGAGAAAGTAGCCAGTCCGGCTGCCATTATCGCGACAAACGCCACAAGCATTTTATTGGACATCCGCCGAAGCGATAACGCATAAAGTATATTGACGATGTACTCGAAAAACAATGACCAGATTGGGCCGTTCAACGGAAACATCTCTCCGTTTCCACGCACTTCCACACCCGAACCCGGTGTCGCCGGAAGCAGGAAAAAACTCATAACAGCGGCAAGTATTATCATAGAAACGGGAGTACTGCTTCCGTCCCATTTCACGCTGCCCTGAATGAGAAAAGTAATGACGCCCAACACGACGCCCAACACAATCATCGGATGCAGGCGGATAAGTCGGCGTTTGAAAAAGTTTTTTATGGTCATTTTCCCCCAGCGATCGTCATACGCGTATGCGATAACGAAACCGGAAAGAACGAAAAAGAAATCGACCGCCAAATAGCCGTGGTTGAATTTCTGATCGATGGGCGAAGTGGCAAAGCCTTCGAAAATATGATAGAAAATAACCATAACTGCCGCCACACCGCGCAATCCGTTGAGGATTTCGTAGTGCGGTTTGGTGTCGGAATAGGCGGCGGCTGAGATGTTGGGTTTAGGCATTGAATATGCGTTGTTATAGTTTTGAAATATTTTTATGTGTCAGACCGGAAATCGGTCAGACGCGGCGGCGCAAAAATAAGTATTTTATTCGATTGTCTATTTTTCTTTCGCTTTCGGCAAAAGAGTTTTCGCATTGAGTTTTGAGACTACGTCTTTGCCGGTGGTTTCTTCCAATTGTTTGCGTGCGGCTTTGGCTACATTTCCGCCCTGTCGGGCTACTTTTTTATTTTCATCAAAAGTTTGCGGTTCTTTATCTTTCGATATTTCAGTTGTAGAGGCTTCGGCAAGCATGTTCAGCACCAGTTCGAGATTAGTCATGTGGTCGCGAAGATTCTCCTTCTTCAACCCTTTGAACTGCTTATATTGTTTTGTGGTAAAATTACTCCACGCTTTGGTTATCTCATCTGTAAGAATAGCATATTCCTGTCCTTTTTTCACGTTTCGCTTTTCCCATTCGTCGGTCAATTCTTTTCGTATTTCAATACTTTTCAGACGTTGATTTATCCACTCTTTGGAATAACCTTTGCGTAAATAGGTTTCCATTAGTCGGTCTATACCAATTTCGGGATCTTCAATCTCATCAATTCGTTGTCGGGCAACTTGTGCCAGCCACAACTTAAAAGGCTCGGCTTTGGGCGAGGGGACACTCTGAATCAAGCGAAAAAGTTGCTCGGTGTCAGCAACATCCGTTTTATAAAATTTCCCATCGGAAGATAACATTTTCAGTTGTCCGATTTTTTCGGACAACTGACTTCCCTCCTTTTTCAGCTTAGATTTTAAATCACTCCAATACTTTCTTGGGCGGTCGGTATCGGTAAGAACTTCAATGGTATCCACCACAGAGAAATACCACTTTTCCTCCTCATCATCCCAAAGAGTGCGGATTTTTTTATCTTCAAATAATTTAATTGCGTTTTTTTGAGTCATCACGTTTTGGTTATTTTAAAGTTCTTACTTTTACGCGTCAGACCGGAAATCGGTCGGACGCTGTGGTGAAGACGAAAACAAAGATACGCCCTTTGTCTCCCGGTCTCCCTTTCGCCAAGTCGCCAAATCGTTCCGTTAATGCGAATCGGAATTCGCATCACCCAACAGCCACTCCCTCGCATTCGCGAACGCTTCCATCCACGGCGTAACCTCGTGTTTGCGGAATTCGTACGGATAATAAGCGTTTTGCCACGGGAAAATGGTGCGCTCTAAGTGCGGCATCATAGCCAAATGACGTCCGTCGGCAGAGCAAACAGCAGCGGCATTGTAATCTGAACCGTTGGGATTTCCGGGATATTCGTCGTAAACATATTGAGCGGAAATATTGTATTTCGAAGCATCGTCGGGCAACTCAAAACGACCTTCGCCGTGCGCCACCCAAATGCCGAGTTTGCTTCCGGCAAGCGATTTAAACATCACCGATTTGTTTTCGGGAATTTCTACACTCACAAACGCCGATTCAAATTTGCCCGAAACATTGTGCTGCATTTTGGGATGAGCTTCGCCCATTTCGGGATATATCAACCCAAGTTCCATCAATAACTGACAGCCGTTGCAAATACCCAAGCTGAGCGTATCGGGGCGTGCATAAAAGTTTTCGATGGCTTTTTGAGCTTTCTCGTTGTGCAGAATTCCACCTGCCCATCCCTTTGCCGAACCAAACACGTCGGAATTGGAAAATCCGCCGCAGAAAACGGCAAATTGCACGTCTTCCAGCGTTTCGCGTCCCGAAGTAAGGTCGGTCATGTGTATGTCTTTCACATCAAATCCGGCAAGGTAGAGGGAATACGCCATCTCGCGCTCGCCGTTGGTTCCTTTGTCACGAATGATAGCGGCAGTCAGTCCGGAGCGCTCCCTGCGATTGGGGTCTAAGCCCAAATCAGCAAACTTTCCGGTAAACGACGGTTTGAAATTGAATTGCAACGGTTGATTCTTGTAGTTCTCGAAGCGCGCCAGTGCGGATTCTTTTCCACTTTGTTTTTTGTCGAACAGGTAAGAAGTGCGATACCACACGTCGCGAAGTTCGTCAACATCGAATTCTTGGCGGAAATCACCCCTCGCGATAATAAACTTACGCTCCTGGATGGGACGAGCGACAATGGCAAAACCAACGCCGTAATCGCCCAAAATTTTCTCTACCAAGCGGTGATGTTTCACCTGGATGAGTACGCCGGGATTTTCGGCAAAAAGTATTTTTATCAAATCGGAATGTCGGATTTTATCCAAACGCGCGTCTAAACCACCCTCCGGATTAGCGAAACACATTTCCAACATGGCGGTAACCATACCTCCGGCAGAAATATCGTGTCCGGCAATAATCAGTCCGCGATTTACCAATTCTTGCACGGCAGCGAAAGCATTTTTGAAATATTCGGCATCGCTCACGGTGGGTGCTTCGTCACCGATTTTGCCCAACGTCTGCGCGAAGGCCGAACCGCCCAATCGCAACGAGTCGAACGAGAAGTCAATATAATAAAGGTAAGTTCCTTTGATGTATGCCAACGTGGGAGAAACAATCTTGCGTATGTTGTTCACTTCCGCTGCTGCGGAAATAATAACCGTTCCGGGCGAGAAGACTTTATCGTCGCCGTATTTTTGTGTCATCGAGAGCGAATCTTTTCCCGTGGGGATGTTGATACCCAAGTCACAAGCAAAATCGGAACAAGCTTCCACCGCTTTGTATAAACGGGCGTCCTCTCCCGGGTTGCGGCAGGGCCACATCCAGTTGGCGCTCAGCGAAACGCTTTGCAAACCATCTTTCAACGGAGCGAAAATAATGTTGGTAAGCGCTTCGGAAATGGCCATAACCGAGCCTGCGGCAGGGTCAATCATTGCCACCTGCGGCGCATGTCCGATGGAAGTGGCTATACCGTTGTAGCCCCTGTAATCGAGGGCGACAGCCCCGCAATCGCTCAACGGAAGTTGAATTTCACCTTGACATTGCTGACGGGCAACCCGTCCGGTAACCGAGCGGTCAACCTTGTTCGTCAACCAATCTTTGCAAGCCACGGCTTCCAACTTCAGGACGTTTTCTATGTATATTTCTAAATTTTTCTCGTCGTATTCGGGCGCGGTATAAGTTTCTTCCACCGTTTCATCGTTCATAACGGTCATGGGCGATTTTCCGAAGAAATCATCCAGTTCCATATCGATAGGCAATTTCCCGTCGGCCTGCTCGAAAGTAAGCCTCATATCGCCCGTGGTTTCTCCCACAACGTAGAAAGGCGCGCGTTCGCGTTCGGCAATCTGCTTAATACGCTCGAGTTCTTTTTCGGGAACCAACAATCCCATCCGCTCCTGGCTTTCGTTTCCGATAATCTCTTTGGCCGAAAGCGTAGGGTCGCCTATGGGAAGTTTATCCATCTCTATCTTTCCACCCGTGGCTTCCACCAGTTCCGATAAACAGTTCAGATGTCCGCCGGCACCGTGGTCGTGGATGGAAACAATGGGGTTGTCGTCCGATTCGGCCAGCGTGCGAATTACGTTTGCCACGCGTTTCTGCATCTCGGGGTTGGCGCGCTGCACGGCATTCAGTTCAATTACCGATGAAAATTCGCCGGTATTTACCGATGAAACAGCGCCTCCGCCCATCCCGATACGGTAATTGTCGCCACCCATTACAACTACTTTTTCACCGGGCTGCGGATCACCTTTAATCGCATTTTTCTGATTGGCAAAACCGATGCCTCCGGCAAGCATAATCACTTTATCGTAAGCGAATTTCTTGTAATTTTCAGCATGTTCGAACGTAAGCAACGAACCGCAAATAAGCGGCTGTCCGAACTTATTGCCAAAATCGGAAGCCCCGTTTGATGCCTTCATCAGAATCTGTTCCGGCGTTTGATAAAGCCATTCACGCTCAGGCAAAACATTTTCCCATTCGCGTCCTTCTTCCATTCGCGGATAAGCGGTCATGTAAACCGCCGTTCCCGCCGACGGAAGCGATGCTTTGCCGCCGGCCAGCCTGTCGCGGATTTCACCTCCTGTTCCGGTAGATGCGCCGTTAAACGGTTCAACGGTAGTGGGAAAGTTGTGTGTTTCGGCCTTCAGCGAAAGTACACTTTCTATCTCCTTGGTTTCGAAAAAGTCGGGTTTATCACCGCTCGCCGGCGCAAATTGTTCGATTGTAGGCCCTTGGAAAAAAGCCACGTTATCTTTATATGCCGATATCAAGGCATTGGGATTAACTTTAGATGTCTTTTTAATCAGTTGGAAGAGCGAACTCTCTTTTTCTTCTCCGTCGATAATAAATTTTCCGTTGAATATCTTATGACGGCAATGCTCGGAGTTTACTTGCGAAAAACCGAACACCTCACTGTCGGTAAGTTTTCGACCCATTTTCCGGCTTACGTTGTTGAGATAATCAATCTCATCTTCGCTTAATGCAAGGCCTTCCTCCTCATTATAGGAAGCGATATCATCAATCAGAATAATAGATTCGGGTTGTTTATCGATGGTAAATATATCCTGATCGAGTCTTTTGTACTTGCGTTGCAACATCGAATCAAAAACGCTGTCGTCTTGAGCGGGGAAAAATTCCTCAATGCGCACAATGCCTTCGATTCCCATATTTTGGGTAATTTCCACGGCACAGGTGCTCCACGGGGTAATCATTTCGCGGCGCGGGCCTATGAAAATCTCGTCAATCTCGAAATAAGCTATAGGTTCGGCATTTCCAAACAGCCACTTCAAACGTTTTTTTTGCTCATCCTCAATGGGTTGTCTTGCATCAACGGCAATGATGCTCTGCGATGGAGTTCTGAAAAAAGTAATCATACGGGTTACGAATTACGAGTTACGGGTTATTGGCTACGGGCTTGTCCGCCGTGGCGGATTACGGGGCGCTGACTGAGCGCGCCGTCATTTCCCTCGGCTCAAATTTATTATTTTGCAAAGTTAATAAAACTGACGGAACGAAGGAAATTAAATCTGTTTTTGTCGGTTTTAATTATTGACGTATCTTTGCAGACGGAATCGACAAAATCGCTCCCGATGTTAATGATTGTTTTAAAAGGCATGCTTATTGGAATACTGGTGTCCTCGCCCATGGGACCCATTGGAATGCTGTGTGTGCAACGTACGCTTGACCGCGGACGATGGCACGGACTGGCTACCGGCCTTGGTGCGGCATTATCCGATTTAGTTTATGCGTTGATAATACTTTTGGGTATGAGCATTATCTCCGATTTTTTGGAGAAGAATGAGAAAGTAACTCTGATTGTGGGCAGTATTATTCTTGTTTTTTTCGGATTGGCTGTTTTCAGGTCGAATCCCATAAAAAACTGGACACCCGATACCGAAATAAAAGAAACCCGTTACAAACGCGACTTTATTTCGGCTTTTCTTTTTACGTTCTCCAACATTGCCATCATCTTCGTGTTTATCACACTTTTTGCTCGATTCAATTTCGACCCGTTTTCGCAGGGCGGTTGGCTTTATTTTATCGTTGGACTGTTGGCCATTTCATTAGGAGCCGTAATTTGGTGGTATTTCCTTACTTCATTGCTCTCGAAGATGCGAAAATTTGTTAGCCGAACCGGCCTGTTGATGCTAAATAAGACTATCGGAACAATATTAATTCTAATTGGTATTTCGGGGATTGTTTTCGAGATGATCTAACCCTGCTTTCCTATTTCAATCACTTCCAAATCACGGATATTTCCTTCATCCAATACAAAACGCAACAAGGTCCTCACCCGGTGAGAACCGTATTTTCCCGCCGCGCCGGGGTTCATGTGTAAACACTCCAAGTTTTTATCGTACATTACTTTCAGAATATGTGAATGACCGCTGATAAACAGTTTGGGCGGACGGGTATATAATTGTGGTCGGATGCGCGGTTCGTACCGGCCGGGATATCCGCCGATGTGTGTCATCAGAACTTCCACACCTTCGAGGGTAAAACGAAGCGTTTCGGAATAGACTTTGCGGGTGGAAAAATCATCGATATTCCCATACACCGCCCTGAACGGCTTTATGGCTTCGAACTTATTGGCAAGCTCAAGCGAGCCGATATCGCCGGCATGCCAAATTTCATCGCAATCGGCAAAATGGATTTCGTATTTTTCGTCCCAATAATTGTGGGTATCGGAGAGCAGACCAATCTTTTTCATTGTTTTGTTACACAGAGTTCACTGAGATTATACAGAGAAATACAAAGGCTTCGCGGAGAGGCACAGAGAAGTCTTTTTTCTTTTTTAATTCAGACAAAGTTAGTAAATTTACAGCAAATTTTAAACAAAACGGTTGCGTAACTCGTAACTCGCAACACGTAACTCGCAACAAAATGGAACCTTACAAATACTTCAAACGCGACATCAGCTGGCTCTCGTTCAACTATCGGGTCTTGCTGGAAGCCAAGGACGAACGCCTACCCGTTTACGAACGGATTAAGTTTTTGGCAATCTACTCGTCCAACCTCGAAGAGTTTTATAAAATACGCGTATCGGGCTACCACAGTTCGTTGCTGGAGAGCATTAAGCGGGACGAATCGAAAGAAGAGGCCTTGCAAATTCTGATGCAGATAAATGAAGAGGTTACCCATCAGGAAAAAGAGTATTACCACATTTTCAACGACCTTATTCTGCCGGAATTAGAGAAAAACCGCATCATTCTTTATCAAACCGAAAAAGTGGAGCCGTTTCACCGCGCTTATGTGGAAAAATACTTCAACGAAGAGGTATTCCCTTTTCTCCAACCCATGATTATTCAAAAGGACATCATCCACTCGTTTATTCAAGACGATCGGGTTTACCAGGCAATCAGTCTCCGGAATAAAAGAAAGAAAAAAAACGACACGAAGAAACCCGAATATACGTACGCAATCATGAAGATTCCGTACACCAAGCTGCCCCGCTTCATCGAGTTGCCCGATTTAGACGGAAAACACTACCTGATGTTTATCGATGATGTGATTAAAGCCAACCTGCAAAGCGTTTTTCCCGGTTATGACATTGTGGATTGTTACAGCATAAAAATATCGCGCGACGCCGATTTCTCGCTCGAAAACGAAGACCAAAAAGACATTGCTGAAAAGATTTTGAGAAAGGTTCGCAAGCGTAAAATCGGGGCGGTCACCCGCTTTCAGTATGACAAAGACATGCCCGATTATTTTCTGAAATACTTGTGCGAAACCTACGAAATTGAAGAAGAGGAACTGCTGAAAAGCGGGCGCTACCTGAACCTGGCGGAATTGATGAAACTGCCTAATCCCGTGGGCGAAAAACTCAAGCAAAAGCTTCCGCAACCGCTTCGTGTACCCGAGCTCGAAAACAACAACTCCATCCTGCGGGTGTTGCGTAAACAGGACATCTTGCTTCATTTTCCGTATCAATCTTTCGATTACCTGTTGCGTTTTCTCCTACAAGCCGCTTTTGACCCTAAAGTATTGGAAATAAAGGTAACGCAGTATCGTGTGGCAGAAAACTCGGCTGTGATAAACAGCCTTATCAGCGCGGCCAAAAACGGAAAAAAAGTAACTGTTTTCGTGGAGTTGAAAGCCCGTTTCGACGAGGAAAACAACTACCTTTCGTCGGAACTGATGCAGCAAGCCGGAATTAAAATCATATACAGCCTCCCCGGGCTGAAAGTGCACGCCAAGCTGGCTTACGTGCGTAAACGAAGCAACGATGCTAAAGAGCCGATAAAAGGATACGCCTATTTGGGAACCGGAAATTTCAATGAAAAAACCGCGCGTATCTATTCGGATAAGGGTTTACTGACATCGAACAGAGAAATTATTCAGGAAATTGACGAAGTTTTCCGCGTGTTGGAAGGCAAACCGCACATGCGCGAATTCAAACATTTGTTGGTAGCGCAATTCAACATGGTTGCCGAAATAAACCGAATGATTGAACGAGAAATTGAAAACCTGAAAAATGGGGGAACGGGCAGGCTTATCCTTAAAATGAACAGTTTAGAGGACAAGGGAATGATTGACGCTTTGTATCGTGCCAGTGAAGCGGGCGTGGAAATCGATTTGATTATTCGGGGAATTTGCTGTTTGGTTCCCAATCAGCCGTACAGCAAAAACATAAAAATAACGCGTATTGTGGACGCCTACCTCGAGCATGCCCGAGTTTGGTATTTCTACAACAACGGCGAAGAAAACGTGTTTCTCACTTCGGCCGACTGGATGTCAAGAAACCTGCATCGACGTATTGAAGCGGCTTTCCCCATTTATTCCGAAAAACTAAAACGCGAAATAATCGACATTCTTCTTATTCAACTGCAGGATAATACGAGCGCGGCTTGGTTGAACGAAAATCTGGAAAATGTATTTAAACACGACGATAAACCGCCCGTACGTGCTCAACAAGCCATATATGAGTATTTGAA
>CAZKZB010000046.1:4556-22589 GCA_964557135.1 uncultured Petrimonas sp. | reverse complement strand
CGGAACTTTGACAAAGGTGGGGACTGGTTTAGCTATGAGCTGATTCCTTTTACTCGCGCAATTTTCCGCCAAAGATTGAGCAATGAGGGACTATAACTTTATTAGAAAAAATGTGCGCATAAATATGGAAATAATTTATCCATTAGGGTATTTTCTTTACCACTCTCTTTTCAAATTCTTTGATTGCTTTTGCTTTATAATCTTTCTCACTAATCCTTTTGACAACTTTGTAAAGACGCATCAGTTTTATCTCAGACTGTAAATCGTTTCCCGTGATTTGGATTTCCATAAAAGCATTTTTCAAATGTATTGTATCTAAATCTCTTACTTTATCAACGTCAATAAGCAAAGCCAGTGTATCCAGTGTCCCGAAACTATCATCAGTTTTTAGATATTGAAGATACCTTTCTTTATTACCGTAATAAAATATATTTTTTTCTTCGTCAAAATGGATATTAGGGTTATTGGAGAAATATTTTTTTAGCAAGTCCATTTGTATGAAGTTCAACTTATTAATCAAATGCTCCTTCGAAACGTCGAACTCATACGTTTTATCCATTATCACATATTCTCTTACTGTACGCGGTGGTAAACTTGTTGCAAGAAAAGCCGTGCACGACAAAACAACACATATATTTTTGACAGCCGAATGCAATTGAAAGAAATAATTTGATTTTAGCACAACGAACGATAAAGCAATGGAAAGCAAGGCAATGTTGTCTGTGTAGTCAATTGTACGGATTACGGGTATATACCAGTTGTTCAGCAGATTAATCAATCCTTGTGATAGGGGACTATTCCAGTACATAAAACCTAAGGCGGTAACTATATGGATAAAAAGTTTTTTTCTCGGAAATAGTACACTAAACAAAAAAGGAAAAGCGAACAATCCTGCAAAATCCGATAATTTACCGGTTAATTCGTTGTGAAAAACCGATTTCAACATCCAGTCATTCAACACAAGCAATAGTATGCTCATCAAGAACAACGGATGACCAATTTTATTTAAGTTTTTCATTTTTCAATTTGTAAAATAATTATGCATGCAATTCTCTCCGAAGCAAATTTTCGGCTTTGTTTTCACTTCAAATAATACCTCAACCCCACAGTGGCATTGATGCGGCTAACATTCAGCCTGTTTTCGTTACTAATATCCGGTGACGAAGGGTCTTTGGTCAAATTGTAGTAATTGGCAGAAGTTAAATAGCCGCTTATTCCCGACAGATCTGCGCCTATTCCAATGCGTTTAGAAACCTGATATTCGATTCCGAGACCAAAATGCGAGCCTACCGTTGAACCGGTCAAAGTACCGTATTCATTTATATTGCTCGGATTAGAGAGTTTCTGCATGACTCCCAGATATCCAAGCCCAAAATACAGGGAGCCTATCCATTTGGGAGAAAAAGCGTTACGCCACCCGAATGATAAACCGGCATAGTCTAACCTCACGTTGTTTTTAACATTGTTATAAACCAAGTCCTTAAACGGGCTGGAATAAAACTGCGACACCACTAATCCAAAGCCATAGGGTAGTCCTTTGTGATGATAGTAATATCGAACGTCCCAGGTAATCCCTTGATGCAATTTATCTACCATTTTTTTCTCTTCGGGCTGAAGGTTATCCGTGCGACCACCAAGATGAGCGTAACCGGTATTTATCATCAAGGTATGTGACGGAATTCTTATGCGTTTACGTTCGTTTTCTTCCTGAATACTTACGTAAGTTTCCTGCGAAGAAACAAACTCGTTTTCCTTTTTATCCACTTTCAGCATAACGCCGGCTATTTGGTGGATAGAGCTTCCCCAGAACGAAGGCTTCAGGTGGTCGGTTATAAGTAAACCGTTGCCGCCGTTCTCGCGTGTTTCTGCCGATGCCAATTCCACTACCCTTTCAAACGAACCTTTTGTAGAAAAACCGTTATCTACCACGGCAATATGGCCTAATGTTTCCGCACCCACAGGAACAGAATCATTCTTTTCGCGTTCATAAACAATCACCTCTTCACTTTCGGGCAAAGCGGGATAACTTTTAATTACTTGTGTTACTACCTTTGGAGAACAAGAATACATCGCGCATAGAAACAGGAATGCGGCAAGCGTCAAATTGAGTTTTTTCATAAAAATTGTTTCGATTATAGTTGTTATTTTGTCATCTGTAAATTTACCTTTTCGTTCCGAGTCAATAATCAATTTGTATGGATTTAATGATGCGTTCCGCCGCTTTTTGAGCAACTTCGTCATTTTCGCGTCCAAGTATCATTACCTGCCAATAATTATAATCTTTAACTACACCAACATTGATAAAGCCTATTTTAAATCCACGTTGATTGTATGTGCCTCGTTGAATAAATCCCGGAATATCATTGACGGAATAACTATCTTGCGAGTAAACAAAATTGGTAACTCCCGGCATGTTTCTTACCTCATTAACGGCACCGTCCGCCGCGCCTTGCAAACTCATTTCTATTACTTCCGCCGGATTGTATTTTCCAGAAACTACTCCAATTTTAAATTGGTCATCGTTTTGACTCTCAAAAGATTCCAACCGTTCCAGCATTTTGTTTACATTTTCGGGAAGTGGCAGAGGTGCGGCAGGTTTTAGCTCCCAAGGTGTTTCAATGTATAACCCGTAGCTGCCATAGGTTTTCTTTACCCATTGCTCCGATAAAACTTTCTTATCTGTTTTTTTACTATTCTGAATGTTGCGCACAGCCGAACTACCAAACCATGAGCCAATACCTGCAAAAAGGACAACGGTTGCCACAATCAGAATTTTTTCTTTCAGCGAACGCGATTTTAACGTTCTGCGGGAGTTACTTCGAGGAGGTTCCGGTGGAAGTTGGCTCTCGGTTAAACAGACATTGTTTTTGTAATCCTCAAAGGTGGAGCCCGGATTTCGATGTTTCCACTGCGTAAAGTTATTTTCGAGTTTTTGTCCGCACGAAGTGCACAGCACCACGTACTCCGATTTTATTTCGTTCAGTTTACCGCAGTTATTGCATTTCAGGTAGTGTGTCATATAGTGTTTGAATGCGAATTGATAGTGAATTCAATTGCAAATGTAACCGTTTTATTGATAATAGGTGCCTCTTAATGTCAAATTCCCCTATTAATTTTGTCGAAAATCCAAACGGTGTGAAAAAAGCTTATCCGACTTGGAGCGATCAGATGCTTAGCGCTGGCTGTGAAGTCTTTGTCAAAGTTCGGAACTTTGACAAAGTTGCAAGTTCGTTTAGCCGTGAGCTAATTCCTTTTGCAACTGCAAAACGCTTTTATCGAAAACCGGATGGATTGTATTGGGGGAAATTTCGGCGAAAGGAGTTAACACAAAATCGCGTAGATGAAAGCGGGGATGCGGAATAATTAAATCGGGTCCTTCCATAATCAAGTTACCGAACATCAGGATATCAATATCAATAAGACGGTCGGAATACACTCCATTCAGAGATTTTTTGATTCTGCCCAATTTCTTTTCAATTTCCTGAGTTTTTTGCAACAACTCACGAACACTCAGCTTGGTCTCCACCTCACACACCGAATTGACAAACCGATTTCCAGATTCAAATCCCTCGGGTTCAGTTATATAAAAAGCGGAACGGGAAACAATTTTCCCAATCCGCTTTTCTATTAGGTTGTACGCCTGTTCGATGTTTTTTTGCTTGTCGCCTAAGTTGGAGCCTAAGCCCAAAAAAACAATATGGTTGCCGTTACTATTCATGTTGTGGAATGATTTTTTATCGATAGGCTTCGCGATAGGTGTTGCATTCCGCAAAACGATAAAACTCACTCCGTTAGTTGCTAAAGTCGTGGAATTGAACAATTCTATCGCGCAAAGCGCTTATCATTTGCGAAGTGAATCTATCGGCATAGCTTTATAGCACAAAGTGCATTACCCTAAATTATCAACATGGCATCGCCATACGCACCAAACTCGTATTTCTCTTTTATAGCTGTTTGATAAACATCCATTATCCTCTCGTAACCGCCAAAGGCTGTAGTTACCATCAGCAGCGTGGAGTAAGGTAAATGGAAATTTGTAACCAGCGCATCGGGTAAAGTGAAATCATAGGGCGGGAAAATAAATCTGTTCGTCCAGCCATCTCTAGGCTTAATATGGCCATCGGTACTAATTGTCGTTTCGATGGCACGTAACACCGATGTTCCTACGGCACAAATCTTATAACCGCTGTCTTTTGCCGTATTTACCTTGTCGCACAATTCCTGCGTGATAATCATCTGCTCCGAATCGATTTTATGCTTGGTTAAATCTTCAACATCGATATCACGATAGGCACCCAACCCATGGTGAAGGGTGAGAAAACCATACTCGATGTTTTTAATCTGCATACGCTTCATCAACTCGCGGCTAAAGTGCAAACCGGCTGCGGGAACAACTACTGCACCTTCGGTGTTGGCGAAAATATTCTGATAGCGTTCAGCATCCTCGGGCACCGCTGCCCGCTCCATGTACTCAGGGATTGGCGTTTCACCGATGGAAAACAGCAAATCTTTAAATTCTTCGTAGGGGCCGTCGTAAAGGAAACGAAGGGTACGGCCACGCGAAGTGGTGTTGTCAATCACTTCGGCTACAAGTTCCTCGTTTTCACCAAAGTACAATTTATTCCCGATTCTTATTTTTCGGGCAGGATTTACCAAAACATCCCATAAATGCTGCGACGGGTTGAGTTCGCGCAACAAAAAGACTTCAATTTTGGCTCCGGTTTTTTCTTTGTTTCCGAACAACCGGGCGGGAAAAACCTTGGTGTCGTTGAAAATAAAAAAATCGTGGGCATCAAAATAGTTTAGAATATCTTTAAAAACAAGATGTTCTATTTTGTCGGAATCTTTATGAACCACAAGCAATCTTGATTCATCGCGATGTTTACTCGGATACTTGGCTATTAATTCATCCGGTAAGTTAAATTTAAACTGAGAAAGTTTCATATGTATGTTCTGTAATTTTTTTGTGTCTGATGTCGGATAACCGATGTATAGTGTTTGAAGCTATATTTCTAATTTTTGATTTGTGATTCAAAAAAATCTTCCAACTCCTCAACCTTTAAACAATCCTTCAGTAAGATTTCTCCCACTTTTGTTCGTTTAAGCGCAAGAAGGTGCGCACCCGATTGGAGACTTTCGCCAATATCGCGCGCCAATGCACGTATATATGTGCCCTTACTGCATTCGACCCTGATAGTTATGGTTGGTAAATTGTAATGCAACAGTTCGATATTATCTATAACCAACTTCTTGGCTTTTAGTTCAATTTCTTCGTTTTTTCTGGCAAATTCGTATGCTCTTTTGCCGTCGATTTTCACGGCAGAGAAAACAGGCGGTACTTGTTCAATCTCACCGATGAACTTTTTTAAGCAATTCTCTACTTTTTCTCGGGTAATGTGCTCAACGGGAAATGTGGCATCTATCTCGGTTTCAAGGTCAAAAGACGGAGTTGTCGCTCCCAACTTGATTTCGGCCACATATTCTTTTACTTGTGCCTGAAGCCGATCAATTTCCTTGGTTTTTCTGCCGGTACAAATGGTCATCACACCCGTAGCCAACGGGTCAAGAGTTCCCGCATGTCCCACTTTCAGTTTTTTTATTTTCAATTTCTGACACAGTTTTGCCCTAACCACCCTTACTAATCGGAACGAAGTCCAATACAGCGGTTTATCGATGTGCAGAATCTCTCCTTCAATAAAATCCATATTATTCTCGCAATAGTTTACAGTTGCGTTTGCTAATGGTAATTCACTTGGTTTGATGAGTCGCGGAGTTGAATTACATTAAACTACGTTAGAAACGGTTCCGGATAACAACAATAGAATCAAGATGCTTCCTACAATAATCCGATACCATCCAAATGCTTTAAAACCGTATTTGGTAAGAAAATCGATAAAAAATTTGATGGCAACAATGGCAACAATAAACGCAACTACGTTTCCGAGGATAAGTATTCCCGTGTTTTCTTGTAACATTGTCGCGCTCACGGGATCTTTTATCAATTGATATAACTTATATCCGGCCGCGGCAGCCATGGTTGGTACTGCCAGAAAGAATGAAAATTCGGCCGCGTTTTTGCGGTTCAATTTTGTGCTCATACCGCCCACGATACTGGCCATGGAGCGTGAAACACCGGGAATCATGGCGATACATTGAAAAAATCCGATTTTCAGCGCACGCTGCCACGAAATCGACTGATTGTCACTTGTTTTATTAAACCATTTATCCACAAAAAGCATCACGATACCGCCCAAAACCAGCATCACGCTGACCACGAAAACGTTTTCGAGCAAGGAGTCTATCCAATCGCCAAAAATTAATCCCAGCACACCGGCCGGAAGAACTGCGATGAACAATTTCCAGTAAAAATCGAATTTATGCAGAAATCGTTTCAAAAAAGTCCACCATTTCTGTCCGAAACTCATTCCCCGTACCGCATTTTTATCGAAAACGGTTATCGGATTTAGTCGAAAAAAACGTTTCCAGTAAAGCACTACCACCGAGAGGATGGCGCCAAACTGAATGATAACCGTAAATGCTTTTACAAAATCGGTACTTTCTACACCCAATACAGCTTGCGTAATAATCATGTGCCCGGTTGACGATACGGGCAAAAACTCCGTCAAGCCTTCTACAATAGCAATGATAATTGCCTCTAAAATGCTCATGTATATTGTTGAATTATTTACTCTTACGCTTTACTATAGATAGAACTGCGCTGATAGATTCACTACGCGAATGATAGGCGCTTTGCGCGATAAAAACTATTCTCTTCCGCAACTTTATCGTCTCTGTTTGAAGAAAGTCCATTACGAAAGTGACATCATCACAAGCGTAAACAAGCGTATCTTTATTTTTCTTTTTTGTTTTTTGCGGGATACAAAATTCCGAAAATCATAAGCACAAAGCCAAGCAAAGAAACAACGGGGGCTACTTTAATGCGTCGCGCACTAAAAATATCGGGTTCAAAGCCATCGAAAGTGGTTGACGGGCCACTCATCAGCAAAAAACCGGCGATGATGATAAGTACGGCAACACCGCAAATAATCAGGTTTATTTTGTGGAAAGCAAGATTTTTGTGAGACATATTTTTTGAGTTATGAGTTATGAGTCAGAGCAAAGAGCAAAGAGCAAAGAATTAATACTGAATTACACGTAATACAAATTCTCGGTTTTCATTTTTAAGTAACGGTTTACCGCAAAATAAGTTGCAACGGTCGAAATAAGAATTCCGAGTAAAATGACGATAGCGAAGATAATGAGCAAATCCGTCATGCTTAAAATGGATTGCAGTTCCGCGTACTCTTTGTTGAAATAGAGAAGAATAAGGAACATGATTCCGTTTGCCAAAATTCCGGCAACAATTCCGGTGAAGATATTGCTTCGGATAAACGGCGCGCGAATGAAATTGCCGTTGGCACCAACTAACTTCATTGTATTGATAATAAATCGTTTGGAGTAAACGCTTAATCGAATAGTGTTGCGAATAAGTGTAAACGATATAAAAAGCAAAACAACGGCCAACACCAACAATATCATCGTAACTTTCGATAAATTATCGTTGATAAGGTCGATAGCTTCCTGCTGGTAAAGCAAGTCACGAACGTTGCTTTGTTGTTTGATTTTTTGATTGATAACCGCTATGCTGTCGTTGTTGGCGTACTCCGAATGCAGGTAAATCTCTATCGCGTCTTGCGCCGGATTATATCCGAGAAGTTCTTCAGGATCTTCGCCCAAGTCTTTGATAAGCTGTTCTTTTGCTTCGGCTTTGCTGATAAAACGAGATGATTTAACGAACGGCTGCGCATCTAAATTTTTCCGAATTTGCTGAATGCGGGCATCGGAAATATCGTTGTCGAGCATCACGTTGAAACTCATATTTTCTTTCACGAAATTCGATAACCCATTGCCCATAAACAGGATAAGGATGGTAAGTCCCAGCAAAACCAACACTAACGTAATACTAATGGTTGATGTGATTTTTGCATTGACAAACCGAGCAGTAGCTATCTTTTTCTTTTTCGACATAAATGGATTTTCCCAAATTGGATGCAAAGTAACAAAAATATTGCGAAAATTGGAAATTTGCAGCTGTTTTATTCGATTTTTCGCTTCGATTTCGCCAATTTACTTGTCGGAGAAGCAATCTATTTTCATTGTTATTCGTTTGGCCGTTATCCGGCAGAAGCGAACAATTTTTTCAGCTACGTCGTTTGAATAACTAACGAATCACTATCGAACATATCACTATAATTCATACCGGTTACTTACTTTACGATATCATCAACAATCTTCGAGTAACCTTTTTCATTCGGATGCAAACCGTCTAAGAACAAATTTTCATCTATTTTCCCATTGCCGCCCAATAACCTGTGTCCCAAATCAATATACGTGTAGTTATTCAACAGGGCCATTTCCGAAATCTGTCGGTTTATGGCTTTCACATGAGCCTCTTTACCACGCCGGGGAAGCAATCCAAGAACTTTTATTTTAGCCTTCGGCTGACGAATTTTGATTTGTTTGAGCAAAAACTCCAATCCGTCAACAATTTCATTATCCGAATTCGAGCCTAAATTATTTGTCCCAATCATCAACACAACCTCCTCTGCCCGATATCCGTCAAGTTCGCCGTGATAAACGCGCCAAAGTACATTTTCCACTTTATCCCATCCGTATCCTAAATTGAAGAAACCTGCCTGTTGCATCTGTTTTTTCCAACTTATGCTCCCGTTTTCACGTCCGGGTTCGCCGCCCCAGTAATGCGTAATGAAATTTCCAATAATTACTCTTTTTGGTTGCTGAAATTGAAGACGTTGCAAAATGTCAGCATGTCTGCTCTTCCATTCGTAAATAGCCGGTTCCCGACGCTGACTAACCGGCTGGGCAGTACTGATTTTGCCAACCGGCATACTCAATATTCCGCGAATAATTTTCTCGTAAGCATCGGCGTAAACCTGCATCCCGAGGTCGTTGGGATGAATATAGTCCACGCATCCGTTATCGGGGAAATGAATGGAATCTTTGTGCAGGTGATAAATATTTTTCATTCCCGATTGAACAAGAGAGTCGAATGCCTGTCGAGAAGCATGATTCATCCGATCGGCCGATTCTTTGGTCGATTTGTTGGTTTCGTCGTTTCTATACCCGATATGATCGACAATAAGAATGGGAGTATCGCGGTGGGTTTCCCTTAATTTTTTTACTCCGTAAACAGTTCGGCTTATCACTTCTTCCGACGATAAAGAACCCATATTCGGAAGACAATCAAACACATAGAGCGAAGCGTCTATTTCATCGATTAGATTTACGAGTTCCTTTTCTAACGGTCCGTTTCCCGAAAACGCGAGATTAACAACAGGCAAATCAAGTTTTCTCGATAAAATATTTGTCCACGCCATTCCCGGACGTGAAGCGCATCCGCCTTGCGCGATGGATGTTCCGTAAACCACTATCGGTTTTTCTTGGAGCACGGGAATAAACTCAAATCGTGCCGAATCGGGAACGCCAATCTCCATCCATTTCACCGAATTATAGAGCGGCAAGAAAAGCCGGTATTCGAAGCCAAGCTCATGGTATTGACTTTGCGACAAGTTGTTGTAGGTATACACGATTGTATCGCCGAAGCTCATCTTGTCCGTTGCTACACGCCATTTCCCGTCGGAATCGATGGCATACAGGTCAACTCCCGATTTTCCGGTGGCCGGCATGTGATACATGGCGTGACTGCCCGCTACGCCGTAACGGATTTCAATTTTCTCGGCATTCGTATAGAAATGCAACGCCAATCCGGCTGAGTTTTCCGAAAGGTCCCAAACCGATTTTCTTACGATTTTTTCGGCTCTATCGGGTAAACGCCGGTAAGTTTTCCCGATTTCGTTTGTCCAACCCTGATTTTGGATAACATTCACGTTTTCCTTCAACGGTTCGTACCACTTGGTTTGCGCATTTACTGATACCGCAAATAGAAGGCTGAAAATAAAATTGATAATCTTCATAATTCAGTTTTTTGAACGGGCTCCAACCCCATTTCTTTAGCTTTTTGAATTAAAAAATCGTAAGCCGCCCGGCGTTCGTTGGGAATTTCACCCTCTAAAATTGCTTCTTTAATGAGCAATTTCAATTCGCCTACTTCCCTACCCTGCCCTAAGCCGAATATTTCCATGATTTCGTTTCCATCAATGGGCGGTTGAAAATTTCGCACGCGGTCTTTTTCTTCAATTTCCGTCAGTTTCCGACGCACAATCTTGAAGTTTCGCAGGTGTCGCCGCACTTTGTCCGGATTTTTCGATGTAATATCGGCTTCGCAAAGCGTCATCAAATCGTCGATATCGTCGCCGGCATCGAACAATAAACGGCGAACGGCCGAGTCGGTTACCACATCTTCAACCAACTGCATGGGACGCATGTGCATCGACACCATTTTCTGCGTGTATTTCATTTTTTCGTTGAGCGGCAACTTCATCCGGGTGAAGATTTTGGGCACCATTTTTTCACCAACGTAGTTGTGGTTATGGAATGTCCAGCCCAATTTGTTGTCCCAGCGTTTGGTTACGGGCTTGGCTATATCGTGCAGAATTGCCGACCAGCGCAACCAAAGATTATCCGTTTTTAGCGAAATATTATCGAGAACAGCGAGCGTGTGGTAAAAATTGTCCTTATGCCCCACCCCGTCACGAGTTTCGGCTCCCTTGAGCGCCAGCAGTTCGGGAAAAATGAGTTCCAATAAACCTGTTTTTTCCAGCAAAATAAAACCGATTGAGGGTTTGGGAGAAAGAACTATTTTGTTTAACTCGTCGGCAATTCGTTCTTTCGAGATGATTTTTATTCGCTCCCTGTTTCGGGAAATAGCGTCGAACGTTTCGGGAAAGATATCGAAACCCAGTTGCGAAGCAAACCTGATGCCGCGCATCATGCGGAGCGGGTCGTCACTGAAGGTGATATCGGGGTCTAACGGTGTGCGAATGATTAAATCTTCGATATCCTGCAAGCCGTTGAAAGGGTCGAGTAGCTCACCGAATCGGGCTTTATTCAGGCAGAATGCCATGGCGTTGATGGTGAAATCGCGTCGTTTTTGGTCGTCGTCCAGCGTTCCGTCTTCTACGATGGGTTTTCGCGAATCGCGTGTGTACGACTCTTTTCTCGCGCCGACGAATTCAATTTCATAGTCTTTGTATTTTATTTGCGCCGTGCCAAAGTTTTTAAAGACCGACAGCTTTGTCCGCCGTCCTAATTTACCGGCAACCGCTTCGGCCAGGTCAATACCTTTGCCAACGGCAACAATATCAATATCTTTCGACGGGCGATACAAAAAGAAATCACGCACATAGCCACCGATAACATAGCATTCCAACTGCATTTGGTCGGCAACATCGGAAATGAGCTTAAAAACGTCTTTGTTTAAAAAATCCTGAATCTCTTCGCGAGAAATATCCATAATTAAGTTCGTTGAATAAATTATTGTAACACATTCAGAAAATAAAGCTTACGCGATAGTGTCCGATTCATAGCTGACACAGTCGTTTCAGGTTTATCTAATTAAAAAGTTACGCAATGGAGATTATCTTGATTAGTTTATTATATGCCTAATTTACAATAACATTACACCTATTGTCAAGTTAATTGTAAAATGGCAAATAATGAATTTTACTTTGTGCCGCTTTCTGTCTTTGAGCCTTTGTGGCTATTAATTTTTGCCACCAAGGCACCAAGGCACCAAGACGCAAAGTCTCACGAAACGGCATATTATTCTTAACTTAGCATCATATCATTTTATTCAGAATAGAGATTATCTTGAACAGTTTATTATATGCTTAATTTACAGCAACATCACACCTGAAAGGTGTTATTTTCGTAACCGTAGGTCGGTGACCTACGGTAGAAGTATCCCCACCTCAACCCGACCCGAAGTGGTCGAACTTTTTATGTGCCGCCTTTCAGGCGGACGATTCAGGGGTTTTTCTTCCGTAAGCTGCACTCGTTCCTCGTTTGCATACGGTTATGAAAATATTACCCTTCGGGTAAAACTCTAAACATCAAATCTATAACATTTTATTCAGAATAAACTCTAATAAACTCTAATAATTATAATTAATTTTTCGATGTGTAATTCACATCACTTTTATTTCAATAAGAAAATTGTATCTTTGCTTTAGAAAATCGCTTCGTTATGCATACAGAAAATGAACTTCGCGAACAATTGATGCGCAAAATTGGACAACTCCCGGCGGATAAACTCCAAGACGTCAACGATTACATCAACTTTTTGGAAAATTCTGTAAAAGAACCCTCGAAAGAGTATGTTGTCGACTCACAAACCGTGGATGACGAGATTGACGAAAAAAGTCTCGAAGAGTGGTTTAAAGACGTCGATTACAGCAACCGCGAATACAAACCCGGCGAAAAAACATACACCGTGGATGAGGTTTTCGATGAGCTATACAACAGATTAGAAAAACATTACGGTGTGGATTTGAGAAAGTTATGAAACGTCTCGATGTTTATATCTCATCACAAGCCAAGCGCGATATTCTTGACTTGGAATATGCAATCACAAATGAATATCAAGCTCCAAAAACCGCATCAACGTACGTAAAAGAATTATACGAAGCCATTTCCCGTCTTTCAACATACGCCCCATCTATCCGCGTATCCGATAAAAAAGATGTACTTCGTTTCGGAGCCTCTGCCCGAGTTGTTCGATTCAAAAAAATGGCAATCGTTTACACCGTTCACCATAATCGTGTAGTGGTGAGAGCAGTCTTGCCGGCATCGCTAATCAAAAAATAAAGACCGCAACAAATTCTCCGCTACTATTTACAAAATTACAATAAATGAGCGTGAAAACCATTTTAACGTTGAATATATTTTTTAATTTTATGTTGAATTTATGAAGAAAATTATATCAAACAAACTATTTCTCAGGGAAATAACCACCTATCGTCGTTTACTCCCCATTGCGTGTATGCTCGCGTTACTTCTTATTTCGTGTTCGGGGAAAGGCAGAAATGCCAAAACGTATCTTGCCGAAGCCGAGTCGGCTTTAAACGAAGGAAATTATTCGCTGGCTAAGCTTAAGATAGACAGTATAAAGGAACTCTATCCGACATCGTTCGACGAAATAAACAAAGGATTCGATTTGATGCAGCAAGTTCGTATGGCCGAAAACAGGCGGAACATTCAATTCTGCGACTCGATGCTCACCGTTAATCAACAACTTCTTACCGAAACGCTTAAAGATTTCACTTATGTGAGAGACCCGCAATACCAGGAGATTGGCGATTACGTACCCAAAATTTATCCACTAAATGCTTCTTTTCAACAAAACGGATTGCGCTCGGCCGTGAGTGAGAAAGGTCAAATGTATATAGAAAGTGTATTGTCCGGCGGTTCGTTACGACACAACCGAATAAAAGTGACTACAAAAGACGGCTCTTTCGCGGAATCGCTCGCGGTTACTACCGATGGACTGAATTACCGTTTTAGCACCCTCGACGCCACTTACGAAATTGTTCGCTTTTCGGGAAAAGACGATAATGGTGTGGCTAAATTTATTTATACGTTTAAAGAAGAGCCTGTTACGCTGAGCTTTATCGGAAATAAAACCTCAACCGTCACGTTATCACAGACCGCGAAGAGAGCAGTTGCCCAATCGTTTGAACTCTCTACGCTTATACTTGAGATCGAGAAACTGAAATACGAAAAAGGACGCAGCGAGGCATTGATAAAATACTTGGAGAGTAAATGAAACGAGGGGATTGGGAGACGGGGAGACAGGGAGACAGGGAGGCTTGGAGACGAGGAGACGAGGAGGCGAGGAGACAAGGAGGCGGGGCGAATGGAATTACTTTGAACTCAGAACTCAAAACTCAGAACTCAAAACCCCAAACATACTTTCAAATCCTATAAATCCTATCGCAATAGTTAGCAACTTCGGTGTGATGGGTAATAAATACCACCGTTCGGTCGCCGATAAGAGTTTTCAGGTTTTTCAGAAAAGTTTTTTCGGTTTCGATATCCAAAGCAGATGTGGCTTCGTCTAACAGCAATATTTTTCCGGGACGCAACAACGAACGCGCAATGGCAATTCGTTGCGCCTGTCCTTCCGAAACGCCCGAACCGCCTACGCCCAAAACCGTATCGAGTCCGTCGGGCAATTTCAACACAAAATTTGCCGAAGCGATATCCAAGGCCTTTACAAGCATTTCTTCATCGGCATCCGGATTTCCAATTAACAAGTTGTTGCGGATTGTACCGCTAAACAACGTGTTGCCTTGCGGAACATAGACAAAATTGGAGCGTGTTTCGGGAGACACTTGAACAGATTTCGATTCGTTTCGTATCAAAATTTCGCCTTCATCCGGTTCTATCAACGACAGAATCAAACGAATCAATGTTGTTTTTCCCGCTCCGGTTTCGCCCATCACAGCCACCATTTCACCGGCATCAACATGCATCGAGAAACCGGAAATAACCGGTTTGCTTTCATCTTCATACGCATAGGTTAGGTTATCGATAACAAGCGAAATAGGTCCGTCTAAAAATTGCTTTTCGCCAATTTCCTCCGTTTCCAGTTTGTTCAAAAACAGGAGCCTTTCGGTAGATGCTTGCGCCGAAATGAGTGTAGGAAACAGCCGCATTAACTCGAAAAGCGGCCGCTGAATCTGATTAACCAATTGCAAATAAGCGGTAACTGTCCCGAAAGTGACACTTTTGTTGGCAATACCCCACGCCCCCCAGATAAACGCCGTAATGTATCCGCCGCTGAAAGCCATTCCCGACACAAAGCGCGCCCAAGCCGAAACTTTTGTCTTTTGCTTCACCTTGCCTTGCAATTCGAGCTGAAGATTTACTAACCTGTCCAACTCATCTTCTTGCCTTTCGTACGTTCTTACCACTAAATGGTTCAACAAATTTTCCTCCATCATGGAAGTTATGGAGCTTTCGCTTTCTTTAATTTGTCGGGTATAATCCCTCATTTTCAGGTAATACGGTTTGCTGAAAAGCAACAAAAGCGGCATGGCGATACCCAGAATAAGAGCCAGCCGCGCATCCATGATAAACAGAATAACAAACGCGCCCGCAAGCTGTAGCGCCGATGTAACCAGTACGGGGAACGTAGAGATAAGTGTTTTTATGATATCGTCGGTATCTTTGATAATTCGGGTCAACACGTCGCCACTGTGTAACGAGTTCACTTCCATCCATTTGGTGTACAGCAAGTTAGAAAACACTTTTCGTCGGATAGAGTTACCCACTTTCACCTCCGTAATGTTTGTATAGCGCACATCAAGTACGTTAAGCAGCACCCTTCCCAAAGTCAACAAAGCAAGAATTATCGAAAAATTCAGCAAAGAGCCCTGCGTATCGCCCGAAGCTACATCGATTACCATTTTCAGCACCCACACAAAGCTAAGTGAAACCGCTACCCTTAAAATACCGATAACAAGGATGACGGTCAGCGCCGGGCGATGGCCTTTGGAAATATCTTTCAGGAATCTTAAAAATGACAACATTTATTTCTTGAAAAGTAGCTTTAAGTTCTTGTTTAACTTGACAATAGGCAGCGGATAGATGTGCTTGGGCGCGATACCGGCTATTTGACGAATTCTGCCCGTGGTATATGCAAAAGAGAACCACTTCCGATGCAATTCATTTCGGAAAGATTGATTCTTGAAAACAGAAAAACCAAAATTCCCGCCACTCAACACATCATCCATAACCACCTGCACATATTTTCCGTTCACATCCGTTTCGAAAGGAAAGACGGCGGGGTCTGCTCCCAAATGTTTAACGGCGACGGAGGCAAAGACCTTCATCGCATTCAACAAATCGAACGATTCAGCCAACCGAATAAACTCTTTCTTATCGATTTGCGCGTGGAATTTGTTCCAACCGAGTATCCAATCGCAAAACTGTTTCATACCCACACCCAAATGGATAAAATGATGGAAAAGGTGTTGAAAAACAAAGAAGAGATTAAACTCCGGCGGCAGTACTTTTACCTTTATATCCTCAACTTCAATGTATTGAAAGCTGTTTTCCGCGATAATTTTTTGCACTTCAGCATCCAGCAAGCGATCGTACTTCTTCATTTCGAAATAACTAACCTGCCTGTGATTTTCAATATACACCTTATTATACGCAAAAGACTGATGATGAATATGTTCGGAGTGCAGTTTGAAACCTTGCCGCCTTGCCCATTCGTTGGCTTTCCGGTAATCGCCGTCTCGGTAAAAAAAGAGGTCAATATCACCGGGAGAACGACGTGTTGGATGGGGATAACAGAGGGCGTTTCCGTGTCCTTTCAATAAAACGAAAGGAATATCCATATCCTCATACTCTCGCGACAATTCTCTCAGTGCCTGCGTATTACGCAAATACAATTTTTCGGTCGCATCGGCATGAAAGTAAAGGGTATAGATTGTTTTTTTTTCCGGACGCGAGGATTCGGGCAGTGTCAACACACTGTCGTAAAGCAACGCGCTCACCTTATGCGATTCCGCAAACTGAAGAATTTCACTCCAAACCGATGAATCGGCATCGCGAAACAATTGCTCGTTTGCCGGTTTATTCAGGATAGCAGCACTGAGCAATTCCAAAAAAAGAGAAGCAGCCCTTTTATTCATACAGCACACCGGCTTGCAACAGGGTGTCTGCCAACGCCTGAGCGTCTGTTAGGGCCTGAGCTTTATCAATTTCGTATTTTTCCGTCAACTTCTCAGCCCAATCGTTCACCTCAAAGTTTTTATCGAAACTTTCTCTAACCAAAAATTCGGCAGACTTATTGAGAGCTATCACGCGGGTAAAGTTCATGTTTTCACCGTCGTTGGAAACCAGCACGGTTTCATCTCCGATTTGCTTAATTTTAATGTTTTCTTTAATTTTCATCTGTTTTTTAATTTTAGAGCAAAGAGCAAGGAACAACAGATAATGGGGTGTCGTAACTTATCTTCAAATTAATATACCACTCCTACAGGCCGGTTTGTAAGTATGGGTATCCGCAATACGTGTTCAACGTATTGAAAATAGTAGAACAATTTATGATTCAGTTCAAAACCGTAATCCACACCCGGTTCATATCCCATAATAGGCTGAAAGAACGATTTTCTTCGAGGTTGCGTCGCCAAGTAGTTCCATTCCGATACATACTGTCGATTCCAGTTCTCGTAGTATTGCTGAGAACGATATCTTGTCGGAGAATTCTGAAACATATACCACGTTTCAAATCCCGTATCAAAAACAACCAATTCGTATTCCAAAGAATCTTCCGCCGCTGACTCACTACCATTTGGCTCAATTTTCACTATTCCCTTTGGCGCTGAACAGGCTGCAAAAAATACTATGGCGGCAAGTAAAAAAAATATTTTTTTCATGCGAGATTTTTTTATTTTTTCATCAACATCAAACCGAATTACGATTGAATTACAACCGAATAACTACCGAACAACTACCGATTTATTTTTTTATTCTTCGGCGAACTCCCAAGTATATCCTGCGCAACAACGGATTTGAGAACCAACAATACTTTGCCATATTCCATCCCAAACTGCCTTTTTCAATTTTTTTCTTGTTTCTATAAATTGAAGTTACTTCTGCAAAGATAGCGTTTTTATCGCAAATTTCACGCGCCGATATATTTCCGTCTCCTCTTAGCGTAACAAACTGTTCATCAACTTGCTCAATTCTGTGTACGATATATTTATTTTCAACGGTTTTGGCCAACACGATATTGCCTTTTTCAATGGATTTTTCATTCAGGGGTTTCAATTCAATCGTATCGGTTGCCGGACGAATCAACGGAAGCATGCTGTTTCCCTTAGACGGAATCTTCACCGTGTTCCCCGCGTCAATTTCTTCGATAACGTGGGCAAAAAAAATATCGTTGGAAACAATTAATTTATTCATTTTGTGATATTTTGGTATTGTAGAGACGTAGCATGCTACGTCTCTACGGTAAAACATTCACCGCACATACAAATTTCACCGACAGGTACGAATTTTATTTATCGTCAGATGAAAATTTAATTCATCGCC
>CAZKZB010000046.1:0-4456 GCA_964557135.1 uncultured Petrimonas sp. | reverse complement strand
GGTGAAACATTCACCGCACATGTAAAATTCACCATCGGGTGCGGATTTTTTCACCGCCAGATGAAAATTAAATTCACCGCCGGTGGGATTGTTTGAGACGTAGCATGCTACGTCTCTATGGTGAAACATTCACCGCACATATAAATTTAACCGACAGGTACGAATTTTTTTCACCGTCAGATGAAAATTAAATTCATCGCCCGGTACGTTGTAGAGACGTAGCATGCTACGTCTCTACGGTGAAACATTCACCGCACATATAAATTTAACCGACAGGTACGAATTTTTTTCACCGTCAGATGAAAATTAAATTCATCGCCGGATGGGGATTTTATTCATCGTCGGTGTGGATTGTTTCGAGACGTAGCATGCTACGTCTCTACGGTGAAACATTCACCGCACATGCAATCACCGCCGGTGCGATGTTTACATCAATGTCCGGGTCAACATCACCGCTTCGCGATCGGGACGGCAATCTAACCGATAAACGGGAACACGGTTAATTATTTGCGTAACCGTGTCAAAAACCATCTCTTTATTGACCGGATCTGACCGAAAAATTACCGTTGATGAGAAAAGCGAAGGCAACGCCTCAATCTTGCTTAACTCGCGCAACTTGTTCTCGGGATTCTGATACAGGTGCACAACAGCCGCCACCTCTGCCGATTGATTTCTGTAGCACGGGGTACTTCCGCTCCACGGCGCGCCGTAAACGCGTACAATGCCATCGTCGCAAACGCGAAGAAGCGGCTCATCGTCGTTCAGCAAGGTGCATCCCGGCACAAATTCGCGCCAAAGGCGGCTGTGGGTACTTTTTCCGGTACCGCTTGTTCCCAAAAAAATCAACGCTTTGCCGTTCATTTCGGTTACCGAAGCGTGAATTTTGATGGTTTGCAATCGCGATGAGATTATGCCGTACAGCGTCACCATAAACCGATACAAAAAGAAGCGTTCTTTCCGGTCGGTCAGCGACAAATCGGTAGAAACGGTTTTCCAATCGGGTGAAATGTGGAAACGGCGTTCCGTATCGTTTATCTTCATTGCCACAAAAACACCCTCGGGCGTACGATACACCTTGGAATAACGCCCTTCGTACTCCAATTCATCCTCTACGGCAGTTTCCGGAATTGCGACGGTTTTATTTCCGGTAAGCGAAAACAAAAAATCGTCGTTCTCACGGTAAAACCGGAAAGAGATAAAGGGATAGAACGTGGGCAGCAATGCCGCTGTTTTCCGCATATCGGGCGTATGGACGAGTATCCGGTGTCCCGCAATTTCGTAATTGAGTTGTTCTAACATAGTACAAAGATAATTCATTTAGGTGTAAAAGTGTGTGTTTTTGGGTGGATTGTTTGGGGTGGGTGGTTGGCGATTAGCTGTTGGCTTGGTAGCTATCAGGGCACAAGTTGCAAACTTGCGCCGGCGGATCATGGTACAAAGATAATTCGTTTGGGTTTAATACGGCGGTTTTTTCAGTAGTATTGCAGGGGGCAATTGAGTAATTAGTAATTAGTAATTGCTAATTACCAATTGCTAATTGCCGGGAGAGCCAAAAAAGGGCATCGCTTTTAGCGACACCCTTTTCACTTGTTTTTTAAAATAGAGTTTGATTACTATACTATGAATTAGTAAAATCAGTTCCGTTCCAAGTTCTCTTAATATTGTATCTCTTTTCTTTGGTATAGGTTCTGCTACCGGGTATAGTAATATATTTAGTACTATTGTCTTTTAAAACAACTTTTATCCTTAAATCTCCAACAAGAACATCTGCAGGGATAAACCACTGATAATGGTTATTGGTTCCATTCCCCGGAATATTGAAGAAACGATTATTAGTATTTCCGGTATAATCAAAGATAGTGTATGAACTTGCTTCAACAGACCCGGACGTCATTGCGCGCACTCCGGGAGTTGGGTCATATCTATTGGTTGTATTATTATATGGATACACCCATTCGGTTCCACCCTGGCTTTCAACCGTCATTTCTCTAATTCGAAGAATTGTGTTGGTATTATTCGTGATTTCCACATTGAAAAACGAACCTATATTCCTGAATCTCATATATATATAATTGCCATTGGAACCATCACCCGAAGTTACCTGAATAACAGCCGGTTTTAGGTAATTGTGATAAGGGGCAAAAAAATGAGTATCAGTACTATTTACAGCGCTTACCACCCGATCATTAGTAAGGTGATCCGTTTTTATTAAGTGGTAATTTGCCGCCGGATTATTCCAAGTGCCTCCCCCTTGAAAATATTTAGGACCTGTTAATCTCCAAACATCACTGTAACTGGAATACGAACCCGAAACACCGCTACCGGTTACACCGTAGTAAGTTAGCGGTATATTTAAATTAAATCCATCTACGTAAGTTTCTACCAGAGCCACGTTTTCTTTACCCGGCGCTTGATTGAAACCAATTACCCTTCCAACAACCGCCTGTTTTTGATTGCTATTGTTGTGAAGGAAAAACTCAATCTTATCACCCACTTGCCATCTTGCGTCCAATCCGGGTATTGGAGCTCCGGCCGGTCTATCCACGTAATAAATTCTCGATTCGGAACCGTCTGCCATTATAGACAGTGTTTCGGGTTCGCTTGGGAATTCGGCTTCAAAAACCAACTTTTGTACACCGGCAGTCTCTTGTTCTTCCAAATTGATTTTCTCATCGGCACAACCGATAAAGAATATCGCGATGGCAGTCATTAAAAAATAAGTTATTTTTTTCATATCATGTTGTTTTGTTTAAAATTTTTAAATTAATTAAGAACAGATGATTTTTATTTAGAAAATTAAAGTTCTTCATCATCAAATCCGCCGGCTGAGCCGTCGTCTATACCCAAGAATGCTAATTCAATCCTTAAATCTTCCACAACAGCTTCGGGCGCTGTGTAGATTTCTCTTTTCGTTTTTTTAATTTCGTTTGTTTGCATAATTTTTTATTTTTTGATTACATATTAAAATATTCAGAGTTTATTCGAAACAAATTACATTTTCAATTCTTTTTTATTTGTTTTTCGACCTTCGTGAATACTTTTAACTTAGAACGAAAAATCGATAACACACGGCGGTATTCCGAATATACACCGCTTTCATTCTTTTCTTTCTCAATATTTTGAGACCGCAAATTTAGGGCATTTTTTGCGTTTCTGCAAGATTTTTCTATAAAATCCACCCTTTTCATTTGTACTAAATGAACAAAAATTTGTATAAAAACGACATTTTTGCAAGGGAAATTATAACTGAATCGAGTTTTTTGAAATCTATATAACTGATAATCAGGAATAAAAAAAACAATTTTTTTTATGAAATTTTAATGTCGTATGGAACTCGCAAAAATCATTTACTTGGGTGTAACTGATTTAGATGCTCGTTTCATAATTTTTTTGCTAATTTCACACTTTTAACATTGTTCAGTTTTCATCCCTTATATTGCAAATACAAATATATACAATAAAACGAATCTAAATAATAATTGTTCAAAAAGTGGGTAAAAACTCCACATTTTTTCTATTTTCATCTTTTTCCGAACTTATTTTATTTCAGGATATAACACCAAAATAAATTGTGAGTTTTCTCAGCTTTTTTATTTGTAAAACCACATCGAACCATAGTATCCCAATAACCTGTAAATTTAGCTAAAAAACAGCAGATTTGTTATGACTAAAAGTGATATTATTTGTACTATAGCGACTTTTTAAATTGTTAAATTATAACTGTACGAGTATTTTCCAATATCATTTAATTGATATATATGCACTTATAAAACAAATCGTCTATAGATCAAAATATGATAAAATTCTGCCTTTTATTAAAAAAAACTTACAAAAAGAGCACAACAATCAATTATTGGATGACCTTTGGGGCAAAAAAATGACTTCCGTTCATTTTTTCTCCCAAGAGGAAACAATTCTTATTATTTTTTTCTTATACAACTGCTCCAAAATCTCCTTGTCTTTTTTTGTTTTCGGTTTTCTGCCGTGTGCCAACCTGTATACATAAATAGGACTATAACCGTACTCCTGAGCGATGTCGGCATACAGTTCTTTGTTTTGCGAAAAAAGATAATATCGAATGTAACTGAACATAATTTTTTTTGCGAAATAACAATAAAAATAATCTAAAGGAATGGTTATAATCCTACCCTTGTTTTTTCGGTTTTCTTCTCCGTTAGAGAAGTTGTTTATCTAACATGCAAACACAGTCAAATTCTAAACAACACAGTATTTAGTACAGAAGACCTGTTTGACAGGCATTTATCACGTCACAAGTAAAAAATGATTGTATGGTAAAATCAACAATTAGCTATATACATTGGGTAGTTATGTACTGCTAATAACGTTTATGAAGTTCTATGCTTCGTTTTTCGCTGAGTTTTATTTTGTTAAAAAAACTTCAAATTCTGCTTATTTCAATTCGCAGGGAACTTGAACCGAACCACGGTTTTTTCCT
>CAZKZB010000045.1:0-23272 GCA_964557135.1 uncultured Petrimonas sp. | reverse complement strand
ATGCAACAAGATATTAAAAAAGCCATTGAAACACTCCGAAACGGAGGAGTTATTCTCTATCCCACCGATACCGTTTGGGGAGTTGGCTGCGATGCCACCAACGAAGAGGCCGTTCGTCGTGTGTATGAAATTAAACGACGCGACGACTCCAAATCTATGCTTGTGCTGTTGGATAATCCCGCAAAACTGCAAACGTATGTTGCCGATGTACCTGATATCGCGTGGGATTTAATAGAACTTGCCGACAAACCGCTCACCATTATTTACGACGGGGCAAAAAACCTCGCGTCTAACCTTATTGCCGACGACGGCTCCATTGGAATAAGGGTTACTGCGGAACTGTTTTCCGCCGAGTTGTGTCGCCAATTTCGCAAGCCCATTGTCTCTACATCGGCAAACGCAAGCGGTGAAAAGGCGCCGGCAATTTTTCGCGAAATATCGGAAGAGATAAAAAACGCGGTGGATTATGTGGTGGGCTACCGGCAAAAAGATAATGCCAAGGCACAACCGTCGGGGATTGTGAAGTTGGCGAAAAACGGAACAATTAGTGTAATTCGGAAGTGATTTAAAAATTCTAACCCCTCCCCCCGCTATTGCGGGGTACTCCCCTTGCATAAGAGTGCGGGCTGTGAAGTTTTACAAACAAAAGAAGTTTTCGACCGACGCTACTGTCCCTTTTTTCAAAGGGGACGAGCGAAGCGGAGGGGTTAAAATGAATCACTGAAAAAGTATTTATGAAGCTATACGATCAAAAATCATAGAGGACTTTCGGCGTTCGGTTTTTTTTCGTCAATTTAGCGTCGGGAAATTTATTATCTATTTTTTTTGTTTTTTAGCGATTAACAAATTTAATACCTAACGGTTGTTGATTTTCTTTTTTTGATAAAGCGTCCACATCCACAACCGACGCAACTATTTTTTCGGCATCATACTCCGTGGTTATCTGTCGGTTATAACTTTGTGTGCGACCATTTTTTTGTTCATGATTCTCTTGATAGTATTGCATGGTTGCTTTTACAAAAGATGACTGAATATTTATTTCACCTTCTCCCAGCTGAACCAAATCCGTGTTCACTTTCAAATCAAACAGTCTCCGGGGTAATAAAATCTCAAATTTCCCTGACAATAACGGAATATCGCGCTGAAAAATCCAAGGTTTTATTTCGGCAAAGCCGGACTCGGGCGAAATATCTTGGTAATAGGGAGATATCAGAGTGTATTGTCGCAACAGAATTTTACCTGCCATATTTTCTTTGATGTTCAAGCGTAACAGAGAAATGGAGTCATTCACTCTTTCGCGAATCATCTCATTGTTATTAACCTTACGCGTTTTTATGGTGTTGTCTTTATCTAAACTACATATCCACATTTCGCATTTAGTCATCAAATCCCATCGCATATTACGGGGGTTGTAATATTCAAAGGTAGAAAAAGATTCATTATTAATGTTTTCCGCTTCAACAAGAAATTTTTGCTCTACCGTTGTGATCCATCCAACAGGATTGGAATTACTATTGTAAAACCGGTAAAATCTCCAAGGAGCTGAAGTCATCGACTGTATGCGCACATCTACCTTTTCACTTAATACAATAGCTTTTGTGGCGGCATATTTGTCGTTTTTTAAATAATCAAATTCTTCGATTGAAACTCTATCAACTTTCTTAGAAGAATGCAAGGTTTGTCGGCAACCGCATAAAGAAACAAATAATACACAGAGTAGGGTTTTAATTAAAATTTTCATGATGATTCTATTTGCTGTTTAGAAAATATTTTGTCGATTTTTTGTTGTAATCTTCGCTTTTGTTGCAAATTTACTTTTTTTTTTTTGACAATTTTATTATGTTAAAAATATATAGGATTATTAAACCGAATTTATTCCTGAATATAGAAATTAGTCTATCTTTGCATCTAATTTGGTGAACGCTATTCAGACAAATGCAATTCAACGAAATATATAATAAAATTCACGCTTGGCGCGTAACGCACATTCGTGAGCGGCACTTTCTGCTGTTCGCCTGTTTTGTTGTGGGAATTCTTACGGCACTGGCGGCTCATTTGCTGAAAGTATCCGTACACTTTATCCAGCAGTTTCTGACCAACAATTTTTCGCAAACCGGCGCCAACTACCTCTATTTGGTTTACCCGATTATCGGGATTCTGATTGCCGGACTATTCGTTAAATTCTGGGTAAAAGACGATATCAGCCACGGAGTTACCAAAATTCTGTTTGCCATCTCGCAACGAAAAAGTCGCATTAAGCCGCACAATATGTATTCGTCGCTTATCGCGAGTTCCATTACCATCGGTTTCGGTGGTTCGGTAGGAGCTGAGGCGCCGATTGTGCTTACCGGCTCGGCTATCGGCTCGAACGTGGGGCGGTTTTTCAAACTCGACCAACGCAACCTGATGCTTTTGGTGGGTTGCGGCGCTGCGGGAGCCATTGCCGGAATTTTCAAGGCTCCAATCGCCGGAATCCTTTTTGTAATCGAAGTATTGCTGCTTGATTTAACTCTGTCGTCTATTCTGCCGCTTTTGGTTACGGCCGTTACGGCAACCACCATATCCTACATTCTCACCGGCACCGATGCCATGTTTGCCTACTCACAAATGGAAGCCTTTACGCTGCATCGTATTCCGTATGTTATCGTGTTGGGGATAATTTGCGGATTCTTATCGCTTTACGTTACTCGAACCATGAGCTGGAACGAAGATCTATACTCTAAACTCAAACCCTTGAGTCGGTTTATTCTTGGCGGAATTACACTTAGTATTCTCATTTTCCTGTTTCCGCCCTTGTATGGAGAGGGGTATAATTCCATTGAAACACTTCTGGCCGGCGGAAATAAATTCAACGAGTTGCTTAACGGAAGTTTTTTCTACGACCAGCAAAGCCGATGGGGGATAGTGATTTTTCTGTCGTTAATTTTGTTTTTTAAGATTTTTGCCACCAGCGCTACTAACGGCGGCGGCGGAACGGGCGGTGTGTTTGCTCCCACGCTGTTCTTGGGTTGTATCTTGGGCTTTATCTACTCCTATTCGATAAACGAGATGGGTTTCGGAGCTTTCCTTCCGCAGGAAAATTTTGCGCTGCTGGGAATGGCGGGAGTAATGGCGGGTGTGATGCACGCTCCGCTTACCGGTACGTTCCTCATTGCCGAGCTTACCGGAGGTTACGAACTGTTTTTACCGCTGATGATAGTTTCCATCTGTTCGTATGCCACCATCGTTATTTTCGAAAGACACAACATTTACGCCATGCGGTTGGCAAAAAAAGGCGAACTGATTACGCATCACAAAGACAAGGCGGTACTCACGTTCCTGAAAGTGGAAGATATGCTCGAAACGAATATCCCAACTGTTCATCCCGATATGACGTTGGGCGAAATGGTGAAAGTAATATCGAACAGTACGCGCAATATTTTCCCGGTTTTAGATGACAAGGGCGTTTTAAAAGGGCTTGTTTTGCTGAACGATATTCGCAATATCGTGTTCAGACCGGAGCTTTACGATAAATTTAAAGTGAAAAAGTTTATGGTGGGCGCGCCGGCCGAAATTAACATCGATATGCCCATGGAAAAGGTGATGAATATTTTTGAAGATACCAAAGCATGGAATCTTCCGGTAGTCAACAACGATGGCGTGTATCAGGGAATCCTTTCGCAATCATCGGTTTTCAACTACTACCGCGATGTGCTGGTGGAAACTTATTCGGAAGAGGAAGGGTGATTTTGTGACGAGGAGACCTAGTAAAGGGTGACAGGGAGACTTGGAGAGGGGTGATTTGGAGACAGGGCGACAGGAGAGAGTGTGACTTGGAGACTTGGAAAGTGCGACTTGGTAAAGGGCGACAGGGAGACTTTGAGACAAGCGACAATGCGGAAGGAGACATGGAGACAGGAAGCAATAACCCCGAGCTTCGGTCATCGGTCACCCGTCATCCCTCACCTCACCAAAACCTTCACATTTTTCGTACTTCCATCCACTTTTACCGTGACCACGTAAACACCTTTGGCTAAGTGCCCTATCGGAAACGATGTTCGGTTGATGCTGCTTTCCGCTTTTCCTTCAAAAACTTTTTGACCGGATACATAGAAAATTTCCCATGAAATCAAGTCTTTGTTCGATTCGATAAAAATGCGGTTCGCGGATTTGTTGTAATAAGCTTTAATTTCTGTCTCAGCTTGTGGTGGGTCAACAGGCGTTAATCCCTTTCCAACCACGTAAGGTGCAATCAATAATGATGTATTGGTGGGATTTTCCATGTTTTCGGAAGATCTCACCCAACCTGATGCGTTTTTCATCCAAGCTGTTGAAGCAATTCCCGAACCGATTTTTCTCGGTCTCACGTTTAATACACTAAATCCGTTAGATACGCTATTTGCCTCGGAGTAGGCTATATAGAACTTTCCGGAAACATGGACAGGAGAGGCGAATTTTATGTAGTTTTCTACGTCTTTTCTCATATTGCGCCCGGTTTCGTAAAAATTGCCTGCCTGATAGTAGCGAAACGAGTAGTTAAGCGGTGCTTCGTGTAGTAAGGTTCCGGGAGAACCATTGTTATCAGCATACACTTTTATTTTAACGTTCAAACTTACTACATTATCTGTAATGGGTGAGGCAACGAAAACGCCTTCTAACTTGGTAGGGGTTGCTGCTTTAAACTCTTCGGCAAACTCGGTGTATCCAAACGTGTTGTTAGTGGAAAACATCGGTACGGAGTTGTGATATGATTGAATAACGGTATCGGCAACCGAATAATTTGAACTTTTGGTATAAGGTTGGTTCAAATAAGGGTTAAACCCATCGATATTTTGAGTTTGAGAATTTATGGGGTCGAGATAATGCTTTAATGCATTTGGATTTCCTAACGTATCTATGGTATTCCATGCTTTGTAGAGGGCTGCATATTGATCGGGTCCTTTTGGCGACGAGCAATATGACGTACCACCCGTTAATGTTCCTACAATTCTTTTGTTTTTGTCTAATAAAGGAGAGCCGGATGAGCCGCCTTCAGTGGCACCGATATCCCATGCTTGTAAGTCCCAATGGGCGTTTTCGCTGAGGGTAACCGTGTTTCCGCACCTTCTGCTGGTTATTGTAAATGTAACCATCTTATTGAGGGCGTCATTTTCAATGGCAATTTTTTTTACCCCTCCGTTGGGATGATGAATTCCATGAAACGGGGCTTGCGGCATCGAACTTACATTCCAGCCAAGATAGTAAGGTTGATATTCCACCGGTATGCTTGCGTCTTTGAATTTTAGTAAGGAGATATCGTGACTTTCCAAAATCAGCACTGAGTCGGCCGACGCTACCGACATTTGAGTAATTCCCCGCATCTCTTTACTGCATACGGGAGATTGGTATCCAAAAAGCGCGATGATACTTCCGGCCACTAAATCGTATTTTCTTTTTTTGAGAAAATTGATACAGTAATCTTCATTTAAACAGTGTGTTGCGGTAATGAGATAGGGTGTGCCGTCGTTTGCCGAATTATTGATGAGCGAACCGGTACAATATCCTGTTCCGTTAATGATTAGTGCAACTACACCGCTGCCCGGTTGGATGTCTTCGGGATAACAAACGATGTTTGGATGGCAGGACTGCTCCGGGTCTCGTGGTTCGGCAGCTCGAAAAAGTCCTCGAAAATCGTGATTTACTTCGCCAATTTCTATCTCGCCCTTAAACTCGGCGTTAAGCGGCTCCTGATACTCCACGATAATTTCATCGCCGACGATAGGTTGAACAGGCAGCAGGTTCAAGTTCGTGTTGTTTTGGTGGGTATATGAACCCAAAATTTCAGATTGGTCGACATTGTAAACAAAAACCCGGGCGCCTTGCGGCAGACGGAATTTCGAAAAAAGAATATTCAGCGAATACGCGGTTTTAGAGCGAATACCCACGCGCCAGACATTCATATCGTTTACAGTGAAATTTATTCCCGAGTTATTCGGACGCAGGAAAACGTGAAACTTGTGCGCAAACTCAAGGCTTTTGAACTTTCCGGATTCTACTTCGGCGCTTCGTAGCAACTCCATATTGTTGATTGAAGACATCTCCACGAAAGGGATTTTCGCCGGCGATACAGCACGGGTAGTTGTGCTCACGTCTATTGGCAGCGGTTTTCCGCCGTGGCTTATCTGAGCGGATAAGATAAAGGGAAATAGGCAGATAGATAGAATGAAAACTATTCTGAGAAAAAATGTATATGAAGAAAAGCGGTTGATTAGTAATGTCATCATTGATAAAAATATTGCAGCATTTGTTATAATTGAAGATGATTAAGATAGCGAACTTTCAACCTCATCAATTTCGTTCAATCTTATTCAATCTTCTTTACTCTCAAATAAGTTTCTGCAAATTTAGATGTTTTTTGACAATTAAGGTTACTTTTGTACCGAATTATTCTAACTGTATGCGTATTTCACAAAACGAACTGAAAGAATTTCTCGATAAAAAAGTTGGGTTTTACAACCGTTCCACATTCATTGATAACGACCCAATCTATGTTCCACATCAATTTTCGAAGAAACAGGATATAGAAATTATGGGATTTTTTGCCTCAGTTTTCGCTTGGGGACAACGGAAAACCATTATCAATAAATCGATGGAGCTGGCGCGGCGGTTCGACGGAAAACCGCATGAGTTTATCCTGCATCACTCCGAAAACGATTTGAAACAATTGGTCGGCTTCAAACACCGCACCTTCAACGATACCGATTTATTGTATTTCGTGGATTTTCTACACTGGCATTATCGTGCAAACGATAGTTTGGAAGGCGCTTTTATACCGAGGTCGGGTTTTTCCGGTATGGAAGATTCGTTGATTTATTTCGAACGGAATTTTTTCGATTATCCTCATGCGCCGGAGCGCACGAAGAAACATATCGCTACTCCAGCCCGAAACTCCACGTGTAAACGCTTGAATATGTTTTTGCGTTGGATGGTTCGCAACGATAATCGGGGAGTGGATTTTGGCTTGTGGAAAAAGATTGAGCCGAAACACCTGATTTGCCCCATCGATGTGCATGTGGACAGAACCGCCCGGCACCTCGGACTTATTTCACGAAAACATACCGATTGGAAAACCGCGTTGGAACTTACCGAAAACCTTCGGATGCTGGATGCCGAAGACCCGGTTAAGTATGATTTTGCGCTGTTTGGACTTTCAATAGAGAACAAAATTGGAGATGATATGACGTGAATTAATGTTAATCTTTTTTGTCATTTCGAAACCCTCGAATTTCGATTTGATAATTTATTTTGAAAAATATCTTTGCAGTCCTTTGTAGTTTCGTCTTTTTGTCATAATTTTGAGAAATAATACTATTTATACATAATTTATACCATACTATTATGAACTTAAAAGATTATCCAGCGGAACCTTTCCGCATCAAAGCGGTTGAGACCGTGAAAATGATTTCTCGCGAAGAACGCGAAAAAGTTATCCAAGAAGCCGGGTATAATACCTTTCTCATCAATTCGGAAGATGTTTATATCGATTTGCTGACCGATAGCGGCACAAACGCTATGAGCGACAAGCAGTGGGGCGGAATGATGATGGGCGACGAGGCGTATGCCGGAAGCCGCAACTTTCAACACTTAGACGCTACCGTGCGTGAGTTTTTCGGATTCAAACACATGGTACCCACGCATCAAGGTCGCGGTGCCGAAAACCTGCTTTCGCAAATCGCCATTAAACCCGGACAAATTGTTCCCGGAAACATGTACTTCACCACTACGCGCTATCACCAAGAGCGTAACGGCGGAATCTTTGTGGACATCATCCGCGACGAGGCGCACGATGCCGGATTAGAAGTTCCGTTCAAAGGAAATATCGACCTGAAGAAATTACAAGATATAATCGATGAAAAAGGGCCGGAAAGCATCGCTTACGTATGCTTGGCCGTTACTGTGAATTTGGCCGGCGGACAACCGGTATCGATGGAAAATATGCGCGCCGTTCGCGATTTGACCAACAAATACGGAATTAAGGTTTTCTACGATGCAACTCGCTGCGTGGAAAACGCTTATTTCATCAAAGAGCAGGAACCCGGTTTTGCCGATAAAACCATCGCCGAAATCGTTCACGAAATGTTCAGCTATGCCGACGGTTGCACCATGAGCGGAAAGAAAGACTGCTTGGTAAATATCGGCGGATTTTTGTGTATGAACGACGACGACCTTTTTGCATCGGCAAAAGAGTTGGTGGTTGTTTACGAAGGCATGCCGTCGTACGGCGGAATGGCCGGTCGCGATATGGAAGCCATGGCTATCGGTTTGCGCGAATCGATGCAATACGAATATATTGAGCACCGCATCAAACAAGTACGCTACTTGGGTGAAAAACTCAAAGCGGCCGGTGTTCCCATTGTTGAGCCGGTTGGCGGACACGCTGTTTTCTTGGATGTTCGTCGTTTCTGTCCGCATTTGCCACAAGAGCAATTCCCGGCACAGAGCCTGGCGGCAAACTTGTACGTAGAATCGGGTGTGCGTTGCATGGAACGCGGTATAGTTTCCGCGGGACGCGATAAAACTACCGGTGAAAATCATAAACCCAAATTAGAAACTGTTCGATTGACCATTCCGCGTCGGGTTTACACCTATCGCCACATGGACGTGGTTGCCGATGCAGTTATTAACTTATACAAGCATAAGGAACAGATTAGAGGACTTCGTTTCGTTTACGAACCCAAACAATTGAGATTCTTTACGGCAAGATTTGAGCATATTTAGAACGAATAATAAAAGCTAACGGAGCGATTCGAAAATCACTCCGTTAGTAAAATAGTAAAGAGGATGATATTCAACGGTATTGTCCTCTTTTGTTTTTTCTTATCGGTTAGTTCGTCAGGAAGTTCCTGAGTGAAACAATATTGATGTTGAATCCGTCAACCGATAAATTATCATCCTGAAATCGGGTAATAATAAAACCTTCTTTTAATCCGAAGAAGTTCATCGCTTCTTTCAAGCCATCTATTTCCCTGCCTTTATTGTCGTTGTTAAGTTCCTGACAAACTTGAATAACAGCTTTGCATTTTCTGTTTTCAAATATAACAAAATCGCATTCGTTTTTCTCTTTGAAATAAAAAACAGGTGAGTTTTTCTTGCGAAGTTGCAAGTGTACGAGGTTTTCCAGTATTCTTCCGCTATCTTTCGTGAAACTAAGCGTATTGGCACAAATCAAACCGTTATCTATTGCATATACTTTGCGTGGATTAACGGCAGATTCTTTTGCAGACCAGCTAAATTTCGGCAGATAAAAGAACAAATACGCCTCCTCCATCCATTTGAGGTAATCAGAAGCCGTATTTGCAGATCCTAATCGAAACGATTTTCTCAAGCTGTTATAAGTGATAGGTTTACCTATGTTTGAAAGCAGAAAGAGCGCAATCTCGAATAGCGATTGCGTGTTTCTTATACCGTATCGGATAGCAATGTCTCTAAACAGAATGTCTTTCAACAAATGTTGTAACATTTCTATGTTTCGACTTTCCAAATATTCGGGAAACCCACCGGATACCAAAAAATCATCGACGGTAGTTTCCGCGTTATCAGTTTGGGTGAACTTTGTGAATTCTTTATATCCAAAAGGAAAGAGTTCATGTCGAATATTTCTTCCGGTAAGGCGCGTTCCCAATTCTTTACTCAAAAGTGAAGCGTTGGAACCGGTTATGAAAACCTTTTTCCCGCGGTCATGCAGCTGCCTGACATAAATCTCCCACGATAATACGTTTTGTATTTCATCGAAAAAATAAACATCAGTTTCAGAGTCAATTACCTCGTCTAATTTGGGGAAATCATGTATGTCGAAACCAAATATTCTGGAATCTTCAAAATTGAAAAAAGCGAATTTTTGTTTGCACTGCTGTATTAACTGTCGCATAAGTGTACTTTTGCCACAGCGTCGTATGCCGCTGATAACCTCAATATGGTTGCCGGAGGTGCTAAAAGTCTCTATTATGCTTCGATTTACCCAGTTTCCCGATTGTAACCGTTCGTTTTGTTCTTTGAACGACTTTTCTATTTCTGATTTGAACAACATATTATATATCTGTAAAAGTTTATTTTACAAATATATAAAAGTTTATTTTAGTAATGATAAGTTTGGTGATGTTTTTTTATAGCTTATCCAACGACTGCTTCAAATCGGCAATGATATCCTCCGCATTTTCCAATCCTACAGACAGACGAATCAGCCCGTCGCTGATATCGCTGGCTTGTCGCTCTTCGGGCGAGTAGGGCGAGTGTGTCATGCTGGCAGGATGCTGAATAAGCGTTTCTGCATCGCCCAAACTAACCGAAATAACCAAGAGTTGCAGGCTGTTGAGCAGTTTTTTTCCGGCTTCTATGCCGCCTTTTACTTCAAACGAAATAATTCCGCCCGGTAGCGACATCTGTTTTTTCGCCAACTCATATTGCGGAAACGATTTCAATCCGGGGTAAAGCACCGATTCGATCTTAGGATGACTTTCCAGAAATTCGGCCACTTTTTGCGCGTTGCTGCTATGGCGTTCCATTCTGATTTCCAGTGTTTTCAATCCTCTCGAAATCAAGAACGCATCGAACGGACTCATGCTGGCGCCCGTTAAATCTTTCACACCCAGCAACCTCACTTTGTTAATGTAATCTTGTTTTCCGACAACAAAACCGGCAATTACGTCGCCGTGGCCGTTCAGGTATTTGGTGGCGGAGTGTACCACCACATCGGCGCCAAGTTCAAGGGGACGTGTGATGAACGGTGTTGAGAAAGTATTGTCAATCATCAGGATACAATCCTCTTTTTTGTGAGTTATATCGGCAATCGCCTCAATGTCGGTAATATACATGTTGGGATTGGCGGGAGTTTCCAGATAAACAATTTTTGTGTTGGGACGCATTGCCGCTTCAACATTTTTGGGGTCGCGCGTGTCAACGAATGTAACTTCAATGCCGTATCGGGTGATGCCGTGGCTCAAAAAGGCAAATGTGCACCCGTAGAGTGTTTTGGCGGCGATAATGTGATCGCCCTGCTCCACGCAAACCCAGATTGCCGACGTAATCGCGCCAATGCCCGATGCTGCCGAGACGCACGCTTCCCCGCCTTCCAGCAGCGCTATTTTTTCTTCTGCCGTGGTGCAAGTGGGGTTGCCCAAACGCGTGTAAATGTATCCTTGTTCTTCCATGGCGAATCGGCGTCCGCCCTGTTCGGCAGTTTCGAAAGTAAACGCCGAAGTTTGATAAATGGGGTCGCAAAGAGAACCGAACTTATTGCCTAATCGTCCTCCGTGTATGGCTTTGGTGGCGAATCCCGATGAGTTAACTGAATTGTTATGCATAATTGAATAGTATTTAGATAATCAAATTTACACAAATATATTGCAATTTGTTTGAATATGGACGAAAAATTCAGACTTTTTTATTGCTTAAGTGTCATAAAGTTGTGACCGCGATGCTGTATAAAGGAAATTTATGAATCTAAACGAGCAAAGTGTGTGCATTTGAAACATATTTTGCTTAAATTTGCACACAATATTTTAAACATTATAAATCGGAACAAATGAAAAGAGACACACAGATTTTTGAAATTATCGAACAGGAAAAACAACGCCAGTTAAAAGGGATAGAACTTATCGCTTCAGAAAACTTTGTGAGCGAACAGGTAATGCAAGCCATGGGCTCGGTACTAACCAATAAATATGCCGAAGGGTATCCGGGCAGACGCTATTACGGCGGTTGCGAAGTGGTAGATTTGAGCGAACAATTGGCTATCGACCGCCTGAAAAAATTATTCAACGCCGAGTGGGCAAACGTACAGCCGCATTCGGGCGCGCAGGCAAACGCCGCTGTTTTTCTGGCATGCCTGAAAGCCGGAGACAAGTTCCTCGGACTCAATCTTTCGCACGGCGGACACCTTTCGCACGGTTCGCCCGTTAACTTTTCGGGATTGATGTTCAATGCGCTGGAGTACAACGTGAAAGAAGATACCGAGCAAGTGGATTACGAACAGTTGGAGTCGGTTGCCCGCGCCGAACGCCCAAAATTAATTATTGCCGGAGCCTCGGCCTATTCGCGTGAATGGGATTATGCCCGCATCCGCAAAGTTGCCGATGAGATTGGTGCCATTTTCATGGTAGATATGGCTCACCCCGCCGGATTGATTGCTGCGGGATTGCTCGAAAATCCGCTGAAACACGCGCACATTGTAACTTCAACTACCCACAAAACTCTTCGCGGACCGCGCGGAGGCGTTATTTTGATGGGGAAAGACTTTGAAAACCCGTGGGGATTGAAAACTCCGAAAGGCGAAGTGCGGATGATGTCGGCGCTTTTGGATTCGGCTGTTTTCCCGGGAATGCAGGGTGGCCCGCTGGAACACGTTATTGCAGCTAAAGCGGTATCGTTTGGCGAAGCGTTGGAACCCGAATACAAAACATATCAGCAACAGGTGAAGAAAAACGCGTCGGTTATGGCGCAGGCCTTTGTGGATAAAGGATACAAAGTGATATCGGGCGGAACCGACAATCACATTGTTTTGGTTGATTTGCGCACCAAATTCCCCGAACTGACCGGACGAGTTGCCGAGCGTGTGTTGGGTGAAGCTGATATTACAACCAACAAAAACATGGTTCCGTTTGATAGCCGCAGTCCGTTCCAGACATCGGGATTGCGTTTTGGAACACCGGCAATCACCACTCGCGGAGCGAAAGAAGAATTGATGGGCGAAATTGTTGAGATGATCGACACCGTTCTATCTAATGTGGATGATGCGAAAACTATTGCGTCGGTTCGTGAGAAAGTGAACAAGATGATGGGGCAGTTCCCGTTGTTCGCGTGGTAGATTTGTTGCACAGAGTACACAGAGTTTACACAGAGGGACACGGAGAATAAAAGGCTTTGTGTCCCTTTTGCTTTTTAGGAGTTGATGATGAGAAATACAACCCCAAAAATATCTTTGCATTAAGGTAATTTCAAAAGGGAATAAAAAATTATCCTTTAAAATAGATTGAGTTTTGTTTTTCTCGGAGTTCTCTGTCAAACAAACGTTTTGTAGCACAGAGTACACGGAGTTTACACGGAGGGACACGGAGAATAAAAAACTTTGTGTCCCTTCTTGCTTTTTAGTATTTCGTGATGAGAAATATAGTTAAAAAAGAATATCTTTGTATTTATATGATTCTTAAAGCAATCCTTTATGGAAGTAAATAGAATAACGGAAATTATTATCGGCTGCGCAATTGAGGTACATAGACGTCTCGGTCCCGGAATGTTGGAAAACGTATATAAGCATTGTTTGGCATACGAATTGAAACAGAATGGATTGAGGGTTGATTGCGAAGTGCCTGTTTCTGTGATATATAAAGATATAAAATTAGATTGTGGTTACAGGATAGATTTATTGGTGGAAGATACTGTTGTTGTTGAATTGAAAGCGGTCGATGCATTTCATCCTACGTACGAAGCGCAAATATTGTCTTACTTAAAATTTGCCAATAAACGCATTGGACTTTTAATTAATTTCAAAACAAACGTTCTCAAAAACGGAATTAAAAGATACCGACTTTAACAATGCATACTCTGTGTTTCTCCGCGCTACCTCTGTGCCCCTCTGTGAAACAAAACGGGTTGCGCGTTACGAGTTTCGTGAAACGCGTTGAAAATGAATAAACGCAAGGGGAATAGTTGAACTGTTCCCCTTTTTTTGTAAATTTGCACTACAACAAACCCGCAACCGGAAACCCGTAACCCGTATGATTCTTCAAACTGATATAAAATTCGTTCCCGGCGTTGGTCCCAAGCGAGCCGAAATCTTAAACAAAGAGATTGACGTGTTCACCGTGGGCGATTTGTTGCGTTATTATCCTTACCGATATATCGACAGAAGCCGCATGTTTTACGTGCACGAAATCGACAATTCCATGATTCATATTCAGTTGAAGGGGCGGATTACCGCTTTCGAAACTTTTGGAGAGGGGCGGAAACGGCGTTTGGTGGCGCATTTTACCGACGGAACCGGTTTTGTGGACTTGGTGTGGTTTCAAGGAATCCGATTTGCGGAAGATAAGTACAAAGTGGGGCAGGAGTACATTGTTTTCGGCAAACCTACGCTGTTTAACAACAAGTGGAACATCGCTCATCCCGAAATCGACCCTTACATGAGTGAAGCCGACCGTCCCGAAGGGTTGATGGCGATGTACAATACCACGGAGAAGATGAAAAATCATTATCTGAACTCGAAAACCATTCAGAAAATCATCGAGAACGCGTTTGGAATGGTAAAAGAACGGCTGCCCGAATCGCTTTCGCCCGATGTGGTACGCCAAGCAAATTTAATCTCCTTTCACGATGCCATCGAGAATATTCATTTCCCAAAAAGTCCTCATCTGCTGCGTGATGCCGAGTTGCGGTTGAAGTTTGAGGAACTGTTTTATATCCAGCTCAATATCGTCAGATACGCGTCGGACAGAAAAGCCAAATTGAACGGTTTTTTGTTCCGAAAAGTGGGGAAATTCCTCCACTCTTTTTACGAAAAACACCTGCCGTTTGAACTCACCAACGCGCAAAAACGGGTGATTCGCGAAATCCGCAAAGACACCGCGTCGGGAAAACAGATGAACCGGTTGCTGCAAGGCGATGTGGGAAGCGGCAAAACGTTGGTGGCGCTTATGTGTATGCTTATTTCGTTGGACAACGATTATCAGTCGTGTTTGATGGCGCCCACCGAAATTTTGGCGTCGCAGCATTTCGAAACTTTTCGCGAATTGCTTTCGGAAATGAATGTGAATGTGGCGCTGCTTACCGGTTCCACAAAGAAAAAAGAGCGCGACGAAATTCACGCCGGTCTGCTTTCGGGCGAAATACACATTTTAATCGGCACGCACGCGCTCATCGAAGATGTGGTGCAGTTTCGCAATCTGGGATTTGTGGTTATTGATGAGCAGCACCGTTTCGGCGTGGCGCAGCGCGCGAAATTGTGGGCAAAAAACGAGCATCCGCCGCACGTGTTGGTTATGACCGCCACGCCCATTCCGCGCACGCTGGCAATGACGGTTTACGGCGATTTGGACGTTTCCGTTATCGACGAGCTGCCACCGGGACGAAAACCGGTGCAAACACTGCATCGTTTCGATAAAAAACGCGGCGCGATGTACGAGTTCATTCGCAATCAGATTCGCGACGGACGGCAAATCTACATCGTTTATCCGCTTATTGAGGAGAGCGAAAAAATAGATTTGAAAAATCTGGAAGACGGATTTATTCACATCAAAGAGGCGTTTCCCGAATTTTCGGTTGTGAAAATGCACGGACGCATGAAACCTGCCGAAAAAGAGGAGGTGATGCAGCAATTTGTGCTGAATAAGGCGCAGATTATGGTTTCCACAACCGTAATTGAGGTGGGCGTGAATGTGCCCAACGCTTCGGTAATGGTGATTGAAAGCGCGCAACGATTCGGTTTGTCGCAATTGCACCAACTGCGCGGCAGGGTGGGGCGCGGCGCCGACCAATCGTACTGCATTCTTATCACGCCCTACGAACTTTCTGCCGACACGCGCAAGCGTATGGAAATTATGACCGAGAGCAACGACGGTTTCGTGATTGCCGAAGCCGATTTAAAACTCCGCGGCCCCGGCGATTTGGAAGGCACGCAGCAGAGCGGCATTCCGTTCAGCCTGAAAATTGCCGATTTGGTGCGCGACAACGCCATTCTTTTCCGCGCGCGCGAAATTGCCGAATCGGTTATCGAAAAAGACCCCAAACTTTCGCAACCCGAACATTTGGCGCTGAAGCAGCAACTGATCCGTTTGAGCGGGAATAGGTATGAGTGGGGGAGGATAGGGTAGAAAACTTTTGCGGCAAAAACCAACAAATTCAACTAAACATCATGTTAGTTTCAGTATGCACTTAAGCGTCTAATATATTCTTGCATTTGACCAATTTTCTATGGAAATAGACTTTCCAGTTTTTCTAATTGTTCTTTTAGTAGAGCTTTTGTACCTAAGTCCCTCTCTGAATTGTAAGCAGCACGCATATCTGGTAAATAGTGTAGAAACTGTATATCTGCAATGTATCTAGCTGCACGAACCCTAACGATTGACTCTCTATCAAAAAGTAAGCCTTGAACCCATCGTTTAGCAATCCATGAATGATGTAATTGTAACCAATCTAGTGCTGCAATTTTTTCTTCAGGAGTTCCATAGAGTAATGTGTAATAATATTCGGACTCTTGTTTGAGTTTGTCAATTGACATTAAAATCTCTCTATTGAATATATTTGGATTTACCACATTTTGTTTATATTCTTTCATTGGCATTCCCAAAGTCCATCTAACCATACGTGGTATCATCCACATCATACCAGGTGTTCCTTCTGGGTGCGCGATACAACTAAACACACGTCCTTTTCCGTATGAATTTGCAATAAAAAATGGTTTATTATTGGTCATATTAGAAGGAGCATTATTCTCTTCATGTACATCACTCTCCATAACTGCCAATATACTGTGCTCAATTGAGTCCGATTCATTTTTAACGTAAACAGGGCCTTCATAATACATTACAAAGGATGTGTCCTTGTTGGCTATTTCAGGAAAAAGATTACGCCCTTCTTCAGTGAGTGTGAACTTGACAATTCCATGTCCGCGATTATCATGTTGGATATCTATAGCCTGTGCACCATTAATATCTATGGAAGCGTATTCAGGTGTGCTGGAGAAAAAATAAGCACCTGCACAGATACCAACAGCTCCTTTCCCAGACGCAATGAAGTTTTTTAAACGAAGATGATTTTCAGTTCCTAAATTTAAAAAATGCCGGCTACCACTTCCTCCAGGTATTACGATTGCATCTAAGGAATCTAGGACGTTATTAGCAATATCTGACGTTGTAATTGTACGAACTATCATATCAGAATCGAGTTTGATTGCTGATATTGTTTCCCAAATACAGGCTTCTGTGCCTCCGTATCCTTCAAATACACCCACTTGAATTTTATTAGATTGGCACTCTTTTAAAGAAATCGTTTGTTTACACTGCACAAATAATATAACTGCAGTAAAAAACATAAAAAGATATAGTATTCTCATTGTTGGAAAATGTTTAAAAAATAGACAAGCACAAAACAAATCTAATCTTTGTCCTAACCTGTTAGTCATAAGCTTATTAGTATGTATAAAGTGGTGTTTTGTATAACTTTCTTTAAATGAATTATGAGCTTAATTTAGAATCTGCTTTAAAAAGTCATTTTACTGAAAGATGATATCTGAACTGACAAAAATATTCTTATACAAAAAATCAAGAATCAATATAACTTTTAAGGATACGAGCAACGTAAAGCCAATTTTTTGTAATTTTCTGAAGATAAGATTATCTCATTTCCTTCCAATTCTAAGACCAATAAAGTTTGACCTTTACCTGTTGGTAATGCTTTAATCTCAATAAATGCGATGCTCGAATTAGCTTCAAAGTATAGTTCTCCAAAATATTCAATGCGAAAATCTTTATCCAGTACAGCAGTAGTTTCTAAGGAATCAATTCTGTATCTCAGTTTTTGTAATGAATTGAATTGTGCACCAACTAAATTTACTTGTAGAGTAATTTGCTGGCTTTTTGGGCTAAGTATTTGTCTTGAAATAACATAATCTTTACCAATAGCTTTGTTACCCAAGGTTGCTTCTTCAAATTCAACAAAGTGCTCCTTAATAAAGTATCGTTCGTTATAATCCTCCATGCACGAAGTCAGAAGAATTATAAGTAATAAAAAGTATATGAATCTATATTGTTTCATTTTATTAATGTTAAGTATTATCTAATTAATATCCATAGTTTTGCTTTAAAACCCCATCAATATTGATTTCCCTATTGGGAATCGGAGCAAGTATTCTATAATCGTCAAAATTTAAACTTCCAGTTTCTTTGTTAATACCCATTCCATTTCTTTTAAGATCGAACCAGCGGTGTCCTTCAAAAGCTAATTCCAACCGTCTTTGATGTAGAATTTCGGTTAATAGAGCAGTGCCCAATAAACTCACGTCGATAAGACCAGCTCTTCTACGAATAATGTTTACATCAAACAAAGCATTTTGGTGCTCTTTATCTCCCAAGTAGTAATAAGCTTCTGCACGATTCAGATATAATTCACTCATGCGGATGATTGGAATATTGTCTAAATTCTGTACACCATTTTTAGATATGAACTTATAAATTTCATAATAAAACTTATTGTTACCCACTCCTAGACGGAAAAGCCCTTTTCTTATGTCTAAATCATCGTATAAAGAATAAAAAAGTGTATTTACAGCTATGACAGCCTGAATAGTGAAGTTTTCGGACTCATAAAAGGCTCGACTAGTATACGCTCCTCTTACTGATAGATCTCCCAGATTTTCACTTTCGTTAAACTTGAGTTCAAAAATAGATTCAGGATGTACAGCCTCTCTCCAATCAGATAGATAATTATCTTTTGAAGACAAGGTTGCCTGTGACGTCAACAGAGACTTATCAACTTGTTCGATAACCTTTTTCCAGTCTCCTCTATAAAGTGCTACTCTGGAATATAGAGCATGGACAGCACCTCTAGTTACTTTGTGCGGCCCTTTCAAGTCCTGATAGTTTTCGAAAAAAATGCTTGCATTGTCTAAGTCACTATATATTTGTTCATATACTTGCTCTACTTTAGGACGAATCAATGAGGAGATTTTTGTGATGTCATCTACCCCAATAAGCATTAATGGAACTCCTCCATAATTTCTTTCATCTATGCTTGCGGTAGGATCGTAAGCATATGTGCGAACTAAATCGTGATATAAAAGGGCCCTCAAAAAATAAGCCTGTCCATATATAGACGCTTTCCACTCTTCATCAAAGGATGAAATTTCTAATGCTTTAATGATAAGATTCAAGTCATTGATAGTATAATAAGCGTCTCTCCAAAGGTCTAAATGACTACCTCTTGTATTAATAGCAGCATTACTTAAATGGCTAGAGTTGCCTGTATGAATGGCATTATCCGCTAAGCTCTCAGCCATAGCAATCATATCTCTTCCATAAAGTGAAATTGATTGTAACCTATTATAAGCTCCAATAATCGAAGCCTCAATACCTTCCTTCGAACTTAGTGCTGTAGAAGAATCAATGGATTGTCTTGGATGTATATCCAACATTTTGTTACAACTTAAAATCATCATTAAAAGTAAATTGATAACAGTAATAATAATACTTTTTTTTTGTTTCATATTAGTTCTTTACATTAACCGTGTTTTTAATTTAAGAATTTATTTAAAATCCAATTTTTATTTCTATCAAAAAAGATTTCATTAAAGGGACTAAACCAGTATTCCTATCGTTAAATTCAGGATCGTATCCAGTAAACTTAGTCCATGTGTAAAGGTTGTTGGCTTGAAGCTTCAGTGAACCACTTTCTAAACCTATAAACTTCAACAAATCTGGGGAAAATTCATAACTAAGGCTCATATTTTTTAGTCTTATATAAGAAGCATCTTCCAAGTATCGTGTCGATTCTAAATCACCTCTGGAAGAGCCTCTCTCTGCAGCATTATTAATGGGTCTGGGAACTGTAGTCATTTGACCTGGAGCAATCCATCTGTTATCATAATACCATTGTAATGTATTGATTTGAGTATCTCCCTTTCTGCCATATGTACGACCCATATTATTGTATAATACTCTACCATAATCATACTGTAAAAACATATCTAGAGTTAATCTTTTGTATGTTACTGAATTGCTGATTCCTCCAAAACTTTTCGGCATTCCATTTGGAAAGCCATGCGGTGCATAAGAATTACCCGTCATTACTGATGGTCCATACGTGAGATTTCCAGATGAATCATACCACATTGCTTTTCCTGTAGCAGGATTCACGCCTGCATATTGTATCATGACATGAGTCATAAGTGAATAGCCTACCCTGACACTTTCATCTCCAGGTAATACCAATAAATCTCCATACAGCTTCGTAACCTTATTTTGTTGAAAAGTCATGTTGAGATTACCCTTCCATTGAAAATTATGTGAAGTTAGGAATCTGGTACCTAATTCTATTTCTACACCTTTATTAACCACTTCGCCCAAATTTTCAACAACTTGTTCAAATCCTCCTGCCCATACTGTAGGTTTACCAAGAAGTAAATCTTTACTGAGCCTACTATAAACTTCAAGTGTGCCGAAAAATTTATGATTAAATAAAGAGTAATCCAGCCCTATATTAGTAGTCGCATTTCTTTCCCATTTCAAGTTTGGATTACCGAGCGAATTGGTACGAATACCTGATTCTGCATTATACGAGAATCCACCTTTATACAGAGAGCGAGAGACAAAATCGCCAATTTGATCATTCCCGGTCTCTCCATACCCTGCTCTTAATTTTAGTTGACTTATCCATTTAGCATCCTTAACAAAGTTTTCTTGAGCTAAATCCCATCCAGCAGATATGGCAGGAAAAAAACCGAATCTGTTGTTTTTACCAAATCTAGAAGAGCCATCATATCTCAAAATACCTGAGATCATAAATCGCCTCTCAAATGTGTAGTTTGACTGAATGAACCCCCCGACTCTTTTGAATCCAGTCCATGACCCTGTTGCATGTGTTATAAGAGCGGCAGACTCCATCTGTCTAAATTCGTATGTAGGAAAGCCTTCTCCTCGCACATAGTTAGATTCTCTTGTATAGGAGTGATATTCGGCCCCTATCAGAGTTTTTAAATAGTGTCCGCCTTTTAATTTCGGATTATAAGTAATCACGTGCGAATTAGTGAAAGCCTTAGGGCGCTCTGTATATTCACTTAAAGACCCTTTGGAATTATAGCCATCCGAAGTTCGCGGATCATAGTAAATCCGTGAAAGCCCATAACGATAATCCAAGCCAAGTAATAAATTGTATGAAAGATTTTCTAATATTCGATAATTTAATTTTAAGTTTGTTAGGATACTATTGTTTCTGTCCGCATTCTCGTTATACAAAGCTGAATGAATAATATTTCTTTTATAAGTTCCAGGGAATCCAGCGTAATCCACATTCAGCTCGCCATTCTCTAAGTAGATAGGTATAAAGGGTAAAATCTGAGGACTTGCATAGCTAGGGGCTGAGAACATACTATTTGGACGCAAAGAGCCTAATGGTCCTTCTTGGTTTACATTCGATAAGTTGACTATCGAAATCAAGTCAATCTTGTCACTTAGTCTATTGGAGTAATTAAAATTTATAGTGTTTCTTTTAAATTTTGAAGCAATAATAGCTCCTTCTGTATTTTCATAACCCATAGATACTCTATACTGACTTTTATCACTTCCTCCGTCTATTGAAAGATTATATTTGTTGGAAACACCAGTTCTGTAAGATGCTTTTTGCCAGTCGTATGTTGGAAGTTCAGCGATCTCGTTATCTGACAGATTAATTGATAGCTGGGAAGCCTCCAACACATTTTTTCTCACTTGTTCTTCTGTCCAACTTGGGTTGTAATTTCTAACTGCTTCAAACCTCGCATTCAGGTATTCTTGGGTGGACAACACATTCATTAGTCTTATCGGACTTACATATCCTCGTTGAAAAGAAAAAGTTACCTTTGCCCTCCCTGAACGCCCTTTTTTCGTAGTGACTAGTATAACTCCATTGGCAGCCTGCGCACCATATACAGAAGCCGCAGCCGCATCTTTCAAAACTTCAATGGAAATTATATCATCTGGGTTAATGTTGGACAGAGGATTTGTGGATACAGAGTGAGAAGTCGCTGTGGTATTCAAAATTACACCATCTAACACATAAATAGGATCATTACCTGCTGTAATTGATCCAACACCCCTCACCCTAACTTGAATATCTGCTCCTGGTATCCCAATAGAAGACTGAACATTTACACCAGGCATACGCCCTTGCATTGCACCATCAATTGAGGTGGTCATAGAGGCACTTACCTGTTCAGATCTGATAGTAGAGATGGATCCTGTTATCTCTCTTTTAGACTGTGTTGTATATCCTGTAACTACTATTTCGTCTAAGGCATGAGTATCCTCGAGTAAGACGATATTAAAAACTGTTCTTCCATCAGTATTTACAGTTAGTGCTAAATATCCGATAAAGGATATCTGAATAAAAGAGCTATTGTCCACATTTAATGAGAAATTGCCGTTGTTATCAGTAATACTACCGTTAGTCGTACCAATTTCTATAATGTTTGCTCCAATCACTGGCTCACCATTTGTGTCCACGACTTTACCAGTTATTTGTTTTTTATTCCGTTGTTGTGCAATGTTGACGCTCGTTTTTTCATCAGCTTTAGCAACAGGACTTTCTGTGGATTTATAGACAACGATTTGTTTATCCAATATTTTATACATAAGTCCAATACTAGATAATACTGTATCCAGAATTTCTGTCACATTTTTTAAATTGGCGTCAATATCCACTTTCTTATCAATTATATTCTCACTATTATCCGAAAAAACGAAAATATAATCACTATTTTTCTCAATTTGTTTACACACTTCTTTAATGGACGTTGATTTTAAATTGAGAGTTATTTTTGCACCCTGTGAATAACTGTTTGTAGCTTGTGATATCAAAATGCTGAATAACAGGAGAAAAACCGTTGTTTTCATAATTTTTAGAACATATTTTGAATTATTGAAGTGGGTTTTTCCTTCAATTGAATGTTTATTCATATCTTTGTACGATTTTAATTATTAATAATCTAGGTAATTAAATCAAATTTAAGTCGGACGATATTTGCGGTATTGTCCGACTTTTTTGTTGTTGTAAGTGTCATTAGCGATTCATAGGCATTTTGTTTATTGAGGTTCGTTAGTAATGTATATTTTATTGTTTTCTTTTACGAAACGGGTTGAGGTGAGCAGTGTTAAGGTTGTCATTACATTATCTAAATTATCGGATAGATAAATCTTTCCTGTACAGGTACGTTTTTGCAGATTCACATCGCTGTCAAAGTCAAAAGAGAGATTGTAGTATCTGCCAATTTGCTTCAGCACCTCCGTCATGGGTGTTTTGTCGAATGACAAGTATCCGTTTCTCCAACTGATAAATTGATTTGCATCCACTTTCAGAGTCTTGAAAGTTCCATCCTCGAAGTAAACAGCTTGTTCGTTGGGAGATAATTGTTGTTCTTTATTCAATGTTGTTTGCAACGCAACGCTTCCCTCTACTAATACAACCGATTGGGGAGTGTCGGTATATGCAGATACATTAAATTTTGTACCGTAAACTCTTACATTGAAATCCGTAGTGTGTACATAGAACGTTTTCTTCTTATCCGGCGCCACTT
>CAZKZB010000044.1:6873-23710 GCA_964557135.1 uncultured Petrimonas sp. | reverse complement strand
CAAACGGAACGTTCGAGATAAAGCTGACTGATTTTCTCGAAAATCATGTGCTGCACTTCTCGATGATGGGATTTGCCCCGCAAACCGTTCCGCTGAAACAAGGGAAAGACGTTTACAACGTTCAACTTTCCGAGCAAGCTACCGAATTGAAAGAGGTGATTGTGAAAGCGCCAAGCATTCACCAACGCGGCGATACCATCACCTACGTGGTTTCCAGTTTTGCCGACGCGCAGGACAAGTCGCTTGCCGACGTGTTGAAAAAGATGCCCGGAATCGAAGTGGATAAAAGCGGAGCCATCAAATACAACGGCGTTTCCATCAACAAATTCTACATCGAAGGCAAAGATATGCTGGGCGGGCGCTACGGCATTGCCACCAACAACATCCACCAAAAAGACGTGGGCAGCGTGGAAGTGATGGAAAACCACCAACCCATAAAAGCGTTGGAAGATATTTCTTTTTCGCAAAATCCGGGTATCAACATCCGCCTGAAAGAAGATGCCAAAGCCCGCTGGGTGGGAACCGTAAAGGCGGGAGCGGGTTTCGAGCCGTTTCTTTGGAATACCGAACTTGCCGTGACGCGCTTCAAAAAACAATCGCAGACGCTCAACTCCTACAAAACCAATAATGTCGGAAAAGATTTAACGCGCGAAACCTTGTCGTTTTCCATCGACGATATTATCGCTCAATTCGGCAAAAACTACCGCCTGCGCGATTACATCCGTGTGCAACCGTCGTACCTTTCCGATATCGACGGGGAGCGCTCCCGATTTAATAAAACGCACCTGTTCAGCACCAACAATTTGTGGTCGGTGGGAAAGAATTACGATTTGACTTCGCAAATAACCTACATCAACAACCGATTAACGTCGGACAACGCCACCCGCACGTCCTACTTTTTACCCGATTCCACCATCTTGACCGACCTCTCGGAACAAGCCGACGAAAAACAAAACCGCTTGTCGGGCGATGTTACCCTCACGGCAAATACATTGGGATATTATTTCAAAAACAAGCTCTCCGCTGATTTTCGCTGGAACGAAATGGATATGCGTATCGCGGGTACTTTTCCCAATACGCAAACAGCTTCCACGCCCTACCGGATGTTTTCCAACGATTTGGAAATCTTGAAGCGTTCGGGCAAAAAAGCATACACGCTCAACTCGTTTAATATGTATCAGGCAAAACCGCACAGCCTTTCCGTAGAGCGGCACAACCGGCGGCAAGTTCAAGAAGTGCAATCGGCAGCGTTTTACACCAATACCAACACGTCGCTGTTGTTTTATCTGCGTCCCGTGATCGTTTCGGCAAAAGTGGGCGTGGTGGGCGTCTCGCGTTCGCTGGAGACCTTGCTCACGGGCGTTTCCGACACGTTGGGCAGTTTGTCCAACGACGTGCGCTTGCGCTACCTGAACCTCTACGTTTCGCCCGAAATGGAATACAAAAAAAGCGGATTCGAAGCCAAGTTCGATATGCCTTTGTCGTTTGTTCCTTATCGGTTCACGGATAAACTGGCGGACAAAAACCACAACAACGAAAGGTTTTTCCTTTCGCCCCGGCTCTTTTTGCGGTATCACTTCACTTCGCGCTTTTCAGCATCGTTTTCGGGCAGATACGCTCAAAGTCCGATTGATGAACAATCGTTTTACGAAGGATTGATTTTGCAGAACTACCGCAACCTCTCGCGCGGATTTATCGATTACGATGCCGGAAACAGTCAATCCGCCGCTGTTAATCTGAGTTATCGCAACGCGCTCAAAGTGTTTTTTGCCAATGCCGGTATAACGCGCTCGTGGAACCATTCGCCGAGGGTTTCCAACCGCTATTTTCTGAACGAATACCTGCTGAATACATTTATCCGGCAAGACAATCGCTCCGATATGTGGATGGCGAGTGGAACCCTCAGCAAGGGATGGGACGCGATAAACGGGATGGTCTCCGTGCGTTCGTCGTTTTCGGCTTACAACGGGGCGATGTTTCAAAACGGCGTGGAATCGCCGTATGAGTCAGACAACTGGAGTGTTATGCCTAAAATCACAAGCCGCGTTGCCGCGTGGTGCAATATCGCTTACGAGTTTTCTTTTTCGCAAAATTGGCTGAAAATGAAAGACGCTCAAGTGCAGACGTCGTATAAAAACCTGTCGAATTCGCTTTCGGTCAATATCACGCCGAGCAAAAAATGGTGGCTGCAACTCACGGGCGAACATTATTACAACCAAATCACGCAAGATGTTTCCAAGCACCTCGTCCTTGCCGATGCCGAATTTACATACAGTTTCGCCAGCGGTTGGGAACTGAATGTGCAAGTGAAAAATCTTTTCGACCAAAGCATCTACGCCTACACGGTGTATGACGGGCTAACAAGCATGAACCGTGAATACCGCATTCGCGGACGAAATGTGATGGCGAGTGTGTTTTTTAGGTTTTGAGCGTTTGTATCGAGGTATTCCTCTTGTTCCTTTGCTCGCGCGAGTCTGTGACTCGTGTGTTACGAAGTAAATATTTCGCCTTTAAGAAGACACGCTTTGCATCTTATCCAATCTTTGTCGGAAAAACACACCAGCGGCGAAGAACTTAAATAGCGGACACAACTCTCCGTGAACACCTCCACATAGCCATTTGTTTTTTGTTTTTAATAAAAATTAACAAGGGTGCGCTTGTCGAGATACGATATTTTCGTAATTTTGCTACGAAATATTAGTAGTCGCAGTGCTTATGAAACGAGTTATCCTTGCAATTTCAACCATATGTCTTTTGGTTTTTACCGTTCATCCCCAAACAATCATACAAGGCACAATCTACGATGAGAACAGCAAAGGTGTTGCCGATGTTTCGGTGGTACTTATGCACGTTTCCGACAGTTCCGTTGTTGAGTTTACAATGAGTGACGACAACGGAAGATACAAAATAACGCACAACGGCGATAAACCGGAAATGCTGATTTCGATCTACTCTTTCGATATAAAACGGCAAATCAAAAAGATCGAGAACAAGTCGCAAACCATTGATTTTACAGTAGAAGGCGAATCGATTGTTTTGCAGGAAGTGCTTGTGAAGGCGGGCAAAATATCGGTGAGCAACGATACGGTTAATTATTCCGTGCGAAGTTTTATTAACGAAAGTGACAAAACCATCCGCGATGTGATTGAGAAAATGCCCGGGATGAAAATTGAGACGAGCGGACAGATTACCTATAACGGAAAATGGGTGAAAGATTTTTATATTGAGGGATTGGATATGTTGCAAGGAAATTATGGAATAGCCGTGAATAACATCCGTGCCGAAGATGTAGCCACCGTGCAAGTTTTAGAAAATCATCAGGCAATAAAAGCCTTGCAGGGCAAAGAACGAGGAATCAGTCCGGCGGTTAATTTAAGGCTTCGCGACGCAGCCAAAGGAACGTGGAGTTCGAATGTGCTGGCGCAAGTCGGAGGAAAGCCTTTCGCTTGGAAAGCCGATGCAAATCTGATGTTCTTTTCGCGAAAAAATCAAAACATTTCGTATTACAAAACCAACAATATCGGAACTGATTTGAGCATTGAACTTATGTCCGATGTCGGGCGAGAACAGGATGCCGTTTCGTTAAGGCTGCCAGCACCGCCAAATATCGATAAAAGCTACCATTACAGGAATCGCTCACACGCGGCAACTGTGAACCACTTGCATCAACTTCAAAAGGATCGGCAGTTAAACGTGAATATTAACTATTTCAACGATACCGAAAACAGAGAAAATACCGATTTTTCGCATTATTATATTTCAAGTGACAGCGTTTTTTCCTTGCAAGAATCGTTATACTCCAAACTGCGAACCAACAACTTGAACGCGTCTGTAAACTACAAGGACAACAACGAGCGATTTTTCGTTCAAAATACACTGGGAACGACTTTCAGCTTTAACGACGGAACAGGAAATATCCAAAACAACACCGGACAAATCGGTCAAACATTAAACAAAACATCCTTTCGATTGCAGAATGCGTTTACATACAAGCGGACACGTGGAAAAGGCGTACACGGAATAACATCGCGATTTTCGCTCTACTCCAAGCCTTATGATTTATACGTATCGGATGATTCCGGCAGTCTTTTTTCTCAATATTACAAGGATAAGGGCGCGAAAATGGTCAATTCTTTCACGTTATTCTCCACTTCCGTGAATTACCTGAGGTTCAACGTTGATGGTAATTTAAACGGCTCATACACGCAGATTCGCACACGCTTAAATCAACATCAAGATAAAACGCAAAACAATATTTCCGATTTTCGATACGAAGTTCTATTGAATCCTTACTTGCTCTTTTTTAGAAACAGGTTCGAAGCATTGCTGTCGTTTCCTTTTGGCTTAAAAGGCATCTCTCACAATAATAATTCGGCCGGGGGAAGACAAGAAACGGCTTATTTTTCTATTTCTCCATCGTTAAATGCCGAAGCTAAACTAAACGACTATTTCACCCTGACAACCCATTACGCCTTTCAGCAAAACCGTTTGCAACCCGATTTTATGCTTCCCGATATTTATTTTCGGAATTATCGCACGGTGTATGCCGGTTATCCGCGCGTCGGAACCGGCACCAGGCACAGCTCAAGCGTAATTCTGTCTTATAAAGATGTTTTTCGGATGCTGTTTGGGTCGGTAAATGTTTCGTATGTTTCGAGTGCTTCAAACACCACCGACGCGTACAAGTACGAAAATTATTTAACCACCGTAAAGCGTCTTCCGCTAAGCATCCGAAACGAGAGCGCTCAAGTCGATATGTCTATTGGAAAAGGTTTTTACACTTGGAACACCTCGCTTGCGCTGCAAGCCATTTTGGGTATTCAAAACGGGAGTTATCTTGTTAATAACCGGTTGATGGATGGGAAGCTCAACTATTTAAATCTAAACTTTCAGGCGAGTTTCGCACCCGTGCGGTGGTTGAGTTTTCTCTCGAAAAACGAAGTCTCTTTTTCCGAAAATCGCGTAAATGGCGAAAAATCGGATAAAAACCTTGTAGTTTGGCACAACCGCACAACTACCGACTTTATCCTTGCCAAACGCTTTATTGCCAACTTACAATTCGACTTTTTTCATAATCAACAATATGACAGTGGCAAGAACAAAGTGTTTTTAAATGCCGGATTCGAATACGATGTGAAAAATATTACGCTCACGCTCAACGTACAAAATATTTTTAACACGCAAGTGTATGAAACGCTCCTTTTTTCGGGTGTAAACAGTTTCAGGCACGTGTACAACCTTCGCCACAGAACGCTATTGGCAGGTATTAGTTTCAGATTATTTTAACATCAAACTATTAAAACTTCATCATTTATGAAAACAACAACCATTTTCAGTTTTTTACTTTTCGCTCTTTTAAGCACTGCAACGCGAATAGACGCGCAAGTTATCAGAACTTTTGCGATGGAACAACCCGATTTTGTGATTTTGTACAAAGACATTTCGAAGTTCGAAGTGTTGGACAGCTCGTACATTAACATCACGTATCAGATGAAATTCAAACCCAATTCCGCCAATGCACAGCAAATTTCGGAAGATGTGATGAGTTTACAAATCGGACGAAATTATTCAAAATTTTTCAGCCTAAATGTACATCACAACGATTCCATATGTACCGAGATTTCCAAGCGGGAGTTGAATCTTCCCGTCAATGAGTCATCGTGGCAAGGATATGAAGTTTTCAGAAACCTGAAAGCAAATGAATTGACGGTTACTCATAGGGTTCCGTATTCCTCTGTGGTTTATAAATATCAAGAACCGCAGCCTGCGTTGAATTGGCAACTGCACCCCGAAACCGACACTGTTTTCAATTACAAATGCCAAAAAGCCACCGTTAACTTGTTTGGGCGAAATTACACGGCGTGGTACACCGTTGATATTCCCACACGCGCCAATCTTTGGAAATTTAGCGGATTGCCGGGTTTGATTTTGAAAGTTTACGACGAAAACGAAGAATATGTTTGGGAATGCATCGGTTTGAACCAACATCCGGAAGCTATTGCGATGTATGACTGGGGTTATAAAGATATTTCGAAAGAGAAATGGCAGGAATTTGAAGCGTCGATGTACAAAAACGCCGGACAGTTTATTAAAAACTCAGGACAACGCGTTATCATTATGGATAATTCCGAAAGAGGATTTCATTCCGTCCCCCAAGATTGGCAGGCAAGCTACAACCCGATTGAGAAAGTTGAAAAAGAATAGTACCGGAGAAAAGAGACGTCTAATCAGTAATTTGCAATTAGTAGTTGCTAATTGTCAATTGTCCTTCCCTTGCTCGCGCGATTCTGCGACTCGTGTGTTACGGAGTAAATATTTTGCCTTTCGGCAGACACGCTTCGCACCGTGTCCGGACTTTGTTGGGAAAGTGCGTAGGCGGGTGAAATTGTTCGAATTAATGATAATAAAATAATGTTAAAAAATCCCCGGTTAATATTACTTGAAAGCAGATGTTTTTATCTTTGACATTAAGTTGTACTTGAATCAATAAAAACTGTCCCAAAATGAGCTATTTAAAACATATATTAAAGCTTATGTTCATAATGCTTACTCTTCAAGCGTGTTGTCTTTTGGTATATGCTCAACAGACAGGTACTGATTCCATTACGTTAAATATTCTACAACGTCGTGAATATCCTTTGAGTTTTGGGGAACAATTCAAACAACAACTTAGTCGCGACATGTTAGTTCCCACTATAGAGATTAGAAAGCCGTTGACGTTAGACTTTCCGCATAAATACGAAGCGCCTAAATACGAAAACCGAAATCATAACCTACATTTGGATAAAATTTCTTTCCTTTCTTATCCCTATTACTCATTAGGCGAAAATGCTGCGTTATATATGTCTCGTACGGATGATTTATTGCCCGGAATAGCAGCTATGAACAATATAAATGTGGGATTAGTAATACAGCCAACCGAAAACTGGTACATCAATATCAGTAATTCGGCATATAAATACCGTGATTTTACCGGTATTTATAATGATTACACCATTAACGCATCTTCTTACGTTTCGTTATCCGAAAATCTTGGAATAAATATTTATGGGAGTTATTCAACTCAAGCTATGAACAATACAGTTAGTGGGGCTATGCCTCACTCTCCATTTGCTGCGTATTCTTACTACGGCGGAAGCATAGAATTTAGAATAACCGATAAATTTGGTATTGAAGCAGGAGTGTTACGCCAGTTCAATACTTGGACACGCAGATGGGAAAATATGTATTATGTTGCGCCCAAGTTTTACAAATAAAGAGTCTTACAATTTATTGAATAGAATCTTGCTCGTGCGATTCTGCGACTCGTGTGTTACGGAGTAAATATTTTGCCTTTCGGCAGACACGCTTTTTACAGTGTCCGGAATTTGTCGAAAAAGTGCGTCGGCGGGTGAAAACGCCCATCAACAAAGGCATCTAATCAGTAATTGCTAATTGTTAATTGTCAATTGCCTTTTCACGTCTTCCAAAAACGCGTTTGTCATCCAGTTCGCGATGGCTTGGCGGTTATTCGGGTCGAGGATACGTCTTCGGTCGCGCAGGTTTTGGAAATTTCCCACTTCCACCATCATCGCCGGCGGAGTGAGTTTGCGCAGGATATACAAATTTCGGTGGCTCACCTTGCCCGCAAATCCGCGGTTGGGTTGATGTTTCCTGTATTGCTTCTGCATCTCGTCGCGAATGGTGAACGAGGTCAGTCGGCTCTGAGGGTTATCGGCATAATAGAGAAACAGGTCGATTTGCTCTTTCGGGTTGCGGCTGTCGATATGAATTTCGATGGCGCGAATGTACTTAAACTTCTTTTTGTCTTTTGTGTATAAATCGTTTACCCTGTCCACGCGTTGTTTCAATCGGTCGATTTGCGATTTGGGGATGGGATCGCCCAAGCACGTTTCGGTGTTGTTGTTGGAGAGGAAACGGTCGTCGCGAATGCCGTTGGTTTCGTCCTGAATAACCACGTAAACCGTTGCGCCGTGCATCATCAGGTTGCGGGCGAGCCGAAGAGTGAAGTCGTAGTTGTACTCGTCTTCGTGCAATTCCCGTCCGTCGATGCGCGTTATGGCTCCCGGGTCGGGGCCGCCGTGTCCGCTCATCAAGTAGAAACAGGCATCTTTCAGCTTATCCGAAACGGCGGTGAAATTGCTGTGTTTTTGTCCGAAAATCGCCCGATGAGTAGGTTCAATTTCCATTTCCGGCGCGGGATACACATCGCCCGGATGGAGTGGGGGAATCAGATAAACCGTGCCGAGATCTAATCCGCCTTGCGCGTTAATTCTGTCGGCGTTTATTTCCCGAAACTCCCGAACGTACGACGTATCCACCCGATTCCATCGGCGAAGAAACGAGAGAATGCCGTCGCCTTCAATGGGATAAGCCATATCCTGAGCGGAAACAAACATCGGGAAAAGGCAACACGAAAAAACAATCGTAACAAAAATATACCGTGACTTCATCTGCAAAAATATTTCTTTGTTTGCAAAAATAGACATTTTAACGTATGAGTGGGCAAAAATTCTCAATTATTGCTTACCTTTGCACCCGATAAAACAATGTGGACAGATTTGAACTGCTTGCAACCACAGAAAAAAATGCTAAAACCGATTTTCTGCATTCTTTTTTCTCCCCTGCTGCTTATAGTTCTCTTTCCCACTTGTTTACTCGTTTACTAATTAACATGTTTACTATTTTAAAAAGATGAACTATTTATTTACCTCCGAATCGGTGTCTGAAGGACACCCCGATAAAGTAGCCGATCAGATATCAGATGCTTTGCTTGACGAGTTTTTGGCGTATGATGCCGACTCGAAAGTTGCTTGCGAAACGTTGGTTACAACCGGACAGGTTGTGCTGGCGGGAGAAGTGAAATCCAAAACCTATGTAGATGTGGCCGAAGTGGCGCGCAAAGTGATTGCCGACATCGGTTACACCAAAAGCGAATATCGGTTCGAAGCGCAATCGTGCGGCGTGTTTTCGAGCATTCACGAACAATCCGACGATATCAACCGCGGTGTGGACCAAAAAGAGGATCCGATGGATCAAGGCGCCGGCGACCAAGGAATGATGTTTGGATACGCCACCAACGAGACCGATAATTATATGCCGTTGCCGCTGGATTTAAGCCACGCGTTGTTGGTGGAACTGGCAAATATCCGCAAAAACGAATTGCATCTGATGCCCTATTTGCGCCCCGATTCCAAATCGCAGGTAACCGTGGAATATTCGAGCGACGGTACGCCGCTGCGTATCGACACTATTGTGATTTCCACGCAACACGATGAGTTTGAAAATGCCAAAGACAACAGCCGTGAAGCCGCGTTGAAAGCTGATGAGGAAATGCGTTCGCGCATAGAAATGGATGTGCGTAAAACGCTGATTCCGCGCGTTAAGGCGCTATACAAACATCGGAAAGACGTGCATAAATTGTTCGACGGAAAAATCACGTATCACGTAAATCCCACAGGAAAATTCGTTATCGGCGGCCCGCACGGCGATACCGGCCTTACCGGACGTAAAATAATTGTGGATACCTACGGCGGACGTGCATCGCACGGTGGCGGCGCTTTTTCGGGCAAAGACCCCTCGAAAGTTGACCGTTCGGCAGCGTATGCCGCTCGTCATATTGCCAAAAATTTGGTTGCCGCGGGCGTAGCTTCCGAAGTGTTGATTCAAGTTGCGTACGCAATTGGCGTGGCCGAACCGATGAATATTTTCGTAAACACTTTCGGCAAAAGCAATGTGAATATGAGCGACGCCGAAATTGCCGACAAAGTTCGTCTGTTGTTCGATATGCGCCCCAAGGCCATTGAGCAGCGACTGAAATTGCGCAATCCTATCTATTTAGAAACCGCTTCCTACGGACATATGGGGCGCGAACCACGAGTGGTTACCAAAACGTTTCAATCGCGCTATATGCAAGAACCCATCGTAAAAGAGGTGGAACTCTTTACGTGGGAAAAATTGGATTATGTGGATAGGATAAAAGAAGCGTTTGGGTTGTGAAAACCTGTAATTCTCAACCTGCTCTAAAATCAGCGAGTCTTTTATAGCGGTAAGAGAAAACTATTTGTGTAAATTGACTCTTGTAACGGGGTTGTATCAAAAGTATTCCTGCAGTTTCATTTTGTCATTACCTAAGGGCGAATCTTCGATTTCTGAACGCAGTGAAGTATGACAATTTGATAGTGATTTTTGCTTATGAGACAGCCTCGTTATAGGTAGCAACTTTTACTCCTCAACTTGTTTTTTCATCTCTTCAACTATCTCAAAAACAGTTTCAATCAATGGCACACAATAAAAATAGCTCACCGGCTTCCATCGTAAATCGTCAATCGTCAATCGAAAATCCTACATTCGTTTCCGGTGCAAGTGTAGTTATCTACTGTGCTTCCAGCGCGCATATCGAAGACGTGTATTTTGAAGCTGCTAAGCAATTGGGTAAGTTGTTGGCGGAAAATGATATTGCCTGCATTACCGGTGCCGGAAAGCAGGGGCTGATGGGTGCGGTAAACGACAGCGTTCTGGAAAACGGTGGAAAGGTAACGGGCGTTATCCCGCAGTTTATGATTGACTCCGGTTGGTGTCATACGGGTTTGAGCGAGCTGTTGGTTACGGAAACTATGCATGAGCGCAAAGCCAAAATGGCCGAAATTGCCGATGCTGCAATCGCCCTGCCGGGAGGATTGGGTACGCTGGAAGAATTGGCTGAAATTCTTACCTGGAAGCAACTCGGATTGTTCAAAAATCCGATTATTATTCTCAATGTCAACGGTTATTACGATTCCTTGCTGGCGTTTCTCGATCATATGATTGATGAAAAATTTATGCACGCCGGCTATCGCCAAATGTGGCAAGTTACGTCCACTCCGGAAGAAACGCTGGAGGCGTTGAGGAATTTTACCGAATGGAAGCCCGATTTTGCCAAATATCCCGAAAAAGAATTGTAATTTTGTTGGAAATTTGTGATTTGTGTTCGATACAATTCCTGAAATACTTGTAGATTCCGTTCCTTTCTATTTAAAAAAAGACGTTATCGAGCAGCAATCCGATTCATTTCGAGTCGGATTTTCGTCGTTTGAGCACATTCCGACAGATAGCACCCGACTTTTTTTCGATATCGATACTACGGCCGTTACAGCTTCAACTGAGCATCTGATCCAAGGTTTTTCGGGAACAATACTGCCATTTTCGCAAACCGTTCAAAGTGTTTTTTTTCTACTTTTTGCTTTCTGTTTCGTTATTCTTTCTTTTTGGTTCAACAAGGAAGGCCCTACGCTGGCTGCGAACTTCAGAAATATTTTTTCGGGAGGAATGAGACGTCGGACGATTTTCAGAGAAGAGATTACTGCGACAGGCGTATGGAGCGAGGTTTTTTTAATTTTTCAAACTATTCTGATTACTACGATTGTTATTTTTACTTATGCGTGGAACAAAGGCATTTCCGATTTTTCTATCAAAAACATGATTTTCGTGTTTTTGACCACATTTCTCGGAATTCTTCTGCTTCTTGGAATTAAGTATTTAGTATATAGGGTGATAGGTTTTATTTTTACTGAATGGGGTTTAAATGAGTGGACAGAGAAATATTTCAGGATAGTCGAACTGAGCGGTTTGCTTTTTTTTATACCGGCAATGTTCTTCGTCTTTGTGCCCGAATACAGCAGAGCGGCTCTTTTTTCACTTATTATAATCTTTTTTATTGTTTTGATGGTTGTTTTCTGGAATCTGTTAAATATTTTTGCTAAAAACAGGGTGGGGCTGCTCAATTATTTTTTGTACCTTTGCGCCATCGAAATAGTGCCCTTTTTTCTGATTTACAAAGGGGTAATTTCATTAGTAAATATAGCAGGTAATTAATACGTTATGACTATACGGAAAGTTAAAAAAGTTCTTATTTCTCAACCACAACCCAGTAACGGAAAGTCTCCTTATTTCGAATTGGGCGAAAAGTATAATGTGGAATTTCAATTCCGCCCATTCATAAAAGTAGAAAGAGTTTCTCTGAAGGAATTCCGTCATCAACGTATAAACATTCTCGATTTTACCGGTATTGTGATGACTTCGCGTACGGCTGTCGATAATTTCTTTTCGCTTTGCGAGGAACAAAAGATTGTAATGCCCGAATCGATGAAATATTTCTGTATTTCTGAAACCGTAGCGCTTTACTTGCAAAAGTACATCGTTTACAGGAAAAGGAAAATATTCTTCAGTCAGACCGGTAAAATAGAAGGGTTGAATACCGCATTTACCAAGCATTCAAAGGAAAACTTGCTTGTTCCCGTACCTGAAGAACACAACGAAGAAGTTCTCAACTATCTTACATCGAAAAAGTTGAAGTTTACGGTAAGCGTAATGTACCGCACGGTGAGCAACGATTATGAAAAAGGTGAAACATTGGATGCCGATATGATTCTTTTCTTCAGCCCCTTGGGCGTTCAATCGTTAAAGAAAAACTTCGCCGATTTTAAACAGGGCGATATAGCCATTGGCTGTTTCGGTCCCGCTACGGCAAAGGCTATCGAAGAGGAGGGTTGGCGACTCGATTGCGAAGCACCTACGCCGGAATACCCGTCGATGACCATGGCATTGGATGCTTTTCTGAAAGAAAATCTCAAAAAATAAGCTTGAGTTTGTTCTGACGTTGCGCCGTTTACTTCGGTGTTTTCGACAAGCAATATTTTTTACGGTATCGATTTTTATTTTTTATTCCGATAGCTATACAATCAATTGCAAAAACAATTATCTTTGCAGCAGTAATTGCTTTCGGAGGAAATGCTGTTATCTATGGTTAAAGGACAACGTTTTACTTTCAAAAAAGAGGAACGTGTAACCGGCAAGAAAAGAATCGAACATCTTTTTGCTCACGGTCAGTCCTTTCTTGCATACCCGTTTAGGATTGTTTTTTACGAATACGCCGCCACATCGGAATCGGTTTCTATTCTAATAAGTATTCCCAAAAAAAGATTGAAACGGGCAACCGCCCGCAATCGGATGAAAAGATTGGTAAGAGAAGCCTATAGGTTGAATAAAAATATATTTCAATCTGATTTATTGCTCGATAATCGTCGGGTAGATATCGCGTTTGTTTACGTGAAAGACGAACTTGCCGATTACAATATAGTTGAAAAAAGTGTGTGCAAGGCACTGCGAGAAATATCGAATAAATTAGAGATTGAAAGAGAGAAATGCTGAAGTTGTTGAAAAATGCGTTTACACAACTACTCCTGGCCCCGGTATATTTTTATCGATTTGCCATTTCGCCACTTTTGCCTCCCAGTTGTCGATATACGCCCACTTGTTCGCAATACACCATAGAAGCGCTTAAAAAACACGGACCGATTAAAGGTTCGTTTTTATCGGCCAAACGCATTTTAAGCTGTAACCCATGGGGCGGTTCGGGATATGACCCGGTGCCGGAACCTAAGCCCAAAAAGAAACAGCACGATAAACCGAAAGCGGAGTAAACAATTTATAATGGAATTATACGACGTCCACACCCATCAGATTCTTTTAGAGGACACCGATGATCCTTATCACTCGTGTATCCTCGACGTGTACCCCCTTGAGTTTGAAGTAGCCAAAGAAACCAACATCCGCCACGCTTTTTCCTGCGGAATTCATCCTTGGTATTCAGAGGACAGTGAAAATCAGATGATTTATTTAAAAGAAATTGTGGGGGATCCCCGTATTGTCGCCATTGGTGAAACCGGTTTAGACAAATTAAAGGGGCCTTCCTACGATGTTCAGATCCCCGTGTTTAAGGAACACATTGTTTTGTCCGAAAAACTGAAAAAACCAATTATCATTCACTGTGTGAAGGCGTGGGAGGAATTGCTGCGTGTTCGCGAAGAAACCAATCCTACCCAGCCGTGGATTCTGCACGGATATAGAGGAAAACCCGAACTGACAAAAAGGTTGATTCGTGAAGGTTTTTATTTCTCCGTTGGAGACGATATCAACGTGGAATCGATGGAGTTAATCCCAATTGAAAAACTTTTCTGCGAAACCGATGAGGATGTGATGGATATTCGCGATGTATATGCGCAAGCCGCACAAGCCATGAATATGGAACTCGAAGAGTTTGCCGAAAAAATCAAGGAGAACGTACACCGCATTTTTCCTACGCTACAACCGCCAAAACCTTTTGACCCGGAAGAGGTAGAGGAAGAGGAGGATTGAGTTGCGACGAGGCGACTAAAGCGAGAGGGTGACTTGGTGGCTCGGTGACTTGGTGATAGGAGGAGAGATACTGTGAGAAAATCCCAAATCCCAGATCCCAAATCCCAAATCCGCAATCCCAAATCCGAAATCCCAAATAGGATTCATTTTCTCCCGAAATCAGCCGGGATTTCGCCCCAGTTTTCAGTTTCCCATTTAATAATTGGATTTCCGTATTCGTTTTCGTGCAACCACTTTTCGGCTCTTGCAATGAGTTCGAATAGAGGTTTATTGCGCTCTGTTTGTTCTAATTTGGTGTTGCATTTTTTTCTGGAAACCCATTTTATGGCAGTCATGCTGTCGGAGTAGATGGGAATGGTTTGGTGTTTCTCCGAATTTTTTATCAGCGCCAACGCGTGAACTATTGCTAAAAATTCACCGATATTGTTAGTGCCGTCGGCATACGGGCCTACGCGGAAAATCTCCACATTATCGTTCACAAAAACACCCCGATATTCCATTTTTCCCGGATTACCGCTGCAAGCCGCGTCAACGGCAATGCTGTTTCTCAAAAATTTCGTGTCGGAAAGAGCTACTCTGATTGTAGGCGATTTCGATTTCCCGATATACATCCACGGATTATTGTCGAAAGCCTCTTCCGCCTCTTCTCGCGTGGTAAAAGACTTGTAGCGAGCGTCATCGAATCCGGAGACTTGCGCTTTGCATTCGTCCCAACTCTCATAAACGCCCGGTTCAACACCTTGCCAAACTACATAGAATTTTTTCTTCGCCATTACATCTACATTGTGTCTAAAATGTACGGCGTCAGATCGTTTTGCATATCGGGGCGCGGTTCTTCAATGGCTACAATACTGTCAACGATGAATTTTGTATATCCGCGCCAGGGAATCGGTGCAAAATATTCCTTGTAATGCAACTGTACGTTTTTTCCGCTCGATATCATCAGTTTTTCGGCGATTTCCTTGTTCTCCACCGAAAAATCGAATTGATTTGACTGTAATCCGCCCGGTTTGTCGGCTCTGAATCCGGTTTGTATCAACTTTCCTTCGTATGTCTTGAAAATTACGCCCTTATACACTAAGTAATTCAGTTCTCCCGATTTTACGCCTGTACCAAAAACATAATAGTAGCGAACATAAACAAACACGCCAAGCGCGATTAGAATGATTCCGAGGAACCATCCGAGCCATTTTTTGCTCTTTTTCTTTTTAGGTTGTAAGTCGTTCATACAATTGTTGTTTGCGACACAGAGTTCTCGGGGACGTCACAGAATAAAATTCTCTGTACTTCACACCGTAATTTCTCTGTGCGATAAAATTACTTTCGATGTCAAAGGTACGTTTTTTTTGGTTTTTTAGCTATTTATTGTCGTTAAAATAAAGTTCAATTTCTCTTTTTAAGTTAACTTTGTGCATCGAACAAAATAATCTAAAAAAATAAACATTATGAAGAAGTTAACTTTAATTGTTGCGGCATTTTTGATTTCAATGTCGTCTTTCTCTCAAGAACAAGCTTATCAGTTTACCGTAGTTAAGGAAAATCCCGTTACATCCATTAAAAATCAAGCGAATACCGGAACGTGTTGGAGCTTTTCGGGTGTAAGTCTTTTGGAGTCGGAGTTGCTGAGAAAAGGAAAAGGCACGTTCGATTTGTCTGAAATGTACATTGTACGAAGAAATTACGAAGACAAGGCCGAAAAATATGCTCGTTTGCACGGTCATTTGAATTTCGCCGCCGGTGGTTCGTTTGCCGATGTTGTTGAAACACTCGACAGTTACGGAATTGTTCCCGATGAGGCTTACAGCGGATTGTTAGACGGTGCGGAATCGCACAACCATGGCGAGATGGACAAGGCGCTGAGCAGTTATATGAAAGGGGTTACCGAAGGCAGAAGTCTGTCGAATCGCTGGAAATTAGGATTTAACGGAATTTTAGATGCCTATTTGGGAGAAAAACCGGAAACGTTTACCTACAACGGAAAAACATATACTCCGCAGTCGTTCCGCGACTTTTTAGGACTGAAACAGAGCGATTATATTTCGATAACTTCATTTACGCACTATCCGTTTTACACGCAGTTCCCGATAGAAGTTCCCGATAACTGGAGATGGGCAAACTCTTATAACCTGCCCATGGACGAAATGATGGCAGTTATCGATAATGCTCTCATGAACGGCTATACGGTAGCATGGGCATCGGATGTGAGTGAAAGTGGATTTTCGCGCCAAGGCATTGCCATTGTCCCCGATGAAAATGCATCAGAAAATGCCGGAACCGACCAAGCAAAATGGTTAGGCTTATCGGAGCGCGAAAGAAGGTCGAGCATCGCAGGGAAAGTGGGAGCCGAAATGTTGAAAGAAAAAACCATTACCCAGGAAATGCGTCAGGAGGCTTATAACAACTATCAAACTACCGACGATCACGGAATGCATATCTACGGAATAGCCAAAGACCAAAACGGAAACAAATTTTACATGGTGAAAAACTCGTGGGGGAAAACCGGACCTTACGAAGGCATCTGGTATGCTTCGGAGGCGTTTGTGCGCTACAAAACATTGAGTATTGTGCTAAACAAAGAGGCATTGCCGAAAGAAATAGCGAGGAAGATTTAAGTTCTGAGTTCTGAGTTCTGAGTTTTGAGTTTTGAGTTTTGAGTTTTGAG
>CAZKZB010000044.1:0-6773 GCA_964557135.1 uncultured Petrimonas sp. | reverse complement strand
TGAGTTTTGAGTTTTGAGTTTTGAGTTTTGAGAGCTAAAAGGTGTAAACTTATGTCATGACAAGACACCTGCAACTCGTAACTCGTTCCCTGTAACTTGTTGATGCGATTTTTAAATTCCACTCAGCAGGACGCCCTCTACCATTAAAAAGAAGATTATGGAGATATCCACATTATACGATATTTACAAAAAACATCCAACCGTTACCACCGATTCGCGCAACTGTCCGTCCGGCTCTATTTTCTTTGCTTTAAAGGGAGAGCGATTTAACGGCAATCTGTTTGCCGAAGCTGCATTGGAAAAAGGATGTGCTTATGCCGTTGTTGACGAGTGGGATGTTGGAAAACCCGAAAATCCGCGTATTATCGTGGTGGAAAATGTGTTGGAAACCCTGCAAAAACTTGCCAACTTTCACCGAAAAAAACTCAAGATAACCCTTGTGGGAATTACGGGTACAAACGGAAAAACCACCACAAAAGAGTTGATTGCCACCATCCTTTCCAAAGAATTCAACGTGGCTTTCACACAAGGTAATTTCAACAATCATATAGGTGTTCCACTCACGTTGTTATCGATAAATAAATCGCACGAGATTGGTGTTATTGAAATGGGAGCCAACCATCCCGGTGAAATTCGTGAGTTGTGCAATATTGTAGAACCCAATATAGGACTGATTACCAATATCGGAAAAGCTCATATAGAGGGGTTCGGATCGTTGGAAAACATCATCAGAACCAAGTGTGAACTTTACGATTTTATCCGCGAACACGAAGGGAAAGTTTTTGTGAATAAAGATAATTTCATGTTGAACGAAATGTCGGAAGGTATGGACCGGATTTTGTACGGACGCGATAATCCCGACTTGTTTGTTTCCGGGACTTTATCTGCAGAAACACCTTTCCTACATTTCGACTGGAACTTCTTTGAGCATCCGCATCGCGTGAAAACACATTTAGTGGGAGAATATAATCTCGACAACGCGTTAGCCGCTGCAGCCATCGGTAAATATTTCGGTATCAACGCCGAGTATATCAGCAGCGCGTTAGAGGCTTATGAGCCCAAAAACAACCGTTCGCAGTTCGAACGCACACAGAATAACGACCTTATTATCGACGCATACAATGCAAACCCGACAAGCATGAAAGCCATGCTGGAATTCTTCGCCAAAATTAAGACCGATTTGCCAAAAGCCGTCATTCTGGGAGAGATGAAAGAACTGGGTGCTATCGCTAAGGAAGAGCACAGAAGATTGTTGAGTTTTTTACACGAACAATCGTTTAGTCGCGTTTTCTTGGTGGGTTCAATTTTCAGTTCTAATAAAAAAGCTATAAGTAGCTTAACCAATGCACAGGTTTTCGAAACCGTAGAACAGTTAATTGAAAACTTAAAGAAAAAACCGCTCACCGGATATTATGTGTTATTGAAAGGCTCCAATTCGGTGCATTTGGAAAAGACAATACCGTTTTTGTAAAAAAGACAGAAATTTAAGAGGCGCAACGTTTTGCGCCTCTTATTTGCTCTTTTTTGTGCTCTCGTAAATATATTTTACGAAAATCTAATAAAATCAAAATAAATCTTCTACATTTGCGGTTGAATACGCAATCAATTCCCATCTAAACACTATATGGCACACTACCTGCTATGCACCTACTGCGGCCAGATGAACGAAATGGTATCGGAATACGTGGTTTTCTGCACTTCGTGCGGGCAAAAACTCGACAATAATTTTACCCATTGGCAGCGCAGAAATCCCGGTGGCACATTCGATGACTACAAACAAAACATCTGCTTTGCCGAAAACCAATTACCGCCCAAGTTTCCATCGAAAAGAGGCCGGTCGTTAAAATCGAGGCCGCTGAAAGAGAAAATTCTCATTGTGGTTATAACTACGCTGTTTGCCGGTATAGGCTCCTGGCTGGGTAGTTCGGCAGTAAGCGCCATCCGCAATAGCAAAAAAACAGATGAAAAAGTGTTGTCGGAACAATGGGTAAAGAAAACTTACGGCAGTTACGGATTAAGCATTGAAACGCCGTGGGAATTACGACCTTCGCAATCACCTCCACTTCAGCAAAATGTAGAAAATGTTATTGAGAGGATGGAGACGTTTGGGAACAACGATAAAAGTGACGACTTTGTCATAAATGTGAATACTATAAAATACAAAACCGAACTCGGAGAGGTGAATGTTTACGGAGGAGCTTCCGGCGCTATAAATGGACTGAAAAATACCCCCGGTGTTTCTAATTTTACCTATACGCAAGATGAACACTCAATCGGTGATTTGCCTGGATATATCCTGAGAGGAAATTATTTGCACCAAGGGGTCGAAATTGAATTTGTCAGTATTATAAGCGGAAAAGATTTGGTAGCTTGGCAGGTAATGCTTATGGGACGAAAAAAGGATGATGTTTTCCGCGAAATGGCCGAACGAATCATCCAATCCATACAGATAGATTATTGAAGAAAAAATAAAGAACTAAACACTTTAAAAAAACTATTTTTATGAGACGATTTTATTTTATGATTGCTTTGTTACTGTTTTCGACAATAACATTCGCGCAGACGAAAAAGGGGCGGTTCACGGTTTCGGGAAGAAGCTCGATCGATTTTTCTTATTCCAACACGAAATTCGAAGGAAGTGGTATTCCCGATAACACAGCAACGGGAGACACGTACAGTTTTAACATTACCCCCGCGGTAGGTTATTTTGTACTGGATGATTTTGCCGTGTCGTTGCAAACGTCTTATGCTATAAATAACGGCAACACGGAGAGCCAAATGTCACAATTCGCCATTATGCCCGGTGTTATATATTACATTCCTACCGGAAGCATTGTTCGGCCATTTTTACAAGTCGGTGGGGGATATGTGAATATCAGCACAAAAACACCCTTAACAAGCGGAGGAAAAGCCACCAATTCGTTTAACGGATACACGTTGGCAGGCGGCATAGGTGTTGCATTTTTTGTAAAAGAAAACATCGCCATTGAATTATCGGGACAATACGCAACGGTTAAAACCAGCTTTTCCGGCGACTCATCTATCAAAATGAATTTAGACGGATTTTCGGGCAGTATCGGTTTCTCACTTTTCTTTTAATATTCGGCAATTATGAAACACAAAATTATAGCAATATCGTTGATCGCGCTGTTTGCAGTGGCAAGCCTGCAGGCGCAGACAGAAAAAGGCCGTTTTATTATCGGCGCCGGAAGTTCGGTGGATGTATCGAATACCAAAGGAGGACTTTCTACTGCTCCTTCCAAAACAAGCAACACCACCATTATTATTAAACCCGAAGTGGGGTATTTCCTGTTAGATGATTTTTCGGTGGGGATTTCCATTTCGGTAGAGGGTTATACAGGCGATGCGGGTGGCGCTCATGCCGATTTGTTATCGGAATTCAAGTATTTTTTTAAAGGAACCAATTTTCGTCCGTTTGTGAAAGCCAACGTGGGGTATAAATACAAAGACTTCTGGGGACTTTTCGGACAAAGCATTCCCGTGAGCGATGTTCATGGAATTGCTTTCGGAGGAGGAGTGGGCGGCGCTTTTTTCGTGCGGAAGAATATTTCCGTCGATTTAGGGTTAAACTACCTGCACTCAACCTTAAAACGGGTTAGTGTGCCTTATGACCAATCAGGTCCGATGAAAGAAGACAATCCGTTAAAAGCCAATATGGATGAGATAAAGGTTTTTGTGGGTTTTTCGGTGTATTTGTAGCGAAAACTCCGGGAGACGAAGGCTGTGCCTTCGTTCTATACAAGTTTACTCAAATAAATGACTAAATTTTCTAAAAATGAATGTATTATGAGGGTATTTGTTATTCCGATTTACATTCTTATCGGGTGCGTTTTTTCGAATGCGCATGCACAAACTTACAAAATCAACAAACAAAACTACAATTACAAAATGTACGTTCCACAACCCAGCGACCCAAACAATCCCACGGTTATGGGCGTAGCTTCCTTTTTTGTTCCGGGATTGGGACAAATGATTAGCGGTGAAGTTGGCCGTGGATTAGCTTTTTTGGGAGGTACTTATGCTGCTTTTGGAATAGGATATGGTTTGACTGCAACAAGTCGTATTGAGTATGGAAATAGAAATGATACTCAAATGTGGACAGGATTGGGCATTATGATAGGTGCAGTAGGGTTAAATATTTGGTCTATTGTTGATGCGGTGAAAGTTGCCAAGGTAAACAACATGTATTTTCAGGATAGGCGCGGCAATTTGACTTCTGTAAAAGTAGAATTGAACCCTTTTGTTGATACGAACAATTATCTTGGGCAAATCAATGCTTCCGCCGGATTATCGTTGAAGGTAACATTTTAGGTATTTCTCAACAAAAGAGGTGTCTCAAAAGTAAAGGCAGCCTCTTTGTTATTATATTTAATGAATATCCGCATTTTTACCTGATGGCTTGGAGAGCCATATTTTCATAACCGTAAGTCAGAGCAAAGCGGCGACTTGCGGTAAGAGTACACACTTCACACTCCGCCTGTAAGGCGGTACTTGTAAAATCGCTTATGTGCCGCCACTCCGGGCGGAGCCTTAGGAGAGATATTCTTTACCGCAGGCGAATAAATCGCCTACGGTTATGAAAACCCGCCGGCCGGCGGGCAAATTCCGCCCATTCCCCGCACAGCGGGATCTGCGACGGGCGATTAGGTGACGAAACGGATATTCATTTTATATTTTTCATATAAAAGTTGAAAATCCGGTTAGAAAAAACTTACCTTGTGCTGCTTGATAAAAAAAAGAGCCGTCTCGTTTTGAGACAGCTCCGAGTAAAATATAAGAGTACCGTATCAAACGGCACAATATTTTTTTAACAAAAAAAATATTAATTCTCTATTCCCAACAATTCTATATCGAAAATCAGAGTAGAGAAGGGTTTAATAGTTCCGCGATCTTGTGAGCCATAAGCAAGGTCGTAAGGAACGTATAGTTTCCACTTCGATCCAACCGGCATGAGTTTAAGCGCTTCCGTCCAACCGGCAATAACTTGTGTTACGCCAAAAGTAGCGGGTTCTTTTCTGTCCACACTGCTGTCGAAAACGGTTCCGTTGATAAGCGTTCCGTGGTAATGAACTTTCACGGTGTTGGTATCGGCGGGAATGGGGCCGTTGCCTTTGCGCAGGATTTCGTACTGCAATCCGCTGGGCAGCGTAACTACACCCTCACGAGCAGCGTTATCGGCCAAAAATTTTTCACCGGCAGCGATGCTGTCTTGATATTGAACTTTCAATTCCTCTTCTTGTTTAGCTTGTTGCTTGGCTTGTGCTTCTTCCATTTTGCTTTGAATCAATCCGTTAGCGTCCATTTTGGAGATGGAGGTGTTTTGATTTTTCAGCGTGCCGATTAAGCCGGCCAACATTTGGTTGTTGTTGATTTTTTGAGTGGAATCTTCACCAAACAGCATGTTTTCGAATTGCGGAAGCATTTGTTTGGAAATCTGATGCCCGATGCTCAAGCCTTGTATGTAGGCCGAGTTATCTTTTCCGTCTTTCGTTGCTTCTTTTAAGCCTTTGATAAATCCATTCAATTTCGGAGCATTTACTTTATTCAATGAATCGATTTTTGTTTTCATTTCTTTTTGTAAAGCTTCTTTCTGAGTAGAATCGGCAGCGGCAATGCGCATCTGATAATCGTATTCAATATTAGACGCACTTTGAATGATGCCTGATTGCTCCAAGTATTGCATCAATCCGCCCTGATCGGCAAGATTAACGCCGTAAGCATAAGAAATACTATCAACATCGCTTTTCAACGATGCTGCGGGAGCCGAACTGCCTCCGTTGCAAGATGCCAGCATAATAGAAAATGCTGCTAATGTGCCAAGTACAATAAAGTTTCTTAGTTTCATTTTTTCTTTTTTATTTAAATTGTTAAGTATTTGTTTGTGTGTAAATTAAGGACTTTAAAGTGAGCGTAACGACTTTAAAGTATGGCGTGGGGTTGGGATATTATCACTATATGAGCATTGTTCAATAACTGCGCTCCATAACTCGCAACACGCACCTCGTAACTCGTTTTACTCAATTCCTAATAATTCTACATCGAAAATTAAGGCTGAATTGGGCTCAATCGAATTTCCCGCTCCCTGACTTCCATAAGCCAACTCCGAAGGAATATACAATCTCCACTTCGAACCTACGGGCATCAACTGCAAGGCTTCCACCCATCCTTTTATTACTTGATTAACACCAAACACTGCGGGCTGTCCTCTTTCTACGGAGCTGTCAAAAACCTTGCCGTTTATCAGCGTACCGTGATAATGACACTTTACTCTATCGGTGGATTTGGGTTTTTCGCCGGTTCCTTCTTTCAGAATTTCGTATTGCAGTCCGCTGGGAAGTGTTACGACTCCTTCTTTTTTCTTGTTTTCTTCTAAGAACTCACGTCCGATTTTTAGATTTTCCTCCAGCATTTCGTTTTGTCTTTTACTGAAGTAGGCTTGTATATGTTGTTCAGCTTCTTGTGGGCTCATATCGCAAGCACCGCTTTGTACGATGTCTGTAAAAGCTTTTACGAACGAGTCAACATCAATTTGTTTCAATCCTGAATTAACTAAACTCGATGCCATGCTCATTCCTAACGCGTAACTTAATTTGTCCATTTTAACTTTTTTCTTTTTTTGATTTGGGCACAAAAGTACAAATTTAATACGAAATAATTCTTTTTTCAGCGATAAAAAACTATATTTGTTGAGATTAAGGTTAAAAGCGGAGGATAAGGAGCAGAGAGTAGAGAGCAAAGAGTAAAGAGCAAAG
>CAZKZB010000043.1:0-23745 GCA_964557135.1 uncultured Petrimonas sp. | reverse complement strand
TTCTGGAACGCAACCACGCGCTGAAACAAATTTGGGAAGAAGACACCTATTTCAATGCTCGCAGCATGGACGTGTATATCACCAAATTGCGCAAACTGTTGAAGCCCGAATCGAACATCGAGATTATCAACATCCACGGAAAAGGTTACAAGCTGATTGTACCTACCGAAGATGAAAATGAAAATGCATGACCGAGAACCGATAGATTAAAGCCGCCCTCAACAGGGTGGCTTTTTTTATAGGGTAAAGCGATTTCAAGCGATTTGAAAACTGCTTGTCCCGAAAAATTTCATACCTTTGTAAAAAACTATGAAATGGTACACTCGATGACCGGCTACGGAAAAGCCGTTGTAGAACTTCCGCACAAGAAACTAACGATAGAGATTAGATCGCTCAACAGCAAGCAGTTCGATTTATTCACGAGAATCCCGATGATTTACCGGGAGAAAGAAATCGGTTTGAGAAACGACTTGTCGAAAAAACTTGAACGCGGTAAAATCGACCTTTCGTTTACAGTTGAATACATTTCGAAAGATATTTCCGCCACCATCGATCACACGCTTCTCAAACAATATCATCAGGAAATAAAGGCATTGTCGCTGGAACTCAACATAGATGAGCCGCAAGATTGGTTCAGGACGTTGCTTCGTTTACCCGATGTGATGAAACAAGACGTTGAGGAACTCAACGACGAAGAATGGTCAATTATCGAAAAAACTATCGAAAAGGCAGTGAATGAGCTTATCGGTTTCCGCATTCAGGAAGGAGAAATGCTTAAAAACCTGCTGGAAGAAAAGATAACCAACATACGCCAACTGTTGCAGGACATTGAGCCTTACGAAAGCGAAAGAATCGAAAAAGTGAAGTCGCGTATTTTTGATGGACTTGCCACGCTCGAAAACAAGGAGTACGATACCAATCGGTTTGAGCAGGAGATGATTTATTACATTGAGAAATTAGACGTGAACGAAGAGAAATCGCGTTTGACTAACCATTTGGATTATTTCATCGAAACACTGAACGACCGGAAATCGCAAGGAAAAAAGCTCGGGTTTATCGCACAGGAAATGGGTCGTGAAATCAACACCCTCGGCTCAAAGTCGAATCACAGTGATATACAGCGAATTGTAGTTCAGATGAAAGATGAACTGGAACAGATAAAAGAACAAATATTGAATATATTATAACGAAGAGCAAGGAGCTTAGAGCAAGGAGCAGGATACAACAAATAATTATCCCAAGCCCATATTTACCCTAAGCTCCGTGCCCTTTACCCAAAGTTTTTGTATATGTCAAAATTAATTATTTTCTCGGCACCATCCGGAGCAGGTAAATCCACTATCGTACGGCATATGCTGGCGAGAGATTTGAATATGCAGTTCTCTATTTCGGCAACAAATCGATTACCACGCGGAGAAGAAAAAAACGGCGTGGAGTATTTTTTTCTCAGCTCTCAGGAATTTAAGGATAGAATTGCCAAAGGCGACTTTTTGGAGTACGAGGAGGTTTATCCCGATAAATTTTACGGCACGTTGAAAAGCGAAGTCGATCGCATTCTTGCCGAAGGCAAAAACGTAGTTTTCGACATCGATTGCGTTGGCGGATTAAACGTGAAGAAAATATACGGAGACCGCGCGTTGAGCATTTTCGTGATGCCGCCTTCGGTGCAAACATTGCGCGAAAGGTTGGAAAAACGGGGAACCGATGCACCCCAGGTTATCGAAAAACGCTTGGCCAAAGCCGAATACGAAATGAGCTTTGCTTCGCAATTCGATTTGGTTGTGATGAACGACGATTTCGACAGGGCAAAAGAAGACGTTTACAACGCGATAAAGGAGTTTATAAAATAGAAATCAAGTTGAAAACAGAGAAATAAAGAAGTTAATTTCAAAACGTTTTACCGTATAAATCGAGCCGCATGAATCGCTTAAAATCATCACTGTTATTTATCGTTCTTTTTATTCCGTTTCTCGTTTTCTCAACGGAAATAAAGAAAGAAACCCGTATTTTCGCTGTGAAAGACAATCAAGAACTGAAAATGGATATTTACTCCATCGATTCGGTTTTCACGTCGAAACAGCCATGCCTTGTGTTCGTTTTCGGTGGCGGATTTAAGGAGGGAACACGCGATGCAGAACTGTATGCCGACTATTTCGAATACTTTGCCCAAAAGGGTCTCAAAGTCGTTTCCATCGATTACCGCTTGGGAATGAAAGGCCAAAAAGCACCGAGCGTTTTTAACAACAAACCGCTTCGCAACGCAATAGAAATGGCTGTTTCCGATTTATATTCCGCTACAAATTACCTGCTGCAACACGCCGAAGAGCTAAACATCGATAAGTCGCAAATTATTATCAGCGGCTCCAGCGCAGGAGCCATGACCGTTCTGCAGGCTGATTATGAAAAACGCGACTTGCGCAAATCATCCTACGTGCTTCCCGATGATTTTCAATACGCCGGCGTAATCTCTTTTGCAGGCTCCATCTTCAGCACCGAAGGACTACCTTCTTACACGCAGCGCCCCGCTCCCACCCTTTTTTTCCATGGAAGTGGCGACAAATTAGTCCCGTACGGTAAAACCCGTTTTTTCAGGCTTGGTGTTTTCGGTTCGAAACCGTTGGCGAAACGATTCAAAGAACAAGGTTATCCCTACACGTTTTATACGATGGAAAATATCGGGCACGATGTTTCCGAATATCCGATGACAGAATTCCTACCCGAAATTGATCAATTTATTCACAATTTCGTTTTCGATCGTAAACAATGGATGCTGGATATCAACCTAAAAGATAAACTCAGGAAATCGGACACCTCAACCAATCCGGGGAATTACTACAATTAACACCCCTCTCCCGACAAGTGAGGGAGCGAGTTTCAATATTTTGAGCAGCAATGGACAAAAACGCGTAACACGTAACTCGGCTTTAAATGCAAAAATTCTTAGAAAAATACTTGCTCATTGTCGCAATGGTTACCGGAATAACATTCCACAAACAGCTTTTTGTTTTCAATCCCATCATCCCCTACTTGCTTTCATTAATGCTCTTCGTCACCTATTGCCGGGTAACTTGGAATGAAGTGCGACTAACAAAATTTCATTACATCTTACTCACCATTCAATACGTGGGAAGCGCCGCCGTATATGTTCTTCTTAAACCATTCAACGAAATTCTGGCACAAGCCGTAATGATTTGCATTCTTACCGCAACAGCTACTTCGGCACCCGTAGTAACAGGAATTTTAGGCGGAAGCGTAGCAACCGTAGCAGCATACACCATTCTAAGCAATTTATTGGTAGCTTTTATGGCGCCGTTATTCTTGTCGATTATCGGAAGCACCAATGAAAGTGTACCGTTTTTCGCATCGTTCTGGTACATTTTCCAGAAAGTGATGCCCATTTTGCTTGTGCCTTTCGTTTTGGCGCTGTTATTGGCAAAAATTTCACCCAAAGCTTACCAAAAAGTGCGCGCAGCACAAATAGTTTCATTCTATTTGTGGGCGACTGCACTGACCATTGTGATAGGAAATGTAACACAATTTGTATTGGCGCATAACGATGGTAATTACTCGTTGGAGTTGACAATCGCAGGTATCACCCTCGTGGTATGCCTTATGCAGTTTATTTTCGGAAGAAGAATCGGTTCCCGTTTCAATAAAACCGTTGCCGGAGGACAAAGTCTCGGGCAAAAAAACACAGTGCTCGCGATTTGGCTCACTCAAACCTATCTCAATCCGCTGGCTTCGCTTGGTCCCGGATTGTACGTTTTGTGGCAGAACCTTGTGAATTCTTGGCAAATTTGGAAAAAAGGTAAATTGGGAGAGAAGATTTAAAAGAAATAGAAGAGAGTTTATGAATAAAATGAGATAATGCTAAATCAAGAATAATATGCCGTTTCGTGAGACTTTTCGTATTGATGTCTTGGTGGCAAAAATTAATAGCCACGAAGGCACAAAGTCAGAAAGCGGCACAAAATAAAATTCATCATCCGCTATTTTACAATTAACTTGACAATAGGTTTGATGTTTAAAGTTTTACCCGAAGGGTAATACCTGTCCGCAGGCAGACGGATTGTGAAAATAACACCTTTCTGGTGTAATGTTACTGTAAATTAAACATATAATAAACTAATCAAGATAATCTCTAATATATTTCACTAATTTTATAATCCGATGAATTTCCCCCAACTCTTCAACTTCCTTGCACACCTGCAAATATATAACGACCGCAATTGGTTTAACGAGAACAAACACGAGTACAACGAGGCACGCGCTACGTTCGAGACATTTATCAATGCACTCATAGCACCCCTTAATGAACTCGATCCGAGTATCGGAACGGTAACCGCCAATGATTGTATATTCCGAATTTACCGCGATATCCGCTTCTCGAACGATAAAACGCCATACAAAACCCATTTCAGCGCATTTATCGCCAACGGAGGACGAAAAACCCGACTCGCGGGATATTATATTCATCTACAGCCCGATGAATCATTTTTTGCCGGCGGCATTTACTCACCCGATCCTGCCACATTGGAGTCAATACGAAATACCATTTATCACCATCCCGATGAAATACGCCGAATTTTAGATGACAAAACATTCAAGAAACTTTTTGCGGGACTCTCTGACGAAGATAAACTCAAAAATCCGCCCAAGGGCTATCCGAAAGACTTCAAGGAAATTGAACTTTTAAAGAACAAACATTTTATTACGCACCACGTCTTTGAGAACAACTTTTTCATGAAAGAGAATGTAGTCGAACGATTGATGGAGATAATTGAAGTGCAATATCCGTTGAATGATTTTTTGAACCGGGCGGTACAGTAGAGATTCTGATATTTATAAAACGAAACGCGCGAACTTTTAGTCCGAATATGGCAAAGCATCGAAGGCTTTAGGTCATAAAACTTTATTTTCTTACCTTTGCATCGCTTTCAGTTAGAAACAGAATGAAAACCCAATCGCTTAAAAGATTCATATATCTCTCCATCGCGGCAGCGGTGATAACCATCGGTTTGAAATTCATGGCCTATTTCAAAACCGGTTCCATGGGTTTTTTCTCCGACGCGCTGGAGTCATTCGTGAATCTTTTTGCTGCCATTGTTGCGCTTATTTTACTGCATATATCGGAAAAGCCGGCCGATGAAGGTCACAAATACGGACACAGCAAAGCCGAATATTTTTCGAGTGCCATAGAGGGAGCTCTTATTCTTATCGCTGCTTTCAGTATTATTTACACATCGATTCCGCGAATTATTCACCCGCGACCGTTGGAAAATTTAGGTATGGGATCGCTCTATTTGGTGGCTGCAAGTTTGGTGAATTTAGCCGTGGGTCTTGTATTAATAAAAAACGGGAAAAGGCATAAATCGATTATCCTGGAAGCCGACGGAAAACATCTTCTCACCGATGTATGGACCTCGGCGGGAGTATTGGCAGGCGTTTTATTGGTGAAATTTACGGGATTGTATGTTCTCGACCCGATAATTGCCATCACTGTGGCGCTCAACATCGTGTATTTAGGATATAAACTCATCAGCCGATCGGCCAGCGGACTGATGGACGCAGCCATTCCGCAGGAAGAGATAAAAGAAATTACGGATTATCTTGACACACTGAAGGAAAGGAATATCGAATACCACTCGTTGTTAACCCGCCAAGCGGGGCATCGGAAATTTATTTATTTTCATTTGTTGGTTCCGGGAAAGTGGACAGTGAAAGAAGGCCACGATTTTGCCGAAGAAATTGAACAACGCATCGAAAATATGTTCGACCAAACAGTCACCGTTACCACTCACATGGAACCAATAGAAGATCCGTTGTCGATGAACGATATCAAAATCGACCGATTAAACTATTCGGACGATTACGATTTTGACATCTGATTATAACTTTATCAAAGTTTTGAACTTTGACAAAGATGTGTTTACCTGACTTTTGAAAAATTACTCAGGAAGAAATCACCCGGCATCAACACGCTTTTCAATTTTCCATTCGGTTCTACCATCACGAAGAAATCGGATGCAAGGTTGTTGTCTTTCAGTTTCAGAAAATTATGCTCTTTTTCCCACCTCCCGTTCGACAGTTCCAGCGAATAAAATCGGATGGAATAGGTTCCGTTCTCATTTGCGATAAAGGTAAAATTAGAGTTAAAATCGGAATGATAGAGCCCTTTCGTGAAGTTATTTTTACTCTTGCCATCTCTCATCTTCTCTCGGTAATTGACTAACTCCCAGCTTGAGAGAAAATCTTTTAAAATAGATATGGGTGAAGACGGTTTCTCAGAATTTTTCACAAAATAATTCATTTGCATCCATTTGAAGCCGTCATTCACCAGAAATACGTTGTCTCCCGAAACGGGCTGTAGCGTTATGTTATAATTGTTTGTTGCATCGGTCAGAGTATAATCACCGTTGTTTCCCACGTTGTATTCTCCAAAGGAAAAGACCTGAGACATCATTAAATCGGGAGCATTTTTGTAACTCAGTTTTATCAGGTACTTTCCGTCACCGAACATCTCTAAATAGCAATTCATATCGCTGTTCGACAATTGAAGAGCATACGATTGCGCATTAACAGCAAAAGAAACGGCAAGATTCAATATTATGGACAACAACAATTTCTTCATTTCTTTGGTTTGTTGGTTTCGTAATCTGACTGCATCTCTATCAATTGGATTAATCGGAAAACGAAAAAAGACCATTCTTTTGCAAAAGAACAGCCTTTTTCGAAATATAGAACTTAGTATTTTATGCGATTGCGTTACCCATTAAGTAAACGGCGGCAAGCGCTACAATAGCATAAAGTTCGGGGAATACAGCCAAAATAAGCGTGTTACCAAATGCATCGTGACCTTGTCCGATTGAGACAACACCGTTGGCGCACACTTGTCCCTGACGAATTGAAGACAACAATCCTATAAATCCCAATGCAAGTCCGGCGCCGAGCGTAGCCATTGCCTGAAAAAAAGTAATTTCGGGTGTGAGAACATTAAAGATGCTTTGAAACATAAAATATCCGGCAAATCCATATAATCCCTGTGTTCCGGGCAGAGCCGTTAAAACCAGAAAATTACCGAATTTTCCATCTACTTTTTTAGCAGCGCCGATGGCTGCATTTCCCACAATCGTAACCCCGTAAGCACTTCCGATGCCTGTGAGAGCCAACATAACTGCAATGCCGATATAGGCAATAAATAAATTAGTTTCCATAAATTGTTTTTAAGTTATAGTGTTATTTAATTTGATGTTTAACGTTTGCCCGCCGTAGCGGGTTTGATGTTTTGATTATTTAAACGGATTGTATTTTTTTCCTCCTCCCTCAAATTCAGCATTCTTATAAAACTCTACAAAAGTGAGGCGCACGGGGTGCACGATGGCTCCCAGCGTGTTCATAAAAATATTTATAGCGTGGCCTATAAGGAATATCAGCAGATAAACTATCGGTTTGGCTATCGCGTTGTCGGGACTCATTCCTGCCGCCAGACTGTTAAATACGCTTGCCAAAATTCCGCCCGATAATCCGAGAGCAAAAAGACGCACGTAAGACAACACGTCGCCCAGCAAGCCGGTTGCCATGTTGTAAGTGTCCCAAATCCCCAAACCAAAATTCACAAATGGGTTTTTATCGGGTGCGTTGTAAAAGAAAATAAGCAATAAAGCGGGAATCGCGATAATAAGATGAATGACTCCGAACATGGGCAATACATCGGGAAGCAATGCGGCAAATCCGATACTCACTAAAAATACAATCCAGCCGATAGTCGACAGAGAGTATTTAAACCCTTGTTGTTTAATGCGATTGAAAACCTTCATGCACATACCGAATAAAATCTGCACAATGCCGAGAACAAGCGACAGCATAAACATTTGGTTGTTGTTGAAAAAGGTTTTCTCTTTCAAAGCCTGTACTATGGGCCAATTAAGATCGTATAAAGCAAAACCAAAGAAACCGCCTGTCAACAACCCGGTAGCCATGGTAGATGCGCCCAATACCTGAACCAGCGATAAGATAGCTTTCAGCGTACTGGTCAGCTTATTTTTTTGAAATACTTTTGCTAAAGTGGCTGCTGCAAGAAGAAAAAGTCCATACCCCATGTCACCCAGCGATAGCCCGAAAAAGACCATATAAAAAGGTGCAAAATAAGGCGTGAGGTCAATCTCGTTGTATTTCGGCAGCATATAAAGCTCTGCAATCGGTTCGAAAAGCCGCGCGAACTTGTTGTTCTTAAACTTGATGGGCACGTTGTCTTCCGGCACAGGGTCGGAAGTTTCAAAATAGACCGCTTTCGATTCTAAATAATTTGCTATTTCCGTTTCGTTGTCCTCCGGCGCCCAGCCTTGCAGCAACATTAATTTATCGTCGGCAAGTGAAGTGGTGCTTTGCTGCACCTTGGTGAAAGTGATTTTTTGCTCAAAATCTTGTATCGCCGCTTTTATCGATGGCAAATCGGCAGCCAGTTCTTTCATTTTCTCGTCTTGCCGGCTTACTTTTTCGCGAAGCGAAGCAATAAGTTCGTTTAATTTCGTGAGTGAGATCTCGGGCATTTTCAGCAATTCGAGATTCAACTCATCGGCAACGTTGTCGTTTTTGGTAACGGTAACGAAATAGGTGCGGGAAGTTTGCTTAGCGATAATTACCGCATCGTGTGTTTTTTCCCATTCCGGATTATACTGATTGTCAGGGACAACAAAAAAGTCGAGTTTGTATCCCTCTTTTTCTAACCGTTTAATGCTTTCCGGCTCAAAATCGCCCCAAGGCAAAAGCGCTTCGCGTTCTTTGATACTTACTTGCAATTGCTGACTTAACGCCGCTTTTTCGTTCAGAATTTCTTCAGTTTTAGCGGGAATTTTCTTTCCCAACTCTACATCGGGTTCGTTCTGAGGCGCTTCCGCTTTCTTATCGATGGCTCTTTGCAACAGTTTTTGAGCTTCGCGCAGTTGTTTTGTCTGCGTTAAGAACTCGTGAAGTTCGTCGGTATCTTCGGCCGTTCTATCGGTTTCCGCCACGTGAATCAACCCAAGGTCACGCAATTCGTGGAGAAACAAATCGTAATCCTTGTGATAAGCCAAGAACGTAAACTTTTTCATTTTTGCTACCATACGCTGTCCTCCTCTTCTTTTCTTTTTTCCTGATGAGCACGCATAATCTTTTGCGACGATTTGGAAAGGTTCTCCTCATCTTCGAGATAACGTTTTATTTTCAAAATGGCATCCTGATAACCGGGAATCTGCACTTTCTCGAAGAGATTTACTTTTTGCGTGGTTTTTTTTCTCGCATACTCCAACCGTTGCATTTTCAACAGGTTAAAATCGCGACGAATACCAATTTTGGCAAGCCCCTCCAATGTTCTCACCCCGTCTAAATACCATTTCGGACGATTGAAAACACTAAAAGATTTTGTTTCGAAATCTACTTCCTCGAGTATGGGAATTAAAACTCCGGCAATCTTCTTTTTCGACAGATGAACATCTTTTATCCGAAGAAGATTCGCGTCGAATTCGAGCCACATCCCCATCATTTTCTCATACGATTGAATCTGCTTTTCGAGTTCTTTTTCCAGCTCTTCTATTTCGTTTTTCGCCTTTTTCACTTCCATACGCAACGCCGTTTCCTTGTTTTGCAACGTGGGAAGCGCACGCTCTCGTATGCGCAGTTGCTTTTCCAACTGCTGACGCGAAGTTTTATTATATTGAAATTTTATGGCCATATTTTTATAAACAAGTAGTAGGTAAACGAGTAAAACAGGTTTACAACTGCTTTTTATCAGTAGATTTTTCTTCTTTTCGTTTAACGGTATGTTTCACTTTTAAAACCGCGAAATTAAGCTCCACGGTGGTTTCCGTATCGGTTGTATGCATATTTTCGCCCAATATATCGGTAATAATATCACTGCCTTTTTGCATTAAGGATTTTTGTTTCTCCTTTTCCGTAGTTTCCGATAATTCGGACAGTGTACGCGTAAATTCACGAATATTTGCATACGTTTCAACAATTGCCAGCGTGGTTTCGGTTGCTTTCTTACTTTTTAGAATAGTAGCAAGCATGTAAAGCCCTTTTTCGGTAAAAGCTTTGGGAAGAGCCGGCGAAAACTTCAATTTTTCAAGGTGGTCGAAATTTTCGACCACCTCTGCTTTTTCATTATCACTTAAATCAAAAACATATCCAAAAGGAAACTTTTCAGGATTATTTTTAACTGCTTCGTTGATGCGCTTAGTTTCCACACCATACAACTCAGCCACGTCGCTATCTATTATAACGTGCTGATTTCGAATAAAAATAATCTTATTCTCTACTTCCTTATTTTCATATTTCAGCAAATCAGACATGTTTTCAATATTTGTACTTAAAAAACTCTCAATCCATCAGACCGGTAGTCAAGCGGACGGCTTCGAGGAACTGGTCGAAATTTTCTACCATCCAAGTCCCCTTTAGGGGATTTAGGGGTTTTAATTCTTCCAATACTTATCCACCATTTCCCGCTTCATATTCACCTCTTCGGGCTTGAAATGTTTCGACAGCAGCGTCCAAGCCGTATCGAGCATTTCAACCGTATCGAGGTTTACGTCAATTGCCAGCAGGTACTCCGAATAGTCTTTGGCAAACGATAGAGCGCGCTGGTCGTAATCGGTAAGGTCGAAACCGTTTTCGAGTTTTGTTTTGGCGTTTGCCGCATCGGCGTACAACCGCACCGCGGCATTCATAACCTGCGGATGGTCTTCGCGCGTTTTCTTGCCTTGCACCAACTGTTTCAATCGCGAAAGCGAACGGAACGGGTCCACAATAACTTTACCCACCGAACTGTCTAAACGAAGGAACAACTGTCCTTCGGTAATGTATCCAGTGTTATCGGGAACGGCATGCGTGATATCACCGCCCGAAAGCGTTGTAACGGCGATAATGGTGATGGAACCGCCGTTGGGGAATTGAGCCGCTTTTTCGTAAATCTTGGCCAAATCGGAGTATAACGAACCGGGCATAGAGTCTTTCGACGGAATCTGGTCCATACGGTTCGATACGATGGACAACGCGTCGGCATAAGAAGTCATATCCGAAAGAAGCACCAAAACCTGTTCGTTTTTATCCACGGCAAAATACTCGGCGGCGGTGAGCGCCATATCGGGAACGAGCAGTCGCTCCACAGCCGGATTTTCCGTGGTGTTCATAAAACTGATAATACGGTCGAGCGCACCGGCGTTACTGAACACGTTTTTGTAATAGAGATAATCGTCGTTGGTCATCCCCATTCCGCCGAGAATAATTTTATCGGCTTTGGCGCGCAGGGCAACTGTAGCCATTACCTGATTAAACGGTTGGTCGGGGTCGGCGAAAAACGGGATTTTTTGTCCCGATACCAGCGTGTTGTTCAAGTCAATACCCGAAATTCCGGTCGCGATAAGTTCCGACGGTTGTTTGCGCCGCACGGGATTTACCGACGGGCCTCCAATCTGGCGCTCCTCGCCTTCGGGAACGGGTCCGCCGTCGATAGGATCGCCGTAGGCGTTAAAAAAACGTCCGGCGAGTTGGTCGCCCACTTTAAGCGACGGTGCTTTGCCCAGAAAAATCACTTCGGCGTTGGTGGGAATACCTTCGGTACCTTCGAAGATCTGTAAGGTAACCTCGTCGTTAATAATTTTCACCACCTGAGCCAATCTACCTTCTACGGTTGCCAACTCGTCGTAACCTACATCGGTGGCTTTCACAGAACACGTTGCTTTTGTAATCTGCGTTATCTTTGTATATATTTTCTGAAATGCTTTGGCCATAATTTTTTAGCTGTTGGTTGCCGGCTGTTAGCAGTTAGCAAATGAGCCGCAAGCCATATTTTTAGTTCTCGTTTTCTTTTTTACTGTTCAACAATTCATCCAATTGCGCGCGGTATTCGTTGAATTTATCGGATTTGAATTCCGAATAATTCATCTGCCGGCAAACGTTGATGAGCAGCTTGAAATAATCTGCTACTTTATTGAAGTTATCAAACTCGAAATCGGTTCGGCAAATATCCACGACCATGTCTAAAATATATTTCTGACGTTCGATAGGCGTTACGGAATCGATATCATCGAAAGCGTCCTGCTGCAAAATCACGAAGTCTATCAACTCCGATTTCCAGAACGTGATGTGATATTCTACGGGAACGCCGTCGTCGCCAAGAATATTTATCTGTTCGGCGATTTCTTTTCCGCGCACCAAGCGGGTTTTAATGTCGTTTACTTTCGAAGTCCAGTCGTCGGAAATTTGTTTGGAAATGTATTCTTCAAATTCGGGGTATTCAATGTATTTCGAATAGGAATCGATGGGATTAATGGCCGGATAACGTTTTCTGTCGGCACGGTCTTGCTCGAGCGCATAGAAACAGCGCGCCACTTTTTTGGTGTTTTCGGTTACCGGTTCTTTCAAGTTACCACCCGCGGGCGATACGGTTCCGATAAAGGTGATGGAGCCTTCTTTTCCGTTGTTCAGGATAACGTGACCGGCGCGTCCGTAAAAGTTCGAAATAATTGCCGACAAGTCCATCGGGAAAGCGTCGGGCCCGGGAAGTTCTTCGAGGCGATTACTCATTTCGCGCAACGCTTGCGCCCAACGCGACGTGGAGTCGGCCATGAGCAACACTTTCAATCCCATGGCTCGGTAATATTCGCCAATGGTCATCGCCGTGTAAACCGACGCTTCGCGCGCGGCAACCGGCATGTTCGAGGTATTTGCCACGATAATGGTTCGCTCCATGAGTTTTCGTCCGGTGTGCGGGTCGTCGAGTTCGGGGAATTCGGTAAAGATTTCCACTACTTCATTAGCGCGCTCACCGCAAGCAGCAATAATTACGATATCGGCTTCGGCTTGTTTGGAAATGGCGTGCTGCAATACAGTTTTTCCGGTTCCGAAAGCTCCGGGAATAAATCCGGTTCCGCCTTCTACAATAGGATTCAGCGTATCGATAGTACGAACACCGGTTTCCAGCAGTTTAAACGGCCGAGGTTTTTCCTTGTAGAGGGTCAGCGGCACTTTCACGGGCCATTTCTGAATCATGTTCAGCTTGTGTTCCGTTCCGTTTTTGTCTTCAACAACCGCGATGGTGTGGTAGATGTTGTATTCACCTTCCGGTGCAATGCTTTTTACCGTATATTCATCGGTCATCACAAACGGTACCATTATTTTATGGGGCTGAAAGTTTTCGTCCACTTCGCCTAACCACGCTCCGCCGGAAACTTTATCTCCAACATGTGCCATAGGCTTGAAATTCCACAGTTTTTCCTCATCGAGCGGAAAGGTATAATCTCCCCGTTTTAAGAAAACACCTTCCATTTTATCGAGGTCGTTCTCAAGACCGTCGAGATTTCTTTCGAGAAGTCCCGGGCCAAGAACTACTTCGAGCATGTGTCCCTTAAATTCCACTTCGGTACCCACTTTAAGCCCGCGTGTGCTTTCGAAAACCTGAACGTACACGTTCTTTCCGATAACCTTGATAACCTCCGACATCAGATTTGTGCCATCAAGGTTGATATAGGCAATTTCGTTTTGCGCAACGGGACCATCTACTTCCACAATTACTAAGTTGGATATGATACCCTTTACAATTCCTTTTGTCATATTATTTAGTTTGTACTTATTTTATTTTTGATATGTTTTTGAGTCAAGAACCAAGAACAATGAGCAAAGACAGACGACAATAGACTAATAGATTGTCAGACTTCTGCTGAAGTAGTTACACGGATTTGCCAGCTCAAGACTCATAACTTAAAACTCAAAACTATTTACCTATTCTTCCGGCAGTTTTACTTCGTTTTTCAGCCCTTGAATGAGTTCGCGGAAAACACGTTCGCCTTCTTCGGCGTTGAGGCTTACCCAGCGCTCCAAAATCTGAAGTTTGCACAAGTAAGCAAAAATATATTCGATGTTGAAATAATCGAATACAGTGTTTTCTTCGAGCCAATCCCAACGAAATTTATCTATTTTTCGCTCGCGTTCGTAAATATCGGTTTCTTCCGAAAGTCGCTGAACGGCGTCAAAATATTCGAGTTCCTGACTGAGGCCGAAATCGCGCGCGTTGGCGTTCTCTCGAATTGTTTGGGCGATAGTATTGCTTCCTACAACAACTTGCGAAACATCGATGCCGTATTTTCGGGCATAAATAGCCGAGAGGAAGTTGCCGATATTCAGGTTGAGCTCAAACCAGCGCGACATCAGCGTGTTTTTCACGTCTATGCCGTAATCCATATACATAGAGGACATTAAATCGTCCCACAACCGATTTTCGGACTGAGCGTCTTCGTTGAGCCATGTTTGAATAAAATCAGTTTGATACGCCGGAATGTTTTTGTTTTTGAGCGGTAAGTCTTCTTTTATTTTCGAAACGGCATCTACCATCTCTTCGCGCGGAACAGTACCCATGGCGTTAAACGCGGCATCTTTGTTTTTTAAGAGAGCAAGCAGATTATCGTTGTCGTATTTCAGGAAATATTTGTTCAGCAGTCGTTTATCTTCCGATTTGAGTTCTTCGTCGAGCTGAAGTTTGAACTCCTCCACGGTAAACGGGAGCTTCATGCTGTCGAAGCTGAAATCGGGCAATCCGGCGATGAAACAGTAATATTGATTTTTAAAAAGCATAAAACTCAAAATGTTATTCAATTGTTATTCAATAGTTATTCGTTGTTTAGGTAACATTTTCTCGCCCTACGAGTAACGCGAAGCAAATTACGCGCAAAGCGCAAGTAACGTGAAGCGAATAACGCGGCAGGAGTCGTCAATTTGAATTTTTCTCGTAATTTGTATTCTGTCGCTAAAAGAGCAGTTGTTGTATTTGCGGACGAAGAAATTCGCGGAAGTATTCGATAAACTCTTCTTCGCCGAATTTCACGCGGTACGATCCATCTTCGGGCGACAAGGTGAAACCGGTTTTCAGTCCGTTTACCGATTCTATTTTTAATCCTTTGTCGAGCAAGCTTTTGGCATTGGCCACGATGTATTTTTTCAATTCTTCCGAATTTTCAACGCCAACGGTTAACGTTTCGTTTTTCGACCAGTTTTGCACCAAATCGGCAATCAGTTTTTGCATAAACGATTTGTCTTCCGTGGCAGCCTTCACGTTTGTGGCGGAGAGTTTGTCGGTAACCAAGTTCGTTATTTCGCTCTTGAGCGCTTCCGCTGCTTGCGAAGCAAAAAGTTTGAGCTCCGACTCGGTATTGCTTTTCATTTCACTCGTTTCTTTGCGGGTGGAAGCAAGAATTTGTTCTGCCTGTTTTTTGGCATCGGCTACAATTTGGTCGCGTTGTGCTTTTGCTTCGGCAATTATCTTATCGGCTTCTTCCTTACCTTTTTCCACTCCTTCGGCATAGAGTTTCGATGTGAGTTCCTGAATTTTATCCATATATTTTTTCTGTTATTTGATACGAATAGGGTTAATTTCTAAATGACTTGCTCAATTTTCGGGCAAAGATATAAAAAAGTAAATTAAGAAGTCAAAGTTAGTGTAATTTTTATAGTAACAAAAATCTTTTTGATAGTTGTGAGATTTGTTTTTTATAGGTTGAATGTTTTGTATTACTTTTGCACTTCTATGGACAGAAGAATTTTTCGGCTTGCCGTCCCCAATATCATTACCAACATTACGGTTCCGCTGCTCGGACTCGTCGATATGGCCATTGCGGGGCATCTCGGCTCGGCGGTTTATATCGGAGCTATTGCGCTGGGAGCCAACATTTTTAACATGATTTACTGGAACTTCGGATTTATTCGCATGAGTTCCAGCGGATTTGCCGCGCAGGCGTATGGCGCGCGCGATTTCACCGAAGCCATGAACGTGCTCATCCGCTCGCTATTGGTAGGCGTGGCAATCGGTTTGCTGATTGTGCTGCTGCAATATCCGATTGGAAAATTCGCCCTGAGTTTGATAAAATCGGGCGCGGAGAGTAAAAATCATGTGGAAACCTATTTCAGAATCTGCGTTTGGAGCGCGCCCGCCGTTTTGGGAACGTACGCTTTTAAAGGTTTTTTTATCGGGATGCAGAATGCAAAAACACCGATGATTATCGCCATCCTCAACAACCTGCTGAATATCGCGTTGAGTTTCTTGTTCGTTTTCGGATTCGGGATGAAGGTCGAAGGAATCGCCTTGGGAACAATGCTTTCGCAACTGATTACGTTTGGTATCTGCATCGGGATGTGGCTGAAGTTCTACGGCCGGTTGAGAAAATACATCGTAAAATCCACCATATTCTATGCGCCCGCCATCCGTTCGTTTTTCAAAGTAAACGGCGATGTTTTTGTGCGAACATTCCTTCTGACTTTGGTAACCACGTTCTTCACGTTTGTGTCGTCGGGGATGGGCGAAATGATTTTGGCAGCAAACGCCCTTTTGATGCAGTTTTTTATGCTTTTCTCCTATTTTATGGACGGCTTTGCCTATGCCGGCGAAGCGCTTACGGGCAGATACGTTGGAGCAAACAATAAAGTTCTACTTGCCAAGATGTTGAGAAGGTTGTTTTTCTGGGGATTTGTTGTAAGCGCGATTTCGGTAGTAATTTATCTGTTTTTCCCCAACCAGATTTTGCAAATTCTCACCAACGATAAAGCAGTGATTGACACCACCAAATCGTTTCTGTTCTGGACGGTACTCATCCCGATAACCGGTTTTGCCGCCTTTTTGTGGGACGGGATCTACATTGGTGCCACCGCTTCGAAACAGATGCGAAACGCCATGATTTTTTCGGCGGCGGTATTCTTTGCCTGCTATTATCTTGCCACGCCCGCTATGGGAAACAACGGATTGTGGCTGGCGTTTATTCTTTATCTCTCGGTTCGCGGCATTACGCAAACAATTTGGGCAAAAAAGGCGTTATTTGCTAACAGCTGAGAGTACTGAGCGAAGAATAAGTACAAACTGATAACTGCCCCAACCCCTATCCGCAAGATAGGAGCATGAACATCGGTGAGTAATTCTTAGCCCGCGACTCTCCCCTTAAACTAAGTGGAGTACCGCCGGTAGGCGGGGTGGGATTATGAATTATTTAACTTCCAAACTTAATGTTATTGGATTATATTCTGTAAATTTGATAAAATATGCGGAATTTGGACGAACGCAAAACTCTTAACTCGTAACCCGCAACTCGTAACCCGTAATCCGCCACGGCGGACAAGCCCGTAACTGAAATTTATGCAACAATTTGAATCCATATCGCAACTGAAATATTTTTTAACGGTTTCTCATATCGAAGAGATTGCTGTTCAATCGGTTGACCTTACCGAAATCGAAGCGCTGATGCTCAATATCCGATTTTCGAAATGCCTGTTTTTGGGTTGCACAATGTCGGATAAACTTCTGCACCATCTGTTGCCCCACAATTTTATTTTCCCAAATCTGGATGTTCCGTTCAACACCTATCCCAATCGGCTGTACGACAAGAATTCGCTCTACAACGGCTTCAACCGCCACAAACCCGAAACGTATCTGCAAACACTCGATAAAATTGTTTACGATTATTGCACGCGAAGCAAGGAAAATCTATCGATAAAAGACACGCTGGCGCAACGTTTGCACGACCATTCCATTACCGATTCGCTGCACGAATACATTTCGCGATACAACGAGCGAAAACTTGTGGCAATAATGGGCGGACACAGACTGAAACGCACCGACGCCATGTATTTGCAAATCGCACGGCTATCGAAACAGCTTACCGAATTGGGCTACCTGATGCTCTCGGGAGGCGGACCCGGCGCTATGGAAGCCACACACGCCGGGGCGTGGATGGCGGGAAGAAGCGACGACGAACTTCGTCAAGCCATCAACATTTTAAGTTCCGCGCCGGTTTATTCCGATACAAAATGGCTCGCATCGGCATTCGAAGTGATGGAGCAATTTCCCAACCCAAAATTCGACAGTCTCGGAATTCCCACGTGGCACTACGGGCACGAACTCCCCACCCCGTTCGCCACAAAAATCGCCAAATACTTCGAAAACAGCGTCCGCGAAGAGGGTTTGCTCGCCATTGCCAAAGGCGGCGTTATTTTTTCGCCCGGAAGCGCGGGAACCATACAGGAAGTTTTTCAGGATTTAGCGCAAAACCATTATGAATCTTACGGTTACGCCAGCCCGATGCTGTTTTTGGACAAAACCTTCTGGACAGAAAAGGCTCCAGTTTACTCCATGATTGAAAGTATGTCGGCAAAAGGCGAACTGATGAATCTTAATCTGGGACTTTACGATGAAAATCAAGAAATTATAGAACATTTAAAAAGATTTTCGAAATAAAACGGTAATTTTGAAGACTTCAAAAACAATCCTTCTTATGAGTAAATATCGCTACTTGATTCTATTTGCAGTATTTTCTATTTATACGGCTGCTTTTTCGCAACATCTACAAAAAGTATCGCCCGAAAGCGTGGGCATGGATTCCAAACGATTGGAAAACGCCGATCGCGCCATCGAAAAGGCCATTGCCGAAAAAGAAATTCCCGGAGCAGTGTTGGCCGTGGTTCGAAACGGGAAAATGGCCTACCTGAAAGCTTACGGCAACAAGCAACTGTTTCCGAAAACAGAAAAGATGGACGTGAACACGGTCTTCGATTTGGCATCGGTCACAAAACCGGTTGCTACGGCCATTTCGGCTATGATTCTGATTGAACGCGGCGAGTTGCGGTTAATGGACCGGGTGAATCTTTTTATCCCCGAATTTGCCGCGTGGAAAGATTCCACGGGACGGGAAAAAGATATTCGTGTACTGGATATCATGACGCATACATCGGGACTGCCGTCCTACGCCTCGGTCAGCCAACTCGAAAAAGAATACGGTGCGCCCAATCCCGATGCGCTCATCCGGCACATTGCCACCTGGCGTCGCGATTTTGAACCGCAAACCGATTTTCAATACAGCTGTCTCAATTACATTGTATTGCAACGAATTATCGAGATTATCAGCAAACAGAATTTACGCGATTTCGCCAAGCAACACATTTTCGATGTGCTGGAAATGAAGCACACCGATTTTAAGCCCACAGGCGAAACTCTTCGGCGAACGGCTCCCACACAAAGAACCGTTCAGAAAGGGCAAGTTCATGACCCACTCGCAAGAATAATGAACGGCGGAATTTCGGGAAATGCCGGGCTATTCTCCGATGCCAACGATTTGGCCATACTGGCTGCCGCGCTACTCAACGGCGGCGAATACAACGGCAAACGCATTCTCAGTCCGTTAGGCGTAAAAGCCATGAGAAGTGTTCCGCGGCTGGTTTCCACCATCGGTCGCACTCCCGGATGGGACGTTTTTACTCCGTACGCATCGAACAACGGCGATTTGCTGGGCGAAAACACCTACGGACACAGCGGATACACAGGCACTTCCATGGTTATTGACCCCGATAACGATATCGCCGTTATTTTATTGACCAACCGCGCCCATCCCGACGATAGCGGCGATGTTATCCGCCTGCGCTCGCTGGTGGCAAATGCTGTAGCGGCGGCGATTGTGGAGAGTGGGAAATAAAAAGCAGTAAGTTGTAGGATAAAAAAGAAGTGCCGCAAAGCGGCTAAACAAAAATAACCCCGTACGAAGTGCGGGGAAGCTGAACACTAAAGAACGCAGCCCCGAAGTGGGCTGAACTATACTTTATCGGATAATCACTAATAGAAAATGAAAGCAATCCTCACAACAATCATAACCATGTGTTTTATATCCTTTGCCGAAGCGCAAGACTGGGCAAATCTCAACCGATTTAAAGAGGAAAACGCCAAGGTGGGCATGCCGAGAACCAATGAAGACCGCGTGGTTTTTATGGGAAATTCCATCACGCAAGGTTGGATTGAGAAAGTTCCCTCGTTTTTCGAAAACCGGCCCTATATCAATCGCGGCATCAGCGGACAAACCACACCGCAGATGCTTATCCGATTCCGTCAGGATGTGATAAACCTTTACCCGAAAGTGGTGGTTATTTTGGCAGGAACCAACGATATTGCCGGGAATACGGGGCCTTCTACCTTGGAAATGATTGAAGATAATATCTATTCCATGACCGAGCTGGCGCAAGCAAACGGAATTCAAGTCGTGCTTTGTTCGGTTCTACCGGCTTTTGATTATCCCTGGCGTAGCGGATTGGAACCCGCGCCTAAAATCGTGGAACTTAACCGAAGGATAAAAGAGTATGCTCAAACGCACGGAGCCGTTTATTGCGACTATTTTTCGGCGATGGCCGATGAGCGGAACGGTTTGCCGAAAAACTTATCGGAAGACGGTGTACATCCCAACGCAGAAGGATATGCCGTGATGGCGCCGATCGCCGAAAAAGCCATCGCCCAAGCGTTGTTGATGTGGAAAGATAACCCGAAGAGGAAATATTAAATTAGTTTTGAGTTCTGAGTTTTGAGTCGAAACCACAACTCCCAACACATAATCCGCAAATGAAAATTCTTGCAGACGCACATATACCCTATCTTCGCGGCATCGCCGAACAGTTCGGTGAAGTGGAATACTTGCCCGGAAATCAATTTACAAAGGCCGCTATCAGAGATAAAGACGCGCTGATTGTGCGTACCGTAACGCACTTTGGCGAAGAAATTCTGTCGGGAACCAACGTAAAACTCATTTGCTCGGCAACTATCGGATTCGACCATATCGATACCGAATATTGCGACGCCAACAACATCGCGTGGCGAACCGCACCCGGCTGCAACGCCAATTCGGTGGAGCAATACGTTACGGCTTCGCTGCTGTTTCTTGCACAAAAACACGATTTCGATTTGAAAGAAAAAACCATCGGAATTGTGGGCGTGGGAAATGTGGGAAGCCGAGTGGAAAAGGCTTGCAGAAAGTTGGGAATGCGTGTATTGCTGAACGATCCACCACTTGTAGAGACGATGCATGCATCGTCTCCATCACGTCCATTTGTGGACTTGGGAACCATCAAACAAGAAGCGGATATCATCACACTTCACACGCCGCTTACAAAATCGGGGAAATACAAAACTCTGCACTTAGCCGATGACCGGTTTTTCGAAACCGTTGGCAAAAAGCCTTTTATCATTAACTCATGTCGCGGTGGCGTAGTGGACAACATTGCGTTGAAAAACGCATTGAGAAAGGGAAATATATCGGGTGCGGTAATCGATTGTTGGGAAAACGAACCGAATATCGACACCGAACTGCTACAATTGGTAGATATCGCCACGCCGCACATTGCCGGATATTCTGCCGACGGCAAATGGACAGCTACCAAAATGTCGTTGGAAAACCTGAACAACTTTTTTTCGTTGGGCGTGAATCCCATAAAATTGATGCCCCTACCCCAACCCGAAAATCCGATTATTGATGTAAAGAGCATAAAACCGGCACAACAATTGGCTTACGCCGTTTGGCAGACCTATAATCCGGCGGAAGAAACCAAAAGTTTACAGGCAAATCCCGAAAAATTCTATTGGTTTCGCTCCAATTATCCGCTGCGCAGGGAGAACTATGCTTACGTTGTGAAAAATGCAGATTCCGGCGTTAGTAAGGCCTTACAAGAACTCGGGTTCAACGTTTAGTAAACCACCTGCACCTCCACATCGCAATTGCGGTTAACCCAAGCCGTATCAAATTCGGCAATTTCTCGCCGCTCGCCTTTGTAAATATAATACTTTCGAGGCAGCGCCGTCACTTCCGAGTTTTCGTCAATAATTTGCGGCATCCGATTTTCTATCATCATTTCGGGACAATCCCTGATTTTACCATCCGCCGTTTCCAATGTATTCTTCTTACACTTACACCCTATTAAAAAGATAAATGCCAACGAAACAAACACTATTTTTTTCATCTTCAAGTCATTTTCAACGTTATATCTAATAAAACTCATCTATCGGTTTTTTTGTTCAAAAGCATATCTGCCGAGATTTCTAAAAAATACCTAAATGTTATACGTTTATTTTCTGATATCGCAGAAAAAAGGTATTTTTGTCAAGCTTTATTTCAAATTGTACGAAATAGACCTGTTAGTGAAAAGAGAGATTAAAATTCTACCATTTTTTGGAATAAATCAACAAACAAAAATAAAAATCAATTAGACAATGAGAAAAAAATCTTTTTACGCTCTTCTTGCAGGGTTTGCTATTTTTGCCGCATCTTGCAGCAATTTAAAACCCCTTTCGCAATCGAACTTCAACGCGACGCCTTCTCCTTTGGAAACAGTTGGAAACAATGTTCCGGTAACCGTTAACGGAACTTTCCCCGAAAAATGGTTTAAGAAAAACGCAACCGTACGCATTACTCCTGTTTTAAAATACGCAGGTTCTAAAGAATCCTACGGTTCTGCCCAGAGCTATCAGGGAGAAAACGTTTCGGGTAACGCCATCGAAATACCCTACAACCGCGGCGGAAACTTCAATATGAGTTTCAACTTCCCGTATCAACCTGACATGTTGACATCGGAACTTTTTATGCGTTTCGATGCCAAAATCAAAAATAAATCGGTAAAACTCCCCGAAGTAAAAGTTGCCGACGGCATTATCGCCACTTCAGCATTGGCAAGCGCTCAGAGCACCGCTCCATCGGTTGCCGACGACGGTTTTCAGCGCATTATCAAACAACAACAAGACGCCAATATTCATTTCGTAATCCAACAGGCAAATATCCGTGCTTCGGAAACCGGTTCGCAAGACATGCGCTCGTGGCAACAACGTGTACAAGAAGCATTTAACGACCCGCGTCAAAACGTGGATATTGAAGTTTCGGCATACGCATCGCCCGACGGCGGTCTTTCGTTAAATGAAAGATTGGCAGCCCAACGTGAAAAAAACACTACCAAATACTTAGAAGGTGAGTTAAAGAGAAGAAAAATCGATACCGATGTTCATGCTCGCTATACCGCACAAGACTGGGAAGGATTCCGTCAATTGCTTGAAGCCTCAGACTTACAAGATAAAGACCTTGTGTTGAGAGTATTGTCTATGTATCCAGATCCCGAAACCCGGGAGCGTGAAATCAAAAACATCTCGGTTGTTTACAAGGATTTAGCTGAGACTATCCTTCCGCAACTGCGTCGCTCGCGCATCACGGCGAATATCGAAATTATTGGAAAATCGGATGAAGAAATCATGGAATTTTGGCGTACCGATCCTAAAAAACTTTCGACAGAAGAACTTTTGTATGCCTCAACATTAACCGATAACGATGCCGACAAAGAGAAAATTTATCAATATGTTACCGTAAACTTCCCGCAAGATTATCGCGGTTGGAACAACATGGCAACCACCTATTATCAACGCGGCGATTACAACAGTGCCAAACAAGCATTAGACCGTGCGGCTTTGGTTTCACCCGACGCTGCCGAAGTAAATGTAAACAAAGCACTGTTTTCTATGATGGACGGCAACACACAAGCGGCCAAAGAACTACTTGGCAAGTCGTCCGGCGCCAATAACTTAGAGGCTGCTATGGGATTACTTTACTTGATGGAGGGTGATTACAACCAAGCTGCTGACGCTTTTGGCGATACAAAATCGAACAACGCTGCTCTGGCTCAAATTCTGACAAGAAATTACAACGCGGCCGACCTTACATTGAAAGCCATTAAGAATCCCGATGCATTGACGTATTACCTGTTAGCGATAGTCGGTTCAAGAACTAATAACTTTAACGATGTAATGACCAATTTGCGCTCGGCAATTACTATGGACAAAAACATGGCAAGCAGAGCATTGAACGATTTGGAATTTGCAAAATACAGAGCCAATCAAGATTTTATGACCCTGTTAAGATAAAAATAAACCTAAACAAAAAA
>CAZKZB010000042.1:0-25719 GCA_964557135.1 uncultured Petrimonas sp. | reverse complement strand
GCGTGGAAAACAATTCTCCAATCCCCCTCTTTGTCTTTGAACATGGAGCTGTGCCCTACTCCAACCAAATCGCCCGGTTTTTGTAACAGCGGATTATGCTTATATTTTGTCCATTCTCCCATGATGTCGGTAGCCGTAGCACACCCTATTCCGTAAAACTGACTCTCGTAGCTGTTAGCGGAGTAAGTCATATAATAGACCCCGTTGTGCTTAATCACAAATGAACCCTCGTTTACTCTGGGCCAGACCGTTTCCCATTCTTGCGATACATGAATACACGGATGAAGCGTTTCTATTTTGATTGTCTTTAAATCATCTTCTAATTCCGCAACCCAAATATTAAGTCCGCCATTAAATCGATTGAAGAACAGGTATGGGGTTCCGTCATCATCAATGAACAACGAGTTATCGATTGATTTCTCGCCTATGAGCATTGGTTTTTTCTCGTCCTGTTTAAAGGGGCCTAAAGGTGAATCGGAAGTAGCAACACAAACGTGCTCTTCTGCCGAATAATACATGTAGAACTTACCATTCACATAATATACTTCGGGAGCCCAAAACCAACGCTCGCCGTAAGAATCGTTTTTATGAAGAGCGAGTTTGGGTTCTTTTTGCCATTTCATTAAATCGGTGGAAGTATAAACCTCAATTCCGTCTGCCGCATGCGTTCCGTATGCATAGTAAAGATTGTTATGCAACAAAATAAACGGGTCGGCCAATGGGACTTTGTTTTCAGAACTGTTCGGTTGATTTTTACTCATGTTGAAATTACCAAAACAGAAAATCAACAGAAACAAAACGGCAACTATCCATAAATTTTTAAAATGCTTCATTTACTCAGGATTATAAACAGGAAACGCTGAAATTCTCAATCGAGCAGCACCCATCGGGATTAAGACTATATTTTCTGTTTCGGACTCGAAGCGGAGATTTTCTTTTATTGGGAGTTCACCTGTGAGACCATATTTATCAATACCCCAGCCAATTACTTTACGTCCTTTCGCCCTAAGTTCAAGCGGTGCATTACTTACTGTGAATGGAAAATTATCTGACGGCCATGTTTTTTTAACTATTTCAAAATTCTCGTCCAACGGTTTTCCGTCGTCAATCACAAGCCCGAAGTTCCAATCGCTTGCGGGATAAATTTCGTATGTAGGCCATTTGCTCGCATCGGCATTTTTTTGCCATTTCGAGTCGCCGATGGCGGTTTCGATGCTGCTTGCCTGTCTGTAATCCTCTTTAATTTTCAATGAAAAAGTCAACGGCCCGTAGTTGATACTGCGGCTGTCTTGATTGACTTCCCATATCGATTGCGAAAGCTTCATCGGGACATGAAGCGTTACTTTATCGCCTTTTTGCCATTCGCGTTGTATGCGTACGTATTTTCCCGACGGGACTTGTGAAATCTCTCCATTAATCGAAACGGTAGGATTATCAGCCCAAGTAGGAATTCGCAAATAAAACGGAAAAACAATTTTTTGCGAAGGATTTACGGTAAATGTTATTGTTTCTTCGAACGGATAGTTTGTGTTTTCGATAATTTCAACTGTTTTGCCATTTCCCACTTTTGCCGTGGCAGTACACGCGCCATATATAGCGGCTGCGATACCGTTATCGGGAGTGGCTAAAACAAGATGTTCGACGAAGTAAGGCCAGCCTTGTCCGTGATTGTGCTGACAGCAACGGCTACTGAAAGGATTCATCGATAAAAAGGGGCCGCGGTTATCGATTCCCGGATGATGATTTTCTGAATCGCTGATGGTGTGATTGGGCGACGTAATGTAACGCAACGCCTTTAAATCGGGCATCAACGAAGCCGGATAAGAATTGAAAGCCACGTTTTCGCAGTGCTCTGCCCAAAACGGGTCGCCGGTCATCCGCAGTAAAAACTCATCGGAAGCCATTTGTTCCACAAAACCGCATGTTTCAGTTCCCTGGCGCGGATCGATATATCCCAAGCGCGCATTCTCATCGGCGCCAAACATTCCGCCCGGTACTTGGCCAAATGTATTGCGAATCAAATGATGTACGTTGTAAGTAGCCATTAAATCGGCTGAATCTTTCGAGAGCATATAATAGGTTGCAGGTTCTCTGAAACTTTGCGCAATATTCACGTTATGCCAATTGGGCAGTGTTGAACGTTGCCGCCAGTTAGCCGTGTTTTTATGCGTTTTTTCCGCCAAATCCAGCAAGAACTTATCACCGGTAAAGTTATACAACCAATATACACTCAGCAAATTATCTCCTCCGCGGCTATTTTCCCAATAGTCTTTGAGAAACATATCGTCGGGAAGATTTAGCTGCCAGCGAAAATAGTTCGTCATTAAATCGATAACGCGTTTATCGCCCGAATATTCGTAATACGATTGCAAACACCAAACCATAATCATGTTCCCCCACAAATCGGGTTTGCCGTTTTTCTCGATGTACGGGCCAAAATAGCCATCTTCTCGTTGACTTTTGAAAACGGCTTCGAGCCACGATTTGGTCTCGTCAATCATTTTCTTGTCGTTCAATATGTATGCCATATTGCCATATCCTTTCAGCCAATAGGGCACTTCTTCCCAGCCGTAATCATTGCCGGTACCCAGCCAAGCGTTGTTACTTTTATCGAGCCATGCGCTGATTTCGCCCAAATGCCCATTAAGTCCGTCTTTTTGCAACATGAGCGTTTTCTCAATCCATCCCTTGGGTTTTACGGCGCCAACGGGTAGTTTGATGAAATGCAACGGTTGCAAGGGTGCTCTGTTGGAAACGTAATTCGTGTTTGTTACATCGGTATTTGGTCTGTCAACAACAGATATTATTGTATTGTTTTGAGCGGAAATTGTTCCGTAATTTAATAAAAAGAATACAGTTAAAAAAAGTGTTATTTTTCTCATTTTCTTAGCTTTTTTATGGAATTGATTGATGATCGGTGTCTCTAACTCTGTACCAATCCACCAATTTATCTTTTTCAGGTAGTTTGAATAATAATTCGGATGCTTTTTTCTGATACCAATACGCCGTGGATGAAAATTTAAATTCGCGGGTATGTTCCGGCGGACGAGGCGATTGAAACATCATCACAAAACTTTTGTCGAAAAAAATAGCGTCTTCCTCGTGAAACCTATACATGGTTATCATCGATCGCAGTGGGTCTTTCAATGGCACCCCGTGCAACGGAGCATTGAATTCTCCGTCTCTGAAATACCAACCGCCGTTGTAATAGTCTTCCAAGCCGGTACCAACGATGGTAGGCGATTTTTCTTCGAAATTATCATCGATATAAATGTATTCGGGCGCTTCTAAATAACCCAAGTAATTGGGGAGCCAACTTTGCATCGACAAACAACATCCCACAAAGTGACCCTTTCCCTTGGTTTTCATTATATAGAGAGGTTCAGAGCCTGCATTTGTTCCTGCATTGTACATGCAATGCAATCTGCCTGCATTAGCCGGCAGCGCATTATACAACGTATAATTTGCATTCAAAAAAACATGTGGAATAGACTTGTCATGCGTGTTTTCGACTTCTATTTTTACACTGTTGAAAGGCATGGGTAAATAGCAATAAAAACCTCCGCTCGACATACCTAAGTATTTGGATACAAAATGCTTGAACTCGCAATGTCCGACACCGAAAAAATCGCCGATAGGCGCTTCAACGGAAGGAAAACTGTTACCGTCCCAATAAACTCTTAAAATCAACTTTTTCAAAATCGTGGTATCGGGCCATTTTTCTTCACGAAGATCCCAGTTTTCCCAAAACCATCCCGATATAGTCATCCACAGCCGCGTGATTATCCCCGGACTGTTGTGTTGGGCAAGCACTTTTTTCTCTCCGGGATGAATGGGAAAAGCTTTCTGTTTGGAATTGATATCGAAAGTGGTAAACTGCCCCGATTTCGCGTTTCTAATGGAAAAAAGAGGCAACCATTCCGTTCCTGAAATAACTTGAGCACCACTTTTCACATCAAATTCTTTTCCGAAAACTCCCAATGCCGATGCTCCACCAATAGCGCCTAAAGTGGCGAGTGCTTTTCGGCGTGATTGCTTATTTGTCTCTTTTTTCATTTCTGTTTATTTTTTCAATTCGTATTTAGAAAGCAACGCATATTTCGTCACAAAAGCAAAACAAAACATTCCTTCTATGTTGTTATCATCAGCATTTTCACTCCAACCGGTCAGTAAATTCGGAGGAAGAAAACCTTTGTAACGGTGATTTTCATATCCGTAATCGAGATTTTGTCTGAAAGTTTCGATATATGGAGCTACCGAGTCGTTGAAAAGTGCAACATCTATTAATCCGCGTAGAAAAACGCCGTTAAACCAATTTCTAAAACCGCTCACATCGTAGGAGTAATAGCCGGGAATCTCCGCATTTTTTTTCGCGAAGTAGGAAAAACCGGCATCAGCCAAATCAACGGCATCGGTATAATAGTGTTTGTCGTGGGTAACCTGATACAAATCGGCGGCTCCCGAAAGCATTGTTCCACTGTTGTATGTAATAGGCGGCCCCACTCTATCTTTACAGAGAATCCCTTTTCGATACGATTTTCCCAAAACGGTTTCAAGTTGCGGTTTCCTTGGAGAACAGCCCCCCATCATGTCGTCATACACGCCATTGGGACGGAGCAAGTGCTGTTTTTGCCACTCGTAAATCTTTTTGGCAAAAGTCAAGTAATGGTCGCTCTTTTTCAGTTGTTGTACTTTTCGGGTTTGTTTATCAGAAGAATCGATATAACGATGCGTAATAAACTCGTCTTTTTCTTTGTAGATTTCGTGCAGCCAAACCAACGGACTTATCATGGGGCCGTTGCTGCAAGAATGTTTTGAAACATATCCCGGTCCCCATGTAATTCCGCCAGCTTCATTGCCATTCTCATCGATTGTGCAATCCCAGCCGTCGAGAACATAATCGGTTAAATATTCTGCCTTTTCGAGAAAACCGGTGTTACCCGTTAACTTGTAAGATTCCAATAGCTCGCGAATTAACCACATTTGGTCGTCGTACACATTTTCGATTCCCGCAACTTTTGCTTTTCCTTTCTCTGAAGCACGATGAACGCCGTAAACCGTCCACTCTGCTGTTTGAGTGTAAGAAGTCAATCTGAATGTTCCTAAATAATAATCGGCATTGTCGTACAAATCTTGCAGCAATTGAGCGTATTTATCGAAATACTTCTCGTAAAACTCGGCATTTCCGCTCACTTTATGTGCCTGAATGGAACTCAGAACGGCGTTTACGGCTTCAATAGCACTTGTGTACATCCAGATACTTCCCGTTTCATCCGAACGTATTCCGGAATATGGATTGTAGTAACGCGCCATAGACATTCCGGGCCCGGCGAAATAGGCAGTAACAGATTGGTCGAGCAACTCAATGGCTCGCTGAAGATGTTGTTCCGTCGAAAACGTTTTTTGCCGTACGTCAGGCTTATCTTCGCTTGACACCTCGATCCCAGAGGTTTGGGGAATCCAAAACAGACAACTTATTAAAACAAGCAGGTATTTATTACTCATCTGATTACGAATACTTTATTAACGTGAGCTGTTTATTTTTTCTTCCAGCATTTTAAGAAAATATCCACCTACCACTGCCCGGGCTTTGAAGTTCATTCGCTGTGCGGTAACCGTGTCGTGCCAATCGCTTATGGGTACACGCGATGGGGTTTCGTCGGCGTATTTATAGACCAAATCTACCAACGCATTAAAATCATCGCGGTTTCCGGTCAGTGTAGCCGTCCACATAATCCAATCGGATTTAGTGTATGTTGCCCGATTATCCAACGGCAATCCAAACTCGTTTTGTTTGGTGCGATAGAAAGCCATTTCTTTCACAGCTATTTGCGGATCAAAGATATTAAATCCTAATAATTTATCCCAAACCATGTTGTATTTTTGACTCCAGGTGTTGGGGCGGTCGAAAGTTAGGCGATAATGATCGCCATCGTTGGCCATTTTCTCCCATTCTGCAGCCATTTCTTTAGCGATGCTGAGGTATTTCTCGGCAATGTCGTTTTCTCCCTGCATTGCAGCAAGTTTACTGTAAGAAGCAATTCCCATAATGGCTTTAATGGACAGGTTGGCGTTGTGGGCAAAATGTCCGGCAAAATCATCGGTACAAAGTTGCTCATCGGGATCTAAGCCTTCTTCCACCAAGTAATCCGTCCACGTGGTAAGCACATCCCAATGTTTTGCGGCGTAATCGGCATTTCCTTCTATTTGAGCAAGAGCCGCCGTTAAAATAAGCATATTTCCCGATTCTTCAATGGGCATATCGCCGCCGTAGGTTTGCCCGTTAGCGATGGGATAGGTTCCCACATCATGCGCGGCAAACGGCTTTGTCCATTTTCCGCTTTCACTGTAATAGAAAATATGATTCATCAATCCTTTCATCAGTTCGGTATTATAGAGCAAAAACTGCGGAGAGGAAGGATAAGTTATATCCACCGTTCCGATGGAGCCGTTGCTGTTGTTTTCTTTCGATAAAAACAACAATGTGCCGTCTTTGTCTTTTACCAATTTATGTGCAGCAATGGCTTGACGATATACCAAGGCGCACAATTCCGCATATTTTTCGCCTCCGGCTTTATTGGCATCAGCCATCATTTGTTCGTTGAATTTGGCACAACGATCCATAATGGACGCGTAGTCGGATTCAGCTTGTTTAAATGCCTGAAAAATATCAACTTGTCCATCTTTCGTCCAATATGCCTTGAGGTTATCGTGAAAATATTGAATAGAATAGATATCGTCGTATCCCAACATAATGTAATCGCTTACCGTGCCGGCTGAAACTTTACCCAGGTCTTTGCTGTAAGCCAATACTGTCATGTTTTTGTTCATTTGACCCGATAACTGAGCAGGTTGTTGGACGGGTATTTTACCGGTTTCCTGAAACTCTTTTTTGGGCGACCAATAGTCATCAAAATTCATTGTGGAAGCGACTTCAGATTTTCCAGCCATGTAAAAATATCCCCAATCGATGCGTACATCATCTCCTTTTCTTTGCAACGCGGGTTGTTCTTTGGTTCCTGTTTTGAGGTAAGTTATTCCATCTTTTTCGATTTTTTCAAAATCAACCTCTTGCGATTCTGAATGTACAGCCCACTGCGGCGTAGTTTCGAAATAAACCTGCACGTCGTGTGAGGCGCCGTCTCTCGATTTTACCTGATAGGTGATGTAATTTACAGGACGCGAGATTAAATCTAAATCATCTAATAACAGCGGAGCGGAAAAAATTACCTCCAAGTCTACCGGCCCGCACTCGAATGTGTAAAATGTTTGCGTTGGCAATACACTTACACTTTTTTGTATCGCACTATTTTCGAAAGCACTTTTGTCGGGTTCTTTTTCATATAGCCCGAAATCTACATATCCGCCACCCGTACGGTTGTGTGTATGTGCAGCAATTATGTTTTTTCCTTTTTTTAGCGTAGCTTTTACTTCTTCCGGCAATTCCATCTGGACATTGTACTTCCACTCGTAACCGGTTTTCACCACCTGTATGCCGTTAATATACAATTCAAAAATATCATCGTGCGAGTAATGCAAGTAAATATCTTTATCAGTTAAATCTTCGTTCAATTCGAACGTTCTGCGCACCCATATATCTTGTGTGTCCCACAATGTGGACAAATTGGGTTCGTTTCTTGTGCCGAAAGCGGCATTACCGCGCTTCCAAGCTGCATCGTTGAAGTCGGCGGAAATCCATTCATTGCCGCGTGGCTTGTCGAGCGTGTAAGCACCTTCCCACTTTTCTTCGTGCGATGTGGGAAGAATGGATTTCAGCGGCAATTTTTCGACTCCCATAAACCGATAGGTTTCGCCATCCACACGTAGAGCGCCGATTATTGGAAACTCCTTTTCTGTCCAGTGACGCGGGACATCATCGTATAAATTATTGGTGAGCGACCAGGCGTTGAAGTAAGGGTCAACCGTTACCAAGGGATATCCGGGTGCTCGGAGATTGGTGGTGATTTTATTTGTGATTATCTTATTGTGTGAAATGCCTGTCTGACAGGCACTAAAAATGAAAATCGATATTAAGAATAGAGATAAATAGTTTTTCTTCATTTTTTATTGTTTGTCATTTATTACAATTCTTCGTTTATTGAAAGTCTAATAAGGATACTCGAGAGAAAACATAAGAGAGTTGAAACACGCAACTCTCTTATGAATTAACATATAACATATTACCACTCAATAGCCTGATCTTCATCCGGTATTTGGGTATTGATTTTACGTTCCATAATCAATGATCCTCTTACCGTAAAAGAGATTTTTTTACCCGAAACCGTTGTATAGTCGGTAAATGTATAATCGATATTATTGATGGTTATATAACGATGTAAAAGATAAGGCCTCACATCATCCATTATCTCATCAATTTTGAAAACAGATGTTCCATGTGCTTGAAACTCAATATTCGGATCTTCTGCCGAAAATGATACAATTTTGGTATCTTCATCAAAATGGAGATGAACTTTATATTTTTTTCGATCAATATTATCCTCATCTATCATTCCGGCATAAAAGAATGTAGTATTTTCATCTACCACGTATGTGGGAATCTGACTTCTTACAATAGGTGCTTCATTTTCATATCCTTTCAAAAATATTTTCAGCCCGGTTCCGCTATATATCCCTGAATAGTCATTGAATGGCATTACACGCAATAAGGCCTTTCTATAATGCTTACGAGGATTTGTCTTATAATTGTACGAAGGATTGTCAACAATGGTAAGCGGGAGTATCCACTTATCTGCCAAGTCAATGTCCTTCAAGGTAAAGTCGATATTTACCATAGCCGTATTTTTTCCGGCAGGAATGACTATATTCTCGGGCATGGAAAAGTATTGACTTTTCAGCTCCTGATAATACATATCGATACGACTCTGAAAACGCTCGTTATTCAACGTTTGTAATGTATCCGGATCAACCGCTAAATTTGCTGTAATATTTTTATTATTTTGGGTTGAACCGCTTACTATTACCGGAAGTTCATAGGTTACTTTTCCTTCCGATTTATAACGTATATTAATACGTGTTACTCCTTTATCATCGAGCGGAGCTTTAAACGATAGATAATGTTCATATTGCTCTTCGTTCCACTCATCATTGCAAGAGACACAAAATAAAAGTGCCATTAACGTCAGTAGAAAATATATTTTTTTCATACAGTTATCATTTTTATTTAATTTATTAAAATCGCTCGGAGCACACAACAAATCACTAATTATTTATAGTGTGCCTCATGAAAAAGCGAATAATTAATCATAATAAGTCCAACCCGGATTCTGCGTAAGGCGTATGTTTCTCTTCAATTCACTGTGTTGTATTGGCCAGAACCACATTTTTTTGGAAAATGTGGTCGGAAACGACCAAACAGCTACAGGTGTATGAAACAGGTCTCGCTGAGCAGCATTCATCAAGGTATTGCATCCGTATATGGGTAAAGATTCTTCTACCGGAGCGTCTTTCCAGCGACGTATATCGTAATAGCGCTGTCCTTCTCCCATAAGTTCAATCTGACGTTCACGCTTTAATGTTTTACGCAGCTCCTCTTTGTTACCGTAAACATTTGCAGAATAATCGGGTACGCCTGCACGAATACGAACGGGGCGAATTCCTCTTTTCATTTCGTTTATATCTCTGTTGATTGTGTACGTTTTTGAACCGTCCCAAGAAGGAATAGAATGACTTCCGTCCAGTTCGTTAAGAGCTTCGGCGTACATGAGTAATATGTCTGCATAACGTATGGCAGGCTCAGCTTTAGGAACAATTTTTCCTATTTCGCCTCTCAAATACGTATCTCTTGGATGAACAAACTTCATAACGCCAATACCGGAACGGAGCCAAAACATGGTATTCGTGTATCCGTTACCATCGCCTCGATAATAAAACACTTGTTTTTCGCGATTCTTTTCCTCATCCTCATTTGTTAAATGCCAGACACTTCCATTGTATGCTACCGATGCATAGAAGCGAGGTTCTCTGTTGGCATATTGTAAAGAAACACCTTCTGCTAACGGTTTATAACGACCTGCATTCACATCATCGCGTGTAACATAACCAGTTAGACGTTCACTCCCGTCTCCACGACCAATCTCTTTGTCTTTTCCGGGAGCATCTGCACCATTGTTCATATAATAGGCATCGACCTGTTTTTGTGTCATCCCATGTGTGTTCCATCCTGAGGCAATACGGGGCAGCTGATGTGCTACCATAGCTTGAATACTTTCACCACCTTGATTTTGTCCACGAGTGAAAATTAATTCAGGGTTTTCGGAAGCACTCAATGTTCCATTAAACACGGCACGATACGATTCAAATGGATCAATATTTGCCCATCCATTCGGCCAATCTTGTTCAGAAAACTCGTCGTTATACGGGGGGCTAATTGTAGGAGGAAAAGAAGCATTACCTGAACTGCGGAAATTGGCTGTATAAAGCTCATACACTCCCATTTCAATCACATCTTTTGCTGCAGCCGCCGCTTTAGCCCACTTCACTTCATCGTATTCTGTTGACAACAACTTTCTACCCTCATCATCTGTCAACTCTTGGGCAATCTCGTCATTATTGCCGTTTGCCAACGGACTTGCAGCATATAGTAATACCTTTGCACGAGTGGCCAAAGCAGCTCCTCTCGTGGGGCGAGCAATAGCCTGTTCGTCTCGTTCCAAAGAAAGATCTTTAGCAGCTAACAACATCTCATTGCTAATGTATTCGGCACATTCTTCATAAGAACTGCGAGGTGTTGCAATTTCGGAATAATCTTTTGTATAATCAACTCCCTCATCAGGAAGAATAGGTATGGGACCATATTTTCTAAGCAATAACCAATAGTAATAAGCCCTTACAAACCGAGCTTGTGCTTTATAATCGGCTCTTTTCTCTGCACTGAAAATATTGTTTTGATCGATATTTTGAATAAAAACAGTAGCATTTCGTATTCCTTTATAGCTACCTTCCCAAGCGCCCTGTTTTTCATTTTCGTTGTAGTTGCCTGCTTTGAATCTACTGTATGCCAATTGTCCTCTTTCTTTGATATCCAGCGTTTCATCCCTGTCACCATAATACATATCGTCAGCGAAACAGTGAGGCGTGTTGTGTTTACTGGACACATCCGCATTGGAATTCATAAGAAATGAGTAAGTGTGTGCCAGCCACTCTTCGGTATACTGTTCGTTTGTAAATACTTTGTCGAGGGTCATGCGATCTTTAAAATATTGATCGGATTCAAGATAATCTGTGCAAGAGGTGATTATCGTTACGCCCAATATAGTAAATAATATAAGATATAACTTTCTCATAATATATTTTTTGTTTTTATAAATTAACACTCAAGCCTAAAGTAATCGATTTGGTCATAGGATAATCTTCTCCACGAGAATTGGCCATTTCAGGATCCCATAATTTAAATGGTGCCCATGTCAACAAGTTACTTCCCACCATAAATATCCGAAGATTATTTAGTCGTACTCTATTAACAATATTTTTAGGAATTGTATATCCAATATCCACGGTTTTTAGGCGTACATAGGAACCATCGCGCAACCAGTAGGTAGATTCTCTGAAATTATTACCGTTTCCACCGAAACTTAAACGAGGATATGGCGCATTTGGATTTTCGGTAGCCGGATTTCCTGAGATATCCGCTGAAATCCAGCGATTTTCGTTCACTAAACCTTTCAGCACATTTCCCCATTCACCTTCACTAAAGGCATACACTGTTTTACCATAAATAAAGAAGTTTGATTTTCCTGCTCCTTGAAAATGTACATTCACATCAATTCCCTTCCATTGTGCCGACAACCCTATACCATAAATGAGGTTTGGCCTACGGGTTGACCCGATAGCTACGCGGTCACCATCGTTTATGACTCCGTCACCGTTCACATCTTTGTATTTAATATCGCCGGGTTGATATGTTCCGAACTGTTGTGTAGGACTATTGCGTATATCATCGTAATCTTCAAACAAACCCAATGCTATTAATCCTTTGGTCTGTCCCACACGATATCCCTTTTCCATTTGATAGGGATATACATTGTTTTCTTCATCTCGCTCCAACACCTCATTTTTACTATAAGTCATATTTCCACGAGCAGTTAAATTTACCTCTCCAACACGATAATTATACGTAAAATGTCCATCGAACCCCCTAGAACGCACTGCACCTACGTTTGCTCTCGGCGTACTTTCAAGCCCAACAATGAGGGGCAGAAAGTTACGTGCCATATAAATACCTTCACGTTTTTCATCGAAATAGTCTACGGTTAATTGAAAACTATCGTGGAAAAGTGAAATATCGGTTCCAAGGTCGTTTTTGGTAGCCACTTCCCAAGTTACATAAGGAGATGCCACTTGAGAGTAGTACATACCTCCATAACTTTTAGAGTTTCCGTATTCAGCCCATTGATATCCACTAGCACCTCCTGAAATGGTATAAAGGTAGGGAAATCTTTCATTTCCTAAATTATCATTTCCAACCTTTCCATGAGAAAAACGAATTTTAAACATGTTCATCCAGGGGAGATTATCCTTAATGAAACTCTCTTCTGCCACGTTCCATGCTATTGAATAGGCAGGAAAAAAACCAAATTGATGCCCAATAGCAAAGTTTTCAGAACCGGTATAGCCAAAATTGAAATCTGCAAAATAACGGTATTTCCAATTGTATCTTACACGACCGGCGATAGCTTGGTTGCGTTTAGATACTCCATTCTTTATGTCGTCTCCCAAATTTACGGTATAAATGAAAGCATCTTGCGTATATTTCGTATCTGCTCCTATGTTGTGGTCTAATATTTTACGGTCATAGTTAAGCATCAAGTCAAGAAACTCTCGTCTGTTACCACCAGAACTGCTTTCCTGATACATTTCGCGCGGATCTGATATTTTTGTGAATACAATTTCACCGTTAGAGTTTCGGGAACGCTCTGCTCTCCATTGTTCGGGCCATTTTCTACGTAAGATATTACTCGTGTTGTTGGTATCGTATCCAAATTTCCCGGTAAAACGTAACCCTTCAATCAAAAAATTGAAATCCTGCTCCAACGTAATATTTGTTTGAATATTGTTTTCCCAATTTTCATTGAACCCTGTCTGTGTTGCAGTTACCCATGGATTGGTTTGATTTCCTCCACCTATAGCCGGAACGTATCCATTTGAATAAAAAATAGGAGTGCGAATAGGAGAATATCCAAACAATTCATCCCATACCCAAGCATCACCTAATCCGGGACTATTTCGTTTTTGTAAAGAACCCGACACTCCCAATTTTAGGAGTGTAGACTCAGTAATATTGATATCGGTATTCAATCTATAATTATACCTTTTGTAATTCGCATTGGTATTATAATCTTTGCGAAGTGTTTCGTCGGTATAGTACATCCCTTGTTCTTCGTAATAACCTGCCGAAGCATAATAGCGAGCTGTTGCCCCTCCCCCGCTCATGTTAACATTTGCCCGATAACTTAGCGCTCCATCCTTTAATAGCTTATCCATCCAGTTCACATTCGGATAAAGATCGGGGTCGAGTCCAAGTCTTAGTATCTCCAGTTCTTCCGGTTGGTATATCGGTTCGTTGTTTCGGGTAACCCGGGCTTCATTAATCAGATTAGCGTATGTGAATCCATCAACAAACTCTGGGGTGATGGTGCGCGTATTGTAAGAGGTCTCTACTTTGGCATCAATATTTATTTTTCCCGGTTTTCCATGCTTGGTAGTTATTAATATTACGCCGTTTGCTCCTTTTGCACCATAGATCGCGGTTGCTGAAGCATCTTTCAAAACAGAAAATGATTCGATATCTTCAATACTGATTTCATTTAAGTCGCGTTCAAAACCATCAACTAAAACGTAAGCACTTGTGTTGGCACCGAACGTAGAAATTCCACGAATCCAAAATTCTGAAAAGTTTTTTCCGGGTTGCCCCGATGTTTGCATGGCCATAATACCGGGCACCCTCCCAGCCAACGTGTTCACTATACTCGCAGTGGGTGCACTCTTTAACTCATTCACATTTACTGTGGTAACAGCACCGGTTACCGTAAGTTTTCGTTGCGAGCCAATTCCGGTAACTACTAACTCGTCAATTAGTTGAGTAGTTGACTCCTTCATGACCACATTAATCACTCGTAGATTCCTAACCAAGATTTCTACTGTTTCGAACCCTATGTAAGAGAAAATCAATTTACGATAATCTTCTACAGCTATTCGGTAATTCCCTTCTAAGTCAGTAATTGTTCCTAACCCAGGTACGTCACTAACAGTAATGTTTACACCGACTAACGGCTCATTGTACTCGTCGGTCACTATTCCGGTAACTTCAACTTTTTGCTGGGCAAATAATCCACTAAAACCAAAAAGCAACAGGGTAAATATTGTAAAAATATTTTTCATACTTGTTTATCATTGATATTAATATTCCTCAAAACTTATTTTTCGAACACGTCTGTTCTCGGCGTCTCCCACGTAAAAGATGTTGTTTGCCTCGTCATACGCAAGCCCTTTAGGCTGGTCGAAACGTGCTTCCATACGCAAATCACCATCAATATACCCCCACGGATTTGGGTTTATACTGGAACTGCCACGACCTGCAAAGGTTGTTACCTTGCCTTCCGGAGTTAAAATTCTAATGTCGTGATTGTGTTGTTCGGTAAAATAAAAATCATATTCATCAGTTTTTCCGGCATATTCCGGATTCTTAACGAATACTCCCTGATATGGATTTCTCAGCCTTGCGCTTGTTCCAACTCCATCTACCCAATTAGCGGCAAAAGGTTCACCACAAACCACGTAAGGTTGCATAAATTCCTTTCTAACCCAGTTATAGTCGGTACGTAATATATAATGCCTGTTAATTACTATGATGTAAGCGTAATTACCGCTGGGATGTATTCGAATATTAAACTCCCAGTCATTATCTTGAATTTTAAATAACTCATCGTAATCTTTCAGACCTAATCCATCTGTAAAGTATTTATTCATATCGAAACGAAAAAATTGACCTTTTTCGTAACTATTGAAATACATTTCTCCGTTTACGGGATGAATGGAAGCACCGTTACATGCTCTATACGTTGTTAAAGCTTGTGGGTCTTTAAAATTATTGGCTCTGGATAGAATGGAAGTGGCAATATGATTTTGATCCCATTGGTCGTTAGAAATAATCATGTGATCCCCATCAAGAGTGAAATCAATCGTGCGGATTCTGCCCCAATTTCCCATTCCTCTGGTTATTGGTGTTGTTACAACGCTGTCTTTAAAATTAAGTAGCCTAACATCACCACCATCTTGTGCCATGTAAAGTAACTGAGGATTTTTTGGGTCGAATTCAAGCCACGACGGATTACTAAAACCACCACAATCCCAAAAAGGTCCGTCTTTGGTCTCGTAATTCCCACGTTCATCTTCATATCCAGCAAGTGTGGTTACTACCATTTTTCGTTCATATGCAAAAAGTTCAGAAGCAGTTACTACTTTGGGATTTGCTCCAGAACCAATATGCACTACTATACTTCCTTCGTATGCTTTTTCCGGTACAATACAATAGAGCGCATTGTTTTTCACACCGATTACTTTGGCATCTTTACCTCCAATGGATACACGAACAATGGATGTATCATTTCCAAAATTATTTCCGTAAACTACTAATCTTTGTCCAACTCCTCCTGCTTTTGGCAAAAAGTCAGTAATTTCTACCGGTTTAGATGGGTCATGTGGTTCTATAGGCTCTTGGCTCTCATTTTTACAACCTACAAAAATTGCAATTAAAAAGAGTGATAGAACGAGGAAGCACCATCTTTTTGTTTTTTTAAAGAAAATCTTCTCTCTCATGTGTTATAGGATTAAATTAAATAATTTGAAAAAAATAGTAAAATTTCCTTACAAAGAACTTAAAAAATGTATCAAAACAGTATAAATTTTTTCTCAAATAATAAGAAAATTGTATCATGGAAGTGATATGATAGTTAATTAACATCGCAAAAATAAAAAAACGAGCAACTGAAGACTCAGTCACTCGTTAGTAATATAGATTAATATTCCTCTCTACAACTCCTCATCAATTGCCGCAATCTTTTTCACCAGCAATTCCAATTCCGATTTAATTTTTGTGATTTTGTGGTTCATGTCATCAACAAGGGTGTTACCTTTTTTGGAAGAAACCGATAAAAACCCGATATTGTTTTCATAGGTTTGCAATTCCACTTTCATGCGTTCATATTGGCGCATCAATCTTTCGCGTTCACGAAGGAGTTGTCCTTTGGCGTTATCAGATTTGGCGATGTCCGAGATATTCGATTTGAAATTGTCTAATTTTCTATCGTTCTTGTCGATATTCAGCCTGTCGAATTGAGCTTCGGTGGCATCGTAAAACTCTTTGTAAGCCCTGTCTTTAGCTTTAAACGGTACGTGACCGATTGAATACCACTCATCCATCAGACCGCGCAAAACGGGCAACGCATCATCCACCGCAAGCGATGTGTCTAATGTATTAATTTTCTCCACAACTTCTTTTTTCAACTCCAAGTTTTTCACCTCCTCCTCGCGTTGCGACGAAGTGTGGATTTTCTTTTGCTCAAAGAAATAGTCGCAGGCAGAGATAAACCGCTTCCACGTAGTGTCAACGTATTTACGCGGAACAATTCCAATTGTTTTCCATTCTCGCTGAATGGCAATCATTTCCTGCGTTGTTTTTCTCCAATCTGTACTGTCTTTCAATTCCTCGGCACGTTCGCAAAGGGCAATTTTCTTTTTGAGGTTTTCTTCCATCTCGCCGTGCATCGATTTGTAGAAATCGTTTTTGTTGCGGAAGAAAAAGTCACAAGCGGCGCGATAACGATCGTAAATTTTAGTATTCCACTTCTTGGGAACATACCCGACTTCACGCCATTGTTTTTGAATATCAAGCACTTCCTTGATTTTATTGTTCCAGTCTCTGATGGAATTTAATTTCGAATAATCGATTGCTTCCAACTTTTCGCACAAGGCGGTTTTGGCGGCAAGATTCTCTTCCTCTTTCCCTTTAAGACTTTCGAAATGAGCCTGATATTTTTTATTGATTAATGTTGATGCTGTTTTAAAACGGTTCCAGATATCTTCGCGGTCTTTACGAGATACCGGGCCTATATCGCGCCACTCCTGATGCAGGTTCTGCAACTGATGAAACGCCGAAATTACATCCGATTCTTCATCGAGTCTTTCTGCCGCTTCGCAAAGTTCGGTTTTCAACTCCAAATTCTTTTTGAAGTCGTATTCGCGAAACTCATTATTGATACGAACTAAATCATAGAATTTCTCAACGTGACGCTGATACTCTTTCCAGAGTTCATTAACTTTCGCCTGAGGCACTAATTTAATGTCGTTCCACTGCTGTTGCAACGAGCGAAATTCTTGATAGATTTTGTTAAAATCTTCTTGGCTTTGACTTTCGGAAAGATGTTTCACTTGCTCGATAATAGCCATCTTTTTAGCAACATTCTTTTCCTTTTCGGCATCTTCACGTGCAAGAATTTCCGCGCGCTTTTCTTTGATTTTTTGGATAAGTTCCTTGCCTTCGGTATAAATTTCCGATTCACTAACTACAAAATCGATGGACTCCCCACCCGATTCAAGGAATGCTGCTTTTTGTGCCTCGGTTTCGTTACGAAGCGAACGGTAGAACTGGTTTTTCACCTCATCCACTTCTTTCCGTTGAGGATGTTCTGAAGCCAGCAAATCGCGAAGTTTTTGCACAATCTCTTCAATGGACAACAATTCTACGGAATCATCGTCTTCAACACTGTTTTCATCTACTTCGGGTTCTTCTTCCACCTCCTCCACTACTTCTTCGGGAGTCTCGATATCATAATCGATTTCCGATTTTTCCTCAACAGCAGGCTCTTCTACTTCCGGTTCTTGAGGTTGTTCAACTTCCGGCGTTTTCTCTTCCTCTTTATCCGGAACTTCTGGAGTTGCTTCTTCCGGAGTTTCAGTTACATTTTCCGCATTAGGAAGCACATTAGTAGATTCTTCAGTTTTAGCTTCCTCATTTACGGGAAGTTTCTCATTTTCAAGATTGTCGTAATTCATCAATTCACCCTTCATTTTTAGTCTCAACTGACTTAAGTTGAGAATTTTAGTTTTGTAAACACTTACTTATAAAACAAGTTTGTACTTAATTCGTTTAACCTGCGCTATAAATTATATACAAATTAACGTATTTTTTTTCTCATTTCATCGATTTTTGCAGTTTATTTGAGAAAAACCGTCTAATAATTGTATTTTTGTAAAGGAAATTATTTGTTTTTCAGTACTTAACAATTAATAAAAAACAGGTTATGGAAGACCTAAAAATCGTTTACACTTTACCGTCAAAAGTGAAAATAATCTCACTGATTGCCGGTGGATTTTTGTTTGCATTGGCGGTTGGAATCAGTCTCTCGCAGGCTTTACACAACAAATTGGATTTTCTCTTTTATGTTGGACTTATCGGTGCAGTTTTGGCAGCATTGTTGTTATTTACGGTAGTTTTTTGGCAATCAGATCTTATTGTGGAAATCGATAACAATGAGTTCCGAATTAAGCTGCCTAAACAACGCATCGACGGTTCAATTTTATGGGAAACCGTTTCTCAATTAGGCATCGGATTAAGCCACCTCGCATTGACTACTACCGGAACCAATTACAAAATAGATTTGGGGAACCTAAAATACAACGATTTAAAACGGATAAAAGCTAAACTGATTGAAATTTGCGAAGCAAGAAGCATTCCTTACAACAATATTTGACGAAACAAGCGACTTCCGAGACAGTTGAATAGAAAAAGCGAGTTCTAACTCGCTTCACCCAATTACTTCTCCCTGAAAAATACATTTATCGGCGTTCCCGTGAAGTTCCAGTTGTCTCGCATACGGTTTTCGATAAATCGTTTGTAAGGTTCTTTAATCCATTGTGGAAGATTGCAGAAAAACACGAACGACGGTATTTGAGTATTCGGTAACTGCGTTATATACTTTATTTTAATATACTTTCCTTTGTTTGCCGGCGGCGGCGTTCTTTCGATTATGGGAAGCATTACTTCGTTAAGCTTGTGCGTGGCTACTCTCTGCTTCTTGTTCTGATACACCTCTTTGGCCAAATCCATTACTTTCAGGATTCGTTGTTTAGTGAGTGCCGAGCCGAAGATAATGGGAAAATCGGTAAACGGCGCGAAGCGTTCGCGAATGATTTTCTCGAAATCCCTAATCAAATTGTTGTCTTTATCCTCTATCAAGTCCCATTTATTCACAAATACCACAAGCCCTTTCCGGTTTTTTTGAATAAGCGAGAAAATATTCAAATCTTGGCTTTCGATTCCCCGGGTAGCATCAATCATCAATATGCAGACATCGGCTTCTTCGATGGAGCGAATGGAGCGAATAACCGAAAAATACTCCAGATCTTCCGTAACTTTTCCCTTCTTGCGGATTCCGGCCGTATCGATAAGATAAAAATCCATGCCGAATTTGTTGTATCGGGTGTAGATTGAATCGCGTGTAGTGCCTGCAATATCGGTTACAATGTTTCGATCCTCTCCCATCAATGCGTTCACGATAGACGATTTTCCGGCATTGGGGCGTCCAACGACAGCAAATTTCGGGATATCTTCCAACACCTCTTCTTCGTCTTCTTTTTTGAAGAGCATGAGAATGTGATCCAGCAAATCTCCTGTCCCCGAACCGTTGATGGCCGAAATAGGGTACGGGTCGCCCAAACCAAGCGCGTAGAACTCTGCCGATTGGTGTCCCAACGCGTGGTTGTCTGCTTTATTGGCAACAATAACCACCGGTTTTTTGGAACGTCTGAGCAGGTGAGAAACACCGTTGTCCAAATCGGTAAGTCCGCTCATCACGTCAACCACAAAAAGGATTACATCGGCTTCTTCCACCGCGATCTGTACCTGTTTGTTTATTTCGTCCTCCATGATATCATCGGAGTTAACCACCCAGCCTCCGGTATCGACCAACGAAAATTCTTGTCCGTTCCACAATACTTTTCCATATTGGCGATCGCGAGTGGTGCCAGACACATCGGTAACAATGGCCTGACGGCTCTGTGTTAATCGATTGAATAATGCTGATTTCCCAACATTTGGGCGTCCAACAATAGCTACTAAGTTTTGCATATCCTTTGGTTTTGGGCAATGGGCAAAGAGCTAAGGGTGCGGACTGCCGGTTCTATGCCCTTAGCTCTTCGCTCTTTGCAATATCGTAAATCTAAAATCGTAAATCGTAAATCAATCAAGTTTATAGCCGAATCTTTTAAGCAGATTATCGCGATTTCGCCAGTCTTTTTCGACTTTGACATATAGTTGGAGAAAGACTTTCTTCTCGAAAAACCGCTCAATATCTTTTCTTGCCATCGTTCCTAATTTTTTCAACGATTCGCCTTTGTGTCCGATAACTATGCCTTTTTGCGTATCTCGCTCCACCAAAATAATGGCGCGGATGCGAATAATATCGGGCTCTTCCTTAAATTCCTCCACAATTGCTTCTATGGAATAAGGGACCTCTTTCTGATAGAGCAGCAACGCTTTTTCGCGAATAATTTCGTTTACAAAAAAACGGGCCGGTTTATCGGTCAAGGCATCTTTTTCGAAATAGGGCGGATATTCGGGCAAAAGTTCGAGGATTCGCTTTTGCACTATATCGATGCTGAAATTATTGAGTGCCGATATAGGATAAATCTCGGCTTTGGGAATCAACTCACGCCACATATCCACCATTTTTTCAAGCTCTGCTTGCGTGGTCTGGTCAATTTTGTTGATGAGCAACAGAACCGGCAAATTCAGCTGTTGAACTTTGGCGAGGAACTCATCGTTTTTATCGATTTTCTCCACCACATCCGTCACATATAGCAACACATCAGCGTCTTCAAGAGCAGAAAGCGAGAAGTTGAGCATCTGCTCTTGCAGCTTGTAATTGGGACGCAACACACCGGGCGTATCGGAGTACACAACCTGATATTCGGGCGTATTCACGATACCGATTATCCGGTGCCGCGTAGTTTGTGATTTGGGAGTGATGATGGATAACTTTTCACCCACCAAACGGTTCATCAGCGTAGATTTTCCCACGTTGGGATTACCTACGATATTTACAAAGCCGGAACGATGATTTTGTTGTTGCATAACCTTATTCTATCCCTTTACTTCTCCCTCCACTCCAAGGAAAAATAAGAATGGAATTTTAATTGAGGTGCAAATATACGAAAAAAAGAGACGCAAGTTATTGCGTCTCTACATTTTTCACATTCAAGTTATTCTTGTGGGCAGATTTTACATCTCACACAAACACGCCACCAAATTTCTGTCGCCGTAGGCGTTATCCACACGCGCTACGTTTACCCAGAACTTATTTTCCGCCACATAGGGTAAAGGATAGATAGCTTTGCTGCGCGGATAGGCGTGCTTCCACTCGTCGGCAACGGCTTCGTATTCGGGATGAGGAGCGTTGATCAACACGTTGTCTTCAGCCGTGTACTCTCCGCGGGAAACTTCGATAATTTCTTCGTGAATTTGCTCCATAGCATCCGCGAACCGGTCTAATTCCGATAAACTTTCGCTTTCGGTGGGCTCAATCATCAGCGTTCCGTGAACGGGGAACGAGAGTGTAGGCGCGTGATAGCCGTAATCGATCAGTCGTTTGGCGATATCGGTTTCCGTAATTCCCGAAACCGACTTCAATCCACGACATTCCAGAATAAGTTCGTGCCCTACCCTTCCGTTTGCACCGCGATACACGATTCCGTAAGAATCGTTAAGCTTTTCGGCTAAGTAATTCGCGTTCAGGATGGCCATTTTGGTGGCTTCGGTTAAACCGTCGGCTCCCATCATTTTAATGTATCCGTAGGTAATGGTTGCTACTCCGGCGCTACCGTATTGCGCTGCGGAAACTGTATTTAAGTCCGATTCAGACGTTACGGGATGTCCGGGCAAGAAAGGCACCAAATGTTCGGCAACACAGATTGGGCCAACGCCAGGGCCGCCTCCGCCGTGAGGAATGGCAAATGTTTTGTGCAGGTTCAGGTGGCAAACATCGGCTCCGATAGTTCCCGGATTTGTCAATCCTACTTGCGCGTTCATGTTGGCGCCATCCATATAAACCTGTCCGCCGGCTTCGTGGATAATATTGCACATCTCCTTTATTTCCACTTCAAAAATACCGTGCGTAGAAGGATAGGTAATCATATAAGCGGCGAGGTCGTCGCGATGTTCTTCCACTTTTTTACGTAAATCATCCATATCCACATTCCCTTTCACGTCGGATGCAACGGTTACGGGCGTGAAACCGGCTTGTACAGCGCTAGCAGGATTTGTTCCGTGTGCTGATGCAGGGATAAGCACCGTTTTGCGATGACCTTGTCCGATACTATTCAGGTAGCTGGCAATAACCAACAATCCGGTGAACTCTCCGGCAGCCCCCGAATTGGGTTGCAGGCTGGTTCCGGCAAATCCGGTAATTTCGGCCAACATTTCTTCCAATTCGTGAATCATTTCTCGATAACCTTGCACTTGCTCTTCAGGAGCGAAGGGGTGTATTCTCTGTAATCCCGGATGTCCCAACGGAAGAAGTTCCGACGCAGCATTAAGCTTCATGGTGCATGAACCGAGCGAAATCATGGAGTGAGCCAACGATATATCTTTGCGTTCCAATCGCTTGATGTAGCGCATCAACTCGGTTTCGGAATGATAGCTGTTAAAGTTGGGATGGGTTAAGAATTGCGATGTGCGCAGTTGACCGCTTTTCAACGTCATTTTTTTCGGCAGATCATCTATCATAAACACTTTTGAACTACCAACCGACATGGCAAAAACCGCCAACAGTTCGTGAATCCGATAAGCGTCTGTGGTTTCGTCGATACTGATACCGATCTCTCCGGTTTCGAAATAGCGAAGATTAATGTTACGCATTTCAGCCATATCTTTTACGCTTTCCTGCGAAACGTCTTCGGGTAATTGTAGTTTTAGCGTATCAAAATAGCTGTCGTTAACTTGTTTAAAGCCGAGTTCTTTGAGTTCGTCGGCCGCTAATGAAGCAATGGAATGTATGCGTTCGGCAATGTTTTTTAAACCTTCCGGACCGTGATAAACGGCGTAAAACGATGACATAGTTGCCAGTAACGCTTGCGCGGTACAGATGTTGGACGTGGCTTTTTCGCGCTTGATGTGCTGCTCGCGTGTTTGCAGCGCCATGCGAAGGGCTTCTTTATCGTAGGCATCTTTGGATATGCCGATAATTCTTCCCGGAATGTTTCGTTTGTACTCATCGCGGGTAGCGAAAAACGCTGCCGAAGGACCGCCAAAAAACATGGGAATTCCAAACCGCTGACTGCTTCCGAAAGCGATATCGGCGCCCCATTCTCCGGGAGGTGTCAACAGCACGAGAGCCATCAGGTCGGTTGCAACGGCAACTTTACAGTCGGCGGTATGTGCTTTTTCCACAAATTCTTTGTAATCTTCCACGTTTCCGTCGCTGTTGGGATATTGTACAATGGCTCCGAAATATTTCTTTTCACCGAAATCGGCAGTTTTGTAATCGCCCACTTCAATTTCAATTTCCACCATTTTCATGCGGGTTCGAAGCACCGACAACGTTTGCGGGAAAATGTGCTCATCCACGAAAAGTGTTTCCACGTTGTTTTTCACCTGATCGCGGCTGCGCAAGCCATACATCATGCTGGCGGATTCGGCTGCAGCGGTAGCTTCATCCAAAAGCGAACTGTTGGCTAAAGGTAAACCGGTAAGTTCGCTCACCACGGTTTGAAAGTTGAGTAACGCCTCCAATCTTCCTTGCGATATCTCTGCCTGATAGGGCGTGTATGACGTGTACCACACCGGATTTTCAAATACGTTGCGGTAAATGGCCGCGGGTGTAATGGTATCGTACCAACCCATGCCGATGTATGAGGTGAAAATTTTGTTGGCCGATGCAATTCGGTTTATCTCCTCGGCATATTCCATTTCGGATAGTGCTTGCGGCAATGCCAACGGATTTTTTAACCGGATATCTGCCGGAATGGTTTGATCGATAAGTTCATCTACCGACGAAACACCTATGGTTTGCAACATTTTATCTAAATCTTCGGATTTTATACCGATGTGACGCGTTTTGAAATGCTCCATTTTCATATTAGTTATGTTTAAAGTTTGATATTTTGCGTTTGACGTTTAAAGTTTGACGTTTTACGTTTGATAGTTATGATTCTTTTTTGTAAGGGATGCTTATATTCCCACAAACGGATTGTATTTCTTTTCTTGTCCGATGGTTGTTGTCGGCCCGTGTCCCGAGTAGATGACGGTTTCATCGGGAAGCGTGAAAAGTTTCGACCGAATGCCATTGATAAGCTGGTCGAAATTCCCTCCCGGCAAATCGGTACGCCCGATACTGCCGTTGAAAAGCACATCGCCCACTACGGCGCATTTCGCCTTTTCGTTGTGGAAAACAACACTTCCGGGCGAATGTCCGGGCACGTGCAACACGCTGAGTTGCTGATTGCCGAAACTGATTGTTTCGTTCTCCTTGAGGTAATACCCGATTTCGGGTCTGAAATCGTTGTTTGAGCTAAAGCCGAACATTTGAAGTTGGTCGGAGAGATCGTCGAGCAAAAAAGTATCGGCTTGGTGCGCTTGAAGCTTCAATCCAAATTGCGAAGCCAAGAAGTTTACTCCAAAAATATGATCGAAGTGTAAGTGCGTGTTAATAAGATGCTTGACGATTAAGTTGTTGTCGAGTATGAAATTGAGCAGTAATTCTTTTTCATCGGGGAAAAAGCACGACGCATCTACCACAACACATTCTCCGGTTTCATCATACAGTATATAGGTGTTAACGCCCAACGGGTTAAATTCGAATGTTTTGATTTTCATTTATCGGAAAATTTTCGCATACTATGCATTTCAGATATTGGACACAAATATACGGTTTTCTTTTCAAATTGCGGTGAAAAAGAAAAGCTATTCCCGTTTTATTCATAAAAAAGATGGGGTAGTTTAAGAAAGACCGAATAAACACCAGCTTGTTGATGCATTTTTCGCTTCGCGACACACGAGTTTGGAAACTCGCGCGAGCGGGTGACGATGACTATTTTAAAGTTGCCCCTAAAAAGGTAAGTTTAAGGTAAGTTTTTATGCTCAAAAGTGGGTAGTTTTTGCGTTTTTGGTAAAAAAATAAGGGACTCAGCGTTTAGCTTAAATCCCTTTGTAGCACTGTTTTTGCGGTGTGGAGAATATCGGAGTCGAACCGATGACCTTTTGACTGCCAGTCAAAAAAATACGCAAATTATGCAGATAATAAAAGAGTAATAAAACACCGTAATACCATTGTATAACAACTGTTTATTTAATAGATATTATTTGTTTGTTTATAGTTATTATAGTATCTTTGTTTTGAAATTGTTTTGAAATTGTATTGAAGCTTTAAAACATTGAAAATTCATTTGAGCGAATAGGTTTTAAAAAAACCTTCACATTTTTCACAGAATTAAAACAAAAGATCATGAAGGCAAAAGCAGATTATTTCCTTGACACGTACCACCCGAAGCAAGACGGAACATGTAATGTTAAAATTAGAGTTTATTTTAACAGGAAATACATGTATTACTCTACTGATATAGACTTGAAGCCGGGCGAACTTGAAAAGATACTAACAGCCAAACGAAGGACACCGGATCAAAAAGAGGTACATAAAAAACTGAACCGAT
>CAZKZB010000041.1:0-26110 GCA_964557135.1 uncultured Petrimonas sp. | reverse complement strand
TGGGGCACATGGCTCCGAGTGATAAACTCAACATCGTTGGTGTTGGAGTTGGAGGAATGGGTTTCGCTAACCTGAAAAACTTAGAAAGCCAAAATATTGTTGGCCTTTGCGATGTGGACTGGAAATACAGCAAACGAGTTTTCGATTATTTCCCTAAAGCCAAAAAGTACTACGATTATCGCAAAATGTACGAAGAGTTAGGAAAATCTATCGACGGTGTAGTGGTTGCTACTTCAGATCATACTCACGCTCTCGTTGCAGCAGACGCCATGACAATGGGTAAACACGTGTATGTACAAAAACCATTAACTCACAGTGTTTACGAATCACGCTTATTAACCAACTTGGCAGAAAAACATAAAGTTGCCACCAGCATGGGTAATCAAGGTTCATCCGGTGCGGGAGTTCGTCAGGTGATTGATTGGATTCGCGACGGACAAATTGGTGAAGTAACAAAAGTTGATACGTTTACCGATAGACCCATTTGGCCGCAAGGATTAATGACTCCTAAAAAAGCCGATAAGATTCCATCGACATTGAATTGGGACCTTTTTATTGGGCCGGCGCCGAAACGTCCGTTTAACAATATTTATCATCCGTGGAATTGGCGAGGATGGTGGGACTTCGGTACAGGTGCTTTAGGAGATATGGCTTGTCACATCTTACACCCGGTATTTAAAGGGTTGAATTTGGGATATCCCACAAAAGTTCAAGGCTCCTCTACCATGTTATTAACAGATTGTGCTCCCAATGCACAAATGGTAAAATATATTTTCCCCGCTCGCGACAATATGCCGAAAGTGGCTATGCCCGAAGTTGAGGTTACATGGTACGACGGCGGATTACAACCGTTCCGTCCGGAAGGTATTCCTGCAGGTAAAAACCTGAATGATGCAGGCGGTGGAGTTATTTTCCACGGAACGAAAGATACATTGATTTGTGGTTGTTACGGAAAAGATCCTTGGTTGTTATCGGGGAGAAAACCGGCTTCACCCAAAACTCAACGTGAGGTAACGCTTTCTCACGAGATGGATTGGGTACGCGCTTGTAAAGAAAGCCCCGCAAACCGTGTGGAAACTGCATCTCCGTTCTCGGAAGCAGGCCCGTTCAACGAAATGGTAGTTATGGGCGTTCTTGCAGTAAGATTGCAAGGCTTGAACCAAGAATTGCATTGGGACGGTGAAAACATGAAATTCACCAATATTCCGGAAGATGCAAAAATCAGAACAATCATTGAAGATGGCTTCAAAATTACCGATGGCCATCCTACATTCAACAAAACATGGACTGAGCCGGTGAATGCTATCGAGTATGCCAACGAAATGATTAAGCATACTTATCAAAACGGTTGGAAATTGCCGGCTATGCCGTAATATTTTTGACAACAGATATCAGGTGTCAGACTCGTTACACTCTTAAAAAAGCAGAGTTTTGAGGCTGATATCTGATGTTTGTTATCTATAAAAAAGTTTAAATTTAAAAAAGAACAATTATGAGAAAAGTTATTTATTTATTTAGTGTGCTAATTATGAGTGGATTTTTTGTTGCTTCATGCACGAATGCCAATAAACAGGCAAAGGATACAGCTGCTGCTGATTCGCTTACAACTGCCGATGAATGGATTACACTTTTTGATGGGGAAAGTTTCGATGGTTGGCGTGGATATAATCGTGCCGATATTCCCTCGGCATGGACAATAGAAGACGGAGCTATCAAGATTAATGGCTCCGGAATGGGTGAAGCCGGAGCAAAAGATGGTGGTGATATTATTTACGACAGAAAATTTAGAAATTTCGAATTAACTTTCGAGTGGAAAGTATCTGAGGGTGGAAACAGTGGGGTTTTTTATTTAGGACAAGAGGTTGAAGGTAAACCTATTTATGAATCATCTCCTGAGTATCAGATTCTTGATAATTCAAAACACCCTGATGCAAGATTAGGAAAAGATGGAAATCGTCAATCGGCTTCATTGTACGACTTAGTGCCGGCGGTACCTCAAAATTCAAAACCAGCCGGTGAATGGAATACAGGTGGAGTAATGGTTTACAGAGGAACTGTAATTCATTCGCAAAATGGTGAAAACGTAGTAGAATATCATTTATGGACAGATGCATGGAAATCAATGGTAGCTGAAAGTAAATTCAAAGATTGGCCAAATTTTTTGAATGCCGGAGGTGAAGATAAAGAAGGTTATATTGGTTTACAAGATCATGGTGATGATGTTTGGTTCCGCAATATCAAAGTTAAAATATTAGATTAACACAAAAAAAATAATACTAAAAAGAGTATTTCCCGGATTTCGGGAATACTCTTTTTTTAAAGTAAAAATAAAACAATGAAAAAGATTTCAAGTTTATTTGTAATGGCTTTAATAAGCAGCCTTTTCGTATTGTTGGGTTGTGCACAAGGCCAAAAAAAGGAAGCTGAAGAAGTGAAAACTAAAAAGGACATCTATCTTCAACTTTATTCACTTCGCGACGATATCAAAGCCGATTATGCGGCAACCATCGCAAAAGTAGCGGAATTAGGATACACAGGCATTGAGGCTGCCGGATACAACGATGGACAGTTCTACGGAATGGCACCGGCCGATTTTAAAAAATCCATCGAAGATGCCGGATTAAAGGTTCTTTCGTCTCATGCCGGACGGCCGTTGGCAGAGAATACGAAAGACACCAATTGGGAAGAAGTTTGGGCTTGGTGGGATACCGCGATTCAAGCACATAAAGATGCCGGAATGAAATACTTGGTTGTCGCCTGGATTCCTACACCGAAAACGTTGGTAGATTTGCAGGCTTATTGTGATTATTTTAACCAAATTGGTGAAAAGTGCAACGCTGCAGGCATTCGCTTCGGTTACCACAACCATAATTTCGAGTTTACCGAAATCGAAGGTGAATTAATGTACGACTATATGTTGAATAACACCGATCCCGCGAAAGTTTTCTATCAAATGGACGTATATTGGGTAGTAGAAGGCAACAAAAATCCGGTGGATTATTTTAACAATTATCCCGGTCGTTTCGAAGTTCTTCATATCAAAGATGAAACCGAACTTGGAAAAAGCGGAAAGGTTAACTTCGAAGATATTTTCACTAATATTGATAAATCCGGTGCAAAATACTTGGTTGTAGAGGTAGAAAGATATACCGGAACTCCGGTTGAAGGGGTAAAAGAAAGTTATGACTACTTGAATGATGCTGCTTTCGTGAAAGACAGTTATTCAAAGTAACATCGGGTGAAGTTAGCTTTAACCCGCAAAAGATCCCCGACCAACCAGCCGGGGATTTTTTAGTATTAGTTTCGCCGTTTTCTGAAATGTCTCCTTCTGAAACAATGTGGACGAACCGTTAGCGCTGTTCGTTTTACTTCACCACTTCCGCGAAATCTTCAATATTTTCATCCACGTATTCGGCGATAATGGCCGTTTGTTCTTCTTCTATTTCCATGTATTTTTCTTCCAGTTCATCGAATTGCTCAAACCGTTCATACATCGCCATAAATTCCTCTTCCGTGGTGTCGCGCTCCAATTCGGTGCGGTTTGCATCGTAAATTTCTTTGGCTTTATATAGAATTTTCGACAGTCCTTTTGCACCCATCAGCCTAAAGGCTTTCGCCGTGGGATTATCGAAGACATATCCTCCGTATCCGTTTTGAATCAATTGTACGAATCCGCCTTCGCGAACTTCGTCGGTAAAAAAACGAAATGCCAGCAGCGTATGCTGATAACCGTTCAGCTTATCCATATTTTCCGCGGTAACATCACCGCCCAGCTCCGCTAAATAAGCGTCGGTAAATACTTTCAGAAATTCGTCCATGCTCTTTTGAGCGGCATCGATGATTTGTGTCTCAGGAATTTGTATCATATACTTGTCTTTTAGATGTGGGTTGCTTGTATTAACTTTATGAGAATATTGTTACAATCAAATAAGAACCTACGCCGATAATAAAAATTAGCGCTAAAACAGCCAATGTTTTGTATTTTCGTTTTTGTTGGGGAGAAAGTTCCTCCGGCAGCTCTATTTTAAAGTTTTCAATGCTTCGTATGTATTCTTCAGTAATTTGCGGTTTGTTTGAAGATTTGAACTTTTCGCCCCGAGCATCCTTTCGTTGTGTACGATTCAGTTCGATTTTCTTTATCATGTCCAGCATGTGTCCTTCGCCACCCATAGAATTCGAATTTTATTAGCGTTATACGCCGGCAAATATATGAAATTCCTGCTTTTTATCGTTCGTTTTTCGTTTTTCATTGTAAATAATCCGTTAAAAACAGTATATTTGCAAAAGAATTATAACCTTGTATTCATGCAATAAATAATCTTAAAGAAAAATGAAAGTAAAACCATTCAAAGGCGTTCGTCCGCCCAAGCAGTACGTAAAAGAAGTAGCGTCGAGACCTTACGACGTGCTTAACTCCGAAGAAGCCCGCAAAGAAGCGGAAGGAAACGAAAAATCATTGTATCGTATTATTAAACCCGAAATCGATTTTCCGGTTGGAAAAGATGAACACGATGCCGATGTGTATGACAAAGCGGTAGAAAACTTCCGCCTGTTTCAGGAAAAAGGCTGGCTGGTACAAGACGACAAAGAAATGTATTATGTGTATGCGCAAACCATGAACGGAAAAACACAATACGGATTGGTTGTTGGCGCGCATACCGAAGATTACATGAGCGGGAAAATTAAAAAACACGAACTTACCCGTCGCGATAAAGAGGAAGACCGCATGAAGCACGTTCGCGTAAACGATGCCAATATCGAACCGGTTTTCTTTGCCTATCCCGATCACGCGGAACTGGATGCCATTGTGGAGAAAACGGCTGCTCAACCTGCCGAATACGATTTTGTATCGGTTGACGGAGTGGGACACCATTTTTGGTTAGTGTCTGATGATGCCTATATTCAACGAATTACCGAAATTTTCGCTCAATTTCCGTGTCTGTACATTGCCGACGGACACCATCGTTCGGCGGCGGCAGCGCTGGTGGGCAACGAGAAAGCACAACAAAACCCCAATCATCGCGGCGATGAGGAGTACAACTACTTTATGGCTGTGTGCTTCCCCGAAAGCCAGCTGACCATTATCGATTACAACCGTGTGGTAAAAGACCTGAACGGATTAACTCCCGACGAGTTTTTGAAAAAATTAGAGAAAAATTTCACCGTTGAACCCACCGGAAGTGAAATTCAGCGTCCGAAACACTTGCATAATTTTTCGGTGTATTTAGACGGTCGTTCGTTTAGTGTAACCGCAAAACCGGGAACGTACGACGATAATGACCCGATTGGCTCGTTGGACGTAACGGTAACCTCAAACTTGATTTTGGACGAAATTCTCGGTATCAAAGACCTGCGCAGCGATACGCGCATTGATTTCGTAGGTGGAATCCGCGGTTTGGGCGAATTGAAACAACGTGTGGATAGCGGCGAAATGGCATTGGCCATTGCTCTTTATCCCGTTTCTATGAAACAACTTATGGATATTGCCGACACCGGCAACATTATGCCGCCGAAAACCACGTGGTTTGAGCCGAAACTGCGATCGGGATTGGTGATACATAAGTTATCGTAATTTTTCAGGTAGAGGCGCGATTCATCGCGTCTCTTTTTTTTGCGAGCATTTTCACTTGAAAGATATTTCATGTTAACATTATTTAATATATGCATGTGCAGCGTTTTTCATTTATTTTCATCTATTTATTAACACCACTTAAAACTAAACTTGTATGAAATTGAAAAAAGTTGTATTTATTTTAGCCTTAATCTTTCTGTTAAGACTTATTTCAGCTTGTTGCAGATGCGATGAACCCAGCAAATTGCATTATCTGTTTGATGAGGTTTTAGTACAAAATTTGGATAATTCAGGTGAGTATTATGTTGTTTCTACATCAGAACGTATTACAAAGGAAGCGTTCGGATTGCAAATAGAATTATCAATTAAAAAAGAGTCAAATTACTATTCCCCGAGGAGTATTTCTTTTTCTTCTGCTAAAGCCATTTCTTGCGAATGTGTATACGAAGAGTACTTACCTAAAGATACTATATCTGCGTTATCAATTTCAACTCTGAATGATTTTGACTCAAAACATTTTGCCGGAGACGATGTGTCTTCCTATTTTAAAGTTGTTACACCAAATGGATTTATTTCCATAAACCAATATCTGAAACTGCCTGAGTTAGTTTACCAAAATTGGCTTCCCGAAAAAGAACGAATTATCTTGTATTTACTCCAACCACCAACATTTTTTGAAGAAAAACATAGTTTCAAAATTGAGATAGTGTTTTCTAATGGAGAAGTTGTTTCTTTTGAGTCAAAACCTGTATATTTGGAATAACTATGAAAAAGACTATTTTATTACTTTTCATTTGTGGCGTTATGTCAACAATGTCTTTTTCACAGGAGAAGCAGCAAATGAAGTGGGTATGGAAAACATCGGTAGGTTATGCGCTTCCTATTTCAAAATTTCCTGATGGCCATATTACAGACCATCTTATCGGTTATAGACGCGAGAATTTTTATGGACAAATTGTGTCGTTTATGTTTTTCATTAACGAGCATTGGGGGATTGAAAATACCGTTACTCATTATAATTGGGAAAACAACAGTGACCAACAAACAGATTTATTCCGATCGGAAATAGCAAAGCGGTATCCCGATTTCAATGTTGGAAGTAATTTATGGAATCCTGATTACCAGATGATTGCATTTAGGTTTGGGCCGGTTTACAAATGGGAGCAGGAACGATTTATCTTTTCTGTAGGTCTACCCGTTCTGGGCTTAGTTGATGTTACAACATCTGATTTGACACTTAGACTGAAACGAAAAAACAGCCATGAGGTTATCAAGTTGAATTTTTCATCTTCGGAAGAGTTTTCCGGTTCTCAAGGTTTTTATAGCTTTAATCCATATTTTTCAGTAGGATATCGGTTGTCGGAACGATTTATTCTTAATCTTGATGCCGGTATCAATGCATACAAAGTTAACTTCAATTATACTGAAACTGAGCATAATTGGCTAACAAATAATATTACGACAAAAGCATATCCTTACAACAAATGGGTGGCTGATGTGAATTTAGGTGTCGGATTTTGGGTTGTGATAGGGCATCGAAAATGAAAATGCATTACCTTTGTTAGAGTTTCGAACTTTTACAAAAACTATTTCCGTGAATATCTTGCAAAAAATAAAATGTCTCGCCGCTGACTTCTTCCCCGAAATCGTCCGCCACTACCACTATTTACATCAACACCCGGAACTCTCTTATCAGGAGGAAAATACGGCACGCTATATTGCCGATTTTTTAGATACCGAAGGTATTTCTTATCGCGAAAATATTGGCGGATACGGAATCTTGGCGTGGGTAAAAGGCGAAAAATCGGAAAACGGAAAAACCGTTGCGTTGGTTGCCGATATGGATGCGCTGCCCGTCCATGAAAAAAACGATATTCCTTACAAATCGCGAACCGAAGGAGTGATGCACGCCTGCGGCCACGATTCGCACACAGCATCGCTGATGGGTGCGGCAAAAATAGTTCATTCGTTGCGAAGCGAATTTTCAGGCACTACATTGTTTGTTTTCCAACCCGGTGAGGAACAATCGCCCGGAGGTGCCGATTTGATGCTGAAAGATGGTGGCTTCAGGGATTTTAATCCCGATTTCATCGTAAAACAACACGCCTACGCCGATTTGCCAGCGGGTAGGGTAGCTTTTCAAACCGGAACGGTTATGGCTTCGGCCGATGAAGTACATATTACGGTAAAAGGGCAGGGCGGACACGGCGCGTTGCCTCACGAATTGAACGATACGGTGCTGGCCGCATCGAATATTATTGTCGCGTTACAGCAAGTGGTGAGTCGCCGCAGAAATCCTTTTGAACCGATGACGCTATCGTTCGGGAAATTCATTGCTGACGGCGCCACCAACGTTATTCCTTCGGAAGTTGTGCTGGCGGGCTCGTTGCGCTGTATGGACGAAACGGAACGTCGGAAAATGCTCGCGATAATTCCTCAAATTATTCAATCTACTGCCGCGGCGTACGGCTGCACGTGCGAAATTGTTATGCCCGAAGGGTATCCGTGCACCGTTAGTCATCGCGATGTGACGGAAAAAGTACGTGCCCAGGCCGTTGAATTTCTCGGCGAAGCCGCCGTTTTCGAATATCCAAAACGCATGACGGCTGAAGATTTCGGTTTCTTTTCGCAACAATATCCGTGCTGTTTTTATCGGTTTGGCGTAGCCGGCGCAGACGGAAAATGCGGCAAACTTCACTCTTCTACTTTCTTAATAAACGAAGAGGCTTTGTTAACTTCTACGTCCCTGTTTGCTTTTATTGCTCTCGATTCGCTAAAACTGTAATAATTTATTTGTTTTCGTCGCTTTAATACAGTTTTTTTTATATTTTTGTAAAAAAAATATCGTTTTTCTAACAATTTAAAAGTACTGTTATGGCGTATCATGATTTAGACGAATTGGATGAGAAAATCCTGAAACTTATTGTTAACAACGCTCGAATTCCTTTCCTTGAGGTTGCTCGTGAGTGTGGCGTATCGGGAGCGGCAATTCATCAGCGCGTGCAAAAGTTAGTCAATGTAGGCGTTATTAAAGGTTCGGAATTTATTCTCGATTCCGAAAAAATAGGTTATGAAACCTGCGCATTCGTAGGCGTGTTTCTTGCTTCTCCTTCTTCTTCCGACGAAGTGGTAAAAGCGTTGGAACAGGTTCCTGAGGTGGTTGAGTGTTATTATACGAGCGGGCAATATGACTTGATAGTCAAAGTGTTTGCTAAAAATAATAAAGATTTACTTCGTATTATTCACGACGAGCTTCAACCGCTGGGATTATCCCGAACCGAAACAATGATGTGTTTCAAGGCTGCTTTTCACAAAAAATTACCATTAGATTTTTCTTAAAAAAGCTACCCCGTTTCACTTTATAGTTGAACTGAAGTAAACGCCAAAATTCTCATTAACATTAAGAAGTTGAGAAATTCAACTTTTTAATGTTTTAAATTTATTGTCAATGTTTTAGAACTTATTATGTCTCAAATTTACAGTAGGTTATCTTTGTTTTTTCTTTTTATGTGTATTGGTGCATTCTCATGCTTCAGTTACGCCGGTGGACCCGATAAAAAAGTTGAAGGAGTCGGAAATGAAAAACAAATCGCCGATTATATCCTCAGCAATATTTTACAACTTTACGCTGTCCCGAGACACGGATTATTGTCCGAAACTTATCCCGTAAATCCTAATCACAGAGTGGATTATCTGGCTGAAGGAACCACACAAAAGCAAAATCAGGAAGTTTCGTTTTTGTGGCCTTTTTCGGGTGTTCTCTCCGGTGCGGTAACGCTTTATAGTTTTACCGGAGAACAAAAATACCTCGAAATATTAGAAGAAAAACTGCTTCCGGGTTTAGAGAAATATTTCGATACATCGCGTCACCCCGTCGGATATCAGTCGTATCCTGTTTTTGCGGGTCACAGCGACAGGTTTTACGATGACAACGTGTGGTTAGCACTCGATTTTTGTACGCTCTATGCTGCTACACAAAATAAAAAATATCTTGATAAAGCATTTGAAATCTACGAGTTTATCTACAGCGGGTGGGACGATAAATTAAGTGGTGGAATTTATTGGTGCGAGCAAAAAAAAACCGGCAAAAACACCTGTTCCAATGCACCGGCTGCGGTACTTAATGCCAAACTGTATCAATTAACCCACGACGATAAATTTCTGTCACAAGCTGTCGAGACATATAGCTGGACAAAGTCAAACCTGATGGATCCGTCGGATTTTGTTTATTGGGACAATATCTCGTTGAACGGTAATATCGACAAAAGAAAGTACACCTACAACAGTGGACAAATGATTGAGGCCGGTGTTCTGCTTTATCAAATTACCGGCGACAAAAATTACCTGCTCGATGCGCAGAAAACTGCATCGGGAACCTATTCTTATTTTACCAAAACAAAACAAACCGCCGGCGGTGAAGCTGTTTTCTATCCAGATTCTCCTTGGTTTAACGTAATTTTGTTCAGAGGATTAAAAGCGTTATACAATGTGGATGGAGACAAAAAACAGGTCCAAACTATGCTTAAAAACGCGCATTACGCGTGGAGTAACACTACAGACGAAAATAATCTGCTGGGAAAGAGTTGGAGCGAAAAATCAAACCAAAAATACAAATGGCTGCTCGATAATGCTTGCATGATTGAACTTTTTGCACAGCTTGCCGATATTGAATAGAATAAACTGACACACTATTTTAACGACTAAAACAATTAAATAATGACATCAAGAAGAAACTTTATTAAAAAAAGCGCCATGGGATTTGCGGCTTTAGCCGTCAATCCTACTTGGGCGAAAGAAAAAATGACAGTCACTCCTCAACAAGGAGCAAAATACGTATCGCAACGTCCCCCGTTAAATAAAAGAAATTTCACATCTAAAGCGGTGGAGGCGACGATAGCCAGGGTGAAACCCAAAATTAAAGACCAAAAATTAGCTTGGATGTTCGAGAATTGCTTCCCGAATACCTTAGATACCACTGTTAAGTTCTCAACGAAGAACGGCAAACCCGATACGTTTGTTATTACGGGCGATATAGATGCCATGTGGCTTCGCGATTCATCGGCTCAGGTGTGGCCTTATCTCCCTTTGATGAACGAAGACAATCAACTCAAACAATTGGTTGCGGGCCTTGTAAACCGTCAGACTCAGTGCATTCTTATTGATCCCTATGCCAATGCGTTTTATGCCGAGCCAAACCCAAAAGGCGAATGGAGAACGGATAATACCGATATGAAACCCGAACTTCACGAACGCAAATGGGAGATCGACTCACTTTGTTATCCCATCCGGTTGGCTTATCACTATTGGAAGACAACGAACGACATCTCTGTGTTCGATTCCGATTGGCGGAAAGCCATGGCGCTGGTAGTGAAAACTTTTAAAGAACAGCAACGAAAAGAGAATCACGGGCCATACTCGTTCCTGCGTGTTACCGACCGTCAATTGGATACGGTTAACAACAAAGGCTGGGGCAATCCGGTAAATCCCGTTGGATTAATTGTTTCTACGTTCCGTCCGTCGGACGATGCCACTACTTTCGGGTTTTTGGTTCCGTCGAATATGTTTGCCGTAACTTCGTTGCGTCAATTGGTCGAAATATCCGAATCCGTTACTAAAGACACGGCTTTCGCGAGCGAGTGTAAATCGCTTGCCGACGAAGTGGACGCTGCCATCAAGAAATACGCCATTACTACTCATCCCAATCACGGTCAGATTTATGCTTTCGAAGTGGATGGTTTCGGGAACTATTATCTCATGGACGATGCCAACGTGCCCAGTTTGTTGGCCATTCCTTATCTTGGAAATGATTGCGACGATGACGAAATCTACCGAAACACCCGCAATTTCGTGTTGAGCAAAGATAATCCCTATTTCTTTAAAGGCTCTGCCGGAGAAGGAATCGGAGGACCGCATATTGGTTACGACATGATTTGGCCCATGAGTATTATTTTGCGAGCGATGACCAGCAAAAGCGACGAGGAAATAAAATACTGCATCAAAATGCTTCGCGATACCGATGCCGATACCGGATTTATGCACGAATCGTTTAACAAAAACAATCCGAAAGACTTTACCCGAAGCTGGTTTGCGTGGGTAAATACGCTTTTTGGAGAATTGATACTTAAACTGGAGAAAGAAGGTAAAATGGCTTTGTTGAGTTTTTAACTCATTGTTCAAATTGTCTTGAAACACGACATTATTAAATAAACGTGTGTGCAACGAACTGACATCCAACTACAGCTACTGTGTTCAAGGGCTAAATATCGAAATATTGAATATGTCAAGCTATAGGCAAATTTTATATCACATAATTTTTCGCACTAAAGAAAGCGAAAAGACATTGCCATTGACTGTAAGCGACGAACTCTACAGGTATATTTGGGGATTTATTAAAAACAAGAACGGATTTTTGTATCGGATAAATGGAATGGAAGAGCATCTTCACATTTTGTCAGATTTACATCCGAGTATTGCGCTGGCAGATTTTATCAGAGATATGAAAACAGCCACTTCTAAATGGTTGAAAACTAACAGCCGATTTCCGAATTTTCGTGGATGGGCTGATGGATATGCTGCACTTACTTATGCGTACAGAGATAAAGATTTAATCATCAATTATATAAAAAACCAAAGAGAACATCATAAAACTATTTCATTTAAAGATGAGTTAGAGCAAATATTGATTGAACATGGTGTTGCTTTTGATGAGCAATTTTTTCCATAATAGCTAATTCAACCCCGTTGGGGCTGAAGTACTTGTGTGCCTCATTTTCCGTCCCGTGTTATCGGGACGGTTATTCACATTAAGTCCCGTTGGGACTTTAGATTAGATGTAGAGGAGCAAAATTCTATTTATTCTAAAGACTGAAATATAAAACTATAACCGAAATAGAAAATGTCCTGAAAGGACAATATATGAATAACCGTGCGTGTTGCGCACGGCAAAAGATGAAGCTACAGTTTCAGCCCCAAAGGGGTTGAATAATAATGAAAATGACAAACTATCAGCAAATTTTCTATATGCTTCACTCGTAAATATTTAGGTTAATTCTTTTAGGATATGAGTGTCGTTTCATAATTCATTAGCGTCTGATAGTTCGGTCAATACAAATTGAGAAAATAATGATTATCATAAAATATTGAAAATGAAAAAAACAATTTTACTATTTATTTTTACACTTTTTTTCGGATGGGCAGGCATTCTGGCACAAGTTAAATACGAACCGGTTGATTACGTGAGCATTTTGGTCGGCACTCAATCCAAATTTGAACTGTCCAACGGAAACACCTATCCGGCTATAGCCGTGCCCTGGGGAATGAATTTTTGGACGCCGCAAACCGGAAAAATGGGCGACGGATGGCAATACAGATACGATGCCGATAAAATCCGAGGATTTAAGCAAACGCATCAACCCAGCCCCTGGATGAACGATTACGGACAGTTTTCGATTATGCCGATGACTGGAAAAATGGAGTTCGACCAAGACCGTCGGGCAAGTTGGTTTTCGCACAAAGCCGAAATCGCAAAGCCCTATTATTACAGCGTTTATCTGGCCGATTATGATGTTACAACCGAAATCACACCCACTGAACGCGCCGCTATTTTTCGTTTTACTTTTCCCGATGCGGACAGCGCGTTTGTGCTTGTAGATGCTTTCGACAGAGGTTCTTCGATAGAAATACTTCCCGAAAAAAATGCCGTTATCGGCTATACAACTCGCAACAGCGGAGGCGTTCCCGATAATTTCAAAAACTACTTCGTAGTGGTATTCGACAAACCGTTTCAGTACAAATCGGTAGTGAAAAATGGTAAAATTGAGCAAAATACGAGCAAAATTGAGGATAATCATGCCGGCGCGTTTGTCGGATTTTCTACCCGACGCGGCGATAAAATAATCGCGAAAGTGGCGTCTTCTTTCATCAGTTACGAACAAGCGTGGCAAAACCTGAAAGAGGTTGAGAACAAAGATTTTGAGTCGGTGAAACAGGATGGACGAAACGCCTGGAACGAAGTACTGGGAAAAGTGGAAATCGAAGACAACAATATCGATAACAAACGCACTTTTTACTCCATGCTTTATCGTTCGACTCTTTTCCCACGCAAGTTTTACGAGATTGACGCGCAGGGAAATATCGTACACTACAGTCCCTACAACGGAGAAGTTCTGCCCGGTTATATGTACACCGATACCGGTTTTTGGGACACATTCCGCGCCTTGTTTCCCTTGCTGAACCTCATGTATCCGTCTGTAAACAAAGAAATTCAGGAAGGATTGGTAAACACGTATAAAGAGAGTGGATTTCTGCCCGAATGGGCCAGTCCCGGACATCGAGGCATCATGATTGGAAACAATTCGGCTTCGGTGGTTGCCGATGCATACTTGAAAGGCTTGCGCGGTTACGATATCGAAACGCTCTACAAGGCAATGATCCACGGAACGGAAAATGTACACCCGACTGTATCGTCAACCGGACGGCTTGGACATGAATATTACAATACGCTGGGTTATGTTCCTTACGACGTGAAAATAAACGAGAATGCCGCACGCACACTCGAATACGCGTATGCCGACTGGACAATCTACAAACTTGCCAAAGTGCTGAATCGTCCCAAGTCCGAAATCGATTTATATGCCAAGCGCAGTCAAAATTACCGCAATTTATACTCTCCGGAGCATAAGTTGATGCGTGGACGCAACCAAGACGGAACGTTTCAATCGCCGTTTAGTCCCACAAAATGGGGCGATGCTTTTACCGAAGGCAACAGCTGGCACTACACCTGGTCGGTTTTTCACGATCCGCAAGGCTTAATCGATTTGATGGGTGGGAACAAAGAGTTTGTAAACATGCTGGATTCGGTTTTCAAAATGCCGCCCGTTTTCGACGACAGTTATTACGGTTTTCCCATTCACGAAATCCGCGAAATGCAAATCATGAACATGGGGCAATACGCGCACGGAAATCAACCCATTCAGCACATGGTTTATCTCTATAATTACGCCGGTGAGCCGTGGAAGGCGCAATATTGGGCGCGCGAGGTGATGGATAAGCTTTATACGCCCGCCCCCGATGGCTATTGCGGCGATGAAGACAACGGACAAACATCGGCTTGGTATGTGTTTTCGGCAATGGGATTCTATCCCGTTTGTCCCGGAAGCGATGAATATGTGTTGGGTTCACCGTTGTTTGAAAAAATGACCGTACATTTGGAAAACGGGAAGACCTTGCAAATCAATGCTCCCGGAAACGATACATCGAAGCGGTATGTTTCGGACTTCAAACTAAACGGGAAAACCCACACGAAAAACTACGTAACGCATCAGGAATTGATGAAAGGCGCGAAAATCGACATAACCCAATCCGATACGCCAAACAAGAAAAGAGGAATAAATAAATCCGACTTTCCCTATTCGTTTTCCAACGAAAATAAATAAAAAAAAGTGCTGGAGGTTTACTTCAGCACTTTTTCTTTATCTATCTTCAGCTCCCTTTCTGCGGGATGCGGAGTTTTTACGAAAATTTCTTTGAACTCGAAAACAAACGGTTGAAATTTCAAGAATTGCCAAGTCCACTCCTGCAGTTCCACCAAAGCCACTCCCTGATTTATTATGCCTAACTGCTTAGCTGCGGCATAAGAAAGGTCAATAATTCTGTTTCTTGAAAACGGGCCCCGGTCAGTAACTTCCACCACCACAGTTTTTCCGTTTTTTGGATTTTTTACTTCGAGCAAGGTGCCGAAAGGGTAGGTTTTGTGTGCGCAAGTCAGGCTGTCTTTGTGATACAATTGGCCGCTCGATGTTTTTCTTCCGTGAAATCGGTTCGAGTAATAGGATGCCCTCCCTTTTTGCTGTGCCAAGACGGAAAAAGATAATATGTTAATCAACAGCACGATAATAAAAAAGAAAAACTTTTTCATTGTCTCTTGTTTTTGATTTTCACGTTGCAAATATATGAAAAAATTGACAACTTCCGCATTTTTAGTTTTTCTATTCGTAAAACTTGAAAAAGCAACAGACTCTTACCATAAATAATTATATTTGTACCTGAGTTATTTAATCGATAATCATGCAAGTTAAAAGAAGAGATTTTTTAAAGAAAATAGGCTTATTAGCCGCTGCCGGAATGTCGGGTGTATCGTGCAAATCATTACCTTCGATGAGCAAAAAAGTAACGCAGCAGATTCCTCTGTGGAAAGGGTTTAATCTGTTGAATAAATTCAATCCGGATTATCAAACACCATTCGATGAGCAGGATTTTGAAATCATGGCCGAATGGGGATTTAACTTCGTTCGTCTGCCGCTTTCATACTGGAGTTGGAGCAGCGAAGACGATTGGTACCGCATCGATGAAAAGGTTTTGAAAGAAATTGACCAAGCGGTAAATCTCGGAAAACAATATAACTTACACGTAAACCTCAACTTCCATCGCCTTCCCGGATATTGCATAAATCCGCCTAAACCTCCCACAGATTTGTTTGAAGATGAAGCACCGTTACTCGCTGCGGAACATCATTGGAAGCACTTTTCGCAACGGTACAAAGGCATATCGAGTAAATGGCTGAGCTTTAACCTGATTAACGAGGCGCCATCTATAAGTGTGGAAAAATACGATAAGGTCGCTCAACGGCTTATTCAAGCAATACGAGGTGAAGATCCGGACCGATTGATTTTTGTGGATGGTAAAGATGTAGGCAGAACGCCTTTGATGACGATAGCCGGTGTTCCGAATATCGTTCAGAGCGGAAGAGGGTATGACCCGATGTTGATTTCTCATTTTCGCGCCGGTTGGGTAAACTGGGATTTGGTGCACAAATTTCCGGAGGAACAACTCTCGTGGCCACTCGTTGCCGAAGGCAAAACCTATGACCGTCAAAGCATTTATGAGGCTTCTGTAAAGTCGTGGGAGCCTTGGACAGCAATCGGAGGAAAAGTACACATTGGAGAAATGGGCTGCCACAATCAAACGCCGCACGGAGTGGCGTTGGCTTGGTTGGAAGATGTTTTCGACGTTTTTAAAGAGCAAGGGTGGGGTTGGTCGTTATGGAACCTGAAAGGTTCTTTCGGTGTGATAGACAGTGGTAGAAAAGATGTGAAATACGAAAATTTTAAAGGAATGAAACTCGACAGAAAAATGTTGGAGTTGTTGAGGAGGAGTTAAACCCAGGTTGTATCACTGTAAATGGGTACTATCTGTATTGTCCGTGTACTTATCAGACAACCTCACTCTTTATTCTTATTTCTGAATATGAAAAAATTTTCACGCATCATCGGCAAAATAATTTTCTGGTTTCTTATCTGGAGCATCGGTTCGGTAATTCTGTATCGGTTTGTTCCGGTATATTTTACACCGTTGATGGGAATTAGAGCGGTGCAGCAAGTTATCGACGGAGAGAAACCGAGAGTAAAACATAAATGGGTGCCTTACTGCAAGATATCCGACGATATGAAGCGCGCTGTTTTGGCATCGGAAGATCAACGCTTTTTCAATCACAAAGGATTCGATCGAGTAGAAATTCAGAAAGCACTCCGGGAAAATAAAACCCGAAAGCGTCCGCGTGGCGCAAGTACCATCACGCAACAAACTGCAAAGAACGTGTTTTTGTGGCCTCGTTCATCGTGGTTGAGAAAAGGGATGGAAGCTTATTTTACCGTTTTAATTGAGTTTTTCTGGCCAAAGGAGCGTATATTAACGGTGTACCTCAACAGCATGGAAACCGGTGACGGCATTTATGGTACCGAAGCTGTTGCACGTGAACATTTCAATGTTTCGGCCGAAAAACTCTCTGCTTCGCAATCGGCATTGGTGGCTGCTACATTGCCTAATCCGTTGAAGTTCAGCTCAAAAACCCCATCCTCTTACATAAAAAAACGACAGTCGTTCATCTTGCGGCAAATGCGAACGGTGAAATTACCTGCGAGATGAAGCGAATTTCGATTCGCTTTACTTGTGAAAAATGTATCGGAATAGACTCTCGTTCGTTACTTGATTGTTGTTTCGTTTCACCCATATTTTGCCACAAAAAATAAAAACAGTACTTTTACAATTCTTTTTATAATACGGGAAATGAACGAAGGCGAAAAAAAAGTCGTAAGAAAAATGATTGTGATTTATTGCGAAGCGAATCACAAACCTGTATCGGGGTTGTGTGAGGAGTGTTCCGCATTGGAAAATTACGCGATGAAGCGACTCGAAAATTGTCCTTTCGGTGAAAATAAACCCACTTGCGAATCGTGTACCATCCATTGTTATAAAAATGATATGCGACAAAAAATTAAGGAGGTAATGCGCTTTGCAGGCCCCAGAATGCTGTTCCGTCATCCCGTAGATGCAATCCGACACCTTATTAAAGAGTACTGGCGAAATCGTTTATATGCAGTTACTGAAAAATCTTCCCGAAAATAATGGCAGACATTAAAAAAAACGTAGTTTTGTCGGATTTACTGACCGAGCACAGCGAACTTATTCCTGTGGTAAATCGTTTTGGCATTCAGCTTGGGGTGGGAGAGAAGACCATCGGAAAAATTTGTCTTGAAAATAAGCTGAACATCGATTTTATTTTGGCTATCCTGAATGTATATATTGATGAGGAGTACGATCCGGAGAAAGATTTAGATTTGTTTGATATTTCACTGATTGTGGATTACCTTAAAAAAACGGTCGAAAATTACATGCAGGCATCGGTTCCTAATCTGGAAAAACATTTCACTCCTTTTATCGCGATGAGCGGTAGCGAAAATAAAGAACTTAAGTTGTTGCATAAGATATTTTTTCAGTTTAAAACGGAACTCTCGGAGCATTTGCATCAAGGTTTGGAACAACTTGACGATTATCCGATAGAGTTGTTGCACGATTTAAAAAATATAATCATCAAGCACATTTCGGGAAATTATAACCAGAACTTGGCTTACGCCGTTATTTTTTCCATTACCGCACTCGAAAAAGAATTGCACATCTACAATCGATTATTGGAAAAGGTATTACGTCCGAAACTCAGGGAGTTGGATTCGCGACATATCGAGCACCTGAACTACACGTTTTCCGACGAGCATAAATCCCGTGATTCCAACAAAGAACTCACCAACAGGGAAATAGAGATTTTAAAACTTATCGTTCAAGGGAGATTGAACAAAGAAATAGCCGATAAATTGAACATAAGCCTTAATACGGTGCTTTCGCATCGGAAAAACATTATATCGAAAACCGGAATTAAAACCGTTTCGGGACTTACGTTTTACTGTATTTCTAACGGATTTGTTTCGCCCGGGAATAGCGCTATTTAACAACTGTGCGATTGGCTGTCAAATCGACTTGGAAAAAGGGATTCCCGGAAGGGTTCCGATTTTTATATCTGACAAAAACTATGAGAAATAAAACTATAGCGTTTATCGCTAATTTCATCGGCATTCTCCTTTTCGGGGTTTCCATGGTAGTTATCGGTTCGTTGTTGCCGATGCTGAAAATCCGTTTCGAAATGACCGATATCGCTGCCGGAAGTCTCTTCTCCATTCTTCCTGTCGGGTTACTTGTCGGTTCGGTTTCGTTCGGGCCAATTGTTGACAAATTCGGTTACCGATGGGTACTTTCCGTTGCATCGCTTTTTTTGTCGCTCGGTTTTTTCGGTATAGCGCATTCCGATTCTATTAATTCGCTAAGGGCAAGTATCTTTTTTTTCGGATTGGGCGGCGGAGTTATCAACGGCGGAACAAGCGCGTTGATTTCCGATTTGAGTGAAGGGAAAAGTAAAATCATTAACCTGAATTGGCTCGGTATGTTTTACGGCATTGGTGCATTTTATATGCCGTTGATACTGAGTAGAATAAGCCCGGAAGTTTACACTGCGGTTATCGATGTGGTTTGTGTCATCAGTCTATTTGTAGCCTTGGTTTTTCTTTCGATAAAATATCCGTTAACCGTGCAGAAAGAAAAAATATCGGTAAAGCTCATTCCCGGTTTTGTGAAAAACAAACTTTTTATGGCCATTTGCTTTTACCTGTTTTTCCAGTCGGCATTCGAGGCTATAATCAACAACTGGTCGGTCTCGTTTTTTATCAATAAATTGGCTGTGCCGCAGAACCGGGCGCTGATGGCATTATCCGTCTCCGTTTTGGGGCTAATTTTTATGAGAATACTAATTGGAAGCGTCTTGAAAAAATGGCATCACTCCCGATTGGTTAAATTATCGCTGGTGTTGTTTTCGCTCGGATTAATTTGTTTGCTCCTATCTTCGTCATACTTCGTGAGTGTGTTGGGAATGTTCCTGATTGGCGGCGGTTTAGCTCCCGGATTTCCGGTTATGTTGGGCCTCGTGGGCGAGATTTTCAAGGAAGTATCGGGAACGGCATTCAGTTTTGCGATGTTCATCGGGCTTACGGGAAATATCATTATTAATTATCTTATCGGCGTGCTTACCGAGAATTTTGGCATGGGCATATACCCGTATGTGATTTTTACGGAAATAGTGATGATGAGTGTTATTTTTGTTTTAATTCGAAAAGCGGAGAAAATAGCTTGATTTTTGGCTCTTCGTTCAATCCGTCAAAGGAGAAACAAACTCCGTTTTTTCCGTGTACCTTGTTTCTTTTACGACCCAATATAAACAATAAGCAGTTTTTAAGACTACTAACTTGGCCGCCCTAATTTATAATTGGTGTGTTGTGAAAACCATCATAACAAACCAAAGATTATTTTGATTCTTTACTTTGTTTACTCATAAAATCTCATACTTTCAGTACAAAACTTTAATTTATCTTAAAAATCCACCTTCTTTGAAGGTGGTAATGTTCTTTTTGGTTTTACCTGTTTTTTGTACCTTTGCTTTATGGCAAAATACAAGAAACAAAGTCATGTTATTTGGAACTGCCAATATCATATTGTTTGGTGTCCGAAGTATCGTTTTCGAGTTCTAACAGGTTTAGTCAAAGACTTGGTTGAACACGATGTTCGTATGTTGTGTGAGTGGAAAGGCTGTATTGTTGAGGAACTCAACGTTCAGATTGACCACATTCACTTAGTTGTGTCTATCCCTCCCAAGGTTTCGGTTTCCACCCTTATGGGTACTGTAAAAGGCAAATTAGCCATTAAACTTTTCAAAAGTTACCCTCAATTGAAACAAAAGCCTTATTGGGGTAATCACTTTTGGTCTCGGGGTTATTTTGTCAATACCGTTGGTATGGATGAAGACTTAATCCGTCGCTATGTTCGTTACCAAGAAGAACAAGACAAGCAAGAAGAAGGTTTTACAAAGAACTTTACTCTATTCGACTAAGTTTGTTCGAAGACCTATAAAGGCTATGCCTGAATTTTTCGTTCTTCTAAATCCACCTTCTAAGAAGGTGGTTGTTTAATTTTTACAAATCTTTAATTACATTTGTTCTTTGAAAAATAATTCGTGTACTCTTGTACGAGAAGATGTTTTCCGACATAAATATCAGTCGAAAAAGGATTTACTAAACTGAAAAAACAGAACATGAACACAATAGATTTAAGACACGCCAATTGGCAAGATGTGAAGAATGCCCGATACGACGCGGTAATTCTTCCTTGGGGCGCTTTCGAACCACATAACTATCATCTGCCGTACCTTACAGATTGTTACTTGTCGCAACACATAGCAATAGACAGTGCCGAACTGGCTTACGAAAAAGACGGCGTGTTGTGTGCCGTTTTGCCGCCCGTTTATTTTGGGTCGCAAAATCCCGGACAATGGAACCTGCCGCTGTGCATTCACACCAACACCGAAACGCAGAAAGCCATTCTTTGCGATGTGGTGGATTCGCTACACGGGCAAGGCTTTCGAAAATTGGTAATCGTAAACGGGCACGGAGGCAATTCGTTTAAAGGCTTTGTGCGCGACTTAGCCAAAAAATATCCCGATTTTACCCTCATCGTGATAGATTGGTGGACATTTATTCCGCGGGAAGGTTATTTCGAGGAAAAAACCGATGAACACGGGGGAGAGCAGGAAACATCGGTTTTGCTGCATTATCGCCCCGATTTGGTGAGGATGGAGCAAGCCGGCGATGGCACCGTGCATCCGCATCCGATGGAGTCTGTCAATCAAAAAGTGGGTTGGTTGCCGCGCAATTGGGAATTGGTTTCGGAAGATACGGGATTGGGAAATCCCAAAAAGGCAACTGCCGAAAAAGGCGAAAAATACGCCAAAGCGGTGGCGGAAAAGATTGCGGGTTTACTGGCAGAGTTGAAAGAGAAATAATCGTCTTTGTATATAATCTCTATTTGTCGCAATTTTCATTTTGCGCAATAACTCTTTTCCCTCCATCGGCTCTATAAAACAAATCCCCAAATGCTTTTTTAAGTAAGCAAAAAAGACTAATTTTGTAAATTTGTTGAGAGTAAGAGCAAAGAGCATGAAATAAGGAACTAAAACAAAAAATGTATTTCCATCATAACTTACTTTCTTCGTTAACTTGAAAAAACCCAAAATAATAAATATCAGTGAATTATGAGTAATCAGAAAGAAAAACTTTTTACCGATTTTCCACCGGTATCTACCGAACAGTGGATGGAAGTCGTTACTGCCGATTTAAAAGGAGCCGATTTCCAAAGAAGACTGGTGTGGAGAACTAACGAAGGTTTTAATGTAAATCCTTTCTACAGAGCCGAAAACATTGAGGGGTTTCTATCGACGGAAAACCTGCCGGGAGAATTCCCCTACATCCGCAGCACCAGAAAGGATAATGTGTGGTATGTGCGTCAGAATATTGACGTGAAAGATTATGCCGAAGCCAACAAAAAAGCGCTTGAGCTGTTGGGAAAAGGCGTAACATCGTTGGGATTTCATCTCCCGAAGAAAAACCTTTCGGCAGAAAATCTCGAAACTCTTTTAAAGGGCATTGCTCCCGATAAAGTGGAACTGAACTTCAGAACTTGTATTTCTAAAACGCACGAACTTGCCCGATTGGTAGTGGCTTACGTTACATCACTTAACTTGAACGTATTGGAATGCCACGGTTCTATTGAGTACGACCCGTTCCGCAAAATCCTGAAAAAAGGAGTAGATGTTCCCAACTGGATTGACGATGCCGCCGAAATGGTGAAAATTACGGCGCCACTTCCGCGTTATAGAAGTATTTCCATTACGGGAAATCTGATGAACGATGCCGGTGCGTACAGCTATCAGGAGTTAGGCTTCAGCCTTTCATACGGAAATCAGGTGCTGAGTGCACTTATCGAAAAAGGACTCGAAAAAGCGTTAGTGGCCAAGAAAATTAAATTTGAACTTGGAGTTGGCTCCAACTACTTTATGGAAATTGCCAAGTTCCGCGCCGGACGTTGGTTGTGGGCCGAAATCGTAAACGCCTATAAGCCGCCTTGCCCTCCCCATATAGAATGTGATAACACCGCTGCGGACGGCACTTGTCTGTGTGCAGCGAAAATGAATATACACGCGTCAACATCGCGTTTCAATCAATCGCTTTTCGACCCGTATGTGAATTTGCTTCGCACGCAAACCGAGGCCATGTCGGCCACCATCGGCGCGGTAGATTCGCTTACGGTTCGTCCCTTTGACGAAGCTTTTGAAACACCCACCGAGTTTGCGGAACGCATTGCCGTAAACCAACAACTGCTGTTGAAAGAAGAATCGCATTTCGATAAGGTTACCGACCCCGCGTCGGGTTCGTACTATATCGAATCGCTTACCTTATCGCTGGCTGAACAAGCGTGGAAGCTTTTCCTCGAAACCGAAGAAAAAGGATTTTACGAAGCCTTGAAAACCGGAGAGGTACAAGATGCCATCGATGCATCGACCGATGCTCGCTTCAAAGCAGTGGCCAACCGAAAAGAGATATTGCTGGGAACTAACCAATTCCCGAATTTCACCGAAACCATGGTCGAGAAAATTAACGACCCGAAAGACCACTCATGTGGATGTGCCGCCGGAGAAAAAACCGCGTTGAAACCTTTAGTTATTCGCCGTTTGGCAGAACAGTTCAACGAACTTCGCTTAGCTACCGAAAAGAGCGGAAAGACGCCAAAAGTGTTTATGCTTACTATCGGAAATCTGGCTATGCGTTTGGCGCGCTCGCAGTTTTCGAGCAACTTCTTCTCGTGTGCCGGATATCGGATTATCGACAACTTAGGTTTCAAATCGGTGGAAGAAGGCGTATCTGCCGCTCGCAAAGCCGGAGCAGACGTTGTGGTGCTTTGCTCGAGTGACGACGAATACGTGGAATACGCTCCCAAAACTTTCGACCTGTTGAAAGACGGAAAAGAAATCTTTGTAGTTGCCGGCTCTCCCGCTTGCATGGACGACTTGAAAGCACACGGCATCGAACATTTTATTCATGTTCGCAGCAATGTGTATGAGACGCTGAGAGCGTTTAATGAGAAGTTGTTGTAAAAGATAAAAAGAACCAAGAACCAAGAACCAAGACGATGCACAATTTTAAGAAGCTCGAAATATGGAAACGCTCGGTGGGTTTAGTAACTGAAGTTTACGTGTTGACGCAGAAATACCCAAAAGAAGAGATTTTCGGATTGACTGCGCAAACACGTCGTGCTGCAACCTCTATCCCGCTAAATATTTCCGAAGGTTCTGCTAAATCCAGTAATAAAGATTTTTCACGGTTCCTTGAAATGGCCGTTGGTTCTTCTTTCGAACTTGAAACGGCTCTCATTGTAGCTTGCAATTTAGAATATATAAACAATAATGAGCTGGAAGAGAAACAAGTAAAAGTTAATGAACTACAGCGAATGATTAACGCATTCATAGATAGCTTAGATAAGTAAGTTGCGGCTTATTGTTCACTTGTCTTGATTCTTGGTTCTTGGCTCTAACAGTCTGAAAAAACATGCCCAAACTCAAACACTGGATAATGGTTGCCCATCCTTGGGCGTGGCCTGCGTCGGGTTCGCCGCCACTGATAGCGTTTTCGTACGTGTTTTACATGTACAAAACCGGAGTGATAGCCGAAGTGAACTGGACATTTGGGATTTTGGCGATCATTGGCGCCATTATTTTCCATGCCTCGGGAAATCTAATCAGTGAGTACCACGACTATATGAGCGGAGTTGACCGAATTGAAAAAACCGGCCCTATCCGCCTTATCGTTCTCGGTGTTTTTAAACCGAAACCGGTACTGATATATGGGTATATCGTGTTGTTTGTTGGAATTTTATTGGGAATTTATCTGTTGATGAATACGGGACTTCCGTTACTTTTCATTGGGATAATAGGTATTATAAGTTCTACGCTTTATTACAAGTTTAAATACGCCGCAATGAGTGATTTTGTCATCTTTATCTGTTACGGATTGTCAATCGCTTTGGGTGTTGCGTATGTGATGACGACAGAGCTTATCTGGACGGCATTGCTGGTAAGTACGCCTGTGGGCTTGCTAATTGTGGCAATTCTACATGCTAACAACACTCGCGACATGCTTCAAGATAAAGTTGCCGGAATAAAAACGCAGGCGATGAAACTGGGGCTCGAAGGGTCGCAAATTGTGTATCAAACCTTGTTGCTGGCAGCTTATCTTTTTGTTGCCGTCGCCGTGATGATGCGCCTATTGCATCCTTTAGCTTTTGTTGTTCTTATTACCTTCCCCATTGCTTTAAAGAACATTAAGTTAATGAAAACCGCAACCATCGACAACTTAGCAAAAATACAGTTTCTCGATACACATACCGCGAAATTAGTATTGATTTTCAGCGTATTGTTGTCGGCTGCCAATTTTGTTGCACCGTTTATATAAGACAAAAAGAACCAAGAGCCAAGATTCAAGACATTGAAAAATTGGAACTTGTGTCGTATATCTTAACTATATTTTACAAAGAAAAAAATAATACTAAATAGTCTTGATTCTTGATTCTAAGAGTCTTGGCTCTAAAAAAGAAAAATATGAAACCTGATTTCAAAAATATCGATTTCAAATCGGCCGGTTTCGAAGCGACAGACGTTGCCGAATGGGCTGAAAAAAATGAAATTAAAGCCGATTGGCTTACTCCGGAACAAATTCCGGTAAAACCCGTGTACACGAAAGAAGACCTCGAAGGTATGGAACACCTCAACTACGCAGCCGGTGTGCCGCCTTTCTTGCGCGGGCCTTACTCTACCATGTATGTAATGCGTCCGTGGACCATTCGTCAGTATGCCGGATTTTCCACCGCTGAAGAATCGAACGCGTTCTATCGCCGTAACCTAGCTTCGGGACAAAAAGGTTTGTCCGTTGCTTTCGACCTTCCCACGCACCGCGGCTACGATGCCGACAACGAACGTGTGGTGGGCGATGTGGGAAAAGCCGGAGTGTCTATCTGCTCGGTGGAAGACATGAAAATTCTTTTCGATGGAATTCCACTCAACAAAATGTCGGTATCCATGACCATGAACGGAGCCGTACTGCCCATTCTGGCTTTCTATATTGTTGCCGCTCAGGAACAAGGCGCCAATTTAGATGAAATGGCGGGAACCATTCAGAATGATATTCTGAAAGAGTTCATGGTGCGCAACACCTACATCTATCCGCCCGAATTTTCGATGAAAATCATTGCCGATATCTTTGAGTTTACCTCGCAAAA
>CAZKZB010000040.1:0-28841 GCA_964557135.1 uncultured Petrimonas sp. | reverse complement strand
TATACGGTTTTTTTGAATTATAGATTACCTATTTTTTTAGGGTTTGGGCTTAAATTCTTCGCGCCCTTCCACAAGTAAATCGAACGCCACCGTAGCCTTCTTTCCTCCTTTCATCGATTTTATAAGCATAATGCCACGCACCAAGTTGTTGAATTGCACTATATAGATTTGCCCGGTATTCATACTCAATTCGTATTGGCTTTTATAACTGAGATTTTCTTTTCCGTTATTGGCTTTCCTGAATGCTTGGTCGAACGCGGCGGGATCGGCTGATTTGGCTATCCGGTTGAAGTCGGCGGCGTTTATTTCATCTGTCTTGAATATCATACCTCCGGTTGTTTTTTCGGGCGCCCAAAATCTAAGCCCTCCGGGATTTTGGCTGAACAAGCGATTTTTATCCAACCCTCCATAAGCGGAGGCGTCTTCCGCGTTTGCCGGAAAAGTGAGAATGCTATGGCTATCGCCGTATTCGGTAAACAGCATCATCGCCAGATACTCTTCCTGACCTTTGGCTTCGCTCACTTTCACCGCTTCGCCGGTTTTGAGTTTGAGAAAATGCCCGACGGTATCGTTATCCTGATTTCCTAGGGTGATGTTTTTGTGAAGCACAATCCATCTTTTGCTTTCCTGAATTTCTTCGGTATCGGCATCCGATTTTTCGTCGGGTTGCAGAACTTCGTTGACTTTGGAGAAGATATTTTCCAAGAGGTTTTCACCCATTTCGCTAATCGGATTTACCGAAACGGCGGCGAATCGGGCGGAAAGAGTCGCTATTTTCACTTTGTCTTTCGTGTCGAGTTTCTTTTCTTCCGCTCCCTTGTTGGCAATTTTCGCATACTCGGCAAATTCAATAGCCAATTCTTTCCACTCTTCTTTGGAGAGATTGTCTTTCTCTTTTTCTGCCTTTTCCACAATTTTCTCCATTTCTTGAAGCGCTTGTTTGGCTTCGTTTTGCCCGCACGAAACCAGCAGCGTTAGCGCGAATATGGATATTAACAGGTAAATTGTTTTTTTCATTTTGTTTTGTTGTTTGTTGTTTGTTGTTTGTTGTTTGTTGTTTGTTGTTGAGTGCCGGGAGATGGATGCCCGGTGTGTTCCACCTTCCGGTATCCATCTCCCATCTTCAAATTATTACAGTACCGATTTAAACCACTCTTCGTATTGTTTGCCCAGAATGGGAAGCGGCGCTTCTTTTTTGTTCAGGGCGTTTACGATTCCCATAATATTCATATAGAGCAAAACAAACAGCCCGATAATGCTGACAATCCATCCCAACACGGGGATTACGTTTATCACACCCAATGCCAACCCGGTAACATTTAGCCCGATTGCCTGACGAATGTGATAGCTCGCGAAGGGTTGTTTTTTATCGTTATTCATTACAAACGCTACTATTAACCCAATGAGGGTTATGTAGGAGATAAGCGCAATGCCTGTATCGGGTTCGTTTTGCCCTGTTTGGCGGGTATTGCCGTTTCCCGGTTGTGCCGGCGGTTCTTGCATGTATTGATTTTCTGTATTCATAGCTGTTTTGTGTTGTTTTTTCTGAATTATATCCTAATCGAAGTGTTTGTCTTATTGGTTCTAATCATCAAACTTCTCACTTAACTCTTTTAATTCTTCGCCCGCACCTTCCAATATTTCGTTTAATTTTGGAGCTATTTCCTGCAACATCATTCTTTGTCCATACACGGTTTCCCAGCGTGCGGTAAGGGTAAGGAGTTTCATATTTCCCGTTATGCCCAACTTATTTTCATCAGCAGCCTTATTGGCAATTTTTTCGTTTTTTTCGAAAGACACAGCCAATTCTTTCCATTCATCGGCAGTGAGAACATCCTTATTCTGCTCTACTTTTTCCACTATTTTTTCCATTTCGCTAATCGCGGTTTTGCCTTCGCTTTTTCCGCCGCAAGAAACAATTGATGATACAGCGAATGCGAGTAGTAACAGATAAATTATTTTTTTTATTTTAATGTTGTTTTTTATTTTTCAGAAATTCTCTTTCACGATAATTTTTATTGAATAATTTCTCTGCCGCACTTTTTTGTTTATGTTGGGATAAGGGTTCAGTTCCAGCAGTTTGATGTAATAATTATCAACGACCGTGTCATTAGTGAATTGCCTGCGGAACCGGTGTGTGTCGAGTGTGAATGAAGACTCTCGCTTCAACTGTAAATCGTGGAATTTGATTTTTACAACAGCATTCCCTTCCCAAATACATCGTACGCCCTTCGGGCAACGGCTGTCGCCGACAACCGAATCGAATTGCACGGCAAAGCGTTTGGGGTCTTCAAACTTAACTCCTATTGGCAACGTAATGGTATCGCCACTGACAGCCGGTTTTGTTTGCCTCCAATCTTTTATTGCATGACAGCAGGTTAAAGACAAAAATAGAGCGATTAATATGCCTGTTGTGAGTGTTTTCATAAAGCAAATTATTTATTCCAGTCCGGTCAGGAGAATTCTGTTTGCCAACTTTCCGTTTTTATCGTATCCTTCCGTTTTCACCGTGCCTATTCCCTTTCCTATCCACGTGGCGCTGTGGAAAACCTGTTTACCGATAAGCGGCAAATCAACTTCCACGCTTTGAACGATTTTGAAGCAGATGAATTTTCCCATCGGGGTTTCAACACTTTCAGCGACTACGGCTTTTCGGTTGTACACGCGGTAAGTTATTGGCGGCAAATCCATGGAGTTTCCTCCATCTTTTATTTTCATCCTGAAAGTGGCTTGGGCATCGGGGAGTTTTTGTCCGGGCGTCAGTTTTTCGGGAATCATCATCTCGTTTCCCGATACTTTGGTTTCCAAATCCAGATTTTCCAACCCTTTCGGGGGCAAGATATCGAGCAAATCGACGTAGAAATTGCCCTTGCTGAATCGCAACGAAACAGTGGCTGCGTTCTGTACCTTGCCTTTTCGGTCGGTATGCGTGCCGGCAATCACAGCATTCACATTTCTCCCTTTTCGGGTAAACTCCAATACCGTCTGGTTCTGATAGCCCTCCACCTTGCCTTTGCCGTTGTAAACCGTGTATTGAATTTTGGCGCCTTTTTTCAGGGCATAATATGGCTCGCCCGTGTCCCAGTCGCCAGAGCCTTGCATAACGGATGATTGTTCCGGGAAATCGTTGTCCGATATTTCCTCTTCCATCACTTCCATGTTTTCGTTTACCGTTTTGCGCGTTTTACGTTGCTTCGAGATGCTCTCTTCGGTTTTGTCGAACGCCTTATCCACCGCTTTGTCCACTTTTTCTTCTACTTTGCGTTCCACTTTGCGCTTTGCCGACTCTTCGGCGCGTTTTCCCAATCGTTCCAGCCAACTTTGAGCGTCGGCGGTGGCAATGTTTCCTACGGCAAAAAAGAGCAGAAAGACGAGGGTAATTTTTGATGTTTTCATCGTTTTTTGATTTTATATTTGATTCTTGATTATTTATTTGCACATTTATTATAGCATCGGCAAAAAAATCCTATTCGATTTATCAATTTGTTTTTGTGAGCAACCGATTCGTATTGGCTAATCTTGCTTACTTTTTCAATTCAACAACCGCTCCGTTTGACGGGGTCCAATAAATGGTTCCGCGTTCGAAACGGTTATAGCGCTCATCCTTACCCGGTGTAGCCATCTCATCTGAAATAGGATAGCCTAAAATGCTTCTTTCGTACCCGAGTTCTGCCCATTTCTTAAGAATTTCTCCGTGTACTTCAACAGCGCCAATTTTCGGGTGCCAATAGATAGAGCCATTTTCAAAATGGTTGTAACGCCCGGTCTTATCGGGAGTAGCTCTTTCATCGGTAATGGGATACCCCAAAACACCCAACGTTCCATTCAGTTTCATCCATTTTTTAAATATTTCTCCATGAATTTCAAAGGTGCCTAAACCCTGTCTCCATAGTATTACTCCGTTTTCAAAAAAATTATATCGTCCTTTTCTATCGGGAGTAGTTTTTTCATCGGTAGTAGGAAATCCAATAGGATGAGCTTCCCAACCCAGTTTAGCCCATTTTTTGTATATTTCGCCGTAGATGGCTGCCGGAACATAATCGGGCTGAAAATAAATTGATCCGCGCTCAAAATGTCTGAATTTTGTAACGTTATCGGGGCTATATTTTTCTTCTGTTTTGGGTTTTCCCAGAATGCCCGATTCACCTCCCAATTCTCGATATTTTTTATCAATTGGAGTCTCTCCAATTAATATTGCTTTTTCGATAACCTTTTTAGGTATTTGCGCACTTACGTACGTTACGCTTCCCGCCGCGAAGAGCAGGATAAGGATCAAAGTATATTTTTTTGTTTTCATGTATTTTTACTTTCTCATTTAATTGTTTAACGTTTTATGTAGCACCGAAACGATGATATTTTTTCGGTTGGCAGTAACACCGGGCGGGATTTTAACACCGCCCGGCGTATCAGCAATGAAAACAACCCAAACAATATAAAAAAAACCTCGCGCTACGACAGATGCCCCCAATAACTCCCTCGCTTTTGAAGAACCGTCAGCCAACGATACGCCCTACTTTTCTATTTATTCTTTACGCAACGAACGGAAAATCCGAGATGTGTAGCTACTGTTTTATTTTCTGCCTTGCGATCACGATTAGATAGGTATAAAGAATAAGCCCCTCCCTCTCCACCTGAGGTAGCGCTCCACCACTGACCGATGCCTTTATCAAACGAGAAACCGGCCGGGTCTCTCCTGCCTCCTCCACGAGCGGCAAAACCGCTTGCGTTGGTGGCTCCCTCATTGGGTGCATCCCAATACTCCGTACCGGTCTCTTTCAGCTTGCCTCCGGCAACATTTTCGCCGCCAAGATAATATACCAATTGTTTAAACTCGTCGTTTGTGGGCAGATGCCAACCTTTGGGACAAGCATCCTTGGCTGCAATCCAGTTGTACAAAACGCCATACCGCAAATAGTAATACGATTCCTTGACCAAATTTACATCCGTGACGGAAGTACCATATACATAGTACTTTGGTTCCGTTATTGATGCATCACTGGGAGGCATTACTATGGGCAGGTATTTCAGGTTTTCGGCCATCCATATTTTCCCGTCAATTTTTACGGTACGATACAAACTTCCGTCTCTGGAATCTTTGAATATTGAAGATTCGGACAGGTCATCCTCTTTATCGCAACTTCCGAAAGCAAGCAAAATGGTTGCCGCCGCAAACAGGAAGTAGATGAGATTTGTTTTTCTTTTGTTCATAATGTTTTAAGTTGAATGGTTGATTATTTCTCTTTAGGGTTTTCGAAGCAAAAAAAGCTCGATAAATCCGTTTTGTTATTTATTAATGAGCACGGCAAGCGATACAATAACCTGATTTTTCTGCTGTGTATCGGGATCCAACCAGCGTCCTACTCCCCACGGGTTGCTGACGATATAGCGGTAGGTTACTCCCAATTCGAGAACAGAAAATAGATTGATGCCTGCTCCCACATTCAATCCGTGTTCTACCTCGTACGGTTTTAACGGTTTGCTCTGAGCTTCCGAATCGTCTTCGGTAAAACGGGAAAAAGGCAATTTCACGTAATAACCCGCCGTAATCAGGGGTTTTACCGGTACATTCTCGAAAGAAAATCGCTTCTTTACGGCAAAAGGTATTTCCACCGACGCATTCGAAGCGTCCATTATTTTGCCCCATACACCTTCGTGTTTTTCCTCCCATTGGAGCCTCTCAAAGCCGAGCAGCATACCCAATTCAAGAGAGAGATCGATGTTGCCGAAGGTTCTTCCGCCCACTGCTCCGATTTTAAAGATGGGGCTGTTGGTTATTCGGGTGCTTTCGTCTGCGTAAGTTGGGTTATTTACCGTTATTTCCGTTCTACCGCCGTAGAAATTGGTTTGAGCCAAGCCGCTTACCGTGATTAACAGACAGGCGAACGTGATGACGATTTTTGTTGCTTTCATTTTGTTTAACGTTTAATGTTTGATATTTTTAATGGGTTGCGAGTTGCGAGTTACAAGTTGCGAGTTGCGGGGTGTTTGTGTCTTTATTCTCCCGCCGTTGCAGGATTTCCGCTTCGCTTCAATTCGCTCTTCACTCCTGCTCTTTGTTCCGGTAAACGCCGAACGGGCTTGCCATTCCCGCCCGGCACCAACCAAAACAACTAAAAAAAACATCCAAAACCACACTTTGTAGTTAGCATTATTCTATTTATTCCTTTATCACTTGGGGCAAATTACCTTCATTTCTGTGCGGCGATTTTGTTGATGCTCGGCTTCGGAACAGGGAACGCCGTCGGCACAACGGTTGAGCAGACGCGTTTCGCCGTATCCCACCGAGATAACACGCGAGGGATCAATACCGCGCGAAATCACATACTCGCGAGCCGAATTGGCGCGGTTTTGCGACAATCGCTCGTTGTACTCGTGCGAAGCGCGCGAATCGGTATGCGACGACAGCTCTACCTTCACTTCGGGATTGTCGCGCAGGAATTGCACCAGTCGGTCGAGTTCGGGACGCGCGTCGGGACGAATGTTGTATTTATCCAAATCGTAATGGATATTGTTCAAGCGCACACTTTCGTCGCAATCGGCGCGCTCCATACAAATTTCGAGGCGCACGTTTCGGTAGCGTTTAATATCGGCGGGGCCGAGGGTTACCACTTGCGAGAAAAAGTTGGCTTTTTTACCGTAAATAACAAGTTCAGATGTAGGTGTTACCACAAACGAGAATTCACCCGCTTTGTTGGAAGTGAGGATGCGTTCTTGTCCGTTTTTCTTCTCTTTCACCACAATGCTCACGCCCTCGATGGGCTGCGTGGTGCCGCAAACTACCACAATGCCGTTGATAACCGGGTTTTCGGGCACTTTTTCAACGGGCGGTTTGGGAATGACCGGCGGCGGAGAGATGCGAAATGTTACCCCCGCGAATGTGCCGATGGAAGAGTAATTGCCGATTACTTCGGGGGTAATCACGGGTGTAGTGGGCGCTTTGGTGGAGGTATATTCCGGATCGTGATGTAAAGTTCCGCCTTTGTACTTCACCTTAGTGTGGTGCATATAATATACGCCCCAACTTATTCCCACCACGGGGCTTACAAAATAGGTGAGTCGCACTTGCCCTTTGAAACTAAGGGTGTTGGATGCTTCGAAACCGCCAAAATCAATCAGTCGAACTTCCCTGTCGTTAGGACTGCCGGTGGGCTCAGAAAAATATCCGTCCAAATGACTTTCACCCCCTTTTACCGAACCCAGTCCCACACGGGTGTTCAGTTCGGCAGAGAAGGTGCAGGCGGGGTCAAGGTAGCGGAAGTTGGGGCCTGCGCCGTAAAACATCCGTGTGATACCCGATGTGGTTGTTTTGAAATACTGAAAGTCAATCTTTTTAAACGGTTCGGTGTCGAAACCCACGGAGTTTTTAATGTAATCGAAATCGGCGCCCACGCCAATCCAATCCCAGTAGTAATCGACACCGGCGCCGGTGTACGGACCGCCTTTGAGTTTGACGTATTTCATTTCGGCGGGTTCTTCCTTAACGGAAAACTTGGGCAGGATGTCGTATCCGCCCCTGAGCGAGATTTGCAGCCCGTTGCGCAAATTGGGTGTTAACCCTTGTAACGAAACTCCGGCACTGCCGGCGGGTTTTACCTGTTGCGCCAAACCGACAACTATTGCCGCGAGCGCGATAACGATGGTTAGAATTGTCTTTTTCATTTTGTTTGATTTTATTGCAGATGTGCGATATTTCACTTATCCACATATGTTATTAGAAATATGCCGATGCAGATATTGTAATCAGACTTTTCTGCATCTCATCGTTGTTTCCAAACCGTTGGTTGTTTCCGGTGAAAATATAGCGGTAGTTCACTCCAACGGTAACAGTATTCATAATCTCTGCGCCCGCTCCTACAATTAGTCCGGCTATTACCTTCTCTTTGTTAAAAACATCGGCAATGGCATCGTAGTTTCTGTCGTTTTCCGAGACATAAATTTTTGCAAAAAGTCCTACCGATACGACCGGTTTCACCGGAAGCCCCAACCCAAAACTTTTTTTCAGGGTTACGGGGATGTCTAAAAATCGGCTTTTCACGTCAATTTTTTTGTTGTCGTCGTAAAAAAGCATATTTACTCGTTCGGTTCCATATAGAAGCGCTCCTTCAATAGCCAAATCTGCCACCGGAAACATTATCTCGCCGCCTACACCAAACATAAGCACGGGCGGTTGTTGAACTTTACACGATAATTCCTCAACGTCAACCGTCGGATTGTTGAGCGATACTTCGCCGCGCACACCGTAGCGAATTTGGGCGAAACTGCTTACAGATAATATCAGGCAAGCAAGCGTGATGATGATTTTTGTTGTTTTCATTATCTCTGAGTTATTAGGTTGTTTACAATGGGTGAATTAACTTTTTGTGCAATGCATCCTTTTTTACCCATATTGTTTTTAAAACAGTACCGAGCGGGCTCTGGAAACCGCCCGGTACTTCACTAACTTATGAAAAGAAGTCATTCACCTATTTGTGAATGGTTTTTACATTGAAAAAAATGACGCGTGCGAGGGTATGGAACCAAAATCGCTATTTTAGTTCTTTGGTTTTTGATCACTTAATTAAACTCACTTTTGCTTTGTAATCCATTACCAATTTTAGGCGGAGTTTTGTTGCTGGTCGTACGCCTACGAAGATAATGTGCAGCTTGTCTTCTTTCAGTTTATCGAGTAACTCACCGTTTACAATGGTAAAGCGGGCTTTGTTGCCTTCCACTTTTTCTACTTTCGCCACCAGTTTGGTTTGGTTGTCGAAGTAAAGTTTCGCTCCGATAAAACCTTTCAGGTCGTAACCCGAGGGTATTTCCTCCTCAAGTGTTCCTTGTGTGATAAGAAACGATTTGATGTTTTCGAACGAGAAACCTTGTTTTTCCAACTCTTGGGCAATGTTTATTTGCAACACACCGTCGTAGAGCACCTCTTCGGTTTCGCCGGCGCGAGTTTCTGCACCGTCTGTCGATCTGCTCGACGCGGGCGTTACGTCAAAGGTTACGGATTTGTTTGTAACCGCGATTTCTCTGCTTAGCGCGTCTTCGAGCGCTTTTTTGCACGAAAAAGTTGCCGCTGCCATAAGCAGCAGACAACCTAATTGTATGATTTTTGTCTTCATATCCGTGTCGTGTAAATTGAATTTGTGTAAAATGGACTCTTTACGGCTCAATACCGTAACGTTGGCACACTTCTTCGTAGCTCAACTGTTGCAATTCTTCTTTAATGGCATCAGTAGAAACAGCGCTTCTTAACTCACCGCCGTCCACACCAATAAATACAAGTCGATACTGCCAGTTCCCTTTAGCACCTTTTACGGGTGTCCCGTCTGTAGAGGTAACGTTTAATTCAAACTCAAATCTACTTCCGTCAGCTGCTGCTAAAAAAAGGTAATTCAACATCTTACGGCCATTTCCGAACTCAGGATTGTCGCCATTCGCAAAAAATGCGGGTAACGGCCAAACAAGGTTCAGATCTGATTTTCTGATATAACAAAGCGTAACGTATTTCCCATTCCATAAATCTTTAATTGTTTGAGGAGAAAATAGAAAAACGTTGTTGCCATCATTAAAAAAAGCAAAATCAGGTTTGGCTTGTACCCAGTCTGATGCCCAGTCGAAGGCAAACCAACCCCTATATTTCACATTAGCGTTACCCATATCGCCTTTATCGCCTTTCAGAGATGTCCAAGAAGCACCCGCCCATGATGTATCACTGGGCTTAGGCCCGATGATTGAAGCGTTGTTTTTATTAAAATACCAGTCGCTTTTTTTGCCCAAATTATTGGCAGGAGGCCCGTCACCGCTTAATATCTGGCTTCCGGCAGCACCGGGCGCCCCCTTTGCTCCAATCAAACTTTTTCCAGTTCCCCAACCCGACGCAGTCTTGGGGCCATAGAGCTCCGAAGCCGTTTTATCTAAGTACATATCGCCAACGTTCCCCACATTTGCCGCAGGTGCGCCGTTGCCATAATAGAACAAGTTTCCGTCTTTTCCGGGAATTCCCTGCGCGCCTTGCACGCCTTGTGGTCCGGCATCGCCTTTAGGTCCGGCGGGCCCCATGGGACCTTCGTCCCCTTTACACGACACGGACACTACCATTATTGCCGTGAGTAGTACGGCAAACCATCTTGTTTTCATTGTTCTTTTTTTCATGATTATTTACTTTTAAAAAAACAAAACTGTAAATTATATAATAAAAATAAACTTCTAAATCTTTATCTTAAGGTTGGCGCAATTGCCGCTGATTTATGCACAAAAATAGTTAACCCATTCTGAAGCCAATTGTATTATTCGCGCAGAGATTTGCAGGATTCTTGCATTAACATTTTGAACGAATTGTATAATCTTTGCATGTTAACGATATTAATGATTGATAAACAGCGAGTTGATTATACAAAAATTGGCAAACTCCGCAGGTGAAAAAAGCAGCCCAAAAGCTATACTTTAGTTGGGTAGTCGGCGATATTGCGACGGAGTAACCCCGGTTTGTTTTTTGAAAGTACGAGAAAAATAGGCTAAATCGTAAAATCCGCACTCGTCTGCAACCTCGGTAATGGAAATATCTTCCGTTGCCAATATCTTTTTGGCTTTGTTAATGCGAAGGTTTAAGATATAAGCCGAAGGATTGTATCCGGAAATTGCGGTCATTTTTCGATTAAGTTGCGAGATGCTCAGGCAGAGTTTATCGGCAAGGGTGGAGGAAGTAAAATTGGGGCTGTGTATTTCACGGTAAACAATATCGGTAGCCCTTTGCAGGAAATCCATATTTACATCTTTTCCGTTTTTTTCGTCACCTTTTAGTACGGCACGCAAGTATTTTTCTTTCAAAATGCGCCTGCTTTCGAGCAGTTTTTCAATCCGAATCAACAATTCGTCGGGATGAAACGGCTTGCGAATGTAAGCGTCGGCGCCGCATTCCAAACCGATGAGTTGATCCTCTACGGCGCTTTTTGCCGTTAGCAGAATAACAGGAATATGATTTAGCAATTCCGACGATTTTATTTCGTCGCATAACGAAAATCCATCTTTTAGCGGCATCATCACATCGGAGACTATCAAATCGGGCACTCGCTCGTTTGCCAAATCTATGGCTTCTTGCCCATTCGTAGCTTGAAGAGTTTGATATATAGGCTTGATTAATGATTTGATATAGAGCATCATATCTCTATTATCTTCCACAATGAGAATAGTAGCCTCGGTATCGCGCATTTCGGTTTGCTCTTCCGCTAACAAGGTATCTTCTTCGCTTATTTCATTTTTGGCAAATGTCAATGTTTTTACGTCCTTTTCTAATATGAAGGGCGAAAAAATGCTGTTTTCGTTCTGTCTGAGCGGCAATGAGACGACAAAGGAGGAACCCTCGCCAATTTTGCTTTCCACTGAAATTTTTCCGTGCATTGCTTCCGTTAGTTGTTTGGTGTAGTGCAAGCCTATTCCGCTTCCGGTGTTTTCTTCTGTATTGCATACCTGAAAGAATGGTTCAAAAATCCGCTCAAGATCTTCCTGAGAAATCCCTCTTCCGGTATCTTTTACTTTGATAACTATTTTATTGTTCTTCATTGTTGAAACAGAAAGCGTTATTTTGCCGCCGGCAGGTGTAAATTTAATGGCATTTGAAAGCAAATTGCAAGCAATTTCTTCTATGTAATGGGGTACGAAATCCATTTGGAGAGACGATTTTTCGGCATAGAAATTCAAATCGATCATCTTCTCGGCGGCATATAACCGATACGTTTCCGCAATCATTTGTAAATATGCGATGACATTGCCTGTTTTCCATTCCGGATTTTCTGTTCCGGCTTCCATTTTTGCCATGTTAAGCATTCTATTTACCAATCGCAGCAAATTATTACCCTGTCTTTCAATGACATCGAAGTAAGATTTTGATTCGCTGTCAGTTATCTTTTTCTGCATTCTGAGACGGGAGATAAAACCTAAAATAATTGTCAGTGGCGTGCGAAACTCGTGTGTAACATTCGTAAAAAAGTCGGAGCGCATTTTATCCACATTTTTTAATATTTTGTGACTCCTGTTACGATGTGCGTAGGCTTGCGCTAATGCAAGTAGAAACAGAATTAATAAAATAAAGGTAACAACAGATGCTATGGTTATTATTTTCTTTTCGCGCTTCTGAACTTCATATTGTGCGTTTAACTGGTCGATGCGCAGTGTGCTTTTTTCGCGTTCGTAATTAATCCGCATATCGAGTGCCTGATTAACCTTACTTATATTTTGAACGCTATCCTGGTAAGCCTTGCTTATTCTGTACATTTCAAGTGAATTCCGGTAGTTACCTTCGCGTTCATTGAGCTGGTGCAACAGGTCATATACTTCCGATAAATGGTCGGGGGTATTGATTCTTTCGGCTTGGGTTTTCGCCTGCACGATGTACTGCCGCGCTTTATTGTCGTTACCCCTCAGCAGGTTTATCCGACCCAACGAGAGACATGCCCTTAACCAATGCCACGTATCGGAAATATTCCCCATGATGCTGTATGCTTCTTGGTATTCGGCCTCGGCTTTATCGTACTCCTTTTTTCGCTCGTATATTTCGCCAAAGTGGATACGGCACAATCCAATTCCCAACTTTGACTTTGCTGCGATATTTTGTTCCATGGAGTGGCGATAATAGACTAAAGCCGAATCGTATTGGTGTGTCATTTTATACACGTTGCCAATGTTGGCGTAATTGATGGCTTGTCCCAGCGCGCTACCCAACTCTTTTTCATACACAAGTGCTTCGCGGAAGTACTTGTCGGCTTCGCGGAAGTTCTCCAACGAGAGATAAATGTTACCGATGCCATTGAGTGACATTACTTTGTTTTTCTTTCCGGTAAAATCGTCTTTTTGAGAATATGTTTCCGCCAGTTGCAACGCCCTGAAATGATAGTCTGAAGCCTCAGGATAGGCATCAATTCGCCTAAAATCGGTTCCCAACTGATTCAGCAACTGCGTGATAGCGATGGTATCTTTTAGCCTGAGCGAGGCATTTAATCCATTTTGGTGATAGATAATGGCTTGCGAAAAGTTGGATCTGTCGCGCATACGTTGTCCCATCACTTTACAAACCGCGGCAAGGGTTCTGTCGTCTCTTTTTTTCTCACTTTCAGACAGCAATATAAGCAACGAATCCATTGGAAAAGAGTAAGGTGAAATTCTTTTTTCTATTTCTGCAAATCCTTGGGGTGCAACAGTGTTTGACGTTTCTTTCTTACATGCTGTTGTTGACAACAAAAGCAAGACAACAAACAAGGATACAGGTATAAACAACTGTATCTTGCAGTCTGAATAATAAACACTTAGCTTATGTTTTAACATCGTTTTGTTTTTCGCTCATTGTGTTCCGCTAACGACGGACAAATATTGATTATAATAATTTACTTCAAAAATAGAGTGAAAAACAATATGTGTCAATCATATAAATATATGGTTTTTAGGGTTAATGATTTAGGTAAAAAGGTGTAGAGAAGAATTGCAGAGAATCTGTAAAACAAGTATTTTTTCAAAAAATATGGGATTACACCAACCGCTCCTTAATGGCTTTTATTACGGCTTCCGATTTTGAGTTTACGGCAAGTTTTCGGTAAATGCTGTTGATGTGTGAACGCACGGTGCCGATAGAGATAAAGCAGTGGTCGGCAATCATTTTGTAGCTGTCGCCGGCTACGAGGTATTTTAGGATTTCGAGTTCGCGTGTGGTAAGTGTGTAGGCGTTGTCTGTTTCTTTTTCGGGATGAGTGAAAAACTCGAGCACCTTTCGGGCTATTTCGCCCGACATGGGAGAACCGCCGTTTGCTAACTCGGTAACGGATTCGATGATTTTTATGGCAGACGATTTTTTGAGTAGGTAACCGGTTGCCCCGGCGCGCAGCGCATCGAAAATCTTGTCGCGATCTTCATATACAGTCAACATCATGACGTTGATATCGGGGTAAACATCTTTTATTAATCGGGTGGCATCTATGCCTGAAATATAGGGCATATCGATATCCATCAGGATAACATCGGGCAGATTGGCTTCGCAATTAGCAAGGATGTTACGGCAGTCGGGATAGGCGCCGGCAAACCGGAGCAGCCCAGAACCTTTTATCAGGTACATGAGACTCTCACGCAGGGCGTCGTTATCTTCGTATATGGCTACTTTAATCTCGAGTTGCATAACAAATTGATTTTAGGTTTGCAATAATACAAACAATAAGCATAGCTGTCAATCATATATTCATATGATTTTCTACCCGATCTTCACCAATAACTTAACGGTTGTTCCTTTTCCTGTTGTTGAATATACGGTAAGCTTGCCGCCAATTTTTTCGGCACGAAATTTCATGTTATTCAATCCGTTTCTGCCGTAGATCTTCGAGGTATCGAATCCCTTACCAAAATCCCTGATAGACATTTTAAACACAGAGTGGGAATAGAAAAATTCGGCAACGGCTTCGGTACACTCCGAATACTTAACTAAGTTGTTGACGGCTTCTTTTGCTATCAGGTAAATGTTCCGCCGAATATCCATCGGAATACACAACGATGACATTTGGTCGTGAACAATGGTTTTGAGATTAATGCTCTTCGACTCGCACAACGGAATGGCGTACTCACGGAAGCGCAGGAATAGGTTTTGAAACTCATCGTTTTGCGGATTTACCGACCATATTATATCGTCCATCGACTCCAGCATATTACGCGCATTGAATCCAATTTCTCTTACCATTGCTTCGGAGCGAGGATTATCGTCAATGTGCGACTGCAACAGTTCGCTCATGATGGAAATACTGCTTAGCGTTGATCCGACATCATCGTGTAAATCTGATGCAATTTTCGATCTGATGCGTATTTGCTTTATCTTATGCCGTAACCTATCAATATAAATCAGGTATATAATCGCCGAGACAGCTACCAATAAAAGGGCAAAAAACCATCCCGTTTTCCAGAAGACCTGTTTTATCCTGAATTCAACGTTTTGATTAAAACCGAGCCAATTCCCTTTGTAAGCCGCATCTACTACAAAACGGTATTTCCCCGGTTTAAGATTGGTGTATCGGGCTTCGAGTATATTCGTAGGAGGACTCCAAGTCTGTTCCAATCCTTCAAGCATGTAGCGGTATCTCACCTGCTCGTACTCTTCAAAACAAATAGAGGTATATTTGAATGTAATGTTGTTCTGATTTTTTGACGCGGCGAGTTTAAGCTCTCTTTTATTGGCATAGCACCATTCCATCGGGATATCGTTTACAAATATGCTTTCAATAATGAGATTGGAAATTTTGGATACCGACAAACCTTTGGCTTCGTTCTGCCAATTAACTCCTATTTGATAATCGGAAAAAACGTTGCCATAGGCGTCAATCGCTATCTGGTCATCTCCACCCATATCTCCCAGCAGTCCGTTTCGCATATCGGTATGTACAAACGATTCGTCATACGGGTTAAAATAAAGCAGACCGTTGTTTACAATCCACAAATTTCCCCATGGGTCTTTTGTCATATACTTTACAATAAGGTCTTTAAGTCCATCGTTGGTTTGATAGATTTTGAAGCGAAATTTTCCTTTCTCGCTTTCAGAAACTCTGACCAATCCCTGCCCTGTAAGCGTCATCCACATAACACCTGTAGTATCTTTGACAATGGAATATGTCCAACCGGGTTTAACACCCGTTCCATATAATTTGTTGGGAATCTCTTGCGAAAACATTCCGGTTTGAGGGTCGAACACGCAAAAGCCGTAATAATTACCTAACCAAATCCGACCGTATTTGTCTTCCTCAATTGCCCTGAAATGCGTTCCGTTGATCAGGCTCGTGGAATCTTCGGGGTTATGCGTATAGTGTACAGTGCGAGTGCGTTCAGGATTGATACACAAAACGCCGGTTCTACCCGTTCCCAACCAAAGGTTGTGGCTACTGTCCTCAAAAATTTTATAAATGGTTTTATCTTCAATTTTCAGGTGAGAATCATCGGGGAGTACGAATGGCTGTAACAAATTGCTGTTGTTGTCCACATACCACAACCCCCTGCGTCTTGTGCCTATCCAAATGGTTCCGTTACTGTCTTTAGAAATAGAATAGGTACTCAACTCCGCGTTCATATTTGTTGCGGTTTGCAAAAACCTCCACCTCTTTGTATCAGAGTTCCAACACGCTACTCCTTTGGTTTTGTGAACTAATCCGAAGTAATAATCGTGGGTTGTTTCATCGTGAAAAACAGGCATTATCCAGGAATAATAATAGGGGACATCCAACTCCCGAAATTGCGCTTTTTTACGATTTTGCATCCACAGACCGTCTCGGTTAGCGAGCCATACAGTGCTGTCCTTTTGCAAAAAAATACGCATTTCGGGCTTTTTCATTGCCGAACACAATTGTGTTTCCGATTGGGGCATACGTTGCTTTGTTGCTTTGTCGAATACATGAATGCCAAAATCCCAGTCGCAAATCCAAATCTCTTTTTCGTTCTTTATCAGGAAATCGCTCATTGCCCAAATGTTTGTATTTGTCTTTTCATCGGGATATGCAAAGTTTTCCCAAGTTTTCGTCGCCATATTAAAACGCGGCATTCCGGAGATCCACGACTGGGTCCACAGGTAATCATCTTCTTTCACAAACTTGTAGATAGGCGGCTGAGAACGCCAAAACACAGCTTGGGTATTGGGGTATATTTTGTGAACCGTATTTTTCTTTTTATCGAAACTTACTAAGCCGCATTCCGCGCCCAACATAAGTATATTGTCATCGGTTGAATTTTCGGTAATACAATAAACCCTTTTGGCAAACGCAGGATTGCCTTTTCCCCGAGAAATGGGCGGTGTTTCCATTGGGTGATTGATAATACCTAATTGATCCGCAGCAAGACTGTAAAGCCCCATTAAGCCTGCTATCCATACCGTTCCGTCTTTATCTTGATAGAAATGACTAACATAACCGACCGGATTACCCTGATTATCATGAGATAGGTTGGTAATTTGCTCTGTCCGGATATCCATCAGCGATAGTCCATTCGTAGTTCCCACGCACAGCAGCGTATCGCCTAAAATAAATAGCGACCACAACTCGGTATCTAAAAGTGTTTTATCATTACCCAGTTCGTGACGAAATGTCTTAAAATCGTGTCCGTCGTATCGTATCAATCCGTGTTTGCTCGCCAACCAGATAAATCCGCGCGAATCTTCTACCAAATCTACCACATCGCGGACGGGAGCACCGCTCGAAAAATTAACTTCTTCAAAAAATACTCCTGAGATTTGGGTTTTATCGGTAAGCAAGAAGTTTGGGAGGATGCAGAAAATATTGTGAGAGGAAAAAACCATAAAAAAACACATGCGAAAAAAAGAGATCTTCGCTTTAGTTGCATGAAGGCATACAATCGTATCTTAATTTCAGGCATTATGTATTGATTGTTACCGCATTGATTGGATGCAACAAAGATATGAAAATATTTTAAAACAGAGCATGTCTTTTTTTAAAAAAAGTTAATTCATTTTCGTATTTATGCAAATAACCCCATACGGGATTAGCCGTACGGGATTAATGTGTCATGTTCATGTGTCGAAAGACACAAACAGATTTATCGCTACTTTACAATCTTTAATTCATTAACAATATGCGGCGCATTCATAATTTTATCGATTGTGTACAACACGTAGCGAATATCTACGCTGATGGTGCGCTGCATTTCGGGCTCGAAAATGATATCGCCGCTCAACGCTTCCCAGTTTCCGTCAAACGCTAAACCGATAAGCTCGGCTTTTCCGTTGAAAACGGGACTTCCGGAATTTCCACCGGTAATATCATTGTCCGACAAGAAGTTAACACGCATGGTTCCGTCTTTAGCTGCATATTGTCCGAAATCGCCTTTTTTCAGCGCGTCTACAATGTAGGGTTGCAAATGAAACTCGGGGTCGTTCTCTTTGTATTTTTCCAATACGCCTTTCGATGTGGTGTAGTAATCATACCACACGCCATCGCGCGGTTTGTAGCCTTTTACCGAACCGTAGCTCAAACGTTGGGTGAAAGTGGCATCGGGATAGAAACTCTTTTTCGAGTCCATTTCCATCAAAGCCGCCATCAATTCGCGTTCGCCGCGCATCATGTTCTCGTAAGCTCCTATCATTTGTCCCGACAATTCGTAACCCATATCTTTTGTCGATAGAGCCAGTTCCATGGCCGGATCTTGGGTGAGTCTTTCCGTATCGGCAGTTTTGAGCAATTCCATTAAATCGGGTAAATTGGTAAACAGGGAATTAGCAAACAGCCAATCGGCGTACTTATCGTAATCACCGTTGAATTCGGTTTTAATTTTTTCGTAAATATCGGGAAGGAACTCCGAGGGAACTCGCTCGGCGTAGAGTTTCATAAGCACCGGAAGTACTTTTTTATCGAGTTTCGGCTCGTAGTTTTTATAGGATTCGATAATCCGGTCTTTGATAAACTCCGACTTATCCTCTTCCGTTCCGTCCATATCGAACTGAAGAATGGTGTTTGCAAAACGAATCAACTCGATTCCGTTGTTGAAAGTTTCCAGAAAATAGGTAGTATTTCGCGCCATATCGGCGGATCCGACATAGGTTTCTTGCAAGGTTTTCAGCAAATCGCCGTACTTGGCTTTGTTTTTCGCGTTACTGTCGATCCAGTTTGTCAGACGGTTTTCAAGCTTCCGTTTCTCAGTCAATACATCGAGTTTTACAAGCGCTTCGTTCATGCCCATCGAGTTTTTCCAGTAATTGGAACTTCCGGCATATTTGCTGGCATATTTGATGCGGATAGTATCGTTTTGGGTCATCGCGTCCCACCAAATATCTTGCTTGGCGCCACGCACTTCGATACGCGGTTTGTTTTGCGATTCCATCATTTGTTCGATGCCAAAAGACGACAGATAGCGTTGCGTTCTTCCCGGATAACCAATTGTCATGGCGTAATCACCGTTGTTTACCCCTCGCAGCGAAACCGGCACCACGTATTTGGGTCTGTAAGGAACATTATCGGCGCTGTATCTGGTGGGTTTATTGTCTTTATCGGCATACACGCGAAAAACCGAAAAATCGCCCGTTTGGCGGGGCCACATCCAGTTGTCGGTATCGCCGCCATACTTTCCAACGGACGACGGTGGAGTTACTACCAGCCGGATATCGCGAAAAACATCGTAAACCACTTTGTAGTATTTATTTCCGGTGTAGAACGGGATAATACGCGCCGAAGTAAACGGGTCGTTTTCGTACGGCTTCAGCAATTCATCAGAGATGGAGTCGATAACGTTCTCTCGCTGAATTTCGCTCAATATCGAAGGAACATTTGACAGAATCTTGTCAGTTACCTCTTCCATGCTTCGCAGAAACGAAATAGTCAAACCATCGGCATACAATTCGTCTTGCAACTTATCGGCTTTGAAACCGTCTTTCAGGTAGTCGTGTTCCACAGCGCTGAGTTTTTGAATGGCACCGTAGCCGCAGTGGTGATTAGTAAAAATCAATCCTTTATCGGAAACGGCAACGCCCGTACAGCCGCCGCCGAAAATCACTACGGCATCTTTTAGCGAGGGGTTATTGTCGTCGTACAATTTGTTAATCGGGAAGGTAAACCCGAGTTCTTTCATGCGCTCAACGCTTTGTCGGTTAAGCTCTTTCAAAAGCCACATACCTTCATCGGCTTTGGTGGATGTGATTGCCACTAAAATAAGGGCAAGGGTTAGGAATAGTTTTTTCATTTTGTGAATTTATTTTGTGAAATATGTTTTTTAGCTTAATAGACGGCAATTCAACTTCGTAGAGGTTCACTATACATAACCCCCAAATAAATTTGGGGGGATTACGGCTTTTCAAGCCAAAACTCTGAAAAAGTTCCCCTAAACTTTATTAGAAAATATATCGTTCGTCCAATTCTATGCCATGCTCTTCCAGAAAAGAGCGATACTCGACCTCAAAACTGATTTTCTTGTGATGTTTTTTTGATTTTTTTGTTGTAGCTTTCTGTTTATTCCCCCAACTAAAATTGGGGGTTATTCATAGATTTGTCCTACGGACAAAATGGTTTATTTTCTAAAAAACTTCCCCACAACGGGTAACTCTTGCAAAGGTAAGTCTTTTTTCACAACTATAAACGCGTAAACCGCAATTAATACGGTGTTTATTAACAACCTCAATGCCATGTTGTCAACTACGGCATAAGAAAACATAATTCCGGCAAACAACACCATGGAAACTGTAAAATAGAATCCGGCGGACTTCAAATCGTAATGGATAGGATAGTTTTTCTGCCCCAGAAAATAGGAAAAAGTCATCATCACTAAATTGGCAAAAAATGCTGTCCAAGCACACGCTATATAACCAAATCGGGGCACAAACAATACGTTTCCCAACACGGTTACTGCCAATCCTATTATCGATAAATATGCACCCCATTTGGTCTGATCGGTTAGTTTGTACCAAAGCGAAAGATTGAAATAGATTCCAAAAAACAGCTCTGCAGTCATCACAATGGGTACAATTTTAAGACCTTCGCGATAATTATCTTCCAACAGAAACTTTATGATATCGAGATATCCCATAACCGCCAGAAAAATAAACAATCCGAAAATAATAAAATACTTGGTCGCCTGCGAGTATGCCAGTTTATTGTCACCCGACTCTTTGTTTTTGGCAAAAATGAAAGGTTCAAACGCATACCGAAACGCTTGCGTAAACATCACCATAATAACAGCAATTTTAAACGATGCGTGGTAAATTCCAAGTTGATTCATTTTATCTACTTCGGTAGAAAGATGCGGATAGAGCATTTTATCTAGGTTTTGATTCATGATTCCCGCAACACCCAGAACGAGAAGCGGAAGCGAATAAACCAGCATTCGTTTCAATAAAGCACCGTCGAAAGTATATTTAATTCTAAGCTGCGGAGAAAGAAGAAGCAATCGGATTATGGAAGCTATTAAGTTGGAAATTAAGATATAATCCACTCCACGATTTAAATTAAACCACGAAAAAGCATCGGGGAATTTTACAGCCAACCAAGGACATGCCAAAAAGAAAAACAGGTTCATCGTAATGGTAATCACCACATTAAGAATTTGAATGGTGGCAAACCGGATAGGCCGTTTTTGGAATCTCAGGTAAGCGAAAGGGATGGCGCTCAACGTATCCAGTCCGAGAATAATGATAAGCAGAATAACGTAGCGCGGCTCAATGGCATTGCTCCCGAAAATAGGCATAAGGGGTTTATGGAATAAAATTGCCAACACCATAAACAATACTGTTGTAAAGCCTATACCGATGAGTGTTGTGGAATAGACTTTCAGCGGATTTTCCTCTTTTTTATTGGCAAATCGGAATAAACCGGTTTCCATTCCGTAGGTGAGAATTACGACGGCAAGCGCTGTCCAACTGTACAAGTTTCCAATAACGCCCATCTGTGCCGTACTCGCCAAAACCCACGTCCAAAAAGGCGCGAGCAGCCAGTTCAAAAACCGGCCGATTATGCTGCTTACTCCGTATATTGCCGTTTCCTTTGCAAGGGTTTTCATCCCTCCAGCCATAATTATTAATTTTAAAGTTCTCACAAAAGTACACAAAATAGGCTTTTGACGGAAAAAACAGCTCACAATTATATATCTTTAAATGATACGAATGTGGATTTTAGGAAAAAAACCGTTTACTTTGCAGTTTGAAGCAATTTCAATAAATAAACATACATAGTTGCACTTCGGAAACTCGCAACCCGAAACCCGAAACCCGCAACAACAAAAGAATTATGGCAAAACAAGAAGACATTTTCAAAAAATTAGTATCGCACTGTAAAGAATACGGATTTGTTTTTCAATCGAGTGAAATTTACGACGGTTTGGGCGCGGTTTACGACTACGGACAAATGGGCGTGGAACTGAAAAACAACATCAAAAAATATTGGTGGGACAGCATGACGATGCTGCACGAGAACGTGGTGGGAATTGATTCCGCCATTTTTATGCACCCCTCCATTTGGAAAGCTTCGGGACACGTGGACGCGTTCAACGACCCGCTTATCGACAACAAAGAGAGCAAAAAACGCTATCGCGCCGATGTACTTATCGAAGACTTTTTGGCGAAAATTGACGAAAAAATAGATAAAGAAGTGGAAAAAGCCGCCAAACGATTTGGCGACAGTTTCGACGAAAAAATGTATCGCGAAACCAATCCCCGCGTGCTGGAAAATCAGCAGAAACGCGACGAAATTCACGCTCGTTTCTCAAAAGCGTTAAATGACAACGATTTAAACGAGCTTCGCCAAATTATTGTGGATTGCGAAATTGCCTGCCCCATCAGCGGCACACGCAACTGGACGGAAGTGCGTCAGTTTAACCTGATGTTCGCTACCGAAATGGGTTCCACCGCGGAGGGCGCCATGAAAGTATATCTCCGTCCAGAAACGGCGCAGGGGATTTTTGTAAACTTCCTCAACGTGCAAAAAACCGGACGCATGAAAATTCCCTTTGGCATCGCGCAAATAGGGAAAGCGTTCCGCAACGAAATTGTCGCCCGTCAGTTTATCTTCCGCATGCGCGAGTTTGAGCAGATGGAAATGCAGTTTTTTGTGGCTCCGGGCGAAGAACTCGATTGGTTCGAATATTGGAAAGCGGAACGCCTGAAATGGCATCAGGCTCTTGGTTTTGGCAACGAGAACTACCAATTTCACGATCACGAAAAACTGGCGCATTACGCCAACGCCGCCACCGATATTGAATATCGAATGCCATTCGGCTTCAAGGAGGTGGAAGGAATCCACTCGCGCACCGATTTCGACTTGGCGCAGCACGAAAAGTTCTCGGGCAAAAAAATGCAATATTTCGATCCTGAACAAAACAAATCGTACGTGCCTTATGTAGTAGAAACGTCTATTGGATTAGACCGTATGTTCCTTTCTGTATTGGCCGGTTCTTACGAAGAAGAAACACTCGAAAACGGAGAGACCCGTGTGGTGCTGCGACTTCCCGCTCCGTTAGCTCCGGTAAAACTGGCAATTTTGCCATTGGTAAGAAAAGACGGATTACCCGAAAAAGCAACCGAAATCATGAACAATCTTAAGTTCAACTTCGCTTGCCAGTACGACGAAAAAGACAGCATCGGCAAACGTTATCGCCGTCAGGACGCCATCGGCACGCCGTTCTGTGTAACCATCGACCACCAAACGCTGGAAGACAATATGGTTACCATACGCGAACGTGATTCGATGGAACAAAAACGAGTTAAAATTGAAGATTTGGAGAAAGAGATTTCACAAAAAACCGATATGAAATACTTGTTGAAAAAACTGACCGTTTAAAGAAATCTCTAATATAAAACTCAAATAAAGAAGCTGCGTATTCAAAGATTTGTTGAAATAATACTACCTTTGCCGTAACAAAAAAACTCGAACAGCTTTGAAAAAGAAGAAGACTTTTATTGATAAATCGGTGGACTCATCAATTATAAACGAACCTGCCTTTGTTTACGAGACCAAGTCATCTGTATTACAAAGCCTTTCGGATGAAAGTATTGCAAGATTATCTGCCGATGAATTTGAAGATTTGTCACAATGCATAACAGGCGAAGAATTAGAAGCGAGAGTTATCGCACGTTTAGAAAAAGCGTTTCCGAATAAATCATGCAAATAGTATATCGGAAAGAGGTTGAGATTTACCTTTTCGAATTAATAGAGACTTTATATGAAAAGGAATATTTCGGCTTTCATGAATCTGCAACTACTTACGTTACTAATTTAAGAAAAGCAATTGAAGAAACTCTTCCTATTGCTGTCAGAAAAAAAGCGCCCGATTATTTCTCGCGCTACGGCAAAGAGATGTGGTATATTCACGTGCAAGTGAAAAGTAAAACAACATGGTATGCTTTTTTTTCAATTCTAAACAACGATATTTGCATTATCAGATACATAACTAATAATCACGTTGCCGCTCATTTAATCAAGGAATAAAAAACAAATATTACTCGTACTTAAATTCAGGTAATTAACAATAAACTTATGAAATCAAAATTATACACCCTACTCACCGTTTTCGCGCTCTTGGCATTTCTTTCGTGCGAAAAAACCGAAACTTTCGACACAAGATGGAAAGACAGTAATGAAGCCCAATTTGCTAAAATAGAAAAAGACGCAAGCTATACAAAATTAGAGTCTCAATCGAAAAACGGCTTTATTATGTATAAAAGAATTGAATCGGGTACAGGCGAAACTCCTTTTTTCACCGACAAAGTGAAGGTATTCTATACCGGATGGTATAAAAATGATTGGAGCAAGGCCGATACTTATACAGATGACAAAAACAACTTAATTATCAACAAAAACATTTTCGATTCCACAAATTTAGATCCAAACGGTAAGCCGAAAGACAACATAATCCCAAGAGAATTCGAAATTAAAACACTGGTTGATGGCTTTTCTACCGCTTTACAATACATGAAGATAGGAGACAAATGGGAGGTTTGGATCCCCTGGAATTTAGGTTATGGAGCATTCGACAACAGAAATTCGGGTATAAAGGCCCATACCACATTGGTTTTCGAAATAGAATTGGTCGAAATTTTATAGTAAAAACCGAGTCACTGCATTCACAACGACAATAAAAACTTCTCAATGGCACTCCTCACTTGTGAGCGGGTGCCATTGAATTTATTGACCATTATGGTGAAAGCGTATTGCTTGTTTCCGTCGATAAGATAACCCGAGTAACATTGCACACCCCCGATACTCCCACTTTTAGCCGATATTTTACCTTCGTATTTCGTGCCGCGCAAAAAATTGCGCAACGTACCGTCTTTTCCGGCTTTGGGCAGGGAGTCGAAAAACACTTTTGAGTTTTTACTTTTATTGTACATAAAAAAAAGAATCTCGTTGAGGAACAAGGGACTGAAAGCGTTTTGCGGCGCCAGTCCCGATCCGTCGTGCAGCGTGAGCGATGCGGTTGCAACTCCTTGCTGTTCCCAGAACTTTTTCACGTAATCGATTCCCGCCTGAAGCGCATCGCTGTAGATATCAGCATTTTGCGTTCTGCCGATGGTTCTGAGTAAATGTTCGGCGTAATGGTTGTTGCTTTTCACGTTTACTTCCTGCACAATATCGCGTAACGGCCGCGAAGTTTGCGTGTGAACAACTTTCCCGATTTTGTAGGAAACGGGGGTTTTGGAGATATAATCCACACGAGCGGTTTCAATTTTGCTGATTCTTAAACCCGAACGGGTAAGATAGTCAGCCAGTGTTTCGCCTAAGAACAAACCGGGATCGGGGATATCGCCTTTTATGCTGAACTCGGTTCGTCCGCCGGGAATATTTCCTCTCACGGTTCTATCGTACGAAAAAGGAACGCCGTAAATATAGCCGTTGTCGCTTCCCGATGTATTCAACGTAAGGAAGTTCGTGAATTGAATTTCCTTCATTTCAGGTTCGGTTCGAAGAATTTTGGGCGAAGCGTTTCGGTCGGTAGTATTGAAGAATAGTTTGTATGAATTATCGAAAATGCTGATGCCGTAACTCCCGGCAGCGTAATAATTTCCCATATCAATCCATGTCCATTCGGGTGAAATGCCTTCGTAACCGAATAAATTATCCACCACATAAATCCGGTATTCTTTGTCGGGCGACAACTCTTTCCGGAGCGCATCGGCAGCATTGATGAAAAAGGAGGTAGGATTATCGCCAAACGCGTCGCTGCCCAGCGTGGGATCTCCGGAACCGAGGACCAGAATTTCGGTAGGGTCGTTATCGTTTATCGCTATGCGCGTTGTGTAACGATAATTTTCGCCCAATAATTCAAGCGCCGTTGCCGATGTAATTACTTTTGTTACCGATGCCGGCGTAAGCGACTTTTGCGCGTCGTGAGCAACAATGGTTTTCCCGGTTTTTAAGTCGGTAACCTGCACACCAACGGAGGCGTGTTTTAGGGCAGGATTGTTGGTAAATTGTTGGAGAGGGGATTGGGAGTACGACAACCAAACAACGCAAAGTGATGTATATAAAAGGAAAAACCGTTTCATTCGTTATTTCTTTAGGTCGACAAAAATAAGAAAAATTCAAAACATTTTCTACATTTTCAGCAATTCATCTATTCGCACGAAGTCGTAACCTCGCTTTTTCAGTTCCAAAATCAAGTCGTCTAACCGATTGTAAAGTTTATCGGTTCGTTTGGGGTCGGTCCCGATGTGCATTAGCAGTATAAAACCATTAAGATTTTCTTTCGCTTCAAAAGCGAGAATGTTGTCGAAAATCTCTTCCGAAGAGCGATAATTCTTCATATCGGGCGTAGTGTAATCGGCGTGAGAAATGGTTCCGGGAGTATAATTGACGACTTGCACACCCATCGATTTTGCCCAATCGCTAATTTCTCGGTTGTACCATTCAAAGGGTGGCATAAAATAGCGCGGTTCCGAAATTTTCACGCCCGCTCTTTGCATCGCGGCGTAATTATCGGTCAAATCTTTTTCAAACTCGCGTTTCGATACAAGCGTTTTGTGACGGTGTTCCCAATCGGCGTAAAGTAAATGTTTATCGGAGTGAGGCGCCAGATAATGGCCCTCTTTTTGAAGACTTCGGGTCAACGACGAAAAATTCCGGTAGAAATCGCCTGTTAAGAAAAAAGAGCCTTTCACGTTGTTCTTTTTCATCGATTTACGGATAACGTCGGCGCCGTCGGCAAATTCATGCCCGGTAAAGACCAACGCGATTTTCTTTTCGGCCGGATTTCCTCGAACGATTCCACCCAACACTTTTTGCTTTTTCAGCGCTTGCGCGCTTAAATAACCGAAATAATAAGAGAGTGAGGCCGTTCCATCCATCGTGGGCTCATTGGTTGAATAATCGGCATAATCGTCGTGATACACCACGTAATCCGACTGAAAATCGGCATATTCGTCTTCGTTTGCCAAGTAAATACCAATCAGGCTGCTGAAAATGGAGTTATAAATGGGGCCGTCAACAATTCCGCCGGTAATGGGCATCTGATGTAAATGGGTAAACGCGGAGTGCGGATCGGTGGGCGTATCGCCGTGAGCGGGATATCCCACAATCATTGAAGTTCCCCACGGATTGCAACCCAACAGCCAATCGCGCATAGCGGTTTCTATTTCAAGATACGTGTTATCGCCGGTAATTTCGTGATACAGCCGGCATTGGGTAATAAAAGCTACGGTAAGATTGTTTGAACACCAAATAAACGGTATTCCGTTCATAAACGCACTCTCCTCCGCCCTCTCTTTCACGCGCTGCAAGCCGGTTTTCATGTTGCGGATGAATTCCTTTTGCGCGCGTAAATCGTTGTTTTGTACGGCCAAATGATAATTCCCGAGATTAACAAACGGATACCATTGATAATGACGCGCGGAATCGGCACCCATCCACTGCGTTACAGGTTCTAATCGGCCATAATTAATGGCTTGCTTCAGGTATTCGTGCTCGCCGAATGTGGAATACATTTCGGCGGCGGCCAACTGCATATCGTCTGCCCAATTGTCTTCTTCGTAGAAGTATGGCGCACCGCCCGGCGCAGTTTGACTAACACCCGGATTGGCGACACCTTTGTTGTAGGCTTGCTTCGCTTTTTGACGGATTTTTTCAGAAAAATCGGGATAAAAGGGCGATAACACCTTTGCGCCCAGCGAAAAGGAGGATGCGTATTTCCCCAATGTATTGGCCATTCCGCCGTTGCTTCGGTTCTTGTATTTGAATAATCCCTGCGGTTTGGGACTCACGAAATAAACCGGACGCTCCTTGCCTGCACCCCAACCGTAATCCACCTTTTGTTCGTTGGGCAAGGTAAACCCCACGTGGTCGCGATCGTCGGCCAGCTGATTGAAATAGGTGTTGGAATCGGGATTCATTTTCAAGAGCCAATCCAGTCCCCATTTGGCTTCGTCTAATATATCGGGAATTCCGTTGGCCCCTTCGTGTCCGTTGGCATCGTATTTATCGCCGAAGGCTTCGGGGTGCCGGGTGTAGGCAAACAGCATCTGATAAACGGCGTTAGCCGATGTGGCGACATACTGCAAATAATCGGACGCGTCGTGCCAACCACCGGTGGTATTGAAATATTGTCCGTCACGTTTTCCATCGGGGTCGCCCACGGAAATAGCATCGTGGGTGTGGCACGAATCTTTGAGAAAAGGATTGTATCCGCACCGCTGCTGGCGCATATATTTGAGCGGAATTTCCGCTGCGCCGGCATATATATCGTTGCCAATTTTAAATGGAACAGACTTGACGTTTCCAATTTTTATAAAGTAGTGGCCGGGAGTTTTAAAATCGGAGAAATCCAATCGTGCCGATGACTCAAACGCGGGTTGTTTTCCGGTTTGCCTGATTTTTGTTCCCGCAAAAACGGTTTTATCCGTCGCGATATCAACCAACTGAAACTCGGAAACAGTTGTTTTTTCTTTACTAATCCACACAGCCACTTTCACATCATCTTCAAGGTATCCGATTTGATTGACGCGTAGCCAGCTTTCTTGAGCCGACAATATCATCGGAAACCAGACAGATAAAAGAAATAAGATTGTTTTGTTCATAGTACTTAATAATTTAAATTCAACGCAAGATACAAAATGATGGCCCAATCTACAATCCTTTGGCCTTAATATATGGGTATGAAAAACAATCGCAATTCTCTTCATCACACAAAATCGGACTCAAAACAGGGTCTTTTAGTACATCCGTATAGTCCATTTCGTTACCATTAACAACTATTTTCCGATATACTAACCGAATACCGTGACTATAATCAACATACCAGTCCACATGTCCGGCATATATTGGCTGTATAGGTTTCCCATCAAGTTTATGCCAACCATAAATTGCTACCCTATTCGGACGAATATCTCTATTAATAGCCGAACTGATAATAACATCTTTCTTTAT
>CAZKZB010000039.1:0-30227 GCA_964557135.1 uncultured Petrimonas sp. | reverse complement strand
TTTCATAAACTCTACTTTTAAATTAAACATTTCAAAAAAATATATTTCAATTAATTTTAGTCAAAAGATAATTTGAAAATGTATTCTTCAGATATTCGCGAATAAATTTCATAGTAAACCCATTAGGAGTGTCTGTGGTGCTCTATTCATAACAATTAACATACATTCTCAATTCAAAGGCGATGCAAATATAAATTAAATTTTCGATATCGGCTTACTTTTTTGTAATTATTTTTATTTTTTAGCAATATTCTTTCGACAACAATAGTGTTTCGGTTACACTTTATAGTAAAATCTATTCCTTCAAACCCGAATTAAAGCACGCAAATATATGTAAATTAAAATGAGATGTTCGGTATAGTTTTAACATTATCTATTTTACCTTCAACGGTCTTTCATTATGTATATAATGCCTGACTACGTTTGATATTGTAGCAATCACAGACAAATAATCGATCACTACTTGCCAAACTTCACGTTCAGCATTGCCACTTCCGAAACTGTTCCGATACGATATTGCGGGCCAACGAGTCCCAGCCCCGATGTGACATAAATATGTGTATTGCTTTTTTTGGCGTAGCCGTAGGCCACTTCAAAAACTACTTGCGTAGCAATATTTCCGGGGAAAGCTTGTCCGTGATGGGTATGGCCGTATAGGGCGATATCGGCACCGGCGTTGACTTCTTCGTCAAGATTGTGCGGACTGTGGTTGAGTACGATAATCGGTTTCGACATGTCAACGTTTTGTTTTACCAGGAGTTCGGCTAAAGGTAATCGTTCGGGGAACACAAAATCTTCGCGTCCAACTACGTAAAACATACTGTCGATAAACACTGCCGAATCACGAAGCATCTTTATTCCCGCATTATTCAAATACTCAATTTTCTCTTCGGCTTCGAAACGATATTCGTGGTTTCCGGTACAGGAGTAAACACCCAATGGTGCATGAAGGCGGCGCAGTTCTTTGTCTATATTTTGTTCGCGAACCGGTTCAATGCGGGAATCAAGAATATCTCCCACGAAAAGAATCAGGTCGGGTTTTTGTTTCATTATAAAATCTACCATCCTTTGCGCGTGGTTCCTGCCAATTAAATATCCAAAATGCAAGTCGCCAACCATCGCTATACGCACAGAGTCCATCCCTTCGGTAGATTTGTTTACGTCTATATTTACCTCCTGCGCCGCAGGATTATTGAATTTGTAACCGCCGTAATACAATACAGAAATGACCAGTAGAATAGAGAAGAGAAAAACACTAAGTTTTATCTTTGCAGGCTGATTCATTAAGGCTTTGGGACGAGCAAGTTGCCTGCTGAATACCAAATACAGAAAATCGAATATCAATATCAAGCCACCGAGATAGAGCAGGAAGAGCATCCAGGTGGTACCCATCATGCGAACGGGATGAACAATTTCGGGTGGCAGACGGCGAAAAAAAACGAATCCCACTACATAAATTATAAATTCGAGTGAAAAAATGACCACCCAAGGGATTCGAAACACTTTCCGCGTTTTAAAAACATCCCAACCCTTTAGAAAAACAAGGATATTGAGTGTGAGGTGTATGATAAGTGCAACGATAAGGGAACGCATATTGCAAATCACAAATTTATTAATCAGCTTCTATCCATTGGCTATTCGCTTTGCGTCCAAACGGATTGGGCAAGTGATTGATATTTATACTTATGGGGCAATAGCAAAGATACGAAGTGGGGTGAATTATTTCGCAACCTTTATTGTGTTAAATTTTAATCTTGTAGATGTTTTTTAAGTTTCTGCCGTATCCATCGTAATCCAAACCGTAGCCCACTATAAAATCGTTGGGAATTTCAAGCGCGACATAATCCAAATGCACCTCTTGTTTCAACGCAGCGGGTTTTAGTAATAGCGTGGCTATTTTTATCTCTTTGGGACGAAATTTATTGAGCTCTTTTATCAGGGCTACCATGGTGTTGCCCGAGTCCACAATATCTTCCACGATGACAACCGTTCGGTTTTCGATGCTTTCGTTTAAACCCAGCACCTCCTGAACCTTATTTGTGGAAGAAGTTCCCTGATAAGATGCCAAGCGTACAAAGGTAATTTCGCACGGTACGGTAACTTCTTTCATTAACTCTCCGGCAAACATAAAAGCGCCGTTGAGTACTGCGACAAAAATGGGATTTTCACCGCGAAGATCTTTGTCAATTTCTTTGGCAATTCGGTTGATGGCAGTTTGAATTTGCTGAAAATCAATGAATTTTTCAAACTGCTTGTCTTTGATAGTTACTGTTTCTTTCATGTTATGCAGAATTTTGACCACAAAATTACTACTTTTTTTCTTTTAATCGCTAAATCAGGATACTTTATGAGGAAAGAAAACGGATGATGAGGATTTTGAGGAAGAGTGCGGAAATAAAAAATTGCAACGTTCAATCCCATGTTCTTCCATATTTGACGAAAAATGTCTAAGTTTGCGTTCTGAAAATTTTATGAAGTAATTGAAATGAGAAAATATCTTTTTTCGCTATCTGTTGTGCTGGTCGCAGCCACCGTTTTATTATCCTGTAAATCGGAAAAAACTTTTGAAGTAAAAGGACAATTCTCGTCTGCAACGGATGAAACCTTGTTTATAGAGCATCGCGGCTTGGGCGGAATTACAATGCTCGATTCGGTGAAGCTGAAAGAAAACGGAACGTTTAGATTTAAAGAAAATACCCCCGAGAATCCCGAGTTTTATCAGTTAAGGATAGGGAATCAGGTGGCGGTTTTTGCAGTCGATTCAACCGAAACATTGCAGGTGAAAGGCGATGTGAAAGACTTAACGAATACTTTTTCCATCGAAAACTCTCCGGTGAATGACCAAATCAAGCAAATTGATTCGCATACACATACAGTAAAGAAGCGAATTAATGAGGCTGAGAAAAAACATACGGCTAAAACTATCGATGACGTTACTTATTTGGCTGAACTCGACACAATATTGAAAGGATACAAAGCAGAAGTCTCCAAACTGATAATCGGAAATCCGTCGAGTGCGGCGGCATACTACGCCGTGTTTCAGAAAGTGAACGATTATTTGATTTTCGATCCGTACAACAAGCAGGATTACGCTATGTTTGGAGCTGTGGCTACATCGTGGGACAGGTATTTTCACGGTACTGCTCGGTCGAAGCATTTATACGATTTCACAATGAATGCCTTGAAAGTCAGGAAACAACAGGAACAGCAAGCTGCTTTGTTGGAAAATGCTCCGGTTGTTACCGAGTCGTCTCTCCCCGATATTGTTCTGACAGAAGTTAACGGAGATAGAATATCGCTCGCATCGCAAAAAGGAAAAGTCATCATACTCGATTTCACCGTATATAATTCGGAGTTTTCGCCCAAACACAATATCGATTTAAACAAAATATACACCCAATACAAAGCGAAAGGATTGGAAATTTATCAGATTTCGTTCGATTCGGATGAGCATTTTTGGAAAAATGCCGCCCACAATTTGCCCTGGATTACGGTTCGCGATCCGCAAAACGTATATTCACGCCTGTTGTCGACATACAACGTTCGCGATATTCCTACAGCATTTGTTATCGATAGGAACGGAGATGTGGTGGCACGTGTGGAAAATTACGCAACTCTTTCAAATGAAGTGGGAAAAGTACTGTAAAATTGGACATTTTTTTTTTATTTTCATAGAAAAATAGTATCTTTGCACAAAGCATTAAGATTGAACAAGGGGATTCCGGCCTTTAATATGGTCGGAATTCTTTTTCTTTAATCTATTATCTGTGTCAAACATTAAAAAACAATAGGAGAACTATAATATGACGATTACTTATATGACCGAAGAGGGACTTCGAAAATTAAAAGAAGAACTCGTGGAAATGGAATCCATACAGAGACCCGAAATTTCGCGTCAGATTGCTGAAGCACGCGATAAAGGTGATTTGTCTGAAAATGCCGAATACGATGCCGCTAAGGAAGCGCAAGGAATATTGGAGGGGAAGATCGCACAACTAAAAAGTTTGATCGCTACCGCTCGCATCATCGATGAAAGTGCTATTAGAACAGATGAAATTCAGATTATGAACAAGGTTACCATCAAGAACCTGAAAACAAAAAAAGACATGACTTACACGCTGGTATCGGAGAGTGAAGCCGATTTGAAAAGCGGTAAAATTGCCGTGAATACGCCTATCGCGCAAGGTTTGCTGGGCAAAAAAGTGGGCGATAAGGTGGATATTCAGGTGCCTTCGGGAGTGTTGAGTTTCGAGGTGTTGGATATTTCGGTTTAAATAGAGCAAGGAGCAAAGAGTAAAGAGTAAAGAGCAAAGAGTAAAGAGCAAAGAGTAAAGAGTAAGTGATTGGGTTGTAATGAGTTTTCTTTTAAATAAATCTGAAATCTAAAAAATATGGCAACAATTTTCAGCAGAATTATCGCGGGAGAAATTCCATCGTACAAAATAGCCGAGAGCGATAAGTTTTTTGCTTTTTTGGACATTAACCCGATGGCTAAAGGACACACCTTGGTGGTTCCCAAGCAAGAAACTGACTATATCTTTGATTTGGATGACGATTTGCTGTCAGAAATGGCGGTGTTTGCCAAAAAAACGGCTAAAGCCATCGAGCGCGCTATCCCTTGCAGGAGGGTAGGTATGATGGTTATCGGACTGGAAGTGCCGCACGCGCATATTCACTTGATTCCCATTCAGAAAGAAGGGGATATGAGTTTGGCTAACGCGCACGTGAAACTTTCGAAAGAGGAGTTTGAAGAAATAGCCGAGAAAATAAGAAGCAATTTCGTTTAGTTAGGTGAGAGTGATAATTATCGCATAATCATAAATAGAATTATCAGCCACTAAGGCTCTAAGATACACTAAGTGTTTTGTGCAACTTTGCGTCTTGGTGCCTTCGTAGCAAAAATAAAAGTTGTGAAATAAAACAATTCCCTTCTGCCCGTTGTTTGGTCTGGCGAATGAAATTACAGAAACATACGCATCAGACTGACTCAGAGCTGTCAGAGGTCAGGAAGCGATAATCGATATTTTTTCGGTTTTCGCTTTTTTGTTTTTCAGCTCGAAGTGAAAAATAATTCCGATAATTACCAACACTTCGGCTATTATTCCCAAAACAGACCCTTCTATGCCAAAAGCTCCGCCGGTAAACAATTTGGGGCCGGTATCTTCAATAACAATTGCAGAGTAAACATCCAGCCCGCTTACGTTGAACCCGAAAAACGACTGAAAGAAATTCCAACTAAAGTGGTAGGCAATGGGAAACCAAAGGTTTTTGGTGTAAATATAGGTGGCGCCCAAGCCGATTCCGGCCAGGAAAAGACTTATCAGCGTGATCCAACTGAAATTGGGATTCAACGCGTGCATGACCGAAAAAACGAGTGCAGATACCAACAACGCCGTAAATTTATTCATCGATAGCATCAGATTCTTTAGCACGTACCCGCGCAGCAGCATCTCCTCGGCAAAAGCCACAAAAACGAAAAGAATTATCAGCAACAAGAGGCCGGAGCCGTTGAAATTAATTTCTTCAACGGTTATAAAATTAAGCGAACGCAATACTACAAAAGCGCAAGCCATAATTCCCGGTCCGAGCAACGTGCCTATTAAAATATCCGGGATTCTTCCTTTGGCTCGAAATCCGAGGTCTATAAACGGCTCACGGTCAACAAAACGCATCATCAGAAAAAGAACGATGAAGGTGCCCGTCAAGTTAAAGAACTGAACGATGGTTAAATCGTTCAACGTGCGAATGTCGGGCAAATTGTACCAGGACAATCCGGCAACAAATCCCCCGATAAGTTCGAAAGCGCCGACAATAAAGATATAGGGCAGAATAAGAATCAATAATCGCACCCACCCTTTTATCGGTTTTTTTGTTTCGTCGGGATTTGGCTCCTGTTGTATTTCGGGGGAAACGAAGTCCCGGTTTTCCTGTTCCATCGATTTATATTTTTCTGATTCTTACGCCTCTGACAAAATGATGCGCGCCTTTCTCCAAAATTAAATCGGCACGAAAACGCGTGGGCAAAATGTTTTGTTCTAAGTTTATCAGGTTTATTTCTTCCCAGACTTCGACGGCGAATTTCATCAAATCTTCTTCTTTGTACGATGCGTATTGATGAAAATAGGACTCAGGGTTGGCAAAAGCGGTTTTTTGAAGTGTCTTGAAACGCTCTAAATACCACTGCCGGATATTTTTTTCTGCCGCATCAACGTAGATGGAGAAATCGAAAAAATCGGAAACGAAAACCCGGCGGCGTGGTTTCTTGTTCAGTGTTACCTGCAACACGTTAATCCCCTCCACGATGAGAATATCGGGTTTTTCGATTTGTTGAATCTCGTTGGGAATAATATCGTAATACAGATGCGAATAAACGGGAGCTTCCAATGTTTCGCGACCCGATTTTACTCCTGCCAGAAATGCCAGCAGGTTTTTGGCATCGTAGCTTTCGGGAAACCCTTTCTTGTTCAAAATTCCCCGTTTTTCGAGTTCAGCGTTCGGATAAAGAAAACCATCGGTGGTAATCAATTCCACTTTCGGCTTTTCCGGAAGCATCGATAATAACTTTTGCAAAACACGCGCCGTAGTACTTTTGCCTACAGCCACACTTCCGGCTATACCGATAATGTAAGGAATTGTTTGACTCGAATTTTTGAAAAATTCTTCACGTTCGTGGTGCAAATTCCTATAATGCGTGATATGAATCTGCAACAATCGGATGAGCGGGATATAAATCTCCTCCATCTCTCTCATGGTAAGCGGTTCGTTGAGCGCTTGCAATTGCGTTAAGTCTATATCGGCAATTGGAAATTCGGGGTGGTCTTCGAGCACGCTCCATTCTTCGCGAGTGAAACTGCGGAACGGCGAGTAAGTGACGTCGTAAGGTTTAAAAATCATAGGATACAATTTTCTCGATGCAAAGATAAAACGCTTTTCTATTCAGCCCTACCTTTTTATCGAAAAAACGGCCATTTATTTTTTTAGCGCGATCTTTTAAACTTTCTAAAGCGGAAATTGTCTTTAATATATCGGTTGAATAATTTATAGTAACGCTTACGGCAGATAATGTTCTGCGATAATTTCTTGCTATGCAATGACGATAATGTTCACTTTGTTCTCGATAAAATCGTGATGTTGAATGAATAAACCGGCTCAACTCTTCCTTTTGCCAAAGAGATTGCCCCGAAAATCAGGGGGAGATGTTATCAGCACAGTTCTATCTCCCGTTCAAACGGGACTATCACCACAGGTTTGTCTAATAAAAGCTTTACGATGATTTCTATTATTTGTTTACATAACTAAAACCAAAAAAAAATATGAAAAAGTTATTATTCACATTTATATTCGCGGTTACTTCGATGACGATGTTTGCCCAAAACTTCGATATTTTCGTTACAAACATGAACGGTTACACAAGGCAATACAACAACAATCAGGTGGCCGATTTGTACACCCATTATTACGGTGTGCCACAAGTTACGTTAAACGGTTACTACAGCGATTTTGGTAATAACTGGGGAAACGTGGCTCTTGGACTTGAGTTGAGTAGAATTTTGGGCATCCCTGTGCCGGATATTTTTGTCGATTACCGTCAAGGTGTTTCCAACGGACAAGGTTGGGGGGTGATGGCAAAACGATACGGTATTAAACCGGGCTCTGCCGCTTTCCACAGAATGAAAAACACGTTAGGAAAATCGCAACGCGATTGGGGCGGCATATTTGGAGATTACGGTAAAAATAAAAATCCGCGCATCGCGAAAAGAGATATTTATATTTTCGATAACGGTGTAGTAAAACCGAAAAGCGGAAAAGTTGACAAGCGATTTGAGAAACTGGTTAAAAAAGCAAACAAAAACTACAATAAAGGAAATGCCGGAAACAAAGCTAACAAAGGCAGTCGGGGAAAAGGGAATAAGAGATAGTTTGGAGTTTTGAGTTCTGAGTTCTGAGTTTTGAGTTCTGAGATCTGAGATCTGTGTTCTGAGCTTTTATAATGGTTTTGTTTGACGCGATAACAGCAGAAAATACTTTATTACTTTCTATATAAAAAGCCGGCAACGAGTTTTTGATATTCGTGCCGGCTTCCCTTTTTAGGATGACGAAAGTTTTGCTTTCGCAGTTTTCACCATGTTTTACAACATTTCCACGCTGCGCTTTATAAAGTTACTCAACGCTTCGCCTTTGAGCATTCCGTTGGAGAGCAGCGCCAAATCGATAACTTGTTTCAGTTTGGTGTTTTCCGAGGCAAAAACAGTTGCTTCTTCCTTCGATTTGTCTTTTGTATCGTTCAACAGTTGCTTCGCAATCGGATGATCCATGTTCAGAATTACTTGGAACATATTGGGCATTTCGCCATAAAACGCCATCCCGGGTTGCATGGCAGACATTTCCTTCATGCGTCGCGAAAATTCGTTTTGAGTTATTTGAACCGGTCTTGTGTTTTCGCCCAGCGATTTGAAATCGACGTTGAACTCCGTTTTATCTATTTTCGGAAGCTGCGATTTTATGGCTTCCGTCAGGTTTTCTTTTTCCTTATTCGATAAATCGACGGTAGTTTTTTCTTCCTTTTCGATAATGTGCTCTATCGTGTCGCTATCCACGCGTACGAATCGGGTTTTTTCCAATTTCTGCTCTAACAGTCCCACCCAGTGGACATCTAATTGGCCGTCCATCATCAGCACGTCGTATCCTTTTTCTTTGGCAGCGTCAATGAAGGCGTACTGCTCTTCCTTATCGTTGGCATAAAGATAAACCAACGTGCCGTTTTTGTCCGTTTGGTTGCTTTCGATTAGGGTTTTGTATTCGTCGAGTGTAAAATACTTGTTGTCCGTATTCTTGAGCAAGACAAATTTTGTTGCCCTGTCGTAGAATCTTTCTTCGGTAAGCATTCCGTATTGAACGAAAATCTTCAGGCTGTCCCATTTTTCTTCAAATTGAGCGCGCTCTTTTTTGAAAATCTCTTCGAGTTTGTCGGCCACTTTTTTGGTGATGTGGTTAGAAATTTTCTTTACGTTGTTGTCACTTTGCAGGTACGAGCGGGAAACGTTGAGCGGAATATCGGGCGAGTCGAGAACTCCGTGAAGCAGTGTCAAGAACTCGGGAACGATGCCTTCAACCGAATCGGTTACGAAAACCTGATTGCTGTACAACTGGATTTTGTTTCGCTGCAATTCGATGTTGCTTTTTATTTTCGGGAAATAGAGAATTCCGGTCAGGTTGAACGGGTAATCTACGTTTAAGTGAATCCAAAAGAGCGGTTCGTCCATGCTCATTGGGTAAAGTTTGCGGTAGAACTCCTGATAATCTTCATCTTTTAAATCGGCAGGTTTCTGTTTCCACAACGGATTCACGTCGTTTACAACGTTGTCTTCGTCGGTATCCACATATTTTCCGTCTTTCCACTCCTGCTTTTTCCCGAAAACAACGGGAACGGGCAAAAACTTGCAATATTTATTCAGCAGTGATTCAATTTTGTGTTTCTCCAGAAACTCTTCGTTTTCCTCATCGATATGTAAAATGATGTCAGTTCCACGATCGGTTTTGTCGGCTTTTTCCATTTTGTATTCTGGGTCGCCCTCGCACGACCATTTTACGGCAGGCTCATCCTTATATGATTTGGTTACTATTTCGACCTTTTTAGCCACCATGAACGTGGAATAAAAGCCCAGTCCGAAATGTCCGATAATGGCGTTGGCATTGTCTTTATACTGATCGAGAAAATCGTTTGCAGATGACAGTGCTATCTGGTTGATGTATTTATCCACTTCGTCGGCCGTCATTCCTATTCCGCGGTCGGAAATGGTTAAGGTTTTGGCTTCTTTGTCCATCGAAACCTTTACCGATAAATCGCCCAATTCACCTTTAAATTCTCCCACGTCTGCCAGTGTCTTCAGTTTTTGTGTGGCATCAACCGCGTTTGAGATTACTTCACGTAGGAAAATTTCGTGATCGCTGTACAGAAATTTCTTGATGATGGGGAATATATTTCCGGTCGTTACCCCAATTTGTCCTTCTTTTATCATAATTAATAATGTTATTAAATTTATTCTTCTAACTTATTTGCAAATAGTATGCCACAAGACAATTTTAAAATCCCGGCTCTGTAATTTGGCAGTCATCATTTTATTTTGTATATTAGGATGACAGCTGCTTGCTATTTAGATTTGTTCTAATATTAAAATTGTTTCGAAATTATTACGTTTTTAGATTAAGATAATCCTGATATAAATTTTATTTATAGGGTATGTGTAGAAAAAGTCTACACGTAAAAATAACGTAATGGGCTGATAATTAACATCGATGTGTCATGTTGTGAATTTGTTAACACTAATTATATGTTTTTGAAGCAAAAAAATATTTAATAAAAGAATTATGTTACTATATTTGCAAGTGACAATGCAATATATATGTATTTTGAAAATCAAATAAAGCAGTGTCGTTAACACAACAAACAAAAATTAAAAGCTATGAAGTCAAAAAGTTCTTTCGAAAACAGATTACTGGGTTTGCAGGATAATATGTTTAACTTCGCGCTAACATTAACTGCTGACCGTGAAGACGCAAAAGACCTTCTGCAGGAAACAACTCTCCGCGTTTTAGACAACAGAGAAAAATATTACGAGAACGTAAATTTCAAAGGATGGGTCTTCACCATCATGCACAATATTTTTGTGAATAACTACCGCAAAATTGTTAGAAGTCAGACTATTATCGATAAAACGGAAAACCTATATCATTTGAATCTTCCGCAAGACTCCGGATTTAACACACCGGACGGAGCCTACACCATCAAGGAGATAAACAAGGCGATTTCCAGTTTCACCGATGAATATAAAGTTCCTTTTTCCATGCACGTTTCGGGTTATAAATACGAAGAAATTGCTAAACATTTAGGTCTCCCTATCGGGACAGTTAAAAGCCGAATTTTCTTCGCTCGCAAGCGTTTGCAAGAAATGTTGAAAGATTTCAGGTATTACACGGAATAAAAAAAGATAGATATTAATCAAAAACCTCTTTGAACCAAAGAGGTTTTTTGTTGTTATAAATGATTGTGCATTGATGTGCAATACGTTATTCATTAAAAATATCCGTTGATGGAAGTTGTTTGGTTATTGGTTTCTCTCGTAATACTTTATTTTGGTGCCGAGTGGCTTGTGTCGGGTGCATCGTCTTTTGCTGCCAGATTAGGCGTTAGTCCATTGATTATCGGCCTCACCATTGTATCGGTAGGTACCAGCGCTCCCGAATTGGTGGTCAGCATAAAAGCTGCTATGATGGGGCAGAGTGCTATATCGGTTGGTAATGTGCTGGGATCAAATTTGTTTAATGTCGGACTTATTTTAGGAATATCAGCACTCATTTACCCATTAGCTGTCAAGAGACAGTTGTTGAAATTCGACGTTCCGGTAATGTTTCTCACTTCGGTTCTTTTTCTGTTCTTGTTTCTTGATGCAAAAATCAACTTTTTCGAGGCTTTTGTTTTCGTCTTTCTTTTTGTGGCCTATATGGGGTATTTGTTTATCAACTCATTTAAGAATAAGGACAAAAAGGCGGTCGATGAAGAAGCTATCAAGAAGTATAAACACTGGACTATTGATATTTTGCTGATCGGGTTGGGGCTTTTCGGACTTATTTATGGTTCCAACTTGTTGGTTGATAATGCAGTAATTATTGCTCAAAAACTGGGTATGTCTGAGGCGTTAATCGGTTTGACTATTGTAGCGGCGGGCACGAGTATGCCGGAATTGGCAACTTCGGTGGTTGCAGCCATGAAAAAACGTTCCGATATTGCTATCGGAAATGTTATCGGTTCCAATATTTTCAATATTTTGCTTATCCTTGGAGTCGCCGGCCTTATTTTTCCGATTGAAACGCCCGATATCAATGTGATAGATAACCTTTTTGTAGTAGGTATTGGTGCATTGTTGTGGGTTTTTATGAAGATTGGTACACGAATAAAACGCTGGCAGGGAGCCGTTTTTGTGGGAGTGTATATGGTGTATTTTCTTTATAAATTGGGCGGCCTTCAAGCTCTTTGATTTTTCCTTGACGTAACTGCTGCTCGTGATCCCGGTTGTTGACAGACAGATTCTCTTTAATATTGAGGGGATGGTCGATTGTATTGGAGAAATTAAGAAGTTGAAACAGTTGATCGCAAAAACATAACCACTTTGCTCCTTGCAGCACTGCTCTTTATCCGCAAGACGGTTTGGAGCCGCCGTGCGGGAAAATAAAAAGCGCCCCGATATTTTTCGGGGCGCTTTTATTAGATAGCGATAAAGATATTAGTACATTACGCATTCAACGATACACGTTTGAAAACGGTTACGGTTAATTCTTTATCGTTTTGTTTCAAGAATTGCTCAATAGTCAATTTGTTGTCTTTCACATACTCTTGTTGCAACAGCGTTGATTCTTTGTAGAATTTCTGCAAAGAGCCTTCGGCTATTCTGTCCAACAAGTTTTCGGGTTTGCCGGCTTCGCGAGCTTTTTCGCGTGCAATTTCCAGCTCTTTTTCTTTAATTTCTGCCGGAATGCTATCGGGTGTGACCGAAATGGGATTCATTGCCGCAACTTGCATAGCAATGTCTTTAGCTACGCTTTCATCAACGTTTTCTTTGTTGAAACCAACAATCGTTGCCAGTTTGTTACCCATGTGAATGTATGAAACTACCGAAGGCGCTGAAATGTGTTCGAAATAACCCAATTCCATTTTTTCACCGGTAGCGCCAATTTTATCCAAAATGAGTTGCGAAACGTTTCCTTTAGGAAGTTCAACGTTCAGTAAATCCTCCAGCGTTTCGGGTTTATGTTCGATAGCTGCATCTAATATTTGTTGAGTTAATGCGATAAATTCTTCGTTTTTAGCAACAAAGTCGGTTTCGCATTTCAACGCTACCACTGCAGCATAATTTCCTTGAGTTTTGGCCAACACGCAACCTTCACTGGCTTCACGATCTTCGCGTTTGGCGGCAACTGCCTGTCCTTTTTTGCGAATGATTTCTACCGCTTTGTCAAAGTCGCCGTTTGCTTCATTTAGTGCACTTTTACAATCCATCATTCCCGCGCCTGTCATTTTGCGCAAATGTTGGATATCTGCCATTGTAACTGCCATTTTCTATATTTGTTTTTAAATTGTTTTTTGTAGATTCCAGAAGTCAGATCGCTTAGCTGGCAAACCCCCTCCCTATCCCTCCTAACGAGGGAGGGCAATAACTGCGATTTCAGTATCCGAGAGATTTTATTTTTCTGTCTTCTGTCTGTTGTCTAATATCTGATGTCTGATGTCTGTTTTATTCTTCAACGTCAGCGTCTTTAGCATATTTGCTCACAACCGACGCGTTGATAGCATCTTTGTCCTCTTTCTTAACGCGCTCTTTCTTAGCTACTTTCGATTTTCTCTCTCTGCGTGTCGGCGCGCTTTCCTCTTCCTGATCTTCAGCGGCGTTAGCGTCTGCTTTTTCAATCTTACGCTCTTCCAACCCTTCTTTTATGGCTCCGCAAAGGAAATCGAGAATCATATCGATAGCTTTTGCTGCATCATCGTTAGCGGGAATTACGAAATCGATATCGCTCGGATCGGAGTTGGTATCCACAATGGCGAATACCGGAATGCCTAATTTATTTGCTTCTTTTACAGCAATTTGTTCTTTCATGACATCAACCACGAAAAGTGCCGAAGGCAATCGGGTGAGGTCTTGAATAGAACCGAGCATTTTTTCGAGTTTTGCGCGTTGACGGGTAATTTGCAATTTTTCGCGTTTCGACAACGTGTCAAACGTCCCGTCTTTAACCATCTTATCGATATTGCTCATTTTCTTAACCGCCTTGCGGATAGTGGGGAAATTGGTGAGCATACCGCCGGGCCAACGCTCAATAACGTAAGGCATGTTGATGCTTTGCGCTTTTTCTTCGATAACCGGTTTTGCCTGTTTTTTTGTGGCTACGAAAAGTACTTTCTTGCCCGATTTAGCAATTTGCTTCAATGCTGCAGCGGCTTCTTCAGCTTTTGCAATTGTTTTGTAGAGGTCGATAATGTGAATGCCGTTGCGCTCCATAAAAATATAGGGAGCCATTGCCGGATTCCATTTTCTTTTCAAGTGGCCGAAGTGTGCTCCGGCGTCAAGAAGTTGGTCAAATTCTAATTTTGCCATTTTTTAATTTTGTTTTTTTATTCGTTTACATTCTTTTTCTTAGTCGAATCGCAAGGTAAACTATTGGTCTTGTTTTTACCGATAACGTCCTCACAATTTAGATACTAAACGTCACTATGAAGAACCCGATTTACGGTTCATATATATCTTTCCGGAAAGAAATCCGGAGAGTATATCCAAAAATTAACGTTTCGAGAATTGGAATCTCTTTCTTGCTCCCGGTTGCCCCGGTTTTTTGCGTTCTACCACGCGCGGGTCGCGGGTCATGAATCCTTCGGCTCTTAATGCAGCTTTGTCTTCCGGATTAACCTTCACCAAAGCACGGGCAATTGCCAGTCTGGCAGCTTCCGATTGTCCTTTGTAACCACCTCCGTGCAGGTTGATTTTGATATCGTATTTTTCAACAGCGTCTAATTTATTTAGCGGTTGTTTCACGATAAACTGCAAAATGGATGAAGGGAAATAGTGTTCGAGTTCGCGTTTGTTGATAACGATCTTGCCTGAACCTTCGCTCATGAATACACGGGCTACGGCGGCTTTGCGTCTTCCGATTGAATTTATTACGTCCATCTTATTATTTGAGTGTATTAATATCTATTTGTTTTGGTTTTTGAGCTTGATGCGGATGTTCTTCTCCGGCATACACGTATAGATTGTTGAGAATAGCACTGCCGAGTTTGTTTTTCGGCAACATACCTTTCACCACTTTTCGGAAAAGCCTGTCGGGGCTTTTTTTCATCAAATCGGCAGGAGTTGATGTTTTTTGTCCACCGGGATAGCCGGAGTGACGGTAATAAATCCTGTCTGTCCATTTATTGCCGGTGAGTTCAACTTTGTCGGCGTTTACGATAATTACGTTATCGCCACAATCTACGTGCGGAGTAAAACTGGGTTTGTATTTACCCCTCAGCAATTTAGCGACCTTCGAACTGATTCGTCCCAACGATTGGCCGCTTGCGTCAACCAAAACCCATTCTTTCTGCGCCGTTTCTTTGTTAACGGAAATGGTTTTATAACTTAAAGTGTTCACTTTTTTTAGTTTTTTAAAATCGTTTAATAAAATTAAGTCGGATTTTCGCTCCCCGTTTTGTCTGGCTAAGGGACTAAAAGGCAAATAAAAAGCTATAAATCAAACTCTTAAATAGATAATTTTAATAATCGGACTGCAAAGTTACAATAATTCAGCTAATTAACAAAGAGTTTTGAGGCGAAAATAATTGAGGTTATGCTAATTTTTTTCTTTGTCTGCGTTGTGTCAGAATACTCGCATTTCATCGTAAAAGGGCGATTTACCGATAAGGATGTGAAATCCAACGGAAAAGCCTTTGAAATCAGATTGTTTTACGGGGAAACTGTAGCCGAATTGTAATCGTGCCAAGTTGAAAAAAGTAAGCCCTATGCTTGGCTTTATGTTCCTTGCGGATGCCGATATCTCGGTAACAATGAAGTGCTTCCAAGTTTTATTCAAGTGAATTTCGGGGGTTGCCGTGAATTTACCGTTTTGCCCGTATAAATAAGTTCCGATTCCGATATTGAACGGGCCGTGCGATCTGTGTTCCTGCTGATTACTGTCTATCCTGTATTCTGCACCCACGTAACCGGTATGTTTTTGCATATAATCGTAACCTAAGTTTAAGGCAAATTTATGCTGGGAAAAAGCCACACCTACAAATGTGGTTATAAATATGACGGTTAATATGGAAACTTTTTTCATTGAATTTATTTTCATGCAAATATAAAACAAAAAACATTTGTGTAGTTTTAAAATTTGATTTAACTTTGCAGTCGCAAACAAAAGAAGTATGGCTCCGTAGCTTAACTGAATAGAGCATCTGACTACGGATCAGAAGGTTACAGGTTTGAATCCTGTCGGAGTCACTAAATTGGAAGACTATTTCAGAAATGAGATGGTCTTTTTTTGTTATCCTAATTTAAAGATTTTGGTTTCGGAAGGATTATAAAAAACGGAGTAACGTTAAATTACTCCGTTTTTTATGTTGAAACAGGCTTTGTTATTAATAATATGCACTGTTTTTCGGTTCGAAATAGGCCTGATCATGTAAGCAGGTGGGGCATTTTTTCGGCGGTTTTTTACCGGTATAAACGTATCCGCAATGGCGACATTGCCATTCGATATCTTCTTCGCGGGCAAAAACAGTTCCGTTTTTAACGTGCTCCAGCAATTTCAGGTATTGCTCTTCGTGAACAGCTTCGGCCTTGGCAATCATGCGGTACATGGTGGCGATTTCCTTAAATCCTTCTTCTTCGGCAACATCGGCAAAGTGAGGATAGAGATCCGTCCATTCTTCGTTTTCACCGGCTGCGGCAGCTTCTAAGTTTTCGGCAGTGGTTCCGATTTTTCCTGCTGGATAAGCAGCGGTAATTTCCAGCATTCCGCCTTCCAAGTATTTAAACATGCGTTTGGCGTGCACCATTTCCTGATCGGCAGTTTCCAAGAAAATAGCAGCAATTTGTTCGTATCCTTCTTTTTTTGCCTCTTTGGCGTAGAATGTATAGCGCATTCTTGCCTGAGATTCTCCTGCAAACGATTTGAGCAGGTTTTGTTCTGTTTGGGTTCCTTTTACACTTTTCATAATGGGTTGTTTTATAAAATGTTAGTGAAATATCTGAAGACCTATGTTTGATGACGGATGCTCCCCGGCTTGGGTTAACTTCATCAGGGTGCAATAATTCTTCGGCGCTGTTCTTTATCAGCGTTGCAAAGATATAAAACTAAAAGTGATTATTAGAACTAATGTGCTTACAGATAATAATTTATACTATTTCTAAATAGCGGTTTCGTTTTGGAGTAGAACTTACTTTGAGCCTAACTCTCATTTTTTCATAACTATATGCCAGCATGAAATAGAATGCGAAAGCGCTTATCCATCCCGAGATAACATCAATAAGATAATGAGCTTGTATATAAACGGTTGCACAGCAGAGGGATATATAAAAAGGAAGCAGCGCGAAAAGTATTTTTTTGTTGTTAAAAAACAACCAAATCATCAAAATGGTAGAAATACCCACGTGCGAACTGGGAAAAGCTGCTGTAGGACGCTCTCCCATATCTTGCGACATTTTAACCATCTTGTAAAACAATCCTTCGCTAAAACCGGGGCCGGGTAGCAATTCTATGTGATGAAAAAAATAGTCGCTAACGGAAGGAAATATACCTCTGACCACGTTCTCCGCTCCAATAACGGGGAAATAATATTGAGGTCCGGCTACCGGAATAAAAATAAACAGCAGATAATAAAGGAAAAAAGAACCAAGGTAAATGAAACTGAGTTTGTTGAATTGAGCGCGTTTGGCAAAGTAACAGTATATAATAATCAACATCATCATGGGAAAATAGAAAAAATATCCCATATAGAAAATTTCGCTTATCCACTTCGACCCGAAAAATTGGGCAAACGCAACTGCAGGCTGAAACCCGAAAAGCCATTGTTCTGCGTTGGCAAAAATGTGGTCTAAATTGGGAAAAATTCGGTTAAATTCATAGGTTTCGGAGTACCAGTGCGAGAGGAGTGCCATGGGAAACAAGATGCGAACGAGCGTAGAAGTTTTTTCGTTTTTGATAAGTTGTGTCGCATGGTAGATAAACCAAAAGCCACAGACAACAGCCACTCGTGTGAGCAGAAAATGTACGGGATTGTTCAGTTTTTGCCAAAACACTAAAGTGATAAGGGCAGTAATGATAGAGTACCCAATGGTAAGTATTTCTATGGCAAGCAGTTTGGCGCCTCTTCTGCCGGATGGTTTTTTATCGAATTTCATAATTTCAGATATATTCGCTCAATTGGAGCCAGCGCATGGTTTTTTCGTCAATCTCGTCAATCACTACACCAATTCTCTTGGAGTTTTCAATTAACTCTTCTGAATTAAGCGTGCCGGAAGACAATTTTGTCTCTATCAGCTTTTTTTCGTCTTCCAAATCGGCAATTTCTTTTTCCAACCGCTCAAATTCTTGTTTTTCCTTAAACGTGAGTTTGGTTTTCTCCTTGGGAGTAGGTTTCTCGGTAGCTTTTTCAGTTTTAGAAGGTTTTTCCTCTTCGCTGGCTCGCTTGTCTTCTAACGATTTCCAGTCGCGATATTGGGTGTAATTTCCCGGAAAATTCTGAATTTCGGCGTTTCCGTGAAAAACAAGTAAATGATCCACCACTTTATCCATAAAATAGCGGTCGTGAGAAATAACGATGAGGCAGCCTTTGAACCCGATTAGGTATTCTTCCAAGATGTTGAGCGTGGCAATATCGAGGTCGTTGGTTGGCTCGTCGAGAACTAAGAAGTTGGGGTTTTTTATAAGCACGGTGCACAGGTGTAACCGGCGTTTTTCGCCGCCACTCAGCTTATGCACAAAATCGTGCTGTTTGGATGGCGCGAACAAAAAGTGTTGTAGAAACTGCGATGCGGTAAGTTTACTGCCGTTTCCCAAATCGATAACTTCGGCAATGTTTTGCACCACGTCAATAACCTTTGTCTGCTCATCAAACTGCAACCCTTCCTGGCTGTAATAACCAAAATTCACGGTTTCTCCGATATCGAAACTTCCCGAATCGGGTTTCTCAAGTCCGAGGAGCATTTTTATAAACGTAGTTTTGCCGGTACCGTTGTGGCCGATGATACCCATTTTCTCGTATCGGGTGAAGATATAGTTGAAATCGTTGGTAATTTTGATCTCTCCGAAACTTTTTGTAATGTGTTTAGCTTCAAAAATTTTTTTCCCGATATATGAGCCTTTTGCCGAGAGCTTAATATCGTTTTGAGTGTGGCGTTGCTTGATTTTTTCTTCCAGTTCGTAAAACGCATCGATGCGTGATTTGGCTTTAGTAGCACGGGCTTGCGGCTGTCGGCGCATCCAGTCGAGTTCTTTGCGGTATAAGTTTGTGGCACTGTCAATTTCAGAAGCATAAGCCGCGAGCCGTTCATCGCGTTTTTCCAAGTAGTACGCGTAACTGCCTTTGTATGTGTAGATTTGTTTGTCCTCTATTTCAATGATTTGCGTGCACACTCTGTCGAGAAAATAGCGGTCGTGTGTAACCATCAACAAGCTGATGTTCGAGCGTGAAAGGTGACTTTCGAGCCATTCAACCATATCTAAATCGAGGTGGTTTGTGGGCTCATCTAAGATAATCAGTTCCGGTTCGGAGATTAACGCATTGGCTAATGCTACCCGTTTCACTTGTCCGCCGGAAAGTTCGCCGATTTTCTGGTCGAATTGAAAAATTTTGAGTTGACTGAGAATCTGCTTAATACGTTGTTCGTAATCCCAAGCCTTTAACAAATCCATTTTTGCCAGAATTTCGTCCAGTTGCTTGTGGTTGTTCGATGCCATGATTTCTTCGTACCGGCCAATCAATTCTACGGTTTCGTTATCCGATTGAAAACAGGCTTCTAAAACCGTGAGTTCCGGATCAAATTGTGGAGACTGTTCCAAGTAAGCAAACCGGATATCGTTACGAAAAACAACCCGTCCGTCATCGTGGGGTTCTTTTCCGGCAAGAATATTGAGCAGTGTAGTCTTTCCCGCACCGTTTTTTGCGATTAGTCCCATTTTATCGCCTTCGGAGATGCCGAATGAGATGTCGCGGAAAAGTACTAAATCTCCAAAACTTTTGGAGAGGGTGTCTATTTGTAGTAAGGGATTTGCCATATTCAACAGAGATGATGCTATCGGTGTAACGTATGTTACGCGATACATGAGGGTGCAAAGATACGAACTATTTACGATTTTGGGGTTTAAAGTTTAAGGTTCAATGTTTACTGTTTAGGGCAGCGGTTAATGTCTTGCGCCCCACGCCGCGTAACTCGCATCTCGTAACTCGTAACACGTAACTAAAATCTCCACCGTAGGTACGTGAAAACATCGGTGCGGCTGTTGCCCTCAATCAATTCCGTGCCGGAGCCGATGCTTTCCCGATCGAAATAGCTTGTGTGCCCGATTTTTGCTGAAAACGATAATCGCGAAGTGATGTTGTACCGCCCCGACAACGCCAACCGAATGCCCTCGCCGTAAAACGATGGCATATAAAACGTGGTCAAAATATTTCTTTCGTAAGAATAGAGCCTGGCGGCATATGTATCCGATTTAAAATATCCGGCGTAAAAATCGCCCGTTAATTTGCCGGCTCCCCTGAATGCGATGTTTTGTGACAGCATCCACCCTGTTTCCACCGGAAAATGTTTTTGACGATACAATGCCGCGTCAACTGTTGTGCGAAAACTCCATCCACTATTAAGCACGTTATTATAGCGCAGCCTGATTTTTTGCGTATTGTAGGGTAGTACAGTTCGTGAATTCTCATCGGGATAGCGGGCGTTTTGTTCACGTTGTTTATATCGGTAGCGCAATTCAAAATTCGAATTTCTGTTCACGGCGTATGTTCCTAAAAAGTATATCTCTATCCCTTTCGATGGTTTATCTACCTGACTTCTGACCCACGGGAAGCGGAATATATCGATATAACTTGTTACCGAAACTTTTGAAATCGGACTAAATGTGGCGCCAACGTACAAGCCGTTTTCGTTCTGCACACGGTTAGTCTCTGAAAAAGTTCGCGCGTGCATGGCGTTATATGAAATGGGAAAGTAGCGGTAAAGCATTGATAAGGAAAGCAAATTGGAAGACGAATACTGAATCATGTGAGTTGTCGCGATAGCTTTATTCTTAGCTACTGCCGTTTCACCGGCGAAAGACAACCGGTTCATCCGATAAGAATAATCGATACCGGCATTGAAATTCGATGAATCACGCAGGTAATAATAGTTGTATTCCTGAACAGTAGGGTAGTACATTTGGTTATACGCGTGATAAATACTGCTTATGCCAATTTGGAATCGATTTTTTCGGTAATTTACGTTTACACCCGTAACCTGTTCGCGCGCATTATTCTTTTTCTCCATCTCGCCCGGAGTGCGGTGGTAACCGTCTGTTTTGAATGAAGTGATGAATCCGTCGCTCGATAAGTTGGCGTCGAATCGTTTATTGGAGTAAAACGTGGTGATATTTACGTTTCCGAGACCGAAAACTACAGCCGCTCCCCTGAAAAAACCGGTTTCGGCGGTAGAAAAGTGCCGCTTGGGTTCTTGCGTGTGTCGGATAAGGTTGTTGGCAGCCCACGCTTTGGGAAGCTGGAAGTCGTTGTTCAAAATCAATCCTTGTCCGAAGGAAAGTCGATAGTCGCCAACTGCCAGTGTTCGTAGTTTTCCCAAATCGCGAACGATAAGGTGGAAGCCGTAGTGGTCGTACCCTTTGGGATAATCCTTTTTGAACAAAGGTTCACCGGCATCTTTTTCGCCAAGCAGACCAAACTGAATTTTATCGCGATAAACGAACGAGTATTTCAGCGATGTGTAAAAATCTTCTCCGCGATACTTTCGGTTGGGAAAGCGTTGCAGGATGCTGTCGGAAAACTCACCGTAACCGGCACGTTGGTTGAGATTTTTATCCAATCGGAGTTGAACTTCATTTCTTCCGTATTTCAACATTTCAGCCATTGATAATTTTTCTTTTTCCGTTTCACCCACGTAGAAGAACGGCAGAATAAGCTCAATGGTATTATAATCGAGTTGTGGGACGTTGCGAAGTTCGAAAACGGTATAAACGGGGCGGTTTTTCTCGAGAAATTCGGCAATAACCGATGCTTGTTCATACGTGAGTAAAGAGAATCGCTCCAACTGAGCACGAGAAACCGTGTTCAGGTTCATGGGATTGCTTTCGAGCATAATCAGCTCCTGAAACATATTTTCTATGGTTGCTTCATCCAATTCCTCTTCTTCCTTTTCGGCAAGCTGTTCCAAATAAGTACGCCAATCGTTGGATTGGGCAAAAACGGATGTCGCAAAAACAGCAAGCATAAAAATAAATACGCAAAGTTTTAGTTTCATCTCTTAATTGTTTTTTCTTACGGGTCACGAGGTGCGCATTACGAGGATCAAAGTGCACCTTTCACAGTCTAATCCTCTAACTTTATTCACAGAACAATAGTTATTCAATTGTTATGAGTCTTACAGAGGGGAAACTTAACGCTACAAAGAATAACGGCATAACAATCCAGTCCGCCAATTGGTGGATATCAAGGAATAAATATAACAATAAATTGTATTGCAAACTCATCTTTGGCAAAGAAAAGAAAAAAAGTTGTTTCTGTAAAAGAAATTTACGAATTTAGCATTTGACGATATTAGAGTTTATTCTGAATAAAATGATATGGAATTAATATTTAGAGTTTTACCCGAAGGGTGACACTTGCCCGCCGGCAGGCGGGTTTTATAACCGTCCCGTAAGGCGGGACAGTTATGAAAGTAACACTTTTCAGGTGTAATATTGTTGTAAATTAAACATATAACAAACTAATCAAGATAATCTCTATTGTATATTTCGCGATTTCGGGTCTTTTCTATCCATCTACGTGTAAATTAAAAAATTATCTTGTAAATTTGCGCGTAAATCTTTTTCGATATGAAACATAAAACCTGTCTGCTTGTTGCTTTTCTGCTGCTCGCTTTTTCTTCTTGCAAGCAAAAGCCCGCCCCCCAACCGTATGATTACGATCAGATTGCGGAAAGCGACACGCTGCGTGTAATCACCTTAAACTCATCGGTTTCTTACTTTATCTATCGCGACCAAGAAATGGGTTATCATTACGATATGATAAAAGATTTTGCCGATGAAAAAGGGTTGACGCTGAAAATTATCGTGGCTCAAAATCTTCCGTCGTTGGTTCAAATGCTGCAAGACAGCATCGGCGATGTGGTGGCTTACAATGTGCCGGTTGATAATTTGACGCGCGACTCGGTTCTGCACTGCGGTTTAACGCAGATAACGCATCAGGTGCTTGTGCAGCGGGCAGAAAAATCAGACACTTTGGTAAAAGATGTTACGGAGCTGATTGACAAAGATGTGTATGTGCTTCGCGACTCGAAATACGAACAGCGCATGACCAATCTCGACGAGGAAATTGGCGGCGGAATCTGCCTGCAATACGCCGATAAAGACACGCTTGTGGTGGAAGATTTGATTCGGATGGTGTCGCTCGGCGAGATAAAATATACGGTTGCCGACGAGTTTATCGCGCGGCTGAATCACACCTATTTCAAGAATATCGATGTGGATTTGCCGGTGAGTTTCGACCAGCGCACGTCGTGGGCGGTGCGCAAAAACACGCCCGTTCTTGCCGATTCGCTTAACGCGTGGTTCGTACGGAGCGGCCGCAAGCCCGAATATGTGCGCGTGGCGAAACGATATTTTGAAGAAGCAAAAGGATATTTTACCGATAGCGGCTCGCCCCATGTTTTGGTAATCGCGCCCGGACATATTTCACCGTGGGACGCCCATTTTAAGCAATACGGCAAAGAGTACGGACTCGATTGGCGTTTGCTGGCATCGGTTTCTTACCACGAATCTACGTTTAATCCCGATGGAAAATCGTGGGCGGGAGCCGGAGGTTTGATGGGGCTGATGCCCGCTACGGCAGCCATTTTTGGCGTGTCGGGGAGCGATATTTTCGACCCCGAACTCAACATTAAAGCCGGCACGGCGTACCTGAAAAGGTTGTTGGGTTCTTTCAAATCCATCGACAATGAAACCGAGCGGATAAAAATGGTACTGGCGTCATACAACGGCGGAATCGGACACATTGCCGATGCCCGTGCCCTTGCCGAAAAGTACGATGCCGACAAAAACGTTTGGGACGGAAACGTGGAGAAATACATCGAATTGAAACGCTTGGAGCAGTATTATAAAGACCCGGTTTGCAAGGCGGGATATTTTCGCGGCGATGAAACCATCAATTATGTACGTAATGTGATGAGCCGCTGGCAAGTGTATAAGGAGAGAGTGAAATGAGGTGTGGGTTACGGGTTGCGGGTTGCGAGTTACGAGTTACGAGTTACGAGTTGTGGGCGATGAACCACGCATACATCCGTTTCACACCCTCTTCAATCTCTATTTGATGGCGCCAACCCAATGCGTTTAGTTTGGACACATCGGTGAGTTTACGCATGGTGCCGTCGGGTTTCGAAGAGTCGAAAACAATATTGCCCGTGTAGCCGATGGTTTCGCGGATAAGTTCCGAGAGGTCGCGGATACTGATTTCTTTTCCCGTCCCGATGTTGATGTGGCAGTTGCGGATTTCGGTTTTGCCTTTCGATAAATCGGGAAAATCCACGTTTTGCATAATGAAAACGCAGGCGTCTGCCATCTCTTCGCTCCACAAAAACTCACGCATCGGCGCGCCTGTTCCCCAAAGTTCTATTTTATCGCTACAAATGCCGTATTTCTCCAAAACGTCGATAATTTCTTCTTCAGAATAGTTCCCCGATATGTTTTCCACAGGTCGATTGTTCAAATCCGTGCGGATGGCGTTCCAATTGTTTTCCATCAAACATTTGCCGAGATGAATTTTGCGAATCATTGCCGGAAGCACGTGACTTTTTTCCAAGTCGAAGTTGTCGTTTGGACCGTACAAATTGGTGGGCATCACGGCAATAAAGTTGGTGCCGTATTGAATGTTGAAGCTTTCGCACATTTTCAGTCCCGCGATTTTGGCAATGGCGTACGGCTCGTTGGTGTACTCCAATGGCGAGGTAAGCAGCGAGTCTTCGCTCATTGGCTGCGGTGCGTTTTTCGGATAGATGCAGGTGCTGCCCAAAAATAGCAGCTTTTTCACGCCGTGGCGATAGCTCTCCCCGATGACGTTGTTCTGAATTTGCAGGTTTCGATAGATAAAATCTGCCCGATAGGTGTTGTTGGCAACAATTCCGCCCACGTGTGCCGCCGCGAGAAACACGTATTCCGGCTTTTCGGTTTCGAAGAATTGGGCAACAGCTGCTGAGTCCATCAAATCCAGCTCTTTGTGTGTGCGACCGATAAGGTTTGTATAGCCTTTTTGTTGCAGGTTTTTCCAAATTGCCGAGCCGACAAGTCCGCGGTGCCCGGCGATGTATATTTTTGATGATTTGTTCATAGGTGTTTTGTTTTAACACAGAGTTACACGGAGGTGTTTGCTGTTACTTTTCTCTAAGTAATTCGTGAAGAATAAGTTGGTGTTTTTATGATAAATAGTGAAAATATGACCTGCGCAACTGTCCCCTTAAGTTAAGGGGACGAGTGAGGAACGAGCGGAGGGGTTATGATTTTAAAATCAAAGTATTTCACTCATAACCCCTCCCCCGCAAAGCGGGGTACTCCCACCCCCTTCTAACTTCCCCCACAAAGGGGAAGGATGGCGGGCTAAGAATCATTTACCGCTGCCCATGCTCCCCTCTCTTTTAGGAGAGGGGTTGGGGGTGAGGTTAAGGAGAGAGTTGCGGGCGAATTAAATTCAATATACTGTATTATTTTTACCAACTTATTTTTCACACCTTACTAATTCTTACATTTCTGCCTTAATTTTCAACTTCTTCACAAACTTCATATCGTGCCTCACCATCAATCTAACCAGTTCTTCAAACGACGTCTTTCGTGGATTCCAGCCGAGCAAAGTTTTGGCTTTCGTGGGGTCGCCGAGCAGTTGTTCCACTTCCGCGGGTCGGAAATATTTCGGATCTACTTCCACTAACACTTTGTTTGTCGCTGTGTCTATTCCTTTCTCGTTCACGCCTTCGCCTTCCCAGCACAGGTTGATGCCCGCTTCGGCAAAAGCCAAGGTGCAAAATTCGCGAACGGTGTGCATCTCGCCGGTGGCAATAACAAAATCTTCGGGCGTGTCGTGTTGCAACATCAGCCACATACACTCCACGTAATCGGGTGCGTAGCCCCAGTCGCGCGACGCGCTGAGGTTGCCCAAATACAGTTTGTCTTGCATTCCCTGCGCGATGCGGGCGGCGGCGATGGTGATTTTTCGGGTAACGAATGTTTCGCCGCGACGTTCGCTTTCGTGGTTGAAAAGAATTCCGTTTACGGCAAACATTCCGTACGATTCGCGGTAATTTTTGGTTATCCAAAAGCCGTAGAGCTTGGCAACACCATACGGACTGCGCGGATAGAACGGCGTGGTTTCTTTTTGCGGCACTTCCTGCACCAACCCGAAAAGTTCGGACGAGGAAGCTTGATAAATCCGAACTTTTTTCTCCAATCCCAGAATACGAACCGCTTCCAGTAAGCGAAGCGTGCCTACGGCATCGGTTTCGGCGGTATATTCCGGCACGTCGAAACTCACTTTCACGTGGCTTTGTGCCGCCAGATTGTAGATTTCGTCCGGCTGAATGGTTTGGATAATGCGGATAAGCGAACTGGAGTCGGTCATATCGGCATAGTGCAGGTTGATAAGCCGTTTCTGTTTCATATCGCGCACCCATTCGTCGAAATAGAGGTGTTCAATGCGCCCGGTGTTGAACGAAGACGAACGGCGGAGTGTTCCGTGCACTTCATATCCTTTTTTCAAAAGAAATTCGGCTAAATAGGAGCCGTCTTGTCCGGTGATGCCGGTGATAAGGGCAGTCTTTTGCATAATTGCTATAATAAATAAGTTAGTACTCTATCCAAAAATATCTCTTAACTCCTTGTTACTTAGCTTCCCAATCCAATTTTCGCCTGTGGCAACCGTCATATCGGCAAGGTGTTTCTTTTGTTGAATCATTTCGTCAATCTTCTCTTCAAATGTATTTTTGGTAATCATTCGGTGTACCATTACATTCTTTTTTTGTCCGATACGGTAAGCGCGGTCTGTAGCTTGATTTTCTACGGCAGGATTCCACCATAGGTCGAAATGGATGACGTGCGAAGCAGCCGTAAGGTTCAATCCGGTGCCCGCAGCTTTGAGCGAGAGAATAAAGATTTTATCGGCTCTGTTGGTTTGAAAACGCTCCACCATTTCCTGCCGTTGTTTTACGTTGCATCCGCCGTGATAAAACATGGGGCGGGTGTCAAACCTTTCGGCAATAAAGCGTTCCAGCATATCACCCATCTCCTTAAACTGAGTGAATATCAGAACTTTTTCTCCGGAAGAAACGATACAGTCGAGCAATTCGAAAAGCAGTTCCACTTTGCCGGAGAGTAAGGGATCGAATTTTCCGTTTTTCAGGAAATTGGTGGGGTGATTGCATATCTGTTTGAGCGCCAAAATCATTTGCAACACCAATCCCTGCCGTTTGAAAAGCGTTTGGTGGTCGCCGTTTTCGCTTATTCCCTCAATCTCTTCCATAGCCGCCTGCATCGTTTTCTGATAAAGTGCAGCTTGCTGTTTGGTAAGCAGGGCAAATTGGTTTTGTTCCACCTTATCGGGCAGGTCGGATATAATGGATTTATCGGATTTCATACGCCGCATCATAAATGGCGACGTTACTTTGCGGAATTTCGTTACCGCCTGTTCATCGTTGAAAACTTGAATTGGGGTAGCAAAATCGTCTTTAAATGTTTTTATATTTCCCAAATAGCCTTTGTTGGTATAGTCCATAATAGACCAAAACTCGCTCAGCCTGTTTTCCACCGGCGTACCACTCATCGCAATCCGAATATTTGCCGGAATGCTTTTGACCGCTTTGGATTGTGCCGTGTCGTGATTTTTTATGTTTTGTGCCTCATCGATAATCATTGTTTGCCATTTTCGCTTTTTCAGCAGCTCTGCATCACTTCGCAACACACCGTATGTTGTAAGCATAATATCGGCATCGAAAACTTTGATATCCCTTGTCTGTCCGTGATATATATGCGAAGAAAGGGACGGCGCAAACTTAGCAATTTCTGCTTGCCAGTTGGTAAGCAAGCCGGTAGGAACTACCACCAACGCTTTCTGCTTGTCGTTGAGTACGTTTTCTTCTTTAAACTTGAGTAGAATGGAAATTACTTGCAGCGTTTTCCCCAACCCCATATCATCGGCAATAATGCTACCGAAACCGATGCGGCTGTTTTTGTACATCCACGAATAGCCCCTGTGCTGATACGGACGCAATTGAGCATTCAATGCTTCTGGAAGCGGAATATTTTCGGCAGAAGTTAATTCGTTTATCAACTCACGCACTTCATCGGTAAGTGATATAGGCGCACCTTCAAACTCTTCACTCAGTGCCGTTTGCAGCAGTTGGTACGAGTTCAACGGTTTATCATCCGTAATGATTTTGTGGAGTTTTGCTATTTCCGTCTCGCTTACATATATGTAGCTTTCTTTGAAACGAAACAGTCCCGTGGCATTTTTCATCAGTTTTTTAAATTCTTCGGGAGAAAGCAATGTGTCGCCCACGGCAACCTGCCAATCGAATGCCAATAAGTCGTCTAACCGTACAAAGCCTTTCTGGTCTGATTTGCGTTTCAATTTTACCGATGTCTTGGGACGAAGCAGATGTTGAAGCGATTTAGGCAAAAGAATATCGATGTCGAGCAAACGAATAGCAGGAATAATCTCCATCAGAAAAGGCGCAAAATCTTTTATGTCGTACCTGATGGGATGATTTCCGCCCAAATTCACGTGCGTATCTAATCCGCGAATAAACGGAGAAAGAAGTGATACGCTTTGTAAGATTTTAAATCGCTGTTTTTCAAACTGTTTTTCTTGTAAAATTTTAGTCAACGCAACGGGAAGCGCATCTTTTTTCGAGGTGTCTTCAATGCTTAGAGAAACATCAAAATCGTCGTTATCAAGTTCCGTTACTTTGATTTGTGGCTTATATGTTTCGGCAGTTAAGTAATATCGGTCTAACCACACCTTAATTCCGCCGCTCAGTGCATTCTCGCCTACGCCTCCAAAAGCATACGGTTTTCCTTTGAAAAACAGTTCGTCAAATAGTTCACCCTTTGATGGTTTTGATAGACCTTTTACCAGAGCCGAAATAAAAATCGAAAGCAATTCGGTCGTTTGATTTTTAATGAGATCGAGTTGCGTTCCTTTTTTTGTCGTCTTTCGTATTTGCAATAAATCTGCGGGTAAAATAGTGCTCATTTTACCTACCAATTCGCGAACTTGCGCATCAATCATTGCCGGTAACCAGCGGATAACAAATTGCTTATTGTTTAATTGCACAATCTGCGGAGCAATGTTTCCGTTGGAAATAAGATGAATGGAAGCAAAAAGCAATTTATGTAACGCTGCTACTGATGGTTGAAAATCAAGCAGATAGTCGGGATTTAGTTTGAAGATTTCCGGAAGCAGTTGTTGCAGATTTTTAATTGTAGAATTTTCGGATTGAACTTCCACATCGTTGTTTTTATCGATGGTAAAGTTGAAAACGGAGTGGTAGTTAATGCCTATTTCTTTTGCTCGGGAAGGGAAAACGGCCTCAAAATCGAGCCGTTTATTGATAATTCGTTTGGCTTCTTTTCCCAATCGGATAAATTGCGCAGCGTATTTTTCCCTGAAATTTCCACCCGGATAGAAAGGGGGTGCATCCGGAAGCAGTTGTACCAAAGGTTCGGCAATATCGCGCAGTTGCGAAAAATCTACACGCGAATACGCGGCTTCGTTGTCTGTTTGCTCTTGTTTCTTTTTCGAGGGAACGAGTAGCGAAGCCAATGCCGGAATTTCGTTGTTCTTTTGTTCGGCAATGAAAATTCCCCGTTTTTTCAGTTCCTCAATCAAGTCAACATTGTGTATCTCGAAAACCAAAAACGGATTGTTATCAATTTCGCGGCTTACCATATAGATAACCGAAGCCAGATGCTTGCACGGCACCGCCCAATCGGGGCAGTTGCACTGCATCTTGAAATCAGTCCACTGACGCGGAAAAACTTTTAGCCCCACTTCTTCTGCGATGGTCAGAATGGCCGGATCCAGTTTGCGGTTGAGCAGTTTGGAAATCAGCGCCGGTTTCTCAATGATTTTGTCTATCAGTTTTTCAATTTGATCTTCAAAAAACGGCGGAACAATAATATTTACTTTATACGGCGTGGATCTCGATCCCGAAACTTTTGCCGTAATGTAGTTGTCCTTTATTTTCACGGAAAGCACGTGTCCGCTGCGCGCGTAGGATGCGCCTCGCGGCAGGCGGTTGTCGTAATCCACATTTTCCAGTGACCGCAGCCAGTGTTCGCCCCACCAAGTTTTTCCGAATTGAATTGCCATAGTTGTTTTATTGTGTTTAGTAAATTTATTAGAGTTTATTCTGAATAAAATGTTATAGATTTGATGTTTAGAGTTTTAC